>VXXM01000053.1 GCA_009835395.1 Acidimicrobiia bacterium
CGCCCCCGACCGAGACCGCACACGAACCGCCGGCGCCGCCGACCTTCGCATCGCCTCCTCCGCCGCGTCCGCCAACGCCGCCGCCCGTGTACGAACCACCACCGCCGGGCATGCCCGACCTCGGTCCCATCGAACCCCCGATGGTGCCCGGCCCCGAGACGGAGGCGCCCCCGCTTCCGGCCTTCATGCCATCGGTGACAGGTGCCACCCCGTCGGTGGAGTTGCCGGTGGAGGAGGTGGTGGCCTCGTCGCCGCGCAGCCTGGCGGGCACGGCGATCGGCGACGCCATGATGCTCTGGCAGCTCGGCCGGATGCGCCGCCGCGGCGCCCGACGGGCCGCCCAGACTCCCGACCCCGTCGAGCAGTCGCTGGAGCAGACCGCCCGCATGGACACCCTGCGTCTCATCGAGGCGGCCATGCGCCAGCTGCGGGCCGTGACGGTGGCGCGGCTGATGGACAAGCCCCGGGTGGTCTGCGTGCGCGTCGGCAGCTACGGGTTCGAGATCCTGCTGGACTCGCCGATCGAAGCACCCGAGGGGTGGACGGCGGCCTCCGGCGGGTACGTGCTCGAACTGCCCCGCACGGTCACCGTCGAGGAACTCGACGCCACCGGCCAGGGACCCTCCCTGTGCCCCGCCCTCGTGCCGGTCGGCGACACCGTCGAGGGCCCGCTGCTGCTGAACGTCGAGGAGATCGGCTGCCTGGCGGTCTCCGGACCGAACAACGCCACCGCCAGCCTGCTCACCTCCATCGTGGAGACGCTCGGCTCCTCGCCGCTGGCCGGTGACATACGCATCATCACCGTCGGCGTCAGCTCGCCCGCCGGACCCGGCTGGGAGCGCATCCACGCCACCAACTACGACGCGCCGGAACTCGAGCATCTCCTGTCCACAGCCCTGTCGCCGGCGCACGCCGGCTCCGGATCGATCGACGTCCTCGTGGTCGGACCGGGCCACGATCTCCTGTTTCAGCGCGCCGGCCGCATCGCCACCGCGCCCGGATCGCGGCTCGCGCTCGTCGGCGCCACGTCGTCAGCGGCGGCGCAATGGCCCTGGCGCATACACGTGGACGAGAGCTTCCGCGCCGTCGTACACCCCATCGCCGTAACCATCGTCGCAAGCCAGGCGATGAGGCCGGAGTTGGCCTATCTGCTTCGCGAGGCCCCCGACGGTTCTCATACCCCGCCGAGATTCGAGTGAATTCCCATAGGGCAGCCGTGCCGACCGAACGCGTATTCGAACGACTCCGCAGGCGGAAGTCCCGGACGGACCGCGCCCGGCTGATGATCGCCGTCGTCGGCGCGGTCGGCATCCTGGCGGCCGCATGCGGAGGTGACGACAGCCCCCAGACGACCGAAGGGGGCATCGCCGTGACCGTGCCCGAACAGGTCGTCGAGGCGAACCCCGCGGTTCTCGCCTCCCGGCCCGGTGAGGGGATCAGCGCCGCCGGCGGCACGCTGGCGGCCGGCGAACCGTGCCCCGCTCCCGGCAGCCCTGGCGCCGCCGAGACGGTGAAGATCGCTCTCAGCACGCCGGACGTGTTCGACCTCGCGGTCATCGGGCTGGGGAACCTGGTCTACGACGATCCGGGTCACGTCATCGACGCCTACGTCAACAAGGTGAACAGCCTCGGTGGCATCAACGGGCACTGCTTCGAGTTCGTCGACCATGTGTACGGCTTCGTCGACCCCGCCGGCGACATCGGGCGCATCTGCACCGAACTGCCGGCGGAGGAGCCGCTCGTGTTACTGGGCCTTGGGCTCAACGACGCCATCCTCGGGTGCGCCACACTCGGCGCGCAGATCCCGACGGTCGGCCTGTACGCCCAGTTCCCGAATGCCACGTTCGCCCAGGCGGGTGGACTGCTGAGGGTCGACCACGGCGCCAGGGAGTTCCTGCTTGAGAACGGCATGGAGGCCGCGTTCGAGGCCGGCGCGCTGACGACGGCGGACAGTGTCGGACTGTTCTACCTCGAGGGCGACAACGTCGCTTCGGAGCGGGCGGTCTTCGACTCGACCAGTGCACGCCTCGGGCTGCAGGTCGCCGCCTCGGCCGGTGTCCCGCCGGACTTCTCCGGTACGGGGGTGCTGGTCCTGGAGCAGCAGTTCCGCCAACTCGGCGGCGAGATCTTCGATCCCGACATGGGGGCGTTCGACCAGTCCCTGGCGACGCTGCCGCCGGACATTGCCGGTCTGATGAGAGCGATACGGCAGCACTTCGTCGCGACGGCCGCCCAATTGCGGGACGCCGGCGTCACGGCGGTGGTCGCCTCGGCGGGTTGGGACGACGTCCGCAACCTCATGCGAGCCGCTGAACTGGCGGACTGGTACCCGAAGTGGATCATCAACGACAGCCACTACGCCTTCCTGGTGCTCACCGATGCGCCGAAGGCGCAGGGACTCAACCTCGTGCAGGTCAGCTCGCGGCGGGCGGCCGACGATCCCATCGACGGCCGCGACCGGGGCTGTCTCAGCCTCCGCAACGCCGACACGGCGGCGGATCCGTTCGCACACCGGTTCCACACGGACGCCTGGAGCCTCATGACTTCGATCTGCGACTATCTCGACGTCGTCTTCGGGGCGGTGTCGCGGGTCGACGGTCCGCTGACGAGAGAGTCATTCCTGGCCGCCCTCGCACAGACCGACTACGAAGCCGCACACGGCCAGAGCGTCAGGTTCGATTCTGGCGACCTGTACGGCTCGGACAGCTTCCGGGTTCTGAGCGCCGACCCGGACTGCGTGCTCAACGACTGGGGGTGCATGCGCTCCCTCACCGACTGGCTCGAACCGTCGGCGGCCGCCGGGCAGGGGAGCGGGACGGAGGGATGACGTGAGGACTCACCGGCCTGTCCGGATGGCCGCGTCCGCTGCCGTCCTGGCGGCGGCGCTCGTCGCCGCGGGCTGCGCCGGAAGCAGCGGGGGAGGAGTCTCCAACCTCTCCACCGCCACGACGGTGGCCGGGGTGGGAGCCCAGCCGGAGGCGCCCGCGGCCGCGCCCACTGTCATCCGTCTCGCCCTCGAGCCCGACCCGATCTGGGAATGGCTGGAGGATTCCGGCACCCGCGCCGCCTGGGAGGCGTCCCGCAACATCCGCATCGACGTCAGCCATCCGTTCGACCAGTTCGCCGCGTTCGCCGGAGGGCACGCCGATGTGGTGCTCATCAACGTCCTCGACGTGCCGAAATTCGTCGAGCAACCCGAGCGCGAGCCGGTCATCATCGGCAAGTACACGACCGACCACAGCATCCTGGCCGTGCCGCGCTCTTCCACCGCCGAGACCCTGGAGGATCTCGTGGACCGGCGCATCGCCGTGGAGAGTTCACTCGCCTCCACGCTGCTGTGGGGGCTCATCGCCGAGATCCGCTACGGCCTGGACTTCCGCCACGGCGGCGCGGACTTCGATCTCGTCACCGTCGATCCCTCAGGCGTCGCCGACCTGGTGATGCGGGGCGACGTGGACGCCTGTGTCTGCACGCCCGAGTTCAGCGTCCGGTACCTGGCCGAGGGCCGGCTGCGGCCGCTCTACGACGGCATGTCGGCCGCGGCGATCTACAGCACCGAAATATTCGGCGGTGAGGGGTTCGGCGCGGAGAGGGGCACGATCGCCGACGCCTTCATCGCGGACGCGGCATGGCACCGGGCCAACATGCCGGCGGTCGACGCCCTGCTCGGCCTGTGGGAGGAGGGCCTGGCCGCCTGGAAGCGGCACAAGGCGCAGATCGTGGCCGACTACCCCCACCACTTCGCCATCGAGTCCGACGCCGAGATCGCCTGGCTGGCCGACTACCTGAAGCTGCACGACTGGATCGTGCCGTCGGTCTACATCACCGAGCAGGAGGCCGAGACGCACAACTTCGCGTTCGGCCGGTTGGTGGCTCTCGGCCTCGTGCCCGCCGACGCCGCCCCGCCCGAGTTCGACCTTGCCTACTCGCAGGAACTGTCGGCACTCGAGGAGGTCCTGAAGCCCGGCTCGGGGAGCGGCGGCTCCGAAGGCGACCTCGACCGGCTGTCCACCCGCCTGTCGGTCCCCGAGGGCGGATCGGGAGGTTAGACGCCGTGTCCATACCCAGCATCACGCCGGAGGGCGTCTCGGAACTCTCCGCCAAGGAGTTGCGGCGATCCGTCCTGGCGCGCTGGGGCTTCCGCCTGAGCGTCGTCACCGGTTGGGCGGTGTTCGTCGCCGTCTGGTACCTCTTCGCGCAGTTCGTCTTCACGCCCCAGCAGCTCCCGCAGCCCCACGTGGTAGCCGTCGAGGCGTGGGACGTGCTGACGCAGCGCGACTTCGCCACAAACATCCAAGCCAGCTTCCTGCGGGTCGTGGCCGGGTTCCTGCTGGCACTTGCACTGAGCACCGTCCTGGGCCTGGTGATCGCCTACAGCAAGTGGTGGCGGCGCCTGCTCAACAGCGTGCTGCTGTTCATCGTCAGCGTTCCCACCGTGAGCTTCGCCATCCTGTCGCTGATCGTGCTCGGCATCTCGCCGATGGGCCCGATCATCAACGCCATGATCGTGGCGACGCCCTACATCACCATGAACCTCGCCCAGGGGCTCACCGGTGTGGACCGGCGGCTGATCGTCATGAGCGAATCGTTCGGGCGGACCCGCCAGCAGATCATCACCGGCGTCCTCATCCCGTCGTCGCTGCTGTCGATCCTCGGCGGCTCCCGCCTGGCGTTCGCCGTGGCGTGGCGCATCGAACTGCTCACCGAGGTCTTCGCCGCCGCCGACGGAATCGGCTTCCAGATCCGGCGCAGCTTCGAGAGTTACGACATCCGGGGCATGCTCGCCTGGACGGTGCTGTTCGTCGGGATCATGTTGATCATCGAGAGCCTCGTCTTCCGCCAGATCGAACGCCGGTTCTCGCGCTGGCGTTCGCCGGACCTGGGAACAACGCCATGAGCGACATACACGCCCACCAGGGCCTTCCCGGCCTCCGGCAACAGGACGCCCAACCCGTCGCCAAGGGGCCGCTGACGCTGCGGGGCCTGCTGCGCCGGCCGTGGGTCATCCGGCTGCTGGCGGTCGGCGTGCTGCTGTTCATCTGGCAGTGGGTCACGTGGGCGAACACACGCGTGCCCGGCATCGACGAGCTCGTCGGCTTCATGATCACCGAGATCAGCGGCGGCTCGCACGGCGGGACGCTCACCGGCGAGTTCTGGGAGCCGCTGAGCCTCAGCCTGACCCGCTACGCCGTCGGCCTGGCCATCGGCATCCCCGCCGGAGTCCTGCTCGGGCTCATCATCGGAGCGTCCCGCTGGGCGCGCGGCCTGTTCAACGACACCGTCCTGGTGCTGCTGGCCCTGCCGGCGGTCGTGTGGGCGTTCCTGGCCTCGTTGTGGTTCGGCCTCTCCTCGCAGGGCCCGATCCTGGCCGTGATCCTCACCGCCATCCCGTTCATGGCGGTCAACCTCAGCGCCGGCGTGCGGAACATCGACCCCGGGCTCGTCAAGATGAGCAGGTCGTTCGGTGTGCCGGCGGGGCGGCGGCTCTACCACCTGCTGCTGGGCGGCACGCTGCCGAGCGGTTTCACCGGTCTGCGGCTCGCCTTCATGACGGGTTGGAACAGCCTCCTGATCGTGGAATGGTTCGGTTCGACCTCCGGGGTCGGCTGGCGTGCCCGGTTCTGGTACGACGCGCTGCGCTATCCGGGTTTCGTGGCGTGGATATTCCTGTTCGTGATCCTCATCACGCTGCTCGACCGGCTGCTGCTCAGCCCGCTGGAACGCCGCGCCTTCCAGTGGAACCAGCAGCCCACGCTCACCTTCGAGGAAGAACTGTGAGAAGCGCCGGCCCCGCCACTCGTCATTCCGGCGCAGGCCGGAATCCAGTCCCCACGACCACCTAACCGCCCCGGAGAATGACATGGCGACCGTACTCATAGAGAACCTCACCAAGGTCTACCCGCCGACCGTCAACAACCCCAGGCAGGTGCAGGCACTCGGCGGTGTGAACATGTCGGTCACCGGCAACGTGTTCGTGGCCATCGTCGGCCCCTCCGGCAGCGGCAAGACCACGCTGCTGAACATCGTCGCCGGTGTGGAACGACCTACCTCGGGTTCGGTGCGCGCCCTGCAGGAGGGTGTGCCCGCCCGCTTCGGTTACGTCTTCCAGGAGCCGCGGCTGCTGCCGTGGCGGACCGTCGCCGACAACATGCTCTACGTGCAGGACCGCAAGTCGGACCGGTCGCGGCGCGAGGCCGAGTTCTACCTGCAGATGGTGGGGCTGGCCGACGTGGCCGACCTGTACCCGTCACAGCTCTCAGCGGGCATGCAGCAGCGTGTCGGCATCGCCCGGGCCTTCCTCGTGAACCCCGACGTGCTGCTGCTCGACGAGCCCTTCAGCCACCTCGACGCCCTCACGGGGCGGTCGCTGCGGGACTACCTGCAGCGCATCTGGCTGCAGACCCGCAAGACCGCCCTGTTCGTCACCCACGACGTGACCGAGGCCGTGGAGCTGGCCGACCGCATCGTCATGTTCCGACCCGGCGGTGTGGCCTATGACGACCTCGCCGTGAACCTGCCCCGCCCGCGGCGGCCCGATGATCCCGATGTGCGCGCCGTGCAGGACGAGGTGCTGCGCCGCTTCGACGCCATGGGCGCGGCGGTCCGCTTCGGCGCCGACGGCCACTAGCCCGCCCGGCGCCGCCCCGAATCGGTGCCCGCGGCGGTCCGGCTCGGGCTCGCCGTGGCACTCGTGACAACCCTCGCGGCGGCGTGCGGGGGAGGAGCGGAGCCGGCGACCGCCACGTTCCCCCCACCGGCCCCGAGCGCCGGCGGTGACACCGGCCCCGTCGTCGAGGTCGTACCCACGACGGCCGTCCTGCCGCCGCTCGACCCGAACGCCGACCCCCGCACGCCGCTGGGGGAGTTGCGAGCCCGCTACCTGCCCGTGTGGACCTCCGACTTCGACTGGGCGTTTCCTCCAGAGGTGTGTGCCAGCGCCTGGGAACTCGACGCCATCGCCGAGCCCGCCCCGGGTGCCGACGTTCGGGCCATGGGCGACTTCGCGACCGCGGCCGCGCTGGCGGTGATGCGCTACGAGCACCAGTTCTCTCGAGCGCTGGCGGCCCCCACCCCGCTGGCACAGCTTTGCGTGGCCGTGGCGTCGGTGGATCCGCTCCGTTCGGAGAACCTCGACCTCTTGGCGTCCTACCTCGAGGCGGGTGCCCGACGCTCCCAGCCGGCGACGTATCCCGCGGAGGTGGTGCTGGTCGGGGTCAGCGAGGCCGCGGTAGTGGCCGTGGCCTGCGTCGTACCCGGATATTCCGATGTGGTCGGCGTCGACGGAGCAGCACTTGCGTCGGCCCCGGCGCGGCTGCAGGCCTACCTCCTGTCGTTGTCACGCGGCCTCGAGGACCGGGTGGCCGACACCTCCTACCGCGTGTCGCAGGGCTCCGACCGGCCTGCCGAGGACTGCTCGGGTCTAGACGCCTGGGCCGCGGAGTGGGACGGACATGTGCAGTCCTGGATCGACGAGGGCCGGATCTGGGCCACCGACGGCAGGGTCCTCACCGCTGACGGCATCTGCGACTCGCCCCCGCCCGAGGGCCCCCGCGAATGCCCGCGCGACTGGCCGTCGTGACCGACCGCCCCGCGCTGCGCTCCTCCTCCGCCGGCCGCCCGGTGGCCGCCGGACCCCTGCCGCGCGGCGCCCGCCGCCCGCAGCCGCGCCGAGCGCGGCGCCGGACCAGGGTGCTCGTTTGCACGCTCGCAGCGCTGATCGCCACGTTGGCGCCCGTCGAGTCGCCGGTTCCTCTCGGTCCGCTGGAGAGCCTCGCGGGCTCAACACCCGCGGAGGCCCAGTCCTCGGCCGTGACTCCGGGCATGCCCGATTCGTGCACGCTGCCCTGGCGGGAGGATCCCAACGACGCCTCCCTGTGCGTGCTCAGCGAGCCCGCATGTTCAGAGCATCCGATTCTGGACAATTCGTATCTGACGCCGTCGGACGACTTCCCCGACTTCTGCGAGGCGACCGTGCTGGAGGATCCGGCCGACCCCGACCCGTACACGAGATGTACGGCGCTGACGGGCTATGTGATCAAGACGTCCATGGTGGGCGGCGACCAGGCCTGCCGGATGATCCACCCCACACAATGCCCCCAGAACTTGCACCGCACGGGATCGAACACGTGCAGGCAGGTGCGGCGCCGCACCTGGTCGTGCCCGTCGGGAACGCCGACCAACCGGTTCAACACCTGCTACCAGGCGCCCGTCGACTACACCGGCACCCACCCCGCCTGCGGCTCCGGCGCCCCGAGTTTCGCGCTCTCGAACTGCGAGAGCTACGTGGGCCAGGACTTCGTGCGCGCTCCCGCCTCGCTGCCGTGCGGTAACTTCGACACCGGCTACTCCAGTTCGGCTCTGCGGGACCTAACCAGCCCCCCGAACGCGTACTGGTGTCGGTTCGACTCTTCGTACCTCGACGTCGGGTGCTATGCCACCGGCGCAACCTGCACGACTTCAGACGCAGTCTGCATCAAGCGGGCCAGCACCACCGGCGGGTGCAACGCCATAGCCGACGCGCTCAGATGCCGCAAGCTGCAGGCCGACTTTCTCGACGGAAGCCTCGACGCCGAGGACGTCTACCTCGAGGGTTGCGTCCCCTGTGCGGTCCTGCCGTTCAGCCCGACATCCCTCGATTGCCCGCGGGACTTGCGTGTCAACCCTTCGCTGTCGTCGATCAGTCGTTTGGAGACGGCGCACCAAAACCGCTACGACTCGGGTCCGGGCGGTTCAAGGGCGACATTCTGCGCCGACCCACCTCCGGGTCGGCTGGTATGGGAGTCCAGCCACCACGCGGGGCTCGCCATAGTGAACTCATCTGTGGTCCTCAGAGTCATCGACTCTTCGGTCACCAACCGCCCCGTCGAATACATCCGGGTCAGCCTCGGCGGCGGGGTGAGGTTCGGGGTGAGCCGCCGACTGTACTTCGAATACCCCGGCAGCACAGCGAGCGATCCCATCGTCCGGGCCTGGCCCACCTTCGACACCTCTCTCGCCTATCGCGATGTGGACGAGATCGTCGGCGGCTATCGGTCGGGCTCCATCATCTTCAACTCCGGCCCGTGCCTGGTCCGCGCGCTGCCCGACTTCAGGCTCAGGGTCGAGGAACTCTGGCCCGACAGCGACGCGTCCGACATCCGGGCTCTGTTCGGCGCCGACGCGCTGGACTGGTGGACGGCCCTCGGCTCGGTGGAGCAAGCGGCCCATCTGGCCCGCCGGACCGGCAGCCTCACCCAGGAGGTGCGCTGCAACTACGGCAGCGATGTGTGGTGCAATTGGCGTCCCACCAGGCCCGGTTACTACCGGCTGGTGGCCGCCGGGGCCTGGTACATGACCAAGTTCGGCGGCAAGAGAACCTGGGCCAACGCGCTTACGCGGGCGCTGATCGACAACGCCCTGATGGATATGGAAAGTGCCAAAGATGGAGTCTGCCGCCGCAGACCAGGGCACTCGTCCCACTCAGACTACGAATGCTTGATCGAAGACCTGGCCAGGATAGGCGTGACGACGCCTGCGGAGGCAGGGCTCTTGCCGGACCTCAGAGGCCTGCTTCCGGCCGGCTCGAGCGAAGAATGGCTCTACACCGACGCCGCAGGCTCCACTGTCACATGCCCCCCGCGGGATCTGAGGGTCCACTGCGGTGGGACGGGCGAGTCATTGAACTACACCGAGACCGAGCCGATCGGCATCCTGGTCCACGAGATGCGGGTCTCCACCGTCGCCCCGGACGGCTGACTGGAAGCACACGCGAGTGAGAGACCGCGACAACTCGATGAGGTGCGGGTCATGACGCGGTTGCCCAATACGTAGGGCCGCCGACGAGAGTCAGGCGGCGGCGCGGGCGTCGGCCAGCCACTGGTCGACCAGCGGCCGGTTGTCGGAGATCCACTCGGCGGCGTGTGCGGCGATGTCGGCCTCGGTGTTCTCGCCGCCCTGGTAGCGGACGTTCTGGAGGGCGACGTCGAGGACGTCGATGGTGAACGACTCGAACAGGCTGGCCGCCGCCGGGTTCGCCCGGAGGAAGGCGTTGTTGGCCACGACGCTGATGTCGGCAGGGGCGAAGCCCATGCGGCACGGCTGGCCGGGGCATTGATCCGCGGGAACCGAGGCCGGCTGCTGCTGATCGGCCATGGCCTCCGGGAAGGAGAGCCAGTAGGCGTTGTTGCCGGGCGTGAGCGTGACGATGAATGCGGTCGGTGTCCACATGTAGATCAGGACGGGTTCGCCGCGCTCGAAGCGGGCAACCTCCTGCAGCCACAGCTCGTCCCAATCGCCGGAGATCTGCTCGACGGTGCCGTCCCAGCCGTTGAGGTTGATCGTCGTGTCGAGCACGGCCTTGCAGCCCCAGCCCTCGTCGCAACCGGCGATGTCGGCCAGACCGTTGCCGTCGCGATCCCAGGGTCCGGGGTTGGCCGCGATGTCGGCCATGGAGGTCACCCCGAACTCGTCGGCGGACTTCTTGTCCGCGAGCACTCCCTGCAGGCCGCCTGCCGGGATGACTTTACCGACGGGGCTGACATAGTCGCCGATCACGCCGCCGTCAGGCAGTTCCGCCGCCAGGTCCTCGGCGAACAGGTACTGATCGTGGGAGGGGAACCAGCCGTGCGCCCAGAAGTCCAACTCACCCCGGGCAATTCGCGGGTAGACCTCCTGGGGCGTGGTCTCGTCAGCCGCCGGATCGCTCACCACATAGCCGAGCTCGGAGAGGAGAGCCCGGAGTATCGCCGCCTGCAGGTAGCCGGAATCCCAGTTGGCGCGGGCCATACGCACCTCGATGCCCGCCCCCGGCGTATCGGGCCCGCTCGCGGTGTCGACCGAACCGGAGCCATCGCCGGCGACCCCGGCGGTGATGTCGGCGCCGACTCTCGTGGCGATCCGCTGCGCCCCCTGCCGTGCGATTCGCAGCGCCATGGAGGCCTCGGCGATCGTGTCGGGATCCTCGGAGGCGACGGCCTCCACCAGGGCCGCCGTGGCGAGCGCCAGGTTCAGTGTCGCCTCGGCCAGCTGTGACTGCGCCAGCACCGCCTGTTGGGCCCCCTCCGCGGTCGCCTGGGCAGCCCGCGCCTCCGAGAGCGAGTACAGAGCGGTCGTTTCGCCGCCACCTGAGGCGCTTCCGCCGGCACCGGTGCATGCAGAGGCCACCAGCGCCGCGACCCCCAACAGGGCCGCGCACAGCAGGCGGGGCGTACGACCGGAAAGGCGTCCGGCAGGTCGGGGATGGTGGCTGCGTGCCGCGCGCCGCCGCACCGGTTTCAAGGACATGTGGGGTATTCCTCACTATGGATCGACTTATGGCGAACACATCATTGTAGACAACCGCGCTCGGTCCCCAACCGCTGTTCACCTGGCTGCGGAGGGTTGCCGTCCAGGACCGGGCGGCGCCGCGGCGGAGGAGGTCCGACCACCGGAGACTCCGCGGCGGTATGCTTGTGCGCGGTTGGTCACATGGAGCCGGGGTTGATTGTTCTGGCACAGTTACGTGCCGCGGTGACGTCTTGAGTGACGCCGACCGCCTGCGAGCGGAGAACGAGGCACTGCGGGTGCGTCTTGCCGGGCTCAGCGAGGCCAGCCTCCGGATCACTCAGGACCTCGATCTGGACTCGGTCCTGCAGGGGATCGCGGACAGCGCTCGATCGCTGACGGACGCTGAGTACAGCGCCATCACGACCATCGACGACGAGGGACAGTTGCAGGACTTCGTCATCTCGGGTCCGAATCCCGAGGAGATGATGGGCGTGCTCGAGGGATTGCCCGGAGGGTGGGCCCTGCTCGACTACCTGAGCTCGTTCGAGAAGCCACTCCGGACCGCGGATCTGGCGGCGCACACCCGATCGGTCGGATTCCCCGACGGATACCTGCCCACCACCTGCCTGGTGACGCGGATCCGTGACCGGGACAGGCACATCGGCAACATCCACATCGGGGGCAAGCACGGTGGCTTGGACTTCACGCAGGAGGACGAGGACACCCTCGAGATGTTCGCCACGCAGGCGGCGATGGCCGTTGCCAATGCCCGCCGCTACGGGAACGAGCAGCGGGCCAAGGCCGACCTCGAGGCCCTGATCAACACCTCCCCGGTCGGGGTCCTCGTGTTCGACGCGCAGACGGGGGGCGTGGTGCAGTGCAATCGGGAGGCGCTCCGGATCCTCGGTCGGGGGGCGTCACCGGACGAGCGCGAGCGACTCCTGGAGATGACGAGATTCCGGCGGATGGACGGGCGGGAGGTCCCGCGCCGAGAACTCCCGCCCGAGCGCGCCATCAGCAGCGGCGAGGCGGTGTACGCCGAGGAGATCGTCATCGCGCTCCCGGACGGAAACACGGTGCCCACACTCATGAACGCCACGCCCATCCGTGCCGAGGAGGGTCAGATCGTGTCCGTCGTGGCCACCATCCAGGACATGACGCCGCTGGAGGAGCTGGAGCGCCTGCGGTCCGAGTTCCTCGGCACGGTGAGCCACGAGCTGCGGGCACCGCTGACGGCGATCAAGGGCTCGGCCGCCACTGTGCGGGGCGCCTCCGTCCCGCTCGATCCGGCCGAAGTGCGCCAGTTCTTCCGGATCATCGAGGAGCAGGCCGACCAGATGCGCAACCTGATCAACAACCTCCTCGATCTGTCGCGGATCGAGGCGGGGAACCTGTCGGTCGCGCCGGAGCCGACGGATCTCGCGCAGGCGGTCGAACAGGTGAGGAACGCATTCCTGAACAGCGGCCATCGCAACACCATCGAGGTCGATCTGGTGCCCAACCTGCCGCGGGTGGCGGCGGACAGGCAGCGGATCATCCAGGTCCTGCACAACCTCCTCTCGAACGCCTCCAAGTACTCGCGCGAGTGGTCCACCATCAGGATCACCGCCGCGCCCGAGGACATGCACGTGGCGGTGACCGTCGGCGACGAGGGCGTCGGGATAGCCGAGGAGCGGCTCCCGCTGCTGTTCAGCAAGTTCTCCCGCTACGACGCCGGCTCCGGGGAGCAACAGGTCGGCGGGTACGGCCTCGGCCTGGTGATCTGCAGAGGCATCGTGGAGGCGCACGGGGGTCGCATCTGGGCCGAGAGTGAGGGCCACGGTCACGGCACGCGCATCACGTTCACGATCCCGGTCGCCGAGACCGCCCGCAGCGCCTCGATCGGGCCCGAGGAGACAGTCTCCGGGGCACAACGGGTGTCGAGGGGGTTGGAACGTGTCCTCTTCGTCGACGACGATCCTCAGACGCTGCGCTACGTGCGCCACACGCTTGCCGACGCCGGGTACGCCCCGATCCTCACCGGAGACCCGAAGGACGTGGATCAACTCCTCGAGGCCGAGCAACCCGACCTGGTTCTCCTCGACCTCGTGCTGCCCGAGACCGACGGATTCGATCTGCTGAAGCGCATCCCCAGTATCCGGGACGTTCCCATCATCGTCCTGTCGGGGCGCGGCGGCGATCAGCACATCGCCCGAGCGTTCGAGATGGGGGCCGCGGACTACGTCGTGAAGCCGTTCTCACCGACGGAGTTGCTCGCCAGGATCAGGGCCGCCCTCCGTCGACAGGCCGTCTCCAAGCAGGCCGTCCCGTACCTGGTGGGCGAGCTGATGATCAACTACCTGGACCGCAGCGTGACAGTGGCGGATCGGTCACTGAAACTCACACCGACCGAGTACAAGCTGCTCTTCGAGCTCTCCAGCAACGCCGGGCGGGCGCTGACGTACGACCAGCTGCTCGAGCGCGTGTGGGGTGAGGATCTCGTGGGCGACGCTCAACGCGTCCGCACGTTCGTCAAGGAACTGCGACGCAAGCTGGGCGACGACGCGCGCAGCCCCAGGTACATCTTCACCGAGTCCGGCGTGGGCTACCGGATGGCGGTCCCCTAGCCGCTGGATTCCGGCCTTCGCCGGAATGACGGACGGGGCGTCAGGGGCAGGCTCCTAGTTCCGGACCGTGACCCTGAAGGTCTGCATGGCCACACCGCGGGCGTTCTCGGCGAAGATCGAGACGGTCGTCACGCCGGGCGCGAGACCGGTCAGCGACAGGTTCGATCCGGAGACCGCCACGGTCACCAGCCGCGGATCGTCGGCCACCGCTCGGTAGGTCGCTCCGACGGCGCGCCCGAAGGCCGGCGCAAGGTCGAGCACCGTCGCCGGGTCGCCGACGGTCAGGGCTCGGTCGCCGAGCAGCGTCACGATCGCCGGCGCGCTCCGCTCGATGGTCGTGACGCGCAACGAGTCGACCGGCGAACCCCCGCTGCCGGCGGGGACGACCGTGACGCGGAACGACTGGAGTGCCGAGCCCCTGCTGTTTCTGGCGATGACCGACACCGTGGTTGTGCCCGGCGCCACCGGGATCAACGTCATTTGCGGTCCCGACACCACGACGGTGACAATGCGAGCGTCGGCGGCGAACGCCCGGAAGCCGTCGGTGGATGCGCCGAGGACGGTCGCCAGGTTCAGCTGGACGGGCGGCGCGCCGACCTGCAGCACCGCATCGCTCAGGAGAGCCTTGATTCGCGGCGCCACCGTCGCCGGGCCCGCGGCGAGGCCGCCACCACCGCCGCCTTGGATGCCACCGCTGTCGCCGGGGGTGCCACCGTCGTCACCGGGCACACCGCCGCCGCTGTCGCCGGGGGTGCCGCCGACGTTGCCACCCGGCGAGGTGTCAGGCGGCTCGCCGGGCACGTCGTTGTCGACGATGGTTCCGGTGCCCGAGGATCCTCGGCCCCCTTGCCCCCAGACGGCATTCGTGGGCAATGACAGTTCCAGCGTGAACACCTCGGTGGTGTCCTCGTCGAGGGCGTCGTTCCGGGTCGGCACCGAGACCGTCCGCTCGGTGGCCCCCGGCGGGAACCTCAGCATGCCGCGCCTGGCGCTGTAGTCGCTGCCCGCTTCGGCACTGCCGTCGGACGTCTCATACCAGACGGTGACCTCCCGGGCGCTGGGCCAGTCCATTCTCACCGTGAACGTGAAGGTCTCGCCCTCCTCGCCGTCGACATGGTCGACCGAGAGTTCCGGCAGCCAGTTCGTGTCCCCGATGACGGCGGTGGCGGCGTCGCGCGGCGCCGAGGCGTTCGACACATTCGTGAGTCTGAGCCCGAAGGTCTCGTCGTACTCGTCGAAGTCGTCCCTCAGGAGTCTCACGGTGACGGACTGCGTCTCATGGGTCCGCCACTCCAGCGTCCCCGACGCCGGCTCGTAGTCGCCGGCCCGACCGGGCCTGCTCGCGACAGCCGAGCCGTTCACCGTTCGATAGTTCACCTTGACCGTCTTGTCACCCGGGTTCGTGAGCAACGTCACGGAGAATGTGACGTAGTCGCCCTCCAGAGCGTGGACGTTCTCGACCACCAGATCGGTCACGGGGTCGTTGTCGTCGGTGATCGTGCCTGTGACGTCGATGCCGCCTATGGCTCCCGCCAGCGTGGCGCCGTCCGGGTTGAACAGTTGCAGCGTGAACGTCTCGGTGTCTTCGTCGATGGTGTCGTCCAGCACCGGCACGACGATCCGGCCGCTTCGCTGGCCGGCGGGGATCATCAGCCTTCCCCCCGCTTCGATGTAGTCCAGATTGCGGGTCGCCGTGCCGTCCACAGTCGAGTAGTAGACCTCGACGTGCTCGTCGCTCGTCCTGTTCATGCGCACCGTGAACACCATGTTCCTATTGCCCTCCTGCACGGTGACGCCGGCGACGCTGAGTTCGGGCACGCTCTGCGCCTGCGCGACAGCGGCGGTCGCCGTCAACAGCGAGCCGAGCAGCACGGTGACCCCGGCGACCGCGGCGGCGCGCCGCGGTCTCATCAGACGGACCCACGGAGCCGAAGCGGCAAGTCGGACGAGAGGGGTCCACCCCCCTCGAAGAGGATGGAGTACTCGATTGCACATACTCGACTCGCCCCTGTGAAGTTCTGTTCATGGCTGCGAGGCGCCGACACGGTAGCACGGCGGTTTCGCCTCCGGTCCTACGACCTTGAGCGGGGTGTTCGACTCATGGGAGGCATCGTCGATCAGCCACCGGCGGAGTTCGCGTCGGTATGCTTGTACGCGGTTGGTCACACGGAGCCGGGCAGATCGTTTTGGCACAATTGCTTTCGAGAGGGACGCGTTGAGCGGCGACGGCCGCTTGCGAGCGGAGAACGAGGCGCTGCGGGTGCGTCTCGCCGGGCTCAGCGAGGCGAGCCTCCGGATCAGCGAGAATCTCGATCTGGACACGGTGCTGCAGGGCATCGGGGACAGCGCGGCGTCGTTGACCGACGCGGAGTACAGCGCGATCACGACCATCGATGACGAGGGTCGACTGCAGGACCTGGTGGTCTCGGGTCTGACACCCGAGGAGCAGCGGGAGTTGTTCGACGCCGTGCCCGACGGGTGGGCTCTGCTCGATTACCTGGCGTCGTTCGAGGAGCCGCTCCGCACCGCCGACATCGCGGCCTACACCCGCGCGGCGGGTTTCGCCGACGGGCTTCTGCCCACCACGTTCCTGGGGACACGGATCCGTGACCGGGGTAAGCACATCGGCAACATCTTCATCGGGGGGAAGAACCGCGGTCTGGAGTTCACCCAGGAGGACGAGGACACCCTCGAGATGTTCGCCACGCAGGCGGCGATGGCCGTTGCCAACGCCCGGCGCTACGGGGAGGAGCAGCGGGCCAAGGCCGATCTGGAGGCTCTGATCAACACCTCCCCGGTGGGGGTCCTCGTGTTCGACACCCAGACGGGGCACGTGGTGAGGTTCAACCGGGAGGCGCGCCGGATCCTCGGCGGGGGAGTCCACGACGACCAGTTCGGACAACTCCTGGAGACCTCGCGGTTCCGACGGATGGACGGTCGGGAGATTCCCCGCCACGAGCTACCGATGGAGCGCGCCGCCCGCAGCGGAGAGACGGTGCGTGCCGAGGAGATCGTCATCGGGCTTCCGGACGGGAAGACGGTTCCCACGCTCGTCAATGCCACGCCCATCCGCTCGGAGGAAGGCGAGATCGTCTCAGTCGTGGCCATCATCCAGGACATGACGCCGCTGGAGGAGTTGGAACGCCTGCGCGCAGAGTTTCTGGGCATGGTGAGCCACGAGTTGCGGGCGCCGCTGACGGCGATCAAGGGTTCGGCGGCCACCGTGCGGGGCGCCTCGGTCCCGCTGGATCCGGCCGAGGTGCGCCAGTTCTTCCGGATCATCGAGGAGCAGGCCGACCAGATGCGCGATCTGATCAACAACCTTCTCGATCTGACGCGTATCGAGGCGGGCAACCTGTCGGTGGCGCCGGAACCGACGGATCTCGCGTTCGTGGTCGAACAGGCGAGGAACTCCTTCCTGAGCAGCGGCCATCACAACACCATCGAGGTCGACCTGGTTCCGAGCCTGCCGCGGGTGGCGGCGGACGGGCAGCGCATCGTCCAGGTCCTGCACAACCTCCTCTCGAACGCCTCCAAGTACTCGCGCGAGTGGTCCACCATCCGGGTGACGGCGGCTCCCGAGGAGCTGCACGTGGCGGTGTCGGTCATCGACGAGGGCATTGGGATAGCCGAGGAGCGCCTACCGCGCCTGTTCAGCAAGTTCTCGCGCTACGACACAGACGCGGGGGAGCGGCAGATCAGCGGATACGGCCTCGGGCTGGTGATCAGCAGAGGCATCGTCGAGGCGCACGGGGGCCGCATCTGGGCGGAGAGCGAGGGCCACGGCCGCGGCACGTGCGTCACGTTCACGATCCCGACCGCCGAGGCCGCCCTCGGTGCCGCGACCGGCCCCGGCGCGGCACCCTCGGGATCGCGACGGGCGCCGAGCGGGCTGGAATGCGTCCTCCTCGTCGACGACGACCCCCAGACGCTTCGCTACGTGCGCCACACGCTGGCCGACGCCGGCTACACACCGATACTGACCGGCGACCCCGGCGAGGTGGAGCAACTCCTCGAGGCCGAGAAACCCGACCTGGTCCTCCTCGACCTCGTCATGCCCGACACCGACGGATTCGATCTGCTGAAGCGCATCCCCAGCATCCGCGACGTGCCGATCATCATCCTGTCGGGTCGCGGCGGCGACCAGCACATCGCCCGAGCCTTCGAGATGGGGGCCGCGGACTACGTCGTCAAACCGTTCTCGCCGACGGAGTTGCTCGCCAGGATCAGGGCGGCGCTGCGCCGACGGGCCGTCTCCCAGCAGACCGTCCCGTATCTGACGGGTGACCTGATGATCAACTATCTCGACCGGAGCGTCACCGTGGCCGATCGCCCGCTGAAACTCACGCCGACCGAGTACAAGTTGCTCTTCGAGCTTTCCATCAACGCCGGGCGCGTGCGCACCTACGACCAGTTGCTCGAGCGAGTCTGGGGCGAGGACTCCGAGGGCGACGCTCAGCGTGTCCGCACCACTGTGAAGGACCTGCGCCGCAAGCTCGGCGACGACGCACGCAGCCCGACTTACATCTTCACCGAATCCGGCGTGGGCTACCGGATGGCGGCCCCGTAGTCGAATACCGGCACGCAGTCAACGCCGGTCCGCGCCGCCGGTTCGACTGAGATTCATAGGGAATAACTCATGATGCCGGCGCATCTGTGTAGAATTCCACTACACGCCGTCAGGCGAGTGGAGTTGTGGCGGCACAGCCCGGCAGACCAACCGACGTGCCGCCGCAACTTTGTCGAACATAGCGCGCTGTCTCCTAGGTGAGAGAACCATCAGCGTGCTCACATATCCCCCCCCCACGGGCCGGTGATGGTGAGCGGTGGAGACCGGGGCGGAGTTACCCTTTCTCCCGCCCCGGTCCACCTTCACTGTCCGCCGCCAGCAGCGTCAGGGGGTGTGTCGCCCCTCCTGGACGGTCACGTCGCCTATCTCAATGGTGGGCAGGCCGTCGTCGTCGACGATGGTGATCGTGGCAGGCCCGGCCGGCGCCGCGGCGTTCCGGGCATCGGTCAGCACGAGCGTGAACGTCTCGTCGGGCTCGTCGAGAGAGTCGTCGGTGAGCGACACCACGATGTCGGCGCTGAGCCGGCCGGCCGGGATGGTGAGCATGCCGGACCTCGCCCGGTAGTCGCGACGGGATGCGGTGCCGCTGACGGTTGCGTACCGCACCCGCACGTCGACGTCGCGCGCTGCGCTCAGCGACACCGTCACCGTCACCGAGCCGGAGCCCTCCTCCGCGGTCGCGGGGGCAACCGCCAGGATCGGCAGGCGGGTGATCGTGGCGGTGGCGGTGGCGTCGCCGAGCGTGGCGTTGCGGGCGTTGCTCAGGGTGAGGGTGATCTGCCGCGTCCCCGCGGCGCCCCCGCCGCCGTCGCCGACCGGAATCTCGATCTGTGCCGTGGTCTCGCCGGCCGGGATGGTCAGTGTGCCCGCCGTGCCCGTGCCGGCGCCGGCCGCCGCTTCGACGGCCCGGTAGTCCACCCGCACGACCTGGCCGGTCGGCGCGCTGAGCGACACCGTGAACGTCACGACCTCGCTGCTCGCCGGCACGACCAAGTCGTCCACGGTGATGCTCGGCCCGATCTCGTCGTCGACGATGGTGGCGGTGATGGGGCCCCTGGGCGCCACGGCGTTCTGCGCCCCGCTGAGGGTGAGGGTGAAGGTCTCGTCGGGCTCGTCGAGGGAATCGTCGAGGACCGGCACCGAGATCTTGGCGGCGGTCTCCCCGGCGGGCACCGTCAGGGTGCCGCTGACGGCCGTGTAGTCCTCGCCTGCGGTGGCCGTGCCGTCGGAGGTGGCGTAGTCCACCGTCACGTCGTTGCTGCTGGCGGCGTCGAGGGTCACCGTGAACATGACAGCGGCGTTGCCCTCGGGTGCGGTCACGTCGGCGACGGAAAGGTGCGGCGGGCCGTCGTCGTCGACGATAGTGCCGGTGGCGGACGCGGCGCCGTCGCCGAGGGCGGCGTTGCGCGGCGCCGCGAGCGTCAGGGTGAACGTCTCGGCGGGCTCGTCGAGGGAATCGTCGACGATCGGCACCCGGATCGTGGCGGCCCCGCTGCCGGCCGGGATGGTCAGCCTGCCCCGGACCGGCGAGAAGTCCAGGCGCCGCGTCGCCGTGCCGGCCACGGTGGCATAATCCACCGACACGTCCCTGCGCGCGGCGCCGTCGAGGGTCACCGTGAACGTGAGACCGCCGTCGCCCTCGGCCGCGGTCACGTCCGCGACGGACAGGCGCGGCAGGCCGTCGTCGTCGACGATGGTGCCGGTGGCCGACGCCGCGCCGTCGCCGAGGGCGGCGTTGCGCGGCGCCCGCAGCGTGAGGGTGAACGTCTCGGCGGGCTCGGCACGCCGGTCGGCGATGACCGGTACCTGGATGGCGGCGGTGGTGTCGCCTGCGGGGATCGTCAGCGTGCCGCTGGTCCGGCGGAAGTCCACCCCGGACGTGGCCGTGCCACCGGCGGTGGCGTAGTCCACCGACACATCCTCGTGGCTCACGGCATCCAGCGTCACCGTGAAGCTCACCGGCCCGGCACTCTCGGACGCGGCGGCGGGGGCGACCAGCAGGGTCGGCCGGTCGACGATGGTGCCGGTCGCCGGCCCGGCCGGAGCCGACGCGCCCACCGGCCTGCTGAGGGTGAGGGTGAACGTCTCGGCGGGCTCGTCACGCTGATCCGCGATGATCGGCACCCGGATGGAGGCGGTGGTCTCGCCTGCGGGGATGGTCAGCGTGCCGCTGGTCCGGCGGAAGTCCAGACTCGACCTGGCGGTGCCGCCGAGGGTGAAGTAGCTCGCCGAGACGTTCGTGGATCGGGCCTCGCTGAGCGTGACCGTGAAGGTCACCGCCCCGGTGCCCTCGGTGGCGCCGGCGTCGGCGACGGCGAGGCTCGGCAGGCCGTCGTCGTCGGCGATGGTGGCGGTGGCGGTGCCGTCGCCGAGGGTGGCGTGGCGCGCGTTGCGGAGCCGCAGCGTGAACGTCTCGTCGCCCTCGTCGTGCGAGTCGTCGCTGATCGGCACGCGGACCACCACCGAGGCCCAGCCGGGCGGGATGATCAACGTGCCGGTGGTCGCCGTGTAGTCCACGCCGGCGGTCGCCGTCCCGCCGGAGGTCCTGAAGTCGGCGGTCACGAAGCGGCCGCTCGGTGTGTTGAGCGACACGGCGAACTCCACGAAACCGGCGTCCTCCGGGACGGTTGCGCCGGTCACCGTGAGGATAGGCGTGGCATCATCGTCGAGGATCGTGCCCGTCGCGGGTTCCGCGGGACGGCGCGCGTTCGTGGCGCCGATTACCCGCAGCATGAACGTCTCGTCCGGCTCCTCGCTGCGATCGTCCCTGACGCGTATCCGGATCGTTGCCTCGGTCTGGCCGCGGGGGATGGTCAGGCGCCCCCGGCGGGAGACGTAGTCGGTGCCGCCCTCGGCGGTGTCGTCGACGGTGGCCCAGTCCAGGGTCACCACCTCGTCGCCGGGCGTGCTGAGCGTCACCGGGAAGGTGGCGACGCCGCCCTCGGGCGCAGTCGCGTCGCCGATCATCAGGCGGGGCACGATGTCGTCGTCGAGGATCGTGGCCGCCGCGTCCGCCTGCGTGTCGCGCAGAACGGCGTTGCGCGGATTGCTCAACCGCAGGCTGAACATCCGGTTCACCCCTTCGGTGATGTCGCCGATGATCGGCACCCGGATCGTGCCCTGCCGACTGCCGGCGGGGATCGTCAGCGTGCCGGAGGTCTCGGTGTAGTCGACGCCGGCGGTCGCCGTCCCGTCGACGGTGGTGTAGTCCACCGACACGTCCTGGGCGCTGGCCGCGCTGAGCCGCACGACGAAGACCGCGAACACCTCGCGGGGTTCGTCGTCCGGCGTGTCGTTGTCGAAGATCAGCGCCTCGGCGCTCGACACTGAGAGCGAGGAGTTCGAGGGGTTGCTCAACGTGATCGTGAAGGTCTCGTGGAGTTCGTGGTCCGAGTCGTCGACGATCGGGACCGACACGTTGCGGCTGCTCGTGCCGGCCGGGATGGTGAGCGTTCCCACTGTCCGTGTGTAGTCGCCGGGCGCTTCGGCGGAGCCGTCGGAGGTGGCGTAGTCCACGGTCAACTGGAAGGCGCCCACGGCATCGAGCGTCACCGTGAAGACGGCGGTCCGGTCGGCTTCGTTGGTCTCCACGTCGGAGATGGACAGCGTTGGGTTGTCCCCGATGGTGATGGTCGCCGACGGCGTCCCCGTGACGTTCACAGGGTTGCTCAACGCCACCGTGAACGTCTCGTCGTCCTCGTCGGCGGCGTCGGAGATGATCGGGACGCTCACCGTCTTGGAGGTCTGGCCCGGCGTGAAGGTCAGGGTTCCCGACGTGGCGGTGTAGTCGCCGGGCGCCCGGGCGCCGTTGCTGCCAGTGCCGTCGGCGGTGGCGTAGTTCACCGTGATCGTCCTGCCGCTGGCCGCGCTCAACCGGACCGTCAAGGTGGCGCTGCCGATGGCCTCGCTCACCGTCCCGCCGGTCATGCTCAGCGACGGCGGCGGATCGTTGTCATTGATCGTGACCGTCGCCGAGGAGTCGCCGATGTCGGCGTTGACGGCACCGCTCAGCGTGAACGTGAACGTCTCGTTCCACTCGTCGGTGGTGTCCTCGGCGATCAGCACCCTCACCGTCCTGGTGGTCTGCCCCGGCGAGAAGGTCCGCGACCCCGACTCGGCGGAGTAGTCGCTGCCGGCGGTGGCGTCGCGTTCGGTGGTGCCGTTGGAGGTCGCATAGTTCACCGTGATGGTCTTGCCGCTCGCCGCGTCCAACGACACCGTCAACCTGGTGCTGCCGTCATCCTCGTCCGCCGTCTTGTCGGCCACGCTCAGCGACGGCGGATCATCGTTGTCGGTGATGGTGACCGTTGCCGAGGAGTCGCTGATCGAGGCGTTTCTCGGGTTGCTCAGCCTGAACTCGAACGTCTCGTCCCACTCGTCGGTGGTGTCGTGGCGGATCGGCACCGTCACCGTCCCCGACATCTGCCCCGCCGTGACGGTCAGCGTTCCCGACGTGAGGGTGTAGTCGCTGCCCGCGTTGGCGCCTTCTTCGCCGACGCCATTGCGGGTCAGATAGAACACCTTCACGTCGGCAGCGCCGGCCACGTCCAGCGAGACGGTCAGCGTGACGTTGACGGTCCCCCCCACCGAGTTGGTGGGCTCGCCCACCGACATGTCACCGATAGTGAGTGTCGGGTTGTCCTCGATCGTGACCGTCGCCTGGGAGCGGCTGATGGTGGCGTTGCTCGGGCTGCTGAGCGTGAACCTGAAGGTCTCGTCGTTCTCGTTGACGGTGTCGCTGTTGATCGGCACCGACACCGTCTTGGTGGTGTCGCCCGGTCTGAAGGTGAGTGTCGCCGTCCTGGCGGTGTAGTCGCTGCCCGCCGCCGCGGTGCCGTTGGAGGTCGCATA
>VXXM01000063.1 GCA_009835395.1 Acidimicrobiia bacterium
CCGGCGATGATCGCCACGATTCCCACCATCGACAGCGACAGCAGCAGGGTCTGGTTGAGTCCGGCCATGATCGCCGGCCGGGCCAGCGGGAGTTGCACCTCGCGCAGGACCCGGCGCTCGGGCGCTCCGAACGCCCGGGCCGCCTCGACCACGTCCCCGGGCACCTGGCGCAGGCCCAGGTTGGTGAGGCGCACGATCGGCGGCAGGGCGAAGACCAGCGTGGCCAGCACGCCAGGCGTGCGGCGCACGCCGAACAGGAAGATGATCGGCAGCAGGTAGACGAAGGGGTGGATCACCTGCATCCCGTCGAGGATGGGACGCAGCCGGTTCCAGAACCGGTCGAAGCGGGACGCCACGATCCCCAGCGGGATGCCGAACGCCGTGCAGATCAAGACGGCCACGATGACCATCCCGACGGTCTCCATCGTGAGGTCCCAGTACTCGTTGCCGAGCAGCCCGCAGACGGCGAGCGCGGCGGCGCTGCCGAGCCCGACGCGGACGTTCCGGGTGAGCGCCCCCACCAGGAAGAACAGCAGCAGGACCGCCGGCCACGGCAGCCAGTCCTGCAGCAGGTTGTCGATGATGAGTTCCAGCAGCTTGTCGACGGGCCACTTGACGGCGTCGAGGAATCCCTTGATATGGGTGGTCAACCAGAAGGTGATCTCCTCGGTCCACAGACCGAAGGGAATCTCCCACGTGTCGAGGTTCTCGTTGTCCCAGAAATCGGACGCGAGCGTGGCGCTCACGGCGGAGACTCCTCCGTGGAGTAGGCGGCTCGCCGTCCCTCGACGGGGAGCCGCCTCAGTAGACGCCGGGGAAGATGCGGTACTTCACCCGTGACCGGTACTCGGCCCATTTCTCGGGACCGTACTTCTCGGCGCAGTGCGCGTCGTCGGCGAGTTGGCGCCAGGTGAAGAACCCGAAGATGAAGATCGTGTACGTCCAGGCCCAGAGGTTGCCGAAGTGGCCGAACACCAGGCCGATCGCCAGGGCGAGAGTCCACTCGCCCATGTAGTTGAAGTGGCGGGCCATGCCCCAGAAGCCGTTGACCAGGATCTTGCGGTCGCCGGCCTGGATGTACTCGGGCTCGATGATCCCCATGAACTTGCGGTCGGGCCAGCGCTTGAAGGTGTACTTCTGCATGTTGGTGCCGCGCGAGATGCCCCAGCCTGCCAGGAACAGCACCGCGGTCCCGGCGAGCCAGAAGGGCGTCCAAGCGGGCGAGAACCCGGGGTCGGGATGGGCGGCCATGCCCCACAGCGGGAGGATGAACAGCCACCCGTAGAAGATGAGGCCACCCCAGAGCATCCTGAACCCGACCTGCTCGTGCATCATGTCGTAGGTGTAGAGCTGGACACGTTCATAGACGAAGTAGTCCAGGACGTAGAACGTCAGGAAGCCCGCGTAGAGGTAGACGCCCGGGTTGGCGTCGTCGCCGAACCGTCCGTGGTGGTAGGCGGCACCGGAGAGGGCGTTGAGCGCCCACATCGCCCCGCCGACGACGTAGGTGTACATCTTGAGGTCGAAGCGGTGGTTGAAGAGGGAGAGCTCCCGGGTTCGCCCGGCCCAGAGTCCCGCCAGCGGGTTCCTCGCCTCTCCTCGGGGCTGGCTGAACACGGCGGCGACCGCGATGAGGGCGCAGAGGGCGGTTCCGCCGGCGATCGCGTAGAGCGAGGAGCGGTAGAACCAGTCCTGCGGCAGGCCGGCGAACTCGACGGCCCACACGATCACCGCGATCACGAAGACCAGCAGACCGTTCAGTCGGTAGTTGCGGGGTTCGCCGGTCTTCGCATCGACGGCATAGCCGGGGACCCGCAGCGCCGGCAGCAGCACCTGCGCCAGGAAGAACGCCGCGAAGATGAACAGCGGTGTCAGGTATCCCAGGATCGCCTCGGTCCCGGAAAGCTCGACGAGGTGCTCGATGCCGAGCCGCTCAGCCATGACCGAAAACCCTTTCCTCCGGCGGCGCGGTCACTCTAGCTATGCAGCACTGCCGGTGTCTTCGGACGGGGATTCGTCGCCGTTGCCGCCGTCTTCGTCGCTGCCGTTGTCATTCGCGCCGTCGCCTCCATTGTCGTCATCGTCTTCGTCGTCGTCATCCTCATCGTCGTCGTCATCATCGTCGTCGGCGCCGCAGGTGATGGTGAACTCGAGGATGGTGGGGTCGGCGGCCCTGGCCAGGTTGATTGTGAGGCTCGACTCGTCGGGCTTGCAGTGCTCGGGCAGGTGGGACACCGAGACGGTGGCCTCGCACGCCACGCCCTGGTTGTCCAGCACCTGCAGCGAGTAGCCGTCGAATGCGTCTTCGGCCGAGGGGTCGTCCGCCAACACGGCGGTGATGTTGAAGCGCCCTTCACGCAACTCCACGGTCGTGACCGTCTCGATCGGCGTGATGCCCTTGCCGCCGGGCAGTGGCAGGAGCGGCTCGGGCAGGTCCGTCTCGTCGGGTCGGCCGCAGGTTCTGGACATGTCGTAGCGGGCGCCGGCGTCGCCGGCATCGCCCACAACGGTCTGCAGCAGGAAGATCGTCTTGGTGGCCACACCGACGCTGAAGTCGATGGTCGCCCGCGGGTCCACGTTCTCGAAGACGTTGTGCTCGTGGTCGCCGCGGACTGCGGTCAGCTGGCGGGGCACGCGCAGCGTCACGTCGTAGCGGCACTCCTCGCCGTCCGCGGTGGTGGCGAACACCCGTAACTCGATGGAGACGGTGTCGTCGGTCGTGTCGTCGGGTGTGCCGTTGTCGTCCAGCTTCGAGATCCCCGTCCGCGGGAAGCACCGCCGCGGGGCGTCCTCGACCCGCCGGGCAGTGGCGATGAAGCGCGTCCGCAGGACCGCGTTGTGGTCGGTGTCGTCGATGCCGACCGGCACCGCAGGGTGCAGGCGCACGAGGATGCGCGATCGCTGGGCGCACGACGTCTCCGGATCAGCCAGGGTGATGTTGATCGCGTTGTTGGCATTGGGAGCGAACGGGGCCGGACCGACGACGCAACTGGCGTCGGTGGTCGCCTCCACCAGGGACACCGACCAGGTGTAGACGCAGAAGGAGCGGATGACCACGACCGCCACGTCCGGGGTACCTGTGAGCTCGCCCGCCGCGGGGGTGTCGTCGGGAGGTTCGGTGGCCTCGACGGTCAGCGTGACCTCGCCGGCTGCGCCCGAGGTGCCCGCGCCAGGGTCACAGCCGCCCAGGGTCTGCCAACCGACCGTGTAGACGCCGGCCACGGGGGCGCTGGCGATCCTCACAATCTCCGGCGGCGCCACCTGGGCCTCGTCCTGCGCGGCCGCCGGCGCAGTCACTGCCATAGCGCTCGCGGCCAGCGCCGCGACGACTCCGAGGCGAAGCCACACGGGGCCGGTCAGCCGGCGGGCCCGCGCTTCGGTTGGCAACCGTCTCCAGCGATGCATCGCTCTCTCGTGGTCGGCGGTGGCGGACGCCTCGCCGCGCGGGTCCTGCCGGGCCGGCGGAACTATGGTTGGTTCGTCAGCGTCCATGGACTGGCTCGATCGATGACCGCGGTGAGACTTAGCACGATTCTTGCCTCATTGTTCGCGGTACTGTTTCTTGCGGCGGTTGCGTGCGGTGGTCAGGACGCCGCACCCCCGGAGGCCGATCCGACGACGGTGCCGGCGACTGCCGCCACCGCTGCCCCCACACCCGCCGAACCGCCCCCACCTACCGAAGCGGTCGTTCCGGAGGTCCCCGAAGAGACGGTCACCGACCCTGCCC
>VXXM01000010.1:0-1967 GCA_009835395.1 Acidimicrobiia bacterium
CGCCTCGGTCGGGGCCGGGGCGGGCGGAGGGGGCTGCGCCTGCTCTGCCTCATCCTCGCCGCAGGCGGTGGCAAGCAGAACCACTGCCAGGGATGCGACGAGTACACGTACAACGGACGACCTAACGAGGGCACTCATGTGCATGTCCTCCCCCCGGAAGCTGCGACTCCCCCTTTAGAAGCTACGAGCAGCCTCTCGACGCGAGCCTAGACCATCACGTGGGGCGACTGTCACGGCGGCTCAGCGCCCCCCGACGTCCCGGTCCGACGACTCCGCCGGCCACGGGTGCCTTCTTGAGCAGCCGCCGGGGCAATGCCTAGACTCGGGCGCCGCTGGGACGGCCGCAGGTGAGGGGGTACGCGATGGAGACCGGCGCCAAAGGGATTGCCGAACTCGTCGACCTTTCCGGCCGCTGCGCCGTCGTCACGGGCGGTTCTCAGGGGTTCGGCGCCGCCATCGCCCGCCGGCTGGGCGAAGCCGGCGCGACGGTGGTGGCCGCCGCCCGCAGTCTCGACAAGGCGCAGAACGTTGCGGCCTCGATTCCCGACGGCAGGGGCTTCGCCGTCCGGGTGGACGTGACCGACCACGACTCGATCCTCAACCTCGTCGCCGAGGCGCGGGAGTTGACGGGCCGCATCGACGTGTTCGTGAACAACGCCGGCGCGTTCTCCAACTACCTGCTCGACGAGATGCCCCTCGAGGAGTTCCAGCGCGTGATCAACACGAACATCACGGGCAGCTTCCTGTGCGCGCAGGCTGCGGCCCGGGCGATGCGCGCCGACGGCCGCGGCGGGGTCATCATCAACATGGCGTCGGTGGACTCGTTCCAACCGTCCTCACCGGGCTTGATCCACTACATCACCTCCAAGCACGCGCTCATCGGCCTCACACGCGCCCTGGCCATGGAGCTGGCGCCATGGGGCATCCGGGTCAACGCCATCTGCCCCGGGGCGTCGCTGACCGAAGGGGTCGCGGACTTCATCAAGGCGGTCGCCCCGCACGGCATCGACGTGGAGGCGGAGTTCGCCGGCATCGTCGACCACGTGCCCCTGGGTCGGCTCTGCAGCCCCGACGACGTTGCGATCGCCACCCTCTTCCTCGCCTCGGGGTTGTCGTCGTTCGTGACGGGCACCTCTCTCACCGTCGACGGTGGGATCCTCGCCCAGCCGATGGAGGGATACCCCGAGGACTACGGACCCGGCGCCGGCTGACCGACCCAGCGCGAAGCGAGCCACATCATGCGAGAGACCAACGAACGGCTCATGGAGACGTTCTTCGACGGCGTCAACAGCCACGATCCCAACCTCCTGGTCTCGGTGCTGGCCGAGAACTGCCAGATCAACGACGAGGGAGCCCCCTACCCGTACGACCGTGCAGGCCTCCACGAGATGCACAGCGCCTTCTACGAGCACTTCCCCGACGCCCGCTTCGAGATCCTCCACCGCATCGTCGAGGAGAATGGGGCCTGCTACGTGTACCGGGCGACCGGCACCGGTCGGGGGGAATGGCCCGAGGGCAACGACATCGAGGGTGCCCGACTCGACCTGGTGGAGGTCCTCGTCGCCCGGGTGGCCGACGGCGCCATCGTCGGCCTCGACTTCCACATGGACACCGAGATCCTGAAGCGACAGGTCTGGGGAGACTGAAGCGAAATCGCTTCGATCTGGGTTGGGGGAGACTGGAGTTAGGTGCCGGCGTGGGCCCAGCGCACCCCTTCGGGAAGTTGCGGCCAGCAGGTGACGGTGTCGTCGGTGGCGACCGCACAACTGTGGAAGTCACCTAGAGCGAGGGCCTTGTAGGTACCTGCCGGGGCCCCGGTCTGGCCGAAGTCGTTCCTTCCCCAGCAGGCGACGGTGCCGTCCGTGGCGATGGCACACGTGTGATCCTCGCCCGAGGCGAGGGTCTCGAAGGTGCCCGCCGGGACGTCGGTCCGGCCGTTGCGGCTGTATCCCCAGCAGGCGATGGTG
>VXXM01000010.1:2067-3675 GCA_009835395.1 Acidimicrobiia bacterium
CCCCAGCAGGCGATGGTGTCGTCGGCGGCGATCGCGCAGCTGTGGCTGTTACCGGCGTCGAGGCTCCGGTGGGCACCGGTCAGCGGCTCGGTCTGCGGGAAGCGGTGGAAACCCCAGCAGACCACATCGCCGCTCGCCTCCAGCGCGCACCTGTGCTCCAGCGCGAAGGCGACGGCCTCGAAGGCGCCCGCGGGAGCGTCGGTCTGGCCGTCGGCACCGCTCCCCCAGCAGGTCAGGGTGTCGTCGGTGGCGATCGCGCAGTTCTTGTTGTCTCGGGTGAACAGGGCCTTATAGGTGCCCGCCGGGGCATCGGCCTGGCCGGAGCGGTTGTCGCCCCAGCAGGCGATGGTGCCGTCGGTGGCGATCGCGCAGCTGTGTTGCGTACCCGAGTCGATGGCCTCGTAGGTTCCTGTCGGGGGATTCCTCTGTCCGTGGCGATTGATTCCCCAGCACACCAACGTGCCGTCAGTGGCGATCGCGCAGTTGTGGGCGTCTCCACTCGCCAGATCCGTGTAGGTGCCCGCCGGCGGGTCTACGTTGCCCGCTTCGGGGTAGCCCCAGCAGGCGATCGTGTCGTCGGTCGCGATCGCGCAGGAGTGCTCCCAGCCGACATCGATGGCCTTGTAGGTGCCCGCCGGGGCGAATATCTGCCCGAATGCGTTGTAGCCCCAGCATTCCAGCGTGCCGTCCGTGGCGATTGCGCAGGCGTGGCGTTGACCCGCGACGAGCCTCGTGTAGGTGCCCGACGGGGCGTCGCCCTGTCCGAGGCTGTTGTCGCCCCAGCAGGCGATGGTGTCGTCGGTCGCGATCGCGCACGTGTAGGTGGATCCTCCCGAGAGGGTCTTGTAGGTGCCCGCCGGGGCATCAAGTTGCCCCTTGCTGTTCGACCCCCAGCAGCTGATGGTGTCGTCGGCCTCTATCACGCAGGTATGGAAAACGCCGCTGGCCAGACGGGTGGTCCTGTCGCCGCCGGTAGCCGAGCCCGTGGACGGACCCGGCACGGTTGCCTGGGGGTGGTTGTGCAGCCTCTGGCCGTCGGCGGTGCAGACCGCGCCGATATCGCCGCACGCCGCGTCGGCGGGCAGCGCGATGGTGACGTCGCCGGCCCCGTCGGGCTGCACGGTGATCAACCATCTGCCCGTCGAGCCCTCCGACACCGCCGACACGCCGGTCACCGTCCCCCCGACGGTCTCCAGCGCGTCGTCCCTCAACACCGTCGCGGTGACCGGCAGTTCCCGATCGAAATTCAACCGCAACGTGAACGGCTCTGTGCCGTTGTGGTGGTCGGGCATGTGGCCGAAGTACGCGATCGGCGGCGCCGTCGCCCGCTCGCCCAGCGTTGCCGAGCCGACGGAAATGCTGGCGTCCACCTGCTCGCCGTGCTCCCAGAGGTCGCCGTCGGTCGCCCACCAGTAGCGGCCCGCCCCCGCCGTGTCGGGAACCAGGCTCTCGGCGGCGGCGAACTCGGCGTCGCCCAGCGTGAGCGTGAAGTCCGCCTCGGTGGCGCGGTCCATGGCCAGGAAGAGGCCTCCCGCGAGCTGCACGATCAACATCACCCGCATCGACGTGTCGCCCAACGTGAGCCCCCGATTCGACAGAGCGCCCACC
>VXXM01000015.1:0-1047 GCA_009835395.1 Acidimicrobiia bacterium
ACCAACACCAGCAACAGCAACAGTAGCAATAGGATTGAAGACCTCATAATCTGGTCTAGTCTGGTCTAGCAAGTTGCTTGTCGGAGGTGTCTGAGATGGTGATCAACGTGTACGAGGCGAAGACGAGGCTCTCCGAACTGCTCGATCGGGTCGGTCGCGGAGAGGAGGTTGTCCTGGGACGCGCGGGGCGACCGGTGGCACGGCTCGTGCCGTACCGACCCGAGCGGGAACCACGCGAGCCGGGTCGGCTCGCCGGTCGGATCACGGTGGCTCCGGACTTCGACGTCACCCCCGACGAACTGCTCGATGCGTTCGAGGGATCCGCGTGAACCTGCTGCTCGACACCCACGTCCTGCTGTGGTGGGTTTCAGGTGACCAACTCGATCCCGAGGCGAGCACGCAGATCGCCGACCCGGCGAATCTCGTCTGCGTGAGCGCGGCGAGCGTCTGGGAGATGAGCATCAAGCAGACCCTCGGCAAGCTGCGTCTCGACGGCGACATCGACACGATCCTGAGCGAAGACTTCGAACCGGTGCCTATCACTTTCGACGACGCCCGGCGGGCAGGATTGTTGCCGGAACACCACCGCGACCTGTTCGACAGGATGCTCGTGGCACAGGCCCAGGCACGCGACCTGGTTCTCGTCAGCCGCGACCTCGCCCTGGAGCCGTACGACGTCCAGATTCTCTGGGCCTGAGACGAGACTTCGACGAGCTAGCGGCCGGTTTCGCAGATGACCGCGTGGGAGCCGTCGTCGTTGGTGTGCACCTGGTACGTCGTGCCGTCCAGAGCGAACACCAACCGGTAGCCGGGGGTGACCACCTGCGCGTAGGCGTAGCCGGGTTGGGGGCATCCCAGACTGGCGTCGCTCCACTGCACCCTCTCCGAACTCTCGAGGCTGAAGTCCCCGGGATCCGCGCCGACCTCGCCGGCGAGGAGAGCACGCGCCGCCTCCTCGTGAGCGGGAACGGGTCCGGAGTCCGGGGGCGCGGTCAGCGTGAGCGGCGAGCTGCGCAGCCAGCGGTCGACCGGTGCGGTCGTCGGGAA
>VXXM01000015.1:1057-21867 GCA_009835395.1 Acidimicrobiia bacterium
TCAGCGTGAGCGGCGAGCTGCGCAGCCAGCGGTCGACCGGTGCGGTCGTCGGGAAGAGTCGCGCGCGTGGCAGGAGGCGGTCACCCCAGGAGTCGTCGGCGTCGCGTTGCTGGAGCCCGAACTCGATCTTGCCGCCGGCCAGCTTGCGCGCAACGATCCGCACCTCGCCGACGGTCAGCGTGAGCGGCGAGCTGCGCAGCCAGCGGTCGACCGGTGCGGTCGTCGGGAATAGTCGCGCGCGTGGCAGGAGGCGGTCGCCCCAGGAGTCGTCGGCGTCGCGTTGCTGGAGCCCGAACTCGATCTTGCCGCTGGCCAGCTTGCGCGCAACGATCCGCACCTCGCTGCCGGCCTCCTGGCCGGTAGCGGGCGCAGTGGCAACGACGCCTCCCACCAAGGCCAGAGCGGCCGCTGCCGCCGTCCAGGCGCGACTCAAGCGTCGCGACCGCCCACGCACGTCACTGAGAGCGCCGGTCACCGAGCGTTGCCGTCTCAGGCGCGGGTCACTCCGGTGGCGCTACGCGTAGGGGTCTGAGAACGGGCTCTGTTCCTGGAACGGGCGCGGCTGGCCGACGAACTGAATCAGTTCGATGGAGACGCCGTCGGGGTCCCGCAGGTAGCAGGCCATGTTGCCCTTGTACTTGCCCCAGGCGCAGCGGACCGGCTCGGGCGAGCGGAACTCAGCCCGGCCCCGCAGCCGCTCGTAGTCCCGGTAGATGTCCTCCGTCTCCAGGCAGAGGTGGGTGTTGCCGGCGTTGTAGGACTCCATGTCCACACGGCCGGGCCCCGGGTTGTGGTACTCCAGCATCTCGAGCACGGTGCCGCCCGGCAGTTCCCAGAATGCGCAGGTCATGTCGCAGTCCTTGTACCCCACGATGTGCCCCACGTAGTCGCCGATATCGGCTGCCAGCCAACTCGCCTGCCAGAAGGGTTCCGCCTCGAGGAAGTAGCTCCACCACGGAACAGAGACCTCGAGGCTCTTGACTGTGATCCCGACGTGATCCACTGATCTGAACGCTGGCATGGTGATCCTCCCCTTGTGAGTCCGGTTGGCGGTCCAACCGTAGATCAGTCGCCGTGCAGGCTGCTCAGGCGGAGGCGGTCGGCCTTCCCGCTGAAGGTTCGGGGGAAGGTCGGGAGGATGTGGACGCCGGCGGGGATGAGGGATTCCGGTACTCGCGCTCTGATGTGCTGGGCGATCTCCTCGGAGCCCGCAGTGTCCGGGGTGTTCAGTTCCACGAAGCAACGGACCTGCTCGGCGGCATCCAGCACGACTGAGGCGTGGCGCACGGCGGGGTGGTCGTAGGCGGCGTCCTCCACCTCGCGCAGGAAGCCACCCCGGCGCTGGGCGGCGTCGGCCTCCTGGACCCGACCCATCACCTTGATGTGTCCCTGTGCCGAGGCAACCCCCACGTCGCCGGTGTGGAGGACGCCGCCGGCGGTGGTCTTGGCGTAGGCGTCGGGCTTGTTGCGGTACTCGCCGAAGAACCCCTCGGCGACGACGACCTCGCCGACGCGGCCGGCGGGAAGCTCCTGGTTGTCGGCGTCTGCCACGTAGGCGAGCCGGTCCGGGAGCGGGCGGCCGGCGAAGCCCTCGGGAGCGGTGTCGTCGCCGGGGGTTCCGAGGACCATGAAGCCGCCGAGCTCGCTCTGGCCGTAGCTCTCGGCGAGGGGGATGCCGAGGTGGTCGCGGTAGTCCCGCTTGATGCGGGGCGCCAGCGGTGAGCCGCCCGACAGCGCCAGGCGCAGCCCGTGGGTGGGCCGGTTCTCCCTGGCGAGGCCGACGACGTCGGCGAGGGTCAGCGGGTAGGCCACGAGCACGGTGCCGTCGTGGGCGGCGATGTCGTCCCACACCTCGCCGGGCGTGTGGCCGGCGGCGAGCACCACGTGGGCGCCACTGTGCAGCGCCGGCATGGCGCTGGCCACGAGCTGGAAGCTGCTCGCCACCGGCGTGGTCGCCACCAGCACGTCGTCCATCCCGTAGCCGAGCCGCTCAGCGATGCAGGCGGCCCCCAGCGTGACCGGGCCGCTGGTGAGCACCACGCCCTTGGGGTCGCCGGTCGTGCCCGAGGTGTACGACAGGAACAGGGGAGAGGACTTGTCGTGATCGTTGGCTGCGGTCGTCGTGCCTCCGGCACCGGCGACGTCATCCAGCCGTGCCGCCTCGATGCCGAGGATCTCGGCGAGGCGGGGACGGTTCTCGTCGTCGGAGACGACGACGGCCGGGTCCATGTCGCCGACGAAGTAACCAAGCCGGTCGTCGGGCGTGCGAGCGTCGATGAGCGCCGGCAGGGCGCCGAGTCGCCAGGTGGCGAAGATGCAGAGCCACGCCTCGATGCTGTCGGGACTGCACACGCCGACGGTGCTGCCCTGCTCGACGCCCAGCTTGGCGAGGGCTCCCGCCACCACGGGAACCCGCTCGCCGACCTCGGCGTAGCCGATGGTCGTTCCGTCCCGGCTGAGCGCAGGCCTGCCGGCGTGGCGTTCGCATGCCCGTTCCAGAACGCTGACGATGTCCATCTGTTGTCCTCCCTGGAGTGCGGTCTTCTACAACTCGATGCGGGTCCTGTCGATGTTCGCCTTGGAGAAGTAGCCGTCGATGACGTCCATCGCCTGGTCGCGCAGCGCCTCGGTGTCCAGCTTGACGAACTCCCGATCCTCCACGACGACGCTCCCGTCGACGATGACGTGGCGGACGTCCGAGCCTCCGGCGCGGTGCACCACGCTCCAGGTCGGGTCGAGGATCGGATCGATGCTCAAGCCCCGGGCGGAGACGCAGATCAGATCGGCGAGCGCGCCGACCGATATCTGGCCGAGCTGTCCGCCGAGGCCGACCGCCCTGGCACCGTTCGCCGTCGCCATGCGCAGGGCGACCGCCGGGGAGACGGCCCCCGGGTCCTCGTTGCGGATCGACTGCAGGAGCACCTCCTGGCGCATCTCGCAGAACATGTCGGCCATCTGATCGATCCCCAGCCCGACGTTCACGCCGGCGTCCAGCAGGTCCGGCACGCGGGTGAACCCCTTGGCCAGCTTCATGTGGTTGCTGGGGCAGTGCACGACGTGGCTTCCGGTGCGTGCCAGGATTTCGATCTCGGCGTCGGAGAGCAGGACGCAGTGCACGAGCGTCACGTCGGGACCGCAGAAGCCCAGCCGGTCGAGCAACTCGATCGGCCGGCAGCCGTGCTCGGCCTCGACGCTCGCGACCTCGGCCGCCGTCTCGGCCACGTGCGTGTAGAGCCGCAGGCCGAAGTCGGCGGCGAACTCACGGGCCGCGGCGTAGTCCTCCGGGGCGGCTTGGCGGAACGACACCGGGGCCAGCATGATCCGCTCGGCGGGTGTGCCGTCGGCGAGCAGCGAGCGGACCCGCCCGAACCCCTCTGCGAGCGGCTCGCTGATCGGGTCGTAGCCCCGCGTCATGAGGCCGCGGGCCAGGTACCAGCGGATGCCGGTGGCCTCGTAGCCGGCGATCGTGGCGGCATCCAGCCCGTGGCGGTGGAACGGGTACACGTGATCCACGACCGTCGTGACCCCCGACGCCAGGAGCCGGGCGGTGCTGTAGGCCGCCATCGTCTCGTACTCCACCGCCCCGGCGGCCTCGTTCAGGCGCCAGTAGAACCGCAGCATCTCGTCCAGCTTCAGGCCCTCGCCGGCGTCGAGCCCCGGTGTCATGTCCCGCAGATGGTCGTGCAGGTTGACGAGGCCGGGCAGGACGATCGTGCCGGAGGCGTCCACGCTGCGTCGCGCGCCCCGGGCGGGGCCTCCGATGGCCACGATCCGCCCGTCGTCGACGTAGACGTCGCCGGCGGTGACGGTGCCCGCCTCGTCGCAGGTGACGCAGAGACCTCCTGTCAGTACGAGGTCGACGTCACTTGGGGTCATCGCTCACCACCAGCCCTGCTCGGCCGCCGACCGGAGCCCCGCGATGCCTGTGCCGTCTAGCCCCCACTCGGCGAGCGTCTTGCCCTCGGCGGCGTAGTCGCGCCCCGAGGCCACCGACGCCAGCACGATGAGGCTGTCGATCACGGGTGTGGCCACGCCGATCTCTCGGCCCAGCGACGACGCCAGGACCAGCGAGTACGGCACGTCCTCGGACACGAATCGGTGGTCGAGGGCGTTGGGACCGCAGCGGAACTGCAGCGTCGGCAGCAGGCTCGACTGGAGCGTCTCGTGCAGGTCGGCGCCATTTTGGGGCGCCAGGCCCTGGCCGACCAGGTAGTCCTCGTACGGCGTCATATTGGCGATGCCGAGAGCAGCGCGCATCGCCAGGAACTCGTCGTCGAGCGCCTCGATGACGTTGACCACACCAGGGGTCCCGCCGGCGCCCCAGAGCGTGAAAGTGCCTTCGGGCTGCTGGATCGCGCCCAGGTTCAAGAGCATCGCCGGGACATGGTCGATGGCGTTGAAGTTCAGCAGCAGCGTCTCCCACACGTTCTCCGCGCGGGTGACCCAGGGCCAGATGGAGGTCGCGATGCCCGCCACCTGGTCGAGGCGGCCGCTCGGCAGGGCGGCGATGAGCGTCCCGCCGCTCTTGCGTATGGCGCCCACCTTCCCGGGTCCGGAGACGAGCGCGCCGTAGTAGGGGAGCGTGTTGGTGTCGCCCAGGCTGATGTCGGGGCGACGGCCGGCCTGGCGGAGGGCTGCGACGGCTGCGAAGGAACCGCCCGGCTCGCCGACCCACAGCACGGTCTGGCCGTCCTGCCAGTGGGCGGCGAGCATCTCGGCCAGCGGTTGGTGGCCGAACGCCGGCACGCAGATGATCACCACTTCCGCGCCTTCGGCGGCTGCGGTGGGGTCGGTCGACGTGGCCGCCACGGGGGCGAGTCGCGAGGCCGATGCGGTGTCGGTGAGCGAGGTGCGGAAGGTCAGTTCGATCCCCCCGGCGGCGTCGACGGCTTCGAGGGCGGCGCCGAACCGCGGTTGGTCGGCCAGCACGACCGGGCGGCCGGCGAGACCGAGTTCGGCGGCCATCGTCAGGCCGCCGCCGCCGGTTCCGATGACGACGATGTCGCTGGGGATGCTCACGCCAGTTCTCCTTTGATGATGGGTGCGACGGTGCTGATGAGGGCCTTCGTGGCGGCCGTGTCGCCCTCGCCGAGCTTCAGGATCGCCAGGTCCACGCCGAGCCGGCGGAGTTCGTCGAGCCGCTCGGCGACGGTCTCGAGGGTGCCGCCGATGGCGAAGGCTCGAACCATGTCGTCGGTCACGTAGCGCGCCTCGGCCACGTTCGGGTCGTTGAGCGCCGAACGGAGTGTCGCCACCGCGCCCGGATCGAACCCGTAGACGGGGATCAACTCGTCGGCGTAGGTCCCTCCGGCCATGAGGGTGCAGCGGGGGCGGAGCCGGTCGATGGCCGCCGCCTCGTCGGTGTCGACCTCCACGTCGAGCATCACGGCGATCTTGCACTCGCCGGGATCGCGGCCCGATCTGGCGGCTCCGTGAGAGACACGACCGCGGACGTAGTCGATGAAGTCGCGGTGGACGCCGTGCACGATGATCCCGTCGGCGATCTCGCCGGCCAGTTCGAGCATCCGGGGGCCGCGCGCCGACAGGAAGATCGGCGGCGGGTCGATCCGCCAACCCAGTTCGGAGCCGTCGGCGGAGAAGTAGTCGCCCCGGAAGCCGGCGGGCCCGGAGGAGAGCTGGCGGATGATCGCGACCGCCTCGCGGAGCATGGTGAGCGGGCTCTTAGGTCGCATGCCGAACTGGGAGGGGAACTCGTGGCCTCCCGGGCCGATCCCGATGACCGCCCGCCCGCCTGAGCTCTCCGCAATGGTCGCGGCCGCGCTGGCGATCAGCGCCGGATGGCGCAACTGGATGGCCGCGATGCCCGTGGCGAGCCGCACCGATGTGGTCATGGTGGCGATGAGCGCCTGCGCGGCGTAGACGTCGCGGAGGAAGTAGTGGTCGGGCAGCCACACATCGGCGAAGCCCGCCTCCTCCGCGGCCACTGCGATGTCGGTGATCGCGTCCAACGGCTGGTCGAGCCAGATCGTCAGTCCGTACTGCATCGGCGGGAATACTTGCAGACCGGGCGGGCTCAGAGGCGCGCCATGACGGCGCGGGCGGCCTCCAGCCCTCTCGCCCGCACTTCGGCCTCGTCGACGGTCGTGATCGAGCCCGCCTCGAGGACCGGCGTGCCGCGGACGATGACGGTGGAGACGTCGGCGCCCGTGGCGAACCAGCCGACCGAAGCCAGCGGGTCGTTGACGGGTTCGTGGTGCAGTGACGAGGTGTCGACCACGATGAGGTCGGCGGGTTCGCCGGCTGCGAGAGTGCCGGATCCGCTTCCCAGTGCACGGGCGCCGCCGCAAGTGACCAACTTGACCATGTCGCCGACGCTGATCACCGCGGCGTCGGTCGCCGCCACACGCTGCAGCAGGGCGCCGAATCGGGCCACCGTGAACATGTCCTGGCCGGCCACTGCGCATCCGTCGCTGCCCGCCGCCAACCGAATCCCCCTGGACCGGAGTTCGGTCAGACGCATGGTTCCCGACCCCAGGTAGGCGTTCGAGAGCGGGTTGTGGACGAGGTGGGGGAGCCGGGCCGCGGCGAGTTCCATCTCGGCATCGTCGAGCCATACGGCATGGGCCAGGGTGGCGTCGTGGTCGAGGACTCCGAGATCCTCGAGGACCCCCAGCGTGCGCCGCCCGTCCTGGAACCGGCACGTGACCTCCACGGCGAAGGCGTCCTCGGCGGCGTGCGTGTGCCAGCGGACGCCGTGCTCCCGTGCCAGGTCGGCCCCCGCCAGCAGGATCTCGTCCGAGCAGTAGGCGACATTGGCCGGACCTGGCCAGATGGCGACCGGCCCGTCCGCCTTGGCCCGGATGGCCTGGGCGGTGAGCTCGATCTCCTGCGCGTTGGTGTACCCGAAGTTGGCCATGGGCAGCCCGAACACATCTGCGGCGGCGGTCCGCTCGCCGACCATCATCCGGGCGACCGCACCGGCCAGGCCGACCCGTTCCATGGCGCCGGCGACCGCCAAGGAATCCTCGGGCTCGCGGAGGCCGCCGTAGTGGTGGTTGACGGCCGCGACGGTGCCTGACCGCAGCGCGTGCAGCGCCGCCAGTTCGGTGAGCGCCACCATCTCCCGGCGTCGCAGTGCCAGCGCCAGGGGGATCATGTGCGTCCGCAGCCACTCCGCCAGTGCGAGGCCGTCCCCCAGGCCGCGCGCCGCCACCTGGAACAGGTGGGTGTGCGCGTCGACGAGGCCGGGCAGCACGACGCTCCCCGCGGCGTCGATGACCCGCTGGGGGCGCGCCGCGGGGCGGTCGCCGATCGGTCCGACGGCGGCAATCCGGTCCCCGACGACGTCGACGAAGCCCACCTCGAAGATCTGGCCCCCGTCGTCGAGCGGAAGGACCGTCCCGCCTTCCACCCGGAGGTCAGGCGCTCGGAGTTCGGATCGATCTCTGATGGCTTCTAATCCGGGGGCGCGGGATACCAGTAGTCCGGTGCCACGGGCTTCTGACCCGTCGGGCGGTGGACGATCTCGAGGGTGGTCTTGAGAGGTCCCTCCGTCTCGACGTAGGCGTAGCGGATCCCGTCCAGGCATCCCTCCATCACCGGCGGGCAGCCGCGCTCGGTGAACAGCGCCAGCGCCTCGTCGTAGTCGAGTCCGTCGTGTTCGACGATCAGGTGGTGGAGCCCCTCGCCGTGCTCGTCGAGGAACTCCTGGTAGATGGACGGACCGTCGACCGGTTCGATGATCTCCCACATCGTGTTGCCCGTGCGGGCGACGGCCAGCCTCATGCTGTAGGGGACGGGCTCGCCGCGGATGCGCATGTCCGTGAGCCGGGGCGGCGCACAGTCGATCACCCGCCAGGGCCCGATGCCGAGCCGGTCGGTGTACTCCTCGATCGTCGCGTCGAGGTCACGGACGATGAGGGCCACCTGCTGGACGCCGGTGACGAAGCCGTTGGGCAACATGGCTGATCCTCCTGGCAGGCGTGCGCGTCGCAGGGTAGGCCGCCACGATAGGTCCGGCCCGCGGCGTCGGGGCCGAGACGGACTCAGGCACCGGGCGTGTCGAAGTGGGTGGTGGTCTCGGTGGTGGTCTCGGCGACGAGGCGCCCCACGGGGCGCGCTCAAAGGTGTGCGGGGAGGTCGTCCAGGGGCACCAGCTGGGCTCGAGGGGTGTCGATGTCGCCTTCGGGGAGCATGAAGCGCCAGAAGACGATGCCGAACGGGCGGCCCTCGGTGTCGAGCCAGTTGCCGGTGCCGGGGTCGCTGTGGGAGATGACGGCGGTGAACCGGCCGTCGGCGTCGGCGACGGTCTGGGTGCGGTTGAGCGAGATCGAGCGGGCCGTGTAGTCGAGGGTCTGCAGGTGGCGGTTCCAGAGGCTCACGTGGGCGTAGCGGCACCTTGGCCAGCGGGCGCGGATCACCAGCGCCTCGTCGGGGCCGATCACGAAGGGGGCCATGGCATAGGCGGCGTCGAGGGCGGACAGGCCCACGTCGCCGGGCCGGCCGGGGGCGGGGAACTCGTTCGGCACCAGGGAGATCCACGAGCGGGGCTCGCCCTGGGCGATCGGCGGGCGGTCCACGGTGAGTTCCCGCACGAAGGCGGCGACCCGCCGGATGCCGGCGCTCACGGTGGCGTCGGAGGGGCGGGGCGGTGGCGATCCGCCGATCACTTCGATCTCCATGGCCGGCACTTTGGCCGGGTCGGCCGCCGCGTGAGTGGCGTCCTCGAAGTAGTGCCGGGTGCTGATCGACCCCGCCCCGGAGGGCAGGGCCAGCCAGTTGCGTTCCCGGGGCTCGCCGCCGAGGTGGATCTCGAAGCGGCCCTCCGTGTCGATGTCGATGTTCGTGTCGTTGATCACCCCCACCACCTGGTTGTCCATCGACCCCCAGGCGGCGCCCGACTCGATACTGATCGACATGTAGACGGCACCCTTGGTCTCGCCGCGGACCCGGTAGGTGTGATCGTCGGAGATGGGCGCGTCGAAGTAGATGGCGTCGGGGTTGTCGCCGAGCAGCTTGCGGTCAGGGTCGACCATGCGGCGGAACCGGGGGGCGGACGGGTCGCGCTCGAACAGCCCGACGAGCCCCCACTGCAGGTAGTGCATGAGCGCCCGATGGGCGTCGACGGCGTCGTCGGTGGTGTGCAGGTTCCACTCGGGTGAAACCCAGCGCTCGTCCGCCTCGCGCAGCGTCTCGATCAGCTCGGCCAGAGCCCGGCGGGAATCAGTGTCCATCGGCGTCTTCGACTCAGCCTTCGTGGGCCACGCCGAAGTGGTCGAGGTAGGGGGCCGTGGCATCTCGCAGCCGGTCGGCGGTGAAGCCCCAGTCCTCGGGTTGGTAGCGGTGCACGCCGAACTTGCCCTTGGGCTTGTGGGCCAGGTAGTCCTCGACGGCGGTGGCGTAGCTGCCGGTGAAGGACAGACCCATCTGTTCCAGGGCTGCGCCCAGGGTGGCGGCCGGGTCCGCAATGAGCCGTGAGTAGTGGACGTCCACGAAGCGTTCGTCGGGCACGACCCCCGATCGGCGCATCTCGGCCGAGCTGTTGAGCGCGTCGCTGAAGACGGCGAGCACCACCTCCGCGGTGAGCTCCGCGTCGACGTCGTCGCTGCGCAGCCATTGGACCGTCGTGAGAATGCTCACGGTGGAGGGCATGGTGCGGGCGGGGTCGCGGTGGGTCTGCACCACCCAAGCGTCGGCGAAGGCGTCGAACAGGGCGGGGAGCGTCATGAGGTGGCCGGGGGTCTTCAGCACCCACTGCGTGGGGCCCCCACCGTGTTGGAGCACCTGCAGGAACCGCCGCTCGTAGTCGTAGTTCACCGCCGGGTCCGGGAACCATCCCTCCAGCGGGGCGATCATGCTCCAGTGGAAGCCGCAGAAGCTGCCCTGGGTGAGGGTGATGCACTCGACGGGCAGGTCGGTGCGGAACTCGTGCATGGCCTGGAATTCGGGCTGGACATCGGCCCACAGCTCCTGCTCGCACTCGCCCAGCACCTTCGGGTCGGCGGCGCCGTCACCGGGCAGCGGCAGCGGGTGGAGACCCTCGGCGGCGGTCGGGGCGCGCAGGTCGGGGTGCAGGGCCAGCAGCTCGAACAGGATCGACGTGCCGGAGCGGGCGGGACCGGCGATGATCACCGGAGCGGTCACGGGCTCGGCGGTGATCCGGGGGCCGGCGTCGACCGCTGCGGTGAGCATCATGCGGGTGCGCAGCGAGCGCAGCAGCTCCTGCTTGGTCATCAGCCGTCCGACCACGTGCATGGGGGCGGCGTCGACGGCGGCGACGAGAGACTCGAAGCGTTCCCGCCAGTGCGGGTCGCCCAGGTCGCCGGCGGGCATGCCGCCGAGGGAGGCCGCGGCCCTCCGCAGCAGGTCGTCGGCGTCGATGGACACCAGGTCGCGGGCTCGGCCGCCGACCGAGCCGGCCATCAGGTTGAAGCGTCGCACCCAGTCGGGACGGGTGAGCCGCTCGGCCATGGAGGCGAGTGCGCCGGAGTCCTCGGTCATCGGGCGGTCAACGTACAGGTGAATGCCACCGGGCCGCTCCACTGATCAGACGAGGCGGACGCCGGCGAGAACGACTGACGCCCTCCGGCTCGCCGCAATTCGCACGCAGGCCGGCTCTCGTTCGTTTACAGGGCGGGTACTTCCTCGTCCCGGACCACGGTCGATAATGCATAGTGTATACCGTATTGCTATACTGAACGCATGATCCAGATTGCTGTGCGACTCGATGACGAACTCGTTGCCCAAGTCGATCGGCTCGTGGGAATCGGCGTCGTCGACTCGCGCTCGCAGGCGGTACGCGAGGGCTTGCGGGCACTCGTGGATCGACAACGCCGCTGCGCGGTGGGCGAGGCGATCGTGGAGGGATATCGCCGGCTCCCACAGACCGATGACGAGATCGCCTGGAGCGACGAGGCGACCGCCGCCATGATCGCCGAGGAGCCCTGGTGACACCCGCCCAGGGTGATATCTGGTGGGCCGAGGCCGAGGACCGTCGGCGACCGGTGCTGGTGGTCACCCGTGACGAGGCCATCCCGGTGCTGACCAGGATCCTGGTCGCCCCCGTGACCCGAACCGTGCGGGGCATCCCGACTGAACTGCCCCTCGACCCCGACGACGGCCTGCCCCAGCCCTGCGCGGCGTCCTTCGACAACCTCCAGCCGATTCGCAAGTCGTTCCTGACCGACCGCCTGGGCTCGATCCGCAACCGCCGCCACGAGATCTGCACCACCCTCGAAGCCCTCGCCGACTGCTGACATCCGAACCGACGGCAATTTTCAGGGTGTCGCTATGTACCCCCCCTGGGTACGACCGATGCGCCCTAAAATGGCCTCTGACCTGCGGAAATGGTCAGATTGGCGAGTCTCGTTATGACTGTCGTTATGCGATCGCCTCGGGCAATGTTCAGCGACGATGGATCAGGTAGATCCCCAAGACCCAGTGACAACCCCCACGAGGTGGTTCGTGCCGCCACTGCCCGAAGTCAAGCAAGCTGACTGCGCGAAATCCGGGATACGCCCTTAGAGCGAGCCCCTCCATAACGGGTGGGACGAATCGTGGGAAGTGCGTCTCATGGGAGTGTCCACCGGCGCCTTGATCGAACCTCTCATCAGTTCCAGATCCAGTTGATGAGAAGCGAGACTGGCACTCGTCGCACGCCTCCGGTTGCGGTGGCGTCAATAGAATCGCCGAGGTGGAGGAGGTCGAGCTCCAGGTTGTCGGGCGCAACCTCGCCGAGTTGAGATCGGCCCGCGGGTTGACGTTGCGCGGTCTTGCCGATCTCACGGGCTACACGAGTTCGTACTTGTCGCAGATCGAGCGGGGAGAGTCGGTCCCGTCCTTGTCGGGATTGGCGACGGTGGCGGCGGCGCTCGGCGTGGAGATGGCGGTGCTGTTCGAGCAAGCGGCCGGACCCCGGCTGCACATCTCCCGTTCCGAGGAGCGCCTGGGGCTTCGCACCGGGCTGTCCAGCAGCGACGAACCGTCGCACCGTTACACCATCCTCGGCGCGCACGGCAACGAGGGCGCCTACACGGCTCTCATCCATCATCTGCCGCCGGGTGAGCCACCCCTGCGGTTCCGGCACTTTGGCGAGCGCTTCGGGCTGGTGCTGGCTGGCTCGGTGCGCCTCACGCTCGGAGGCGAGCCGCACGAGTTGGCAGTGAACGATTGGTTGCACTACGGGTCGCACGAGGAGCACACCATCGAGGTGACCAGTCCAACTGAGGCGGCTGTCCTGTGGGTGGTCAGTCCCGCGATCTTCTAGGGAGTCGGCAGGGCATGGCACAGCAGGGTGAGGCGCGCGACAGCTTCCGCCGTATCAGTCATGAGGTCGGAGTCCGGCTGGCGGAGCGGCGCAACGAGTTGGGAAAGGTGCTCAGCGATGTCGCCGCGGAGGCGGAGGTTTCGACGAGTCATCTGAGCGACATCGAGAATGGTGTCTGTCAGGTCTCGCTGCCGGTTCTGCTGCGGATCGTGCGAGCACTCGATCTGACGGTCACGGAGTTGTTGCCGCGTATCGGCGGCCATCACGTGTGCGGCGGCACGATCGCTGAGGTTCCGGCGGGCGATGCATTGGTGCTGTCCCATCCGGAGTTGGAGCTGGGGATCGAGCTCGTGCATCTCCCGGCGGGAGCGACCCACGAGATCGACAATCCGCCGCTGGAGGACGTTCTCGTCCATCCCCTCGAGGGCGACGTCCGCGTGGTGGCCGACGGGGCTGAGGTACGTCTTGAGGTGGGCGACACTCTTGACACGGAGCGTGTCGGCCGGCAGGTGATCGCGGCGTTGAGCGACTCGCGGGTGTTGATCGCCAGGGGCCCCAAGCGCGGCTGACCGGAGATCTGCGTCCGGCGGCGTGGCCGTGCGCGTCACAGGAGGTTGCCGTAGCGGTGCGTGGTGCGGCTGACGGTTTGCTCCCGCAGGTAGTGGAGGAGTTCGATTCGGCCCGCGCTGGTGACGGGGTCGTTCGCCAGGTGGATCTCGGCGGTGCGGGCGGCGGCCCGTAACTCGTCGCTCACCGGGCCGAGCACCCTGACGCGGTCCAGGTCGAGTTCTCTGAGCCTCGCCGCGAAGTCCTCCGTGCTCTCGGTGGTGGAGTCCGAGAGCAGGACCTCGACGCCGCAGAGGCTCGCAGCGGCGAGTGCTCTCTGGGCTTCGGCGCCTCGCCGGTCACCTTCGACGCGCACCGCCACTCGGCGCAGCGGCCGATACTGGAGGATGTTGGACTCGCAGTACAGGCCGGTGGGATCGTGGGACTGCGAAAACTCGGAGTTCCAGGCGGACCGGTCGCTCTGGGTCGCCCGGGCCAGCCATGCCTCGTCGTCGAGCTCGGTGTCGGTGGGATGCCAGGTGCCGAACTGGGCGACGTAGTTCGGTCCTCCGGCCTTGGCGCCGGGTCCGACCGCTGAACGCTTCCAGCCGCCGAAGGGTTGACGCTGCACGATCGCTCCGGTGATCGGCCGGTTGACGTAGGCGTTGCCGACCTCGACGCGCTCCAACCAGAACGCCACCTCGGCGTCATCCAGCGAGTGGATGCCGCCGGTGAGCCCGTACGGCGTGGCGTTCTGTAACTCGACGGCCTCTGACAGGGAGTCGGCTCGCATCAGTCCCAGTACCGGCCCGAAGCATTCCGTTCTGTGGAACCACGATCCCGGCCGTACGCCCGCCCGGATGCCCGGCGTCCAGGTGGCGGGCGCCACCCGCTCGGGCTCCAGCAGCCACTGCTCTCCCTCGTCGAGTTGGGTGAGCCCGCGCAGCAGCTTGCCTGCAGGCTCGGCGATCGTGGGTCCCATGCTGGTGGCCAGGCTCGTCGCGGGTCCCACCTTCAGACTGCCGGCCGCGTCGGTGAGTTGGCGCCGCAGCCGGGGAGAGTCGTACACGTCGCCCACGCAGATGGCGAGGCTGGCCGCCGAGCATTTCTGCCCGCTGTGACCGAAAGCGGAGGCGACTAGGTCGGCGACCGCCAGGTCGATGTCGGCGTTCGGCGTGATCACCAGGGCGTTCTTGCCCGACGTCTCGGCGAACAGCCGGAGGTCCGGCCGCCAGGACCGGAACAGTTCGGCGGTCTCGAAGGCGCCGGTGAGGACGATGCCTCCGACTGCGGGGTGGGTGACGAGGTGACGGCCGGTGTCGTTGTCGGGCACGCGCACGTACCGGAGGGTGTCGTGGCCGATACCGGCGGCCCAACAGCACTCGGCCACGATCTCGGCACAGCGCGGCGTCTCCGGCGCGGGTTTGAGGACGACCGCGTTCCCGGCCGCGAGAGCGGCGGTCACGCCGCCGGTTGGGATGGCGACGGGAAAATTCCAAGGGGGCACGACCAATACCACGCCGAGTGGGTCGAACCGGGCGCCGGGGACGCCGTCGAGTTCGAGAGCCCGGTCTCCGTAGTAGCGCGCGAAGTCGATGGCCTCGGACACTTCCGGGTCGGCCTCGGCGAAGGTCTTGCCGGCCTCGTGCACCATGGCGGCGATCAGATCGCCCCGGCGGCGGGCGAGTTGGTCGGCGACGGAGCGGAGCACCGCTCGTCGCTCGCCCGCCGGCCGGATACGCCATGCGTGTGCGCCGGTGACCGAGGCAGCCAGCATCGAGTCGATCGCGGCGGTGTCGTCGGTCAGTGGAGCCTGGGGAGCGGTCGGCTGTGATTGGGTCACGTGCCGTGCCCATGTCCGGTTGGCGGCCAGCGCCGGGTCGGTATCGGGCTCGTTGGCGAATGGGCCGTCGGCGCTGCGGTTCTCCGTCCTACGTTGTTGGCAGCGTCGCGGCTTCGCGCCGACCGACCAGCGCTGCCGCAGCGAGGCCCGGAACCGGGCGGCCTCCAGTTGCATCGAGGGGCTTCCCGGCGCCATCCCGAACAGTCGGTGGATGAAGTTCTCGTCGGTGGCGTTCTCCTCCAACCGGCGGAACAGGTAGCTGATGGCGACGTCGAAGTCGGCGGCCGCCACGGCGGGCGTGTAGAGAAGAAGCCCGCCGGCGTCGTTCTGGACCACGCGGGCGTGCGCCGGCGCCATTCCCTCGAGCATCTCGCACTCGATCCTGTCCAAGACGCCTCGCTCGGCGGCCAAGAGGAACGCGAACGCCACGTCGAAGAGGTTGTGGCTCCCGATGCCGACACGGATCGCCTCGGTCCGCTCGGGCGTCAGAAGCCAGTCCAGGCACCGCTTGTAGTTGGCGTCGGTCTCGACCTTGGTGGCGTAAGGGGCCTGCTCCCAGCCGTGGAGCGCTGCGTCGACGCGTTCCATGGCCAGGTTCGCTCCCTTCACAAGGCGGATCTTCACGATGCCGCCGGGATTGCCCCCGACCACGCGGTTGCAGCGGCCGGCGGCCCACGTCGCAAGAGCCTGTAACGCCCCGAATGAGTCGGGCAGGTAGGCCTGCAGCACGATGCCGGCGTCGAGGCTGTGCAACTCGGGCTCGTCGAGTACCGCCATGAAGGCGTTCATGGTGAGTTCGAGGTCGTGGTACTCCTCCATGTCGAGGTTCACGAACGTCGCCGGCCGGGTCAGTGCCGCCTTGGCGAACAGCGGGCGCAGCCGCTCGACGACGCGCTGCAGGCTCCCCTCGAAGTCCCAGTAGTTGAGTTGGCTAGCGATGGCGGAGACCTTCACCGACACGTAGTCGACGTCGGACTGATCCAGCAGTCGCAGCACCTCATGGTGGCGGCGATCCGCCTCCGCCTCCCCGAGTACGGCCTCGCCCAGCAGGTTCAGGTTCAGCCCGAAGCCGTCGCCCGTTCGTGATTCGACGTGCGAGGCGAGCACACCGGGATCCGCGTCGACGACGAGATGACCGACGAGCCCGCGCATCCGCCGGGCGGCCAGCGGCATGACCACCTCGGGCAGCATCGGCGCCAGACGCCCGCCAACTCGCAGCAGGAACCGGTCCGCCCCCGAAAGGAATCCGGGGAGCGGCTGATCCTTCACGAGGCAGGCAAGTTGGCGCGCCGCCGCGCGGTGACTCTCGGGCCGCATGACCCGGTCCACGAACCGCATGGCGAAGCGGAGCCCATCGGTGTCGGCAACGAGGCCGCTCAATCGGTCCGCCGATGCCCGTTCGGAGCGAGAGACGGCCTGCTGGGCCTTGCGCAACCATGTCTCGACCAGTTCCACGGCGTGCTCGCCGATTTCGAGGAGCGGATCGCCGGTGCGCGGGTCGCTTGTTGCACCCGACGTGCCGACAAGCGCCCTCGACGACTTGAACCCGTCGCCGGAAGTACTCACACCTCGGCCAGTTCGCGGCTCGCGTTGTTGCATCTGTGGCCACCATCGGGTTTCACGACGACGATGTCCTCGATGCGCATTCCCCATCGGCCTGGGAGGTAGATGCCGGGCTCAACGCTGAAGGCGTGGCCGATCTCGATCGGAGCGGTGTTGTGCTCGGTGATGTAGGGGTGCTCGTGGACCTCGGTTCCGATTCCGTGACCGGTGCGGTGAATGAAGTACTCGCCATAGCCCGCTGTGCGGAGGGCATTGCGCGCTGCCCAGTCAACGTCGCAGAGCCGGTTGCCGGACTGGACGGCTCGCACAGCGCTCTCCTGCGCTGTGTGCAGCGCGTCGTACGCGGCGCGCACCTCGTCGGGTGGCCGGCCGGTCCAGACGCACCGCGTTGTGTCACTGCAGTAGCCGTCGAGCTTCCCCCCGAAGTCGCACAGGACCATCTCGCCCGGTTCGATCACGCGCTCACCCGGGTGGTGGTGGGGGCTGGCGGAGTTGGGCCCCGAGGCGACGATGACGAACTCGACGCTGTCGTGGCCGACCGTCAGCAGTCGAGCGGCGATGTCGGCCGCCACGGCGGCCTCGCTGCGCCCGACGAGTGGGATGGCGCCATCCTGAAGTTGCCGTGCGACCTGGTCGGCCAGGGCGCCTGCGGCGGCGATGGCCGCCAACTCGGTCGGCGCCTTGATGGACCGAAGGCCCCCGAGAGTGTCGCCCAGTGGCTCCAGCGACAACCGGGGTGCCCGCATCCCGAGGTTGATCACGTGCATCGCCCACAGGTCGTCGGATACGAGGACTGTTCCCGTTTCGGGCAGGCGGTGTGCGATCACCTCGACGGGGTCGGTCGTGTCGTCCCATCCGAGGATCTCATAGAGCTCCGGCCTCGGCTGTACCCGGGGGATCTCGAAGGTGGGAACGATCAGCCACGGTGGTTTCTCTGCTTCGCCGATCAGCCCGACGAATGCCGTGATTCGCTCCAGTGGCATCGCCTCGTAGCCCGTCAGGTAGGCGAGGTCCGGGCCCCCGGCGAGCAGGATGGCGTCTGCGTCCGCGCCGGCGGCGCGGTGGCGGACTCTGTTCCACCGTTCCCGGAGAACGTCGTTAGTCATCGGCTTTCCTGCCGCGGGTGCGGAAGCTGCGTTTCTGCCCGAAGTGGTCGATCGAAACGGCGAGGAGCACGAGGATCCCTTGGACGACCTGCTTGTAGGTCGGGTCCACCCCGAGCAGGTTGAAGGCGTTACCGATGGTCTGCAGGAGCATCACGCCTACCGCGGTTCTCCAGACGGCTCCCTCGCCGCCGAAGATGCTGGTCCCCCCGACGACGACGGCAGTAATGGCCGCTAGCTCGAGCCCGAGACCGATGTCGGCCTGCGCGGAGCCGGTGCGGCTCGAGGTGAGAACTCCCGCCAAGCCCGCGCATGTGCCCGAGAACGCATACGCGATCGTCCGCACCGCGCCGACGCGTATTCCCACGAGACGCGCCGCTTGGGCGTTCCCGCCGATCGCGTACAGCGAGCGCCCGAGGGTGGTGCGCGCCAGCGCCAGCCCACCGATGACCGCGACGGCCGCGAAGATCCAAGCAGACAGCTTGGCGTCGGCGAACGTCCTGGTTCCAAGGATCTTGTAGTCCGCGTCGGCGACCGAGACGATGAGACCGCTCGTGGTCAGCAACGCGATGCCCCGGAAGACGATGCTGGTCGAGAGAGTGCCGATGAACGAGTTGATGCCGGTGGTGAGCATGACGGCGGCGTTCAGGAGGCCGGCAAGTGTGCCGACGCCAACGCCGACGGCGATGCCGAGCCATGGGTCGACGGCGGCGACCTTGGCGGCGGTGACGGCGGCCACGGCAAAGATCGCCCCAGTCGAGAGATCGAAGATCCCGGCGATGATGCACAACGTCACGCCCACGGCGATGAGCCCGAGTGGCGCCGCCTGGTCGAGCAGGTTGAGCCAGTTCTGTTTGGTGAGGAATCGGTCGCTCTGGGCGGCGACGGCGACGATCAGCAGGCCATAGGCCATAACGATCCCGTAGCGGTTGAGGCTGCGCAGCACGGCGTCTCGCAGCGATACCGCCCCTCCGGTGTCCCCCGCCGATGCGGATCGCGGCATCGGGTTCACCGAGTGAGCACCGGCGAGTCCGCGGTGGTGCCGAAGGCACTGGCGAGGAGGACGGATTTCGTCGCCGCGGCCGCGGCGAACTCCCCGGCCAGGCGTCCGGCGCGGAAGACGTAGATGCGGTGCGCCACCGCCAATGCCTCGTCGAAGTCGGATGTGACCATGAGCACGCTCATGCCGTCGCGCGCCAGTTGAGTCATGACATCGTGGATCTGGGCGATCGAGACGACATCGACGCCGCGAGTGGGCTCGTCGATGAGGAACAACTTCGGCGGCCGCACGAGCCAGCGGGCCAGGAGAGCCTTCTGTTGGTTGCCGCCGGAGAGAGTGGTTATGGGCTGCTCCAGCGAGTGGGCGCGGACGCCGACGCGATCGGCAGCGAATCGTGCGGCGCGGCGCTGCCGCTTTCGGTCGACGAATCCGCACCTGCTGACCTGCCGCGCGTGAGCTGCCGTGATGTTCACCGACCCAGAGAGTCTCGGGAAGAGTCCGTCACGCTTGCGGGACTCGGAGATGAACGCCACCCCGGCTTCCTTGGCCCGGCGCGGGCTTGCGAAACGCGCCGACCCTCCGTCGATCAGCACCTCACCGCCACTTGACCTGTCCGCTCCGCAGATTGCCCGCAGGAACTCACTGCGGCCGGAGCCGACGAGGCCGACGATGGCCACGATTTCACCAGGGTGGACGTCGACGTCGATGTCCTCGAACCCCACACCGCTCAGCGCCCGGGTGGCGAGCCTGGGTGTCCCCGCCGTCTCCGCCGGGCGATGGCTTCGCCGACGACGGAGCGCACGGGCCTCGCCGACCATGCGTTGGACCAGCGCCTCGGCCGAGAACTCCTGGGTCGGCCCGGTATCCACCACTTGGCCGTCGCGCATGACGGTCACCAGATCGCAGACGGCCAGCACCTCTTCGAGATAGTGCGAGACGAGTACCACCGCCACGCCGGAGTCCGCGAGGCGGCGGGCGATCTCATAGACCCGCTCGCTCTCGTCCACGGACATGCTCGAAGTGGGTTCGTCGAGAACGATGAGTCGCGCATCGCGGGCGACCGCGCGGAGTACCTCGACCTTTTGCTGGTCTGATGCCGAGAGGGTTCCGACCACCGCAGCGGGGTCGAGGCCGAAACCGGAGTCGCTGATGAGACTTCCGGCTCTGCGGTGCATCGCGGAGAAGTCGGCGAATCCCGCGCGCGCCGGCAGGCGCCCGAGACTCAGGTTCTCGGCGACGCTGAGCGCTCCGACCAGGGATAGTTCCTGGGCGACGAGCGTCACGCCCGCGTCCAATGCCGCGCGTGGAGAGGCGAACGTCGCCGGCGCGCCGTTCACTTCGATGTGGCCGCTGTCGGGTCGTTCGGCCCCGGCGATCATCCGGACGAGCGTAGATTTTCCGGCGCCATTCTGGCCGACGAGACCGTGGATGCGGCCGCGTTCGAAGGCGACGGAGGCGTTGTCGACGGCCACCACACCCCCGAACGTCTTCGCCAGCGCGACGGTGCGGAGGAAGGGAGCCCTGGGGGCGTGCCCCTCCTCCGCACCCGTCGGCAAGGCCGCGGACTCGATCAGGCGGCGTCCCACTGTCCTTCGATGTCGTGCTCCTCGATGACGTCCTTGGTGCCGTAGACGTCAGGCACCAGTGTGGTGACATCGAATGAATCCGGCGGGTTCCCGCCTGTGGCCGCTTCGACCGCGATGTCGAATGACGTGCGTCCGGCGTCCCGCTCGGCATGGAGGAACGTCGCGTGCCATCGTCCCTCGCGGACAGCCTGCACTGCTTGGCGTGATCCTCCATTGCCGATGAGAAGCACGTCGACACCTGCGTCATTGGCGGCCTGTTCGGCGCCGAGGATCGACTGATCCGATCCGACCATGACGTGCACGTCGTCATGAGCAATGAAGACGTCCTGGGCTGCGCTGAGCCCCGAGTCGGGCGTGTAGCCACCCTCAACGCTGGCCACGAGGCTGACATTAGGGGCGGAGGCGACCGTCTCGGCGAAGGCTGTCGTGCGTGCGAGGTCCAGAGGAAGCGCTCGGAACCCCTCGAGGAAGACAACGTTGCAGGGGTCTCGGTCGCCGCAGGCGTCGATGGCCATCGCTCCGAGGTCGATGCCGTTCAGGACCGGCGAGGCTCCGACGAAGATGAGTCCTTCGACCTGCGGCTCCACGGTGCCGAAGTCGGGCCCGATAGGCGTGAACTCGCCGATCACGGGAATCCCGGCGGCGAGGGCCTCCTCAATGACGGGGATCACGGCGTTGCCGTCGTTGGCCTGAACAATGAACGCGTCCCAGTCGCCGGCGGTGATGGCGTCCTGGATCTGTGAAATCTGGGTGTTCGCGTCGAACACTGGGTCGAAGAACTGCACTTCGGCGCCGATCTCGGCTGCACCCTCCTGGATACCGGCCCAGGTGGCCTGGGCGAACCCATTCGCCGCGGCGAAGCCGAAGAAGGCGATCCGCAGAGGTTCGGCCGGCTCTTCGGGCTCCGGTGGCGGCGGTGGTGGTTCAGGGGTCGGTGGTGGTG
>VXXM01000055.1 GCA_009835395.1 Acidimicrobiia bacterium
CCCCTACGTGCCCCACGCCCCCGGCAAGGCGGCCCGCCACTACAACTCGCCGCCGCAGCGGGGCGGCTGGCGTGCCGACCGGCCCGGCGAGCTGGCCGAGGGACCGCTGCCGGCCGGCGAGGGGTTCGGCCACCAGGGCCCCGACCAGGGCTACGCCCTGCGCCTCGCCAAGCGCTTCGTGCCGCAACTGGCACTGCAGGCGAGCGAGAAGGTCCGCGACGTGGTGGCCGGGTGTGTGACGGTGGCCATGAAGCGGGCCTCGCTGTTCGGCCGGGCGCCCGTGTCGGCGGACCTGCAGGTGGCCTTCGATCACTGGGGGTATCTCGACGCCGGCGCGCCCATCGAGGTGGTGGCCTCCCGGCGGGCGCTGTTCGCCGGCGCCGGCGGCCACGACGGCTACCCCATCCGCTGCCGCATCGCAGACGAGGTGTCGCCCGAGGCGCTCGGGGCGCCGTGACCCCGCCACGGGTGCGGTTCGCCCCGTCGCCGACGGGGTTCCTGCACGTCGGCTCGGCCCGCACGGCGCTGTTCAACTGGATCTACGCCCGCTCGGTGGGCGGGCGGATACTGCTGCGCATCGAGGACACCGACGAGGCCCGCAACCAGCCCGAGGTGGTGGACCTCATCTACGACCTGCTGTCGTGGCTGGGCATCGACTGGGACGAGGAGCCGGTGTTCCAGTCCGAGCGCCGGGAGCGTCACCGGGAGGCTGTGGAGTCGCTGCTGGAGTGCGGCGCCGCCTACCTCTGCGACGCCGACAACCGGCCGGTGGCCGGCACGGCGCTCCGGCCCGGACTGGCGGCCCGGTTCCGGATGCCGGCGGGGCGCACCGTGACGTTCACCGACGTGGTGCGCGGCGAGGTGTCCTTCGCCAGCGACGACCTGGAGGACTTCGTGGTGTGGCGCTCCGCCGGCACAGCCACGTTCCTCCTGGCCAACGCCGTCGACGACGTGGACATGGGCGTGACGCACGCCATCAGGGGCGAGGACCTGCTGTCGGGGGTGCCGAAGGTGATCCTGCTGCTGGAGGCGCTGGGGGTGGAGCCGCCGGTCTACGCCCACCTGCCGCTGCTGGTGAACGCCGCCCGCAAGAAGCTCTCCAAGCGGCGCGACGACGTGTCGCTGGGCGACTACCGCGCCCGGGGCTACCTGCCCGAGGCCATGGCCAACCATCTGGCGCTGCTGGGCTGGGGACCGGCCGACGACGTGGAGATCCGGCCGATGTCCGAGATCGTCGAGCAGTTCCGCCTCACCGACGTGAACCGGGCGCCGGCGTTCTTCGACACCAAGAAACTGGAGCACTTCAACGGCGTCTACATCCGGGCGTTGAGCACCGAGGAGTACCTGCGGCGGTCGGGGCCGTGGCTGGGCGAGCGGGCCACCTGGCCGCCCGAGCGGACCCGCCCGGAAGTTCTGGAGGCGCTGGCGCCGGTGGTGCAGGAGAAGGTGCGCACCCTGGGCGACATCGGCCGCTACGTGGACTGGCTGTTCCTGGAGGACCCGCCGGAGGACGCCGACTCGTGGAAGAAGGCAATGGGCTCCGAGCAGGCTCCGGCCGTGCTGGACGACGCCATCGCCACCTACGCCGAGGCCGACTGGACGCCCGAGGCCGCCCACGCCGCCGCCCTGGCCCTCGCCGAGCGCCACGGTCTGAAGCTCGGCAAGGCCCAGGCCCCCATCCGGGTGGCGCTCACGGGACGCACCGTCGGCCCGCCCCTGTTCGAGTCCATGGTGCTGCTGGACCGCGCCGAAGTGCTCCGCCGCCTACGCAACGCCCGAGCCCGTTTAGGGGCAAGCCGGTAGCATTGTCCCACCCTTTCGGGGGTGGTGTAATAGGCAACACAGCGGGTTCTGGTCCCGTCGTTGGGGGTTCGAGTCCTCCCCCCCGAGCATCGCAGAGCGCCCCGGCCGGGGCGCTCTCTCGCGTTCCGGCGGCTAGGACTCCCGGGGGCAATCCACGTCGGCGGATGGCACGACCAGGTCGATGAGGTAGTCGTCGACCACGCTGTCGACGCAGGTGCTGCGGCCGTAGCTGGTGTGCTCGGCGCCGTCATAGCTGACGAGCACACCGGAGGCGAGTTGATCGGCCACCGACACCGCCCATTCGTAGGGGGTGGCGTTGTCGCCCCGGTTGCCGACCACCAGGATCGGGGGCGCATCCGGCGCGACGACGGCTCCGGTGGGCAGCGTGCCGGCGGCCACCGGCCAGTACTCGCAGGGCAGGCTCGCCACCGCCGAGAGCCGCCCGAACTCGCCAGCCACCGCGCCCAGTTGGTCGCGCAGCACTTCGAGTTCCGCCCGGGTGGAGGCGCCCGCGTCGGTGCAGTTGATGCTGGAGAACGCACCGAGGTCGGCGAAATCGATATAGAACTCGCCGAGCTGGCCGAAAGCGCTGCCGTCACCGTCGAGAGCGGCGGCCAGCCTCTCGAAGTAGAACGGCCAGAAATCCGAAGCGTACGACACCACCACACCGGCGAGGATCGCCTGCGCGGGACCCAACACGACGTTGCCGGCCTCGTCCCGGAGAGGTTCGGCGTCGACCTCGGCGAGCAGCCGTTCGTAGGCCTCCCGGGGATCGCCGGTGACCGGGCAGTCCGGATCGGCGCGGCACCAGGCGAACATGTCGTCGATCACCCGGGCGAAGCCGACCATCTGGCCCACCTCCAGTTCCAACTTCGTGAGCGACGGGTCGAGCACCCCGTCGATGACGGCCGCCCGCAGGTGCTCGCCGAACATGTCGGCGTAGAGCTGGCCCAACAGGGTGCCGTAGCTGAAGCCGATGTAGCTGATGGTCTCGGCGCCCAGCGCCCGGCGGATGGCATCCATGTCGCGGACCGTGTCCATGGTGCCGATGTGGGCGACCGCGTCGCCGAGGTTGGCGACGCAGGCCTCGGCGAGGGCGAGGGCCGCGGCGTCGAGTTCCGCCTCCTCGGCGGGTGTGTCCGGCACCGGGTCGGCAAGGTAGAGGTCCCGGGCCTGCGCCTGGCAGCCGGACGGCACGCTGCCGCCGACGCTTCGGGGATCCCAGCCGATCACGTCGAAGCGGCTCAGCAGGCGTTCCGACAGGCCGGCGCCGAAGTCCAGGAAGCCGTCCATGCCGCCGCCGGGACCGCCCGGATTGGCCAGCAGGTAGCCGATCCGCAGGGCGGGATCGCCGGCGGGAAGCATGCCGACGGCCAACTCCACGGTGGCGCTGCCGGGATCGTCGTGATCGAGGGGCACCGTCACGGTGCCGCACAGGTACTCCCGCTCGCAGTCGGCGAACTCCACCGTGCCGCGGGTCTGGGTGGCGCGAACCTCGGCGTCGCCGCCGTCGGCGCCCGCCTCAGGGGCCTCCGGCGCCGGCTCGACAGATTCGTCCGGTGACTCGGCAGCTTCGTCCGCCTGCCCTGCGGCATCGGTCTCGCCGGGCGTGTCCGGTTCTTGCGAGCCCTCCCCGGTCGGGGGCTCGGGCGGCGGCTCGGGTGCGGGCGGGTC
>VXXM01000076.1 GCA_009835395.1 Acidimicrobiia bacterium
GGCTCGACGAGGTGGGGCGCGGGGCCTGGGCGGGGCCGCTCGTCGTGGCGGCGGCGGCGTTGCATGCCGGCGACCGCCACGAGGAGTCGCTGGGGGAGGTGCGCGACTCGAAGCAGTTGAGTCCGGCGCGGCGGAGGCGGCTGTTCGGGCCGGTGGCCTCGGCGTGCGCCGGTTGGGCGGTGGGATCCGTCAGCGCCGCCGAGTGCGACGAACTGGGCATGTCGGCGGCGCAACGGCTGGCTGCGCGCCGCGCCCTGGATCGCCTGGAGGTCCCCCCTGACGCTCTGCTCCTGGACGGGCGTTGGGACTTCGTGTCGCCACCGCCCGGTGATCCGGCCGGCGGCGGGTTCGGGGGACCGGTGCGCACCGTCGTGGGTGGGGATGCGCGCTGCGTTTCTCTGGCCGCGGCCTCGATCCTCGCCAAGGTCTGGCGCGATCGCCTGATGGTGCAGCAGGCGGCGCGCTACCCGGCCTACGACTTCGACCGGAACAAGGGCTATCCGTGTCCGCGGCACCGCGCCGCGCTGGCCGCTTGGGGCCCGTCCGCCATCCACCGGCGCTCCTGGGCCTTCATGGAGCATCTGCCCGGCGCGCCACGGAGCGCACAGCCCGCCGAGCAACCCCCTCTGGTGGAGCACCGCTAGCATCGGTCGCCGTGGGACAGCCCGTCACCGTCATCGAGAGACCGTCGTCGCGCCCCGGCGTCGTGCGCTTCGAGATCAACCGCTCACTCACCGGCATGGGCCACGAGTACTACGAAGGTTCGCCGCCGGCGACGCGGGTCCGGCCCCCCGACGAGTTGGCCCGGCGCCTGTTCGCCAGCGGCCGCATCGACGGCATGCACATCAACTCCAACGTCATCACCCTCGACATGAGCAAGGGCGCCGACACGGTCGGGCTGCGGCAGATCATCGAGGATCTCTTCATCCACTACCGGCCCGGCGTCGAAGTGCCGACCGGCGAGGAATTCTCGGGCGGCTAGCCCACCGTCCGGCAGCCCGGGTTCTCGCCGTGACCCGACAGGTTCCGCGGTCGCGACATGTCATCTGATCTCGCTGCGCTCCGGCGCCGGACGGAGCGGTGGTTCATTCGCAAGGGTCTCCCGCACCTGATCGACGGCTACGGGGCCACGACCGGGGTCATGACCCGCATGATCCCGGCCCTCGTCGTTCTCTTCTTCCTGGAGACGAACCTGGTGTTCGGCGACCGCTTCGCCGGTCGGGCGCAGGTTGGCGTGTGGTGCGGCAGTGCCGGGATTCTCGTTGCCGGAGCTGTCCTCGCCAACCGGTTACGGGGTAGGAGGGCGTTCCAGGTGCCCGACCGCGTCGGATTCATCGAACTGGGTGTCTTCTTCGCGCTTCCATCGGCCATCGTCGCCCTCTTCGGCGACTCGCCGGCGCAGTACGCGCTGGCGGTGCTCGTGCTCAACGTCGTGGCGGTGTCCGTGATCTATCTGATCACGAGCTACGGCATCGTCCCCATGCTTCGCTGGGCGGTGGTGTTCATGGCCAGGCAGATGCGGCAGATCGTCCAACTGCTCGCCCGTTCGCTGCCGCTGCTCCTGCTCTTCTCCCTGGTCATCTTCCTGAACGCCGAGATGTGGCAGCTGGCGCACGACTTCCTGCCCGCCTACTACGGCATCGTCGTGGGCATGGTGCTGGCGCTCTCGTTGGTGTTTCTGGCCATCCGCATTCCGTTGGAGGTGCGCTCCCTGGCCGGATTCTCCTCGTGGCAGGAGATTGTGGACTGTTGCCGCGCCAGTGATGCCCCGCCGGCGACGCACGCCGAGTTGCTCGCCGCCGCTCCGGAGAGCGGGGCACCGGCGGCGGGCACCGGGGACGTGGTCCCGCTCACGGCGCCGCTCGACCGAAGCGCCCGCGCCAACGTGGCGCTGCTCCTGTTCGTGAGCGCGATGGTCCGGATGTTGCTCGTGAGCCTCGTGGTGGGCGTTTTCTTCGTGATCCTCGGACTGTTCACCGTGCGAGCCGACACGATCCTTCAGTGGACCACCCAGACCGAACTGGATCCGATTGCGACGTGGCAATTGTTCGGCGGAGAGATGGTGCTGACGTGGGAGTTACTGGCCAGCGCCGGAGTGATCGCCACGATCTCAGCGCTGCAGTTCGCGGTCGCCTCGTTGAACGACACCTCATACCGCGAGCAGTTCTTCAACGACGTCGCCGCCGAAGTGCGCACCGTCCTGGCCGTGCGCGCCGTGTACAGCCGCCATCTCGTGCCCACCTCCGATTGAGGCCACCCGGATCGGCGGTCGACGTCCCTCCGAGAGCCGCACCGGCGTCAGGGGCTTCGGCTGGTGGGGCGACCGCCGCGGTGGGTGTCCTCGTCGTGGTCGTGTTCGTGGTCGGTTTGGTGGTGGTGGGTGTGGCAGGGGGCGCAGAGGAGTTGGAGGTTGGTGATGGTGGTTTGGCCGCCGGCGGCGTGGGGGTGGTTGTGGTGGGCGTGGGTCGTTTCTGTGGGAGCGTTGCAGTGGGTGCAGCCGCCGTCGCGGGCGGCGAGGATGAGGCGTTGGGCGTCTGTGGCGTTGCGGCTGGTTCCGAGGGCGAGGTTGGTCCAGTCGGCGTTGAACACGGCGCAGTAGACCTCGGCGTCGAGGGCTTCTTGGGCGAGGAGTTCGGCCGATAGGGGGGTGCCGTCGTCGAGGCGGGGGTTTCTGAGGGTGTCGGCGGTGTGGTCGTAGTCAGCAAGGATTAGCAACTGGGTGTCGGCTCGTTGCTCGCCGCAGAGGAGGTCGGCGAGCGCGTCGGCGGCGTGCTGAGCGCCGGTGTGGTCGGCGGAGCCTTCGTGCTGTTTGCGAGAGCGGATCGCCGCGGCGAGCGCCTGGTTGATGCGCCGACCGGTCACGAAGTCGAAGCGTCCTCGCAGGTGCCACATGCCATCGGCGCCGACGTTGAAGGTGGCTTTGCGTTCGGCGCGCTGGAGGGCGTACTCGGCGTCGGCGGGTTCGCGGCTCTTGGCGGCCTGCTCGGCGGCGAGGTCCGCGTACATCTCCTCGCTCTCATAGGCGAAGGGGTGTTTGGCGACGATGTCGGCGGGATAGGCGCGGCAGAGTTCGAGGAATTCGGTCTCTGAGCGGCGGTGCTTCTTGGGCGCCTCTCGGGCGATCACCCGCGCGTGGGAGATGTTCACCTTCCCGGCGCGCATCGCCTCGATCGTGTCGCTGTAGTCGTTCTCCTTCAGTTCCAAAGCGAGGCGGGCGTCACCCCTGGCGGCCAGGGAGGTCATGCGGTTCATCTCCCGCAGCCGATGCGCCGCGCCCTGGACGCCGTCCCGTGACGCCAACTCACCCAGCGCCGCCAGATATTCCCCCTCCAGGCGCGCCCTGGCCTCGGCGAGATCCACGACCCGGTCCGCCAACTCGCCGTCGGGGAGCTTGGCCGGGTCCCGCCGGGAGACCCGCACCAGCGCGCCGCAGTCCCCACAGCCCACCTTGGCGGTGCCC
>VXXM01000089.1:0-44317 GCA_009835395.1 Acidimicrobiia bacterium
CTCCGGCACCTACCCGCTCGGCTCCTGCACGATGAAGTACAACCCGAAGGTCGACGACCTCGTGGCCTCGCTCCCGGGCTTCGCAACGGCGCACCCGCAGGCTCCTGTCGAGGAGGCGCAGGGCACGCTGCGGATCCTCCTGGAGCTGCGCCGCGGCCTTGCGCAGGTGACTGGCCTGCCCCACGTCAGTCTCGCCCCTGCTGCGGGCGCGCATGGCGAGCTGGCCGGCGTGCTCATGATCACGCGCGCGCTCGAGGACCGCGGGGAGCTCGCGACGCGCCGACGCATCCTCGTCCCCGACTCGGCGCACGGCACGAACCCGGCAACGGCGGCGATGGCGGGCTATTCCGTCACGGAGATCCCGACCGCCGCCAACGGTTCACTCGACCGCGACGCGCTCGCGCGCGAGTTGGACGAGACCGTCGCCGCCGTCATGGCGACGGTGCCGAACACGCTCGGGCTGTGGGTGCAGGGCATCGAGGAGTTCGCGGACCTCATCCACGACGCGGGCGCCTACCTCTACGGCGACGGCGCGAACCTCAACGCCATTATGGGCCGGGTGCGCTACGGCGACCTCGGCTTCGACGTCGTCCACCTGAACCTGCACAAGAGCTTCAGCACGCCGCACGGCGGCGGCGGGCCGGGCGCGGGCCCCGTCGCATGCACCGAGGAGCTCGCGCGGTACCTCCCCGCCCCGATCGTCGTCGAGGGCGACGACGGCGTCGTGCGCCTCGATACGCCGGAGCGGACCATCGGCCAACTGCAGCAGTTCCACGGGAACGTCGGCGTGCTGATCCGCGCGTACGCCTACATGCGCGCGCTGGGCGCCGAGGGGCTGCGGGCGGTGTCCGGGCAGGCCGTGCTCAACGCCAACTACCTGCGCGTGCTCATGCACGGCCACTACGACCTGCCGTACGACCGCCCGGTGCTGCACGAGGTGGTCTTCTCCGGCACCCGCCAGCGGCGCGAGCACGGCGTGCGCACCTACGACATCGCCAAGCGCCTCATCGACCACGGCTTCCACCCGCCGACGGTCTACTTCCCGCTGATCGTCGAGGAGGCGCTCATGATCGAGCCGACCGAGACGGAGCCCCCCGAGGCGGTCGAGGCCCTGGCCGCGGCCATGATCGCCATCGCCGCCGAGGCCGAGACCGATCCAGACACGTTGCACAGTGCCCCCTGGAGCGCACCCATCGGCCGCCTGGACGAGGCGACGGCGGCGCGTCGCCCCGTACTCCGCTGGCAGCCCGACGCCAGCGACGGCTGACCGCTGGTGGGCCTTGTTCGACGATAGACGGAACCGTCTTCGAGCTTTGGCTCGGCGGGCTGTGAGCCTCGGGCCCACCACCATGACCGACCGATGGCTCAAGTGACACTACGAAAAGAGAAGGAGCCCAGATATGCGCATTACTCTCACCGGCGTCTTCGTAGGTGACCAGGACGAGGCTCTGAGGTTCTACACGGAGACCCTGGGCTTTGTGAAGAAGCATGACGTCCCTGTGGGGGAATTCAAGTGGCTTACCGTCGTGTCGCCCGATGACCCGGATGGACCCGAGCTTCTGCTCGAACCAAATGAAAACCCGGTAGCGCAAGCATTCCAGAAAGGGCTGTTCGACCAAGGCATCCCAGCGGCGTCCTTTGGTGTTACGGACATCAATGCAGAGTACGAGAAACTGATGTCACTGGGTGTAGCTTTCACGATGGGGCCAACAGAATTGGCGAACGTCACTATTGCGGTCTTTGACGACACCTGCGGCAACCTGATCCAGATGATGCAGACGTAAGTGCGAACGCCGTCGAGGTTGCCCTCAACGGCGGAGTTCGCAGTTCAGTACGTCATGGTGGGCCGGGGAGGATTCGAACCTCCGAAGGCGTCGCCGGCAGGTTTACAGCCTGCTCCCTTTGTCCGCTCGGGCACCGACCCTCGAAGCGGTCACGATACCTCCGGCCGCCGGGAACAGGGCTCCGGCGGCAGCGGCACCGGCGGCACGGATCGACACTGCCGTCATTGGTACTGTCGTCGCATGACCGCACGAGTTCTGGACATGGGTACCGAGGTGCGCACCCGGCTGATCCGGGTGGCGCTGGGCGACGAGCCGGCCGAGGCTGTGCTGACCGGCGCCCGGGTGGTCAACGTGTTCACGCGCGAGATCGTGGCCGCCGACGTGGTGATGGCCGCCGGGCGGATCGCCGCGGTCGGCAACAGCGGCGAGCAGTTGGTAGGTCCCGACACCGAGATCATCGATGCCGGCGGCCGGTTCGTGGTGCCCGGCCTCATCGACCCGCACATGCACCTCGAGAGCTCCAACATCACCGTCACCGAGTTGGCCCGCGCGATCGTTCCCCGGGGCGTGCTGTCGGTCTGCGAGGATCCCCACGAGATCGCCAACGTGCTGGGCACCGCCGGCGTCGACCTGCTGGTGGCCGAGGCGGCCCGCCTGCCGCTGAACCTGTTGCTGCGGGTGCCGGGGAGGGTGCCCGCCATGCCGACCGACCGGGAGACCTCGGGCCACGCCATGGACCTGGCCGAGACCCTGGCCATGCTGGACCGGCCGGAGGCGGTGTGCATCGGCGGCGACATCAACCCCGCCCTGTTGCTGGGCGCCGACCGGGCGCAACTGGCGAAGATCGAGGCCACCATCGAGCGGGACAAGACCGTGGGTGGCCAGTTGCCCGGCTTCAGCGGCGCCGTCCTGGACGCCACGCTGGTGGCGGGCGTGGAGGACACCCACGTGGCGGAGTCGCCCGCAGAAGTCGTCGAACAGCTCCGCAAGGGAGCGCGCGTGCTGCTGACGCCGCGTATCGACCGGCTGCCCGCCGAGGAGTGGCCGGAGATCGTCGCCGCCACCGAGCGGCTCGGGCTGGATACCCGCCGCCTGGTGCTCTGCACCGACGACATCCACCCGAACATCCTTATGAGCGAGGGCCACCTCGACCAGCGGGTGTGTCTGGCCATCGAGGCAGGATTCGACCCGCTCACAGCCGTGCAGATGGCGACCCTGAACGCCGCCGAGCTGATGCGCGTCGACCGCCACCTGGGCAGCGTGGCGCCCGGTCGCTTCGCCGACCTGGTGCTGCTGGACAGCCTGGAGGACTTCGCGCCCTCGATGGTGCTGTACCGCGGCGAGATGGTCGCAACCGGCGGGGCCCTGCTGCAGGACCCGCCTCCGGCGGACTACCCGGCCTGGTCGACCGGCACGATGGACGTCGCCCTTCCGGCGCCCGAGGACCTGGCTCTGCGCGTCGAAGCCCCCGACGGGCCGGTGACCGTGAACGCCGTGGCCTTCGGCGCTCCCAAGACCATGCACGAGGTGCGCCTCGAGGTGCGCGACGGGGTCGTTCACCCCGACAGCGCCGTTGACGTGGCGGGGATCGCCGTTCTGGAACGCCACCACGGCACCGGCAACATCGGAAAGGGGTTCGTCACCGGGCTGGGGATCCGCGGCGGCGCGGTGGCCTCGACGGTGAACCACGACTCGCACAACGTGGTCGTCATCGGGGACTCGCATGCCTCGATGGCAGCCGCCGCCCGGGCGGTCATCGAGGCGCAGGGAGGTTACGCAGCGGCCGTCGGCAGCGAGGTGGCGGCGCTGGTGCCGCTGCCGATCGCCGGCCTGCTGTCACCGGAGTCCCTGGAGGTGGTGGGGGAGCGCCTGGCCGCTGTGGAGCGCGTGCTTATCGAGGAACTGGGCTGCTCGATCGGTTACCGGCCCGTCTACGCCCTGAACTTCCTCTGCCTGCCGAACATCCCCGATGTGGGTTTCACCGATCGAGGAATCATCGAGACCACGACCATGGAGATCATCGGACCGCTGGCGACGAGCGGTACCTGATCCCCATCCCGGCCAGAGCGCCGCGGGCTAGCTCAGCAGGCGCTGCATCACCGTGCAGTCGAGCCAGCGGCCGAACTTGCGGCCCACCTGGCGCTCGACTCCCACGAGTTCGAAGCCGCACTCGGCGTGCAGTCGCACCGACGGCTCGTTCTCGCCGGCGATGCGGGCGATCATGCTGTGGAACCCACCCTCGGCGGCGAGGGACACGAGGTGCTCCAGCAGCGCCCGACCGATGCCCCGCCGCAGCTGGTCACGCCGTACGAACACCGAGCTTTCGACGCTCGTGTTGTAGGCGGGCCGTGGCCGGTAGGGCGACAGGGAGGCGAACCCCACGACCTCGCCGTCGCTGACGGCCACGATCACCGAGTGCGCCCCCGAGCGCTCGGCCAGCCACTCCTGCTGCTCGGCGACCGAGCGTGCCCGCAGATCGAAGACGGTGCGCTCCCGCGTGGCCTCGTGGTTGTAGATGGCGGCGATCGCCTCGGCGTCGCCCCGATTCGCCAGGCGGATCTCCATCGGGCACGACGCTACCGCCCCGAGCGCACCTTCGATCCGGCGCGTTCGGGGTGTCGACCCGACGTGTGACCACGGGGTTGGGGCGCGGGTGGGCCGTGTAGCATGTTGGCCGCTCGGCTCCCTTAGCTCAGTCGGCAGAGCGTTTCCATGGTAAGGAAAAGGTCGAGAGTTCGATTCTCTCAGGGAGCTCGCGGGCACCGCCCCAAATCTCCAAGCGGCGTAGCTCAGTTGGTAAGAGCGCTCGACTCATAATCGAGAGGTCGCCAGTTCGATTCTGGCCGCCGCTACCACAGGCCCGGGACCGGCCGGCGCGTCCCCACCGTGGGGATGGCCCGGTCGGCTGGGTAACCTGAGGGGTCCCGCGCCGCCCGGCCCGCGCCGTCTGGCCTGCGCCGCCCGGGGCGCATCAGAGGGCAGTAGCTCAACTGGAAGAGCACCGGTCTCCAAAACCGGCGGTTGGGGGTTCGAGTCCCTCCTGCCCTGCCATGGAAATGAACAGACAGTTTCGCCGCATGGCCCGCAAGCAGGGGGCCATCGACGAAGAGGGCGCGCCCGTCGCCGAGCGCCGCCGGCAGCCCACACCGCGCCGCGAGCGAGCCTCGCCGGCACAATTCATGCGCGAGGTTCGAGCCGAGCTGCGCAAGGTCTCCTGGCCGACCCGTTCCGAGGTCGTCAACTACTCCATCGTCACCCTCGTGGTCGTGGTCATTCTCACGGCCGTGATCGGCGCCCTGGACTACGGCTTCGGCGAGGCTGTCCTGAAACTCTTCGAGCGATGAGCAGTTCCGTGAGCGAGCAGTCCCCCCCACTCGAGGCCGATCTGGCGGGCGGTGCACCCCCGCAGGTCGCCGAACCGCCGGCCGAGGCGGTGCTTCCCTCCGGCCCCCTGGCTCCCGACACCGAGGCACCCGACACCGAGGCACCCGCCGCCGAGACGCCCGACGCCGAGCGGCAGTACGACGTTCTGAGCGAGGACGAGCTGCATGCCGCCGCGGAGGCCGCCGCCGAGGCAGAGGCCGAGGCCGAGGACGCTGAGCAGATCGTCGCAGCGCCCGACGAGGATCGCCCCTCGCGACGCCCTGGCCGGTGGTACGTCGTGCACACCCAGTCGGGATACGAGAAGAAGGCCAAGCAGGATCTCGAGGCGCGCGTTCGCAGCCTCGAGGCCGAGGACCTCATCTACGAGGCTCAGATCCCCACCGAGGACGTCGTGGAGTTCAAGGGCGGGAAGAAGGTGGTCGTCCCGAAGAAGGTCTTCCCCGGCTACCTGCTGGTGCGCTGCCGGCTCACCGACAAGGCCTTCCAGGTCATCAAGGAGACACCCTCGATCACCGGCTTCGTGGGACACGGACCGAAGCCCACCCCGCTGGGACGGCGCGACGTGGAGACGTTCCTGGAGTCCAAGACGACCGGTGACGAGGCTGTCAAGCGCGGCCGCCCCCGCCTGCAGTTCGAGGCGGGCGAGACGGTGCGAGTGCGCGAGGGGCCCTTCGCGGAACTGTCGGGCGAGATCATCGACATCAACGCCGAGCAGTTGAAGGTCAAGGTGCTGGTCAACATCTTCGGCCGCGAGACCCCCGTCGAGCTGGAATTCTCCCAGGTCGCCAAGCTCTAGCCGCCGCCGCAAACATTCACAGGAGAGCCGATCATGGCCAAGAAGGTCCTAGCAGTCGTCAAGGTCAACATCGAGGCGGGCAAGGCCACCCCGGCACCGCCGGTGGGGACCGCGCTCGGCCCCCACGGCATCGCCATCATGGACTTCTGCCGGCAGTACAACGACCGCACCGCCGAGGCGGCCGGCCAGGTCATCCCCGTGGAGCTCACGATCTACGAGGACCGGTCCTTCAGCTTCATACTCAAGACCCCTCCGACCTCCTTCCTGGTCCGCGAGGCGGCAGGGGTGGAGAAGGGCGCCGGTGAGGTCGGGCGCGAGTTCGTCGGTTCGATCACCGACGCGCAGCTGACGTCGATCGCCGAGATCAAGCTGCCCGACCTGAACACCGACGACATCGACATGGCCAAGCGCCAGGTCGCCGGCACCGCCCGCAGCATGGGGGTCCGGGTGGTCCGCGGCTAGTGCCGCCCACCCCGAGCGCGGTGCGTCGCGCACCGCCCGGGGCGGATACACAGCAGCCCCCGGCGTCCCAGCCCGGGAACGCCGGAGGCCGGAGGAGCAGAATGAACAAGGGAAAGCGTTACGGCGACGCCGCTCGCCGCTACGACCGGCAGCGCCTGCACGACGCCGTCGAGGGTCTCGACGTGGTGAAGGGTCTGCCGTCGGCCGGCTTCGACGAGACCGTGGACATGGCCATCCGCCTCGGGGTCGACCCTCGCCGCGCCGAGCAGATGCTGCGCGGGACCGTCTCTTTGCCGTCGGGCACCGGCAAGCAGGTACGTGTGGCCGTCTTCGCCACCGGTGAGGCCGCCATCGCCGCCCGCGACGCCGGGGCCGACCACGTGGGCGACAACGACCTCGTCGAGGCGATCGGCGGAGGCATGATGGACTTCGACGTGGCCATCGCCACGCCGGACATGATGCCGCTCGTCGGCCGCCTGGGGCGCACGCTCGGACCACGCGGATTGATGCCCAACCCGAAGAGCGGCACCGTGACCACCGACGTGACCAAGGCCGTCGCCGATTTCAAGGGTGGACGTGTGGGCTACCGCACCGACCGCCAGGGCAACGTGCACGTCCCGATCGGGAAGGTGAGTTTCAGCACCGAGGCGCTGATGGAGAACCTGCGCTCGGTGATGGAGGAGTTGCAGCGGGTGCGGCCCGCGGCCGCCAAGGGTCGTTACGTCCAGAAGGTGACGATCAGTTCCACGATGGGACCTCCCGTCAAGATCGACCCCGCCAGCATCTGAGCCCACACCGGTGCGGTCGGCGCGCCGTGGAGGTGGCGTGCGGGCCCGCTAGCCTTCCAAGCCCCACAACTGAATGCTCGCTGAAGATCTCCGGTGCTCTGAGGAGCTGAAAGGGGACGGCAGCACCCGTGCTGACGCCCGCCTGATGAGGTGACGCCCCCGACTCCCCCGGCGCCGCGTGATCTTCTGCGGCGCCGTTGCCGTTCGGGGCCACCTCGGTGGTTGCGGCAACGAAGCCCGAACCAAGATCGGAGACAACCGTGTCCGAGCCATCGAGTGAACACTCCCGACCGCCCCGCCCCGAGAAGGTGGCTGTCGTCGCCGAGATCCGCGAGCGGCTGAGCGCCGCCCAGGGAGCGGTGCTGACCGAGTACCGGGGGCTCGACACGACCGCGATGGCCCAGTTGCGCCACTCGCTCGCCCCGTTCGGCGGCAGCTACAAGGTCTACAAGAACACGCTGATCCGGCTGGCGGCTCGCGAACTGGGGATCGATTGCGAGCACCTCCTCGTGGGACCCACCGCCGTGGCGTTCGTGGAGCCACTCGCCGACGGCCGCCCCGGGGACACCGCGGCCGTTGCGAAGGCCCTGGTCGACTTCCAGCGAACCGACAAGAGGCTGGTCATCAAGGGCGGCCTGCTGGGTACTGACTCCGTCGGCCCCGAGGCGGTGGAGCACCTGTCCAAGCTGCCCCCCGCCGAGCAACTCCAGGCGCAACTGGCCGGCGCGCTGGCGAGCCCCATGCGGAAGATGGCGGGGCTGCTCGGGGCGCCGCTGCAGGAATTCGCGGGACTGGCGGCCGCGCCGGCCCGGAACTTCGCCGGTCTGCTCCGGGCGCTGATCGACGAGCGCTCGGCGGGCTGAGAGCCCGCCGACCCCACGCCCGCCGGAACGGCCGGCCGGCACAGGCGAACGCACCGACACAAGAACGCACCGACAAGTACAAGGAGAACCATCATGTCCAAGGTCGACGAAGTCCTCGACACCATCAGCGCCATGACCGTGCTGGAGCTGAGCGAGCTCCTCAAGGAGTTCGAGGAGCGCTTCGGGGTCACCGCAGCCGCTCCCGTGGCGGCGATGCCAATGGTGGCACCGGCCGCCGGCGCCGCCGAGGCACCCGCCGAGGAGGAGGAGCAGACCGCCTTCGACGTCGTGCTCGCAGAGGTCGGCGACAAGAAGATCCAGGTCATCAAGGAGGTGCGCGCGCTCACCAACCTGGGGCTGAAGGAGGCCAAGGAACTGGTCGACACCGCTCCCCAGCCGGTGCTGCAGGGCGTGCCGCGCGACGAGGCCGACGGGGCCAAGGAGGCCCTCGAGGGCGCCGGAGCCGTCATCCAGATCTCCTAGCCCGCGCGCCCCGGGCGGCGAGAAAACCCGCGGCGGACAGCCCGCGAGGGTTGCCCGCGGCGCCGGCGGCCACTACAGTAGACGCGCCGTGCCGCCGCTTCCCGCGTAGTCATCCCCGTTTTCGGCTGTCCGAAAACTCGGGTTCCCAACCTCGTGGCACCGTCGCGCGTCCCAAAGTCGGTCATGTGCTTCCCCAGGAGTGAGACGTGGCATCTCCAGCTGTCGCTCAGCGTTCCCCCTCAGTCGCTCGCCGGCGCTACTCGTTCGGCAATCTCGAGGAGGTTCTCGACCTTCCCGATTTGATCGCGATCCAGCGTGAGTCCTTCGACTGGTTCCTCAACAAGGGCCTGGCGGAGGTCTTCGCGGACATCAGTCCGATCAAGGACTACTCCGAGAACCTGCTCCTGGAGTTCGAGTTCGATCCGGGTGACGAGTTCCTCCTCATGGAGCCCAAGTTCTCCGTGGAGGAGTGCAAGGAAAAGGACATGACCTACAGCGCGCCCGTCTTCGTGCGTGCGCGCTTCCTGAACCGCCATACCGGCGAGATCAAGGAGCAGGTGGTCTTCATGGGGGACTTCCCCAAGATGACCCCCAAGGGCACCTTCATCATCAACGGCACCGAGCGGGTGGTGGTGTCGCAGCTCGTGCGGTCGCCCGGCGTCATCTTCCAGCCCGGTGAGCGCTACCGGTTGCGGAACATGTCCAAGCACCAACTCGTGACCGGGACGATCCATCCCTACCGCGGGGAGTGGATCGAGTTCGATGTCGAGCACCGGCCCGGGCGGGACGTCAGCGCCGGCGTGCGGGTGGCGCGCAAGCGTCGCCTGAGCCTGTTCACCTTCCTGACGGCGCTGGGGTTCGGCGACGAGGACACCTACCCCGGCTTCTTCGACCGCTTCGTGGCCTACTTCGACTTCCTGGCCCCGCAGTGGGAGAACGAGAAGAGCCACGAGTTGTCCCGCGACGACGCTCTCATCGAGATCTACAAGCGGGTGCGGCCCGGCGACCAGCCCAGCGCCGAGGCGGCCCGCGCCTACTTCGCCGGCGCCTACTTCGACCCGCGCCGTTACGACCTCTCGCGGGTGGGGCGCTACAAGCTGAACCGCAAGCTCGGCAGGGAGGTCGAGCGCATCAGGGAGATCTTCGACATCGACCTCGAGGCCCCTGCCCCGGATCAGGCCACGCTGAGCGTCGCCGAACTGCTGGCCACCTCCACCTACCTGCTGCACCTGGTCCGTTACGAGCAGGGGTACCGGCTCGACGACCAGGACCACTTCGCCAACCGCCGGATCCGGTCGGTCGGCGAGTTGATCCAGAACCAGGTGCGGATCGGCCTCTCGCGCATGGAACGCGTCGTGCGCGAGCGCATGACCACCCAGGACATGGAGGCCATCACCCCCGAGACGCTCATCAACATCCGCCCGGTCGTGGCCGCCATCAAGGAGTTCTTCGGCACCAGCCAGCTCAGCCAGTTCATGGACCAGGTGAACCCCCTGTCGGGGCTGACGCACCGGCGCCGGCTCTCGGCTCTGGGGCCCGGCGGCCTGTCACGGGAGCGCGCCGGCTTCGAGGTGCGCGACGTGCACTTCAGCCACTACGGCCGGATGTGTCCCATCGAGACCCCCGAGGGTCCCAACATCGGGCTCATCGGGGCGCTCGCAACCTATGGCCGGATCAACGAGCACGGCTTCATCGAGACGCCGTACCGGGTGGTGCGCGAGAGCCAGGTGACCAATGAGGTGGAGTACCTCACCGCCGACGAGGAGGAGGAGTACGTGGTGGCGCAGGCCAACGCGCCCCTGAAGCCCGACGGCACCTTCCGCAACCCGCGCGTGCTGGCACGGCGCTCCCCGCAGGCCGCCTCGCTGGAGGACCTCAAGCTGCAGCTGGAGGAGGAGCACTTCTTCGGCGCCACCACCGAGATCGTCTTCGCTCCGCCCAGCGACATCGAGCGGATGGACGTGTCGCCCAAGCAGATCGTCTCGGTGGCGACGGCGCTCATCCCGTTCGTCGAGCACGACGACGCCAACCGGGCGCTCATGGGCGCCAACATGCAGCGCCAGGCGGTGCCGCTGCAACGCGCCGAGGCTCCCTACATCGGCACCGGCATCGAGGCGAGGGCGGCACGCGACGCGGCCGACGTGATCCTGGCCCTCGACGACGGCGAGGTGATCGACCTCGACGGGCGGGCCATCACGATGCACTACGACAAACTCGGCCGCGTCGAGCACCCGCTGGCGCGGTTCGCCCGTTCCAACCAGGACACCTGCATCCGCCAGCACGCCCTAGTACAGGCCGGCGACCGGGTCGTCGAGGGTTCACTGCTCGCCGACGGGCCGTCCTCGGATCACGGCGAGCTGGCGCTGGGGAAGAACGTCCTCGTGGCGTACATGTCCTGGGAGGGTTACAACTTCGAGGACGCCATCATCGTCAGCGAACGGCTGGTGCGCGACGACGTGCTCACGTCGATCCACATCCACGAGCACGAGATCGACGCCCGCGAGACGAAGCTCGGTGCCGAGGAGATCACCCGGGACATCCCCAACCTCTCCGACGAGGTGCTCGTCGACCTCGACGACGAGGGCCTCGTGCGCGTCGGCGCCGAGGTGGGTCCCGGCGACATCCTGGTGGGCAAGGTCACGCCGAAGGGTGAGACGGAACTCACCCCCGAGGAGCGCCTGCTGCGCGCCATCTTCGGCGAGAAGGCGCGCGAGGTGCGCGACACCTCGCTGAAGGTTCCCCACGGCGACGCCGGCAAGGTGATCGACGTGAAGGTCTTCCGGCGGGAGGAGGACCACGAGTTGCCGCCCGGCGTGAACGAACTGGTGCGCGTCCACGTGGCGCAGAAGCGCAAGATCAGCGTCGGCGACAAGCTGGCCGGCCGCCACGGCAACAAGGGCGTGATCGCCAAGATCCTGCCGGTCGAGGACATGCCGTTCCTGGCCGACGGCACGCCTGTGGACGTGATCCTGAACCCCCTCGGCGTGCCCTCGCGGATGAACGTGGGCCAGATCCTGGAGGCGCACCTCGGCTACGCGGCTCGCTGGGGCTGGCAGTTGAACGGTGAGGCGGTGGGCGACGAGCCGGTGCGTGGCACGGAGAAGAAGACCCGCCCGACCACGCCGCCGTCGGTGTTCATCGAGACACCGGTCTTCGACGGCGCCCGCTGGGACGACGCCCCGACGCTCGGCCCGACCGGCGACAAGCCGTCGATCCGCGCGCTGCTGGAGAACATGCGACCGGAGTCCGAGGACGGGGAGCGCCTGGTGGGCGCGGACGGCAAGGCCGTCCTCTACAACGGCCGCACCGGCGAACCCTTCGACCAGCGGGTGACCGTCGGCTACGCCTACATCCTCAAACTGGCCCACCTGGTGGACGACAAGATCCATGCGCGTTCCACCGGCCCGTACTCGATGATCACCCAGCAGCCGCTGGGTGGGAAGGCGCAGTTCGGGGGCCAGCGGTTCGGCGAGATGGAGGTCTGGGCACTCGAGGCCTACGGAGCCGCCTACTGCCTGCAGGAACTGCTGACCGTCAAGTCCGATGACGTGCTGGGCCGCGTGAAGGTGTACGAGGCCATCGTCAAGGGCGCCAACATGCCCGACCCCGGCATCCCGGAGAGCTTCAAGGTGCTCATCAAGGAGATGCAGGCCCTGTGCATGGAGGTCGAGGTCTACTCGAGTGCCGGCGAGGAGATCGAGATCAAGGAGATCGACGAGGACATCTACTGGACCACCGAGGAACTGGGTATCGACATCTCGCGCCCGGAGCGGGGGTCCGACGAGGAGGATGCCCGTCGCGAGGCCGAACGCCGGGCGCGTGAACTCGCCGGTGACCGACCGGCCTACGCCGCCAGGAGGGAGATGTAGGGATGGATCAGGATCGCCGGAACACCTCCAGCGCACTCGACGTCAACGAGTTCGGGCGTCTTCGCATCGGTCTGGCCACGGCGGACTCGATCCGCACCTGGTCCAACGGCGAGGTGAAGAAGCCCGAGACGATCAACTACCGCACCCTCAAGCCGGAGAAGGACGGGCTCTTCTGCGAGAAGATCTTCGGCCCGCAGAAGGACTGGGAGTGCACCTGCGGCAAGTACAAGCGCATTCGCTTCCGCGGCATCATCTGCGAACGCTGCGGTGTGGAGGTGACCCGCACGAAGGTGCGGCGCGAGCGCATGGGCCACATCGAGTTGGCGGCGCCGGTGGTGCACATCTGGTACCTGCGCGGCACGCGCTCGTGGCTGGCGTACCTGCTCACCGGGACCGAGCCCCGCGAAGAGGTGAAGGCCAAGCAGCTCGAGAAGGTCGTCTACTTCGCCGCCCACTTGGTCGTGCACGTTGACGCCGAGCGCCGCGACGTGGACCTTCCCGAACTCGAGCGGGACATGCACGAGGAACTGCGCATCGTCCGCACCGAGTTCGAGGAGCGGCGCGCCGAGATTCAGCAGGCGCTCGAGGAGGAACTCGCCGAACTCGAGGAGGGCGGCGGGACCGGCGCGGACATCCGCAACCGGCGCGCCGCCGCCGAGCGCGAGCTGGAGGAGCTCGACGAGCTGCGCACCGAGGAACTCGAGAAGATCCAGAACGCCTTCGAGATCTTCAGGGACCTCCACCCACGCCAGATCATCGAGGACGAGGAGCTCTGGAGCGAGCTGGCGTACCGCTACCAGGACTATTTCGAGGGCGGGATGGGCGCCGACGCCATCGCCCGGCTCATCGACGAGTCCGACTTCGACGCCCAGGAGGAGGAGCTGCGCCTGATGGTGTCGCCCCCCGAGGGCACCAAGCCGCTGTCGGCGCAGCGCAAGCACAAGGCGATCCGTCGCCTGCGGATCGTGAGCGCCTTCAACACCCGCGACGAGCACGGGCGCCGGATCAACGACCCGCGGGCGATGATCCTCGACGTGGTGCCGGTCATCCCGCCGGACCTGCGTCCCATGGTGCAGCTCGACGGCGGCCGGTTCGCCACCTCGGACCTCAACGACCTCTACCGGCGCGTCATCAACCGGAACAACCGCCTGAAGCGCCTGCTCGATCTGGGCGCGCCAGAGATCATCGTCAACAACGAGCGTCGGATGCTCCAGGAGGCCGTGGACGCCCTGTTCGATAACGGCCGCCGGGGCCGCCCGGTCACCGGGCCGGGCAACCGCCCGCTCAAGTCGCTCTCGGACATGCTGAAGGGCAAGCAGGGCCGGTTCCGCCAGAACCTGCTTGGCAAGCGTGTGGACTACTCGGGACGCTCGGTGATCGTCGTGGGGCCCACGCTCAAGTTCCACCAGTGCGGCCTGCCGCGCCTCATGGCCCTCGAGCTGTTCAAGCCGTTCGTCATGAAGAACCTCGTGGAGCAGGAGTTGGCGCCCAACATCAAGTCCGCCAAGCGCATGGTCGAGCGCCGCCGTCCGGCGGTCTGGAGCGTCCTGGAGGAGGTCATCAAGGAGCACCCCGTGCTGCTGAACCGGGCGCCCACGCTGCACCGGCTCGGCATCCAGGCCTTCGAGGCGGTGCTGGTCGGCGGCAAGGCGGTCCAGATCCACCCGCTGGTCTGCGCCGCCTTCAACGCCGACTTCGACGGGGACCAGATGGCCGTGCACCTGCCGCTGTCTGCCGAGGCGCAGGCCGAGGCCCGCGTGCTCATGCTGTCGGCCAACAACGTCCTCTCGCCGGCGCACGGCGCGCCGCTCGTGACGCCCACCCAGGACATGATCATCGGTACCTACTACCTCACGCTGCTGAACCCCGAGGGGCGTGGCGCCGGCCGGGTCTTCCGCGACGCCGACGAGGTGACGTTCGCCTACGAGGCCGGCCAGATGGAGTTGCATGCGGCGATCGAGTACCGCGTGCCCGAACTGCAGCGGCCCGCCGCCGGCGGCGAGGATGCGTCGGCCGGCAACGGAAGGGCGACCTACGAACCCACCACGGTCGGGCGGATCCTGCTGAACCAGCAGCTGCCGGAGGACTTCGGGTTCATCAACGAGGAGCTGAGGCGGCCGGCGGTGGGCCGGGTCGTCGAGCGCCTCGCCCGTAACTATCCCAAGGCGGAGGTGGCGCGCAGCCTCGACGGCCTGAAGGACCTGTGCTTCCGGTTCGCCACGCAGTCGGGCCTCACGATCTCCCTCGACGACATCAAGGTTCCGGCCGACAAGCCGCGGATCCTGGAGCGCCGCGAGCGGCAGGCCCAGTCCACGGAGAACCAGTTCCGCCGCGGGATCATCTCCGACGGCGAGCGTCGCCAGAAGGAGATCGAGACCTGGCTGGAGGCCACCCAGGAGGTGCAGGACGAGATGGTCGAGGCCCTGGGCGGCGAGGGCCTCAACCCGCTGAACATGATGGTGGACTCCGGCGCACGCGGGAACATGATGCAGTTGCGCCAGATCGCCGGCATGCGCGGCGTGGTGGCCAACCCGCGCGGCGACATGATCTCCCGACCGATCAAGTCGAACTTCCGCGAGGGGCTGTCGGTGTTGGAGTACTTCATCTCCACGCCGGGCGCGCGCAAGGGACTCGTGGACACGGCGCTGCGCACCGCCGACTCGGGCTACCTGACCCGGCGCCTCGTGGACGTGGCGCAGGAGCTCATCATCAATGACGAGGACCCGTTCGAGAACAACGAACCGGTTCCGGGGATCCACGTCGATCTTCGCTCCGGTGACAGGCCGCTGGAGGTGCGCCTGCTGGGCCGGGTCCTGGCCGACGGCGTCACGCTCGACGACGGGACCGAGATCGCCGCAGGCGAGATGGTGACGCGCCAACTCATGGAGCGCCTCGCCACCCATTCCGGACTCGAGCGGATACGCGTGCTGTCGCCGCTGACCGACAACTCTCTCCAGGGGATCTCTGCCAAGTCCTACGGCATGTCGCTCGCCACCGGAGCCCTGATCGAGACGGGCGAGGCTGTCGGCGTCATCGCCGCCCAGTCCATCGGCGAGCCTGGCACCCAGCTGACGATGCGGACGTTCCACACCGGCGGCGCCATGGAGTTGGGACGGTCGGTGAGCGACATCGCGCGCGGCCTGCCCCGCGTCGTGGAGTTGTTCGAGGCTCGGACCCCCAAGGGCAAGGCGACCCTGGCGAGGAGTTCGGGCACGCTGCGGGTCGACGAGCCCGACGGCCAGCAGCAGCGGCTGCGGGTGGTCGCCCCCGACGGCAGCGAGGAGAAGCATGTCGCCGTCGTGGGAGCGCGCCTGGAGTTCGCCGACGGCGCCGAGGTCGAGGCCGGCGACGTGCTCGTCGAGGGCAACGTCGACCCGAAGGAACTGCTGGAGATCAAGGGCCTGCGCGCCGTGCAGCAGTACCTCGTGGACGAGGTGCAGGCCGTCTACCGCGAGCAGGGCGTGTCGATCCACGACAAGCACATCGAGCTGATCGTGCGCCAGATGACCCGGCGGGTGCTGGTTCAGGAGTCCGGCGACTCGGACTTCCTGCCCGGCGAGCGGGTCGACGCCCGCCGCTACCGGGACGCCAACCGGCAGCTCATCACCGAGGAGAAGCGCCCGGCGCAGGGCCGCCCCGAGCTCATGGGAATCACGAAGGCCTCGCTGGCGACCGATTCGTGGCTCTCGGCCGCCTCCTTCCAGACGACGACGCAGGTGCTCACCGAGTCGGCCATCGAGTCGCGCAGCGACGATCTGAGCGGGCTCAAGGAGAACATCATGATCGGCAAGCTGATCCCGGCCGGCACCGGGATCGCCAAGTACCGCAATGTCGCGCCGCACGCCCCCGACTACGTGCCGATGGAGGTCTACTCCGAGGAGTACGACGAGTTCGCGGAGGGTTACGCCGACGTGTTCGGCGTGGCGCCTGACACGGCCGATGCACTTGCCGAGGCGCCGGCGCCGGAGGAGTCCCCGGAGCTCGCCGCCGAGACCGCCGGGTTGTGACACCGGGTCGCCCACTCGTAACCTGAATCGTGCCCACCATCCAGCAACTCGTGCGCAAGGGACGCCGGTCCAAGTCCCGCAAGGACAGCACACCGGCTCTCAAGGGAGCGCCCCAGCGGCGGGGAGTGTGCACGCGCGTCTACACCACCACGCCCAAGAAGCCGAACTCAGCGCTGCGGAAGGTGGCGCGAGTGCGCCTCACGAGCGGGATCGAGGTGACGGCCTACATACCCGGCGAGGGGCACAACCTGCAGGAGCACTCCATCGTGCTGGTGCGCGGCGGCCGGGTGAAGGACATCCCCGGCGTGCGCTACAAGGTCATTCGCGGCGCCCTGGACTCCAGCGGTGTGGACGAGCGTCGGCAGGCTCGCAGCCGCTACGGCGCCAAGAAGGACTGACGAGATGCCCCGTCGAGGTCCACCCCCGCGCCGCGATCTGCGGTCCGATCCGGTCTACGACTCGGTACTGGTCACTCAGTTCGTGAACAAGGTGCTCCAGCGCGGCAAGCGATCGCTGGCCGAGCGCATCGTCTACGACGCCCTCTCGACGGTGGGCGAGCGCACCGGCGCAGAGCCCGCCGTCATCCTGAAGCGCGCCGTGGAGAACGTGAAGCCGCAGCTCGAGGTGCGCAGCCGGCGGGTGGGCGGTGCCACCTACCAGGTGCCCGTCGACGTGCGGCCACGCCGCCAGACCACGCTGGCGATCCGCTGGATCGTCGGCTACGCCCGGGACCGCCGCGAGCGCACGATGGCGGCTCGCCTCGCCGGGGAGCTGCTCGACGCCTCGAACAACACCGGGGCGTCGATCAAGCGCAAAGAGGACCTCCACAAGATGGCGGAGTCCAACAAGGCCTTCGCCCACTATCGCTGGTAGTGGGAGCCTGATTCGCCATGGTTGTGTAGCGATGAACGCATCGGAGCGTCACCGCGCCTGAATTCCCTCCGACCGGTCGGTGACGCATTCACCGCCGGTCACCGGGGTCCGATCCCACCGGCCCCGATCCCCCGACCGGAGTCCGCGACCCGACCCATTGCAGCGGAGAACTGCATCATGTCTCCACAACCCCTCGAACGAACCCGCAACATCGGCATCATGGCCCACATCGACGCGGGCAAGACCACCACGACCGAGCGCTTCCTGTACTACGCGGGCGTGAACTACAAGATCGGCGAGGTGCACGACGGCGCCGCCACCATGGACTGGATGGCCCAGGAGCAGGAGCGGGGCATCACGATCACCGCAGCCGCCACCCACTGCATCTGGCGGGACAGCCGCATCAACATCATCGACACCCCGGGTCACGTGGACTTCACCATGGAGGTCGAGCGGTCGCTGCGCGTGCTCGACGGCGCCGTGGCCGTCTTCGACGGCGTGGCCGGCGTGGAGCCGCAGACCGAGACCGTCTGGCGCCAGGCGGACCGCTACGGCGTGCCCCGCATCTGCTTCGTCAACAAGCTGGATCGCACCGGTGCCGACTTCTTCTTCTGCACCGACAGCATCCGCGAGCGGCTGGACTGCAACCCGCTGGTGCTGCAGGTGCCGATCGGCGCCGAGTCCGACTTCGCCGGTGTGGTCGACCTGCTGACCATGCGCGGCCTCGTCTGGAACACCTCCGACCTGGGTGCCACCTGGGAGGAGATCGAGGTGCCGCCGGAGTTGGTCGAAATGGCCGAGATGCGGCGGGCCGAGATCATCGATGCGGTCAGCACCATCGACGACGACATCCTGGAGAAGTTCGTCGCCGAGGAGGAGATCACGGCGGAGGATCTGCGGCCGGCCATCCGCCGGGGCACCCTCTCCGGCCAGTTCGTGCCGGTACTCTGCGGCTCGGCGTTCAAGAACAAGGGCGTGCAGCCGCTGCTGGATGCCGTCGTGGACTACCTGCCGTCCCCGCTCGACCTGCCGCCGGTGGAGGGAACCCACCCCCGCAGCGGTGCGATCCTCACGCGGGACACCGATGAGGCGGAGCCGTTCGCCGCCCTCGCCTTCAAGATCATGTCCGATCCGCACGTGGGACGGCTGACTTACTTCCGGGTCTACAGCGGCAAGGTGTCCAAGGGCGATCAGATTCTCAATTCCCGAACCGGCCGCACCGAGCGCATCTCGCGCCTGCTGGAGATGCACGCCAACGATCGCCTCGACCGCGCCGAGGTGGGTGCGGGTGACATCGTGGCCGCGGTCGGCTTCAAGAACACCCGCACTGGGGACACGCTCTGCGCCAAGAACCATCCGATCCTGCTGGAGCAGTTGGACTTCCCCGAGTCGGTGATCGACGTGGCGGTCGAGCCCAAGTCCAAGGCCGACCAGGATCGCCTGTCAAAGGCCCTGGGGGCGCTGGCGGAGGAGGACCCCACGTTCCGGGTGCGTACCGACACCGACACCGGCCAGACCATCATCGCCGGCATGGGTGAGCTGCATCTCGAGGTGATCGTGGATCGAATGCTGCGCGAGTTCAAGGTGGACGCCTCGGTGGGCCGGCCCCAGGTGGCCTACCGGGAGACGCTCACCGCCCCGGTGCTCGGGCACACCTATATTCACCGCAAACAGACCGGCGGTCTGGGCCAGTTCGCCGTCATCAGTGCCTCGATCGAGCCGCTGGGGGCGGGCGAGGACTTCGAGTTCGTGAACGAGGTGAGTGGCGGGGCGATCCCGAAGGAGTACGTCCCGGCCGTGGAGGCGGGTATCCGCGAGGCTCTCACCACCGGTGTCCTGGCGGGTTTCGCCACCGTCGGGGTCCGCGTCATCCTGAACGACGGCAAGCATCACGACGTGGACTCCTCGGAGATGGCCTTCAAGATCGCGGCCGTGGCCTGGTTCCGGGAGGCTGCGCACAAAGCCTCGCCGGTCCTGCTCGAACCGGTCATGGCAACGGAGGTGGTGGTGCCCGAGCGCTTCCTGGGCGACGTCGTGGGCGACATCAACAGCCGCCGCGGCCGGGTGCTGGCGACCGAGCAGCGCGGCGCCAATCAAGTCGTCAACGCCACAGTGCCGCTTGCTGAGATGTTCGGATACGCTACCGACCTGCGTTCGCGCACTCAGGGTCGGGCTACCTACACCATGCAGTTCGACTCCTACCAGCAGGTGCCGGTGTCGGTGCAGGAGACGATCATCTCCCGCGTGCGCGGCGTCTGACCAACCGAAGATCCGACTGCCGCCGCGAACGCTCATCCGGCTCGCCGATACGGGCCGCGCCGCCGGGTCGCACGAATTCGTAACCGAACCGCCTGCAGGCGAACCGATATAACCGAACCGAACAGAATCACAATCGAAACGGAGCATCAGGAGCGAGAAATGGCCAAGGAAGTCTTCCAGCGTTCGAAGCCTCACATCAACGTGGGGACCATGGGGCACATCGACCATGGCAAGACGACACTGACCGCCGCCATCACGCGGGTCCTGTCCGAACGCGATCCGGAGTCCACGCAGTTCACGGACTTCGACTCCATCGACAAGGCCCCCGAGGAGCGCGAGCGGGGCATCACGATCAACGTCGCCCACGTGGAGTACGAGACGCCCAACCGGCACTACGCCCACGTCGACATGCCCGGCCACGCCGACTACATCAAGAACATGATCACCGGCGCCGCCCAGGTGGACGGCGCCATCCTGGTGGTCTCGGCCGCTGACGGCCCCATGCCCCAGACCCGCGAGCACGTGCTGCTGGCCCGCCAGGTGGGCGTGCCCAGCATCGTCGTGGCCCTCAACAAGGTGGACATGGTCGACGACGAGGAGATCCTCGAGCTGGTCGAGCTCGAGGTGCGCGAACTGCTCGACGAGTACGGGTTCCCCGGCGACGACACGCCGGTCATGCCGGTCTCGGCGCTCAAGGCGCTGGATGGCGACACCGAGGCCGCGGACCAGGTCGTGGCCCTCATGGAGCAGGTCGACAGCTACGTGCCGGAGCCGGTCCGCGACGTCGACAAGCCGTTCCTGCTGCCCATCGAGGATGTCTTCTCGATCACGGGCCGCGGCACGGTCGTCACCGGCCGGGTCGAGCAGGGCATCGTGAACACCGGCGACAACGTCGAGATCGTCGGCATCAAGGAGACCCGCAAGACGGTCTGCACCGGTGTGGAGATGTTCCGCAAGATCCTCGATGAGGGTCGCGCCGGTGACAACATCGGCGCGCTGCTGCGCGGCGTCGCCAAGGACGAGGTGCAGCGGGGCCAGGTGCTGGCCGCGCCCGGCTCGATCACCCCGCACACCCACTTCGAGGCCGAGGTCTACGTGCTGACCAAGGCCGAGGGCGGGCGCCACAAGCCGTTCTTCGACGGCTACCGGCCGCAGTTCTACTTCCGCACCACCGACGTGACGGGCTCCATCGCGCTGCCCGAGGGCATCGAGATGTGCATGCCGGGTGACAACACCCAGATGACCGTCGAGTTGATCGCCCCCATCGCCATGGACGAGGGTCTGCGCTTTGCCATCCGCGAGGGTGGGCGCACCGTCGGCGCCGGCGCCGTCACCAAGATCCTGAAGTAGCCCGTCGTGGCCACGGGGCAGAAGATCCGGATCCGCCTCAAGGCGTACGACCACGAGGTCGTGGATCAGTCGGCGCGCAAGATCGTGCAGACGGTGAAGCGAACGCAGGCCGACGTGCGCGGGCCGGTGCCGCTGCCCACCGAGCGGCACCGTGTCACCGTGATCCGCTCACCCCACAAGGACAAGGACAGCCGCGAGCACTTCGAGATGCGGATTCACAAGCGGCTGCTCGACATCGTGAACTCCTCGGCCAAGACGGTTGATTCGCTGCAGCGCATCGACCTCCCCGCCGGGGTGGACATCGAGATCAAGATCCTCTGAACCACCTCGCCGGCCCGGGGTCGGCCCGTGGCGGCGGCGGTAGGTCGCCGGCCACGCCCGGTGCATTCTGCGACGACGGGAGTAACGACCGGGCGACGGTGAGCGCGAGCGCGCACGCCGCGGCGCCGAACCAGAAAGCGGCCGGGATGCCTCCCAGGGAGTTGGCGATGATGCCCGCCAGGACGCCGCCGATGCCGAAGGCCAGGTCGAAGGAGATGCTGAACGCCCCCACGGCCTGACCCCGCTCGGTCTCCGGTGCGGCCATGATGACCAGCGTGAACAGTGCCGGGAACATGAAGCCCTGACCGACGGCCAGCACCAGCGTGCCGAGATAGGTGCCGGCGGGCTGCTGCCAGAGGGCCAGGACGGCGAGTCCGGCCGCCGAGGAACTCAGAGCGATGGTGGCGGTGGCCCGGGGGCCGATGCCGTCAATCACCCGGGCGGTCAGGACCCGGACGGTCAGCACCGTCGCCGCCATCAGGATGAACACGTCCCCGGCCCGCGCGATCCCGACCTCCGTCGCCCACAGTGCCGCGAAGGTCACGAAACTCGAGAAGCCCATCAGGCCGATCAGCAGGACGGTGCCCGGCGCCCGCGCCGCCGGATGCAGCAGGGGTCTCGGCCAGAAGCGCCCGTCGTCGACGACAGCGCTGCGATTCTGCGGGACGCGCAGTGACAGCACGGCGGTGATGAGGCTCAGTCCGGCCGCGAGCAGCCAGACCACGTCGAAGGAGAATCGCTTGATGAGCCACTCGGCCAGGACGGGGCCGAGGGCGAACCCCACGTACGCGACGCCGGAGAAGTAGGAGGTGGCTTCCCCGCGGCGGCTCGCCGGTGCGAGATCCTGCAGCGCCGTCGCCGCGGCGACGAAGTAGGCCGCTTCGGCGAGCCCGGTGAGGAAGCGGAATCCCACGACGGCGCCCACGCTGCGGGCGGCCAGGAGCCCAAGCATGCTCGCGCCCGCCAGCGAGGCTCCCAGCACCAGCACCCAGCGGCGTCCCTTGCGGTCGGTCAGCCTGCCGGCTGGAAGCCGCAGCAATGCCGCAGCCAGCCCTGCGATCCCCACGGCGGCGCCGACGCCCCAGTTGCCGCCGGCCAGCGTGGTGCTCACATACCGTGGGATCGCCTCGAACATCATCCCGGTTACGAGGAAGTACCAGACGCAGGCCAGCAGCAGCGCCGCGAACGGCGGCGTGAAGAGAGGTTCGGGCCGCCCCGTCACCCGATGAGTATGGCGTGGACCTCGCCGGGGCCGTGGACGCCGATCACGAGCGTGCTCTCGATGTCGGCGGAGCGGGAGGGCCCGGTGACGGCGACCAGTTGGCTCGGGGGGTCCTCCAGATCGCGCAGGAAATCACCGAGGGTGTCGACGACGGAGCCGGCGTCGATCACGAAGATGCAGGCGGGGGGCAGCAGGCTCGCCGCCCGCCCCCGGTTGTCGTCGGCCCGCAGTAGCACGGTGCCGGTCTGCGCCGCGGCTGCGACGGCTCGCACCACGCCGACCGCGGACCCCGCTGCAGCCTGTGACCCGCAGTCCGGCCAGGTGAGATCGGCGGCCACGTCGAGCCCCGCGGTCGCCAGCAGCGGCCCGTCCCGACCGACGGCGTAGGCGGTGACCGCGCCGGGGAGATCCTCGGCGGGAACCTGTTCAGCGGTCCCGCCCAGAGCCGTCCAGGACTCGATGAACCCGTTCGGGCCGCCGCGCTTGTCAGCGAACCGCGGCCGTGGTTTGGCGGGCGGCTGACCGGGGTCACCGGAGCCGGTTGCCCGCAGCCGCCGCAGGAATTCCTCTCTGGAGGTGCCGGTGGTCACGGCAACTCCCGCCCGCGCCGCCAGGCTCCCAGCCAGCCGACGTCCGGAAGGTGGCGCATCCTGCGCAGCAGCGGTAACCCTGCCCGGGCGACGAGCACCATGGCCCGGAAGATCCAGCGGCGCGACCATGCCTGCGACCAGAGCCAGAAACCCGCTCGCCGCAACCGCGAGGCGTCCTCGCGGGCGTCCCGGTGCCGCAGGTGCAGCAGCAGGTCGTGCAGCGGGATGCGCACTGGGCAGATCTCGGTGCAGGCGCCGCACAGGGACGAGGCCTCCGAGAGTTCGCGGGCGGCCGGATCGTCGGGCTTCAGCAACGGTGTCAGCACCGCGCCGATCGGCCCGCTGTAGACCGAGTCGTAGGCGTGGCCGCCGACCTGGCGGTAGACCGGGCACACGTTCAGGCAGGCCCCGCAGCGGATGCAGTGCAGCGCCGGGGAGAATCGGGTGTCCAGGGCCGCGCTGCGCCCGCCGTCGAGCACCACGACGTGCAACTCCTCAGGGCCGTCGATCTCGTCGCCGCGCCGCGGGCCGGTGACGATGTTCGTGTACACCGTGAGTGCCTGGCCGGTGGCGGAGCGGGCCAGCAGGTTGAGCATCACGTCCAGCTCGGCGAAGTCGGCGACGATTCGCTCGAGCCCCATGAGGGCGATGTGGGTGGGGGGCAGGCTCGAGCACATTCGGCCGTTGCCCTCGTTCTCGACGAGGCAGATCGAGCCCGTCGAGGCGACGGCGAAGTTGACGCCTGTGATCCCCACGCCGGCGTCCAGGAAGGCCTGCCGCAGACGCCGCCGGGCGTAGGCCGCCTCGTCATCGATCTCGGGACTCACGGGCGCTCCCCGATCGGCACTCAGAAGGTCGGCCACCTCGAAGCGGTCCTTGTGCATGGCCGGCGCCACGATGTGCGACGGTGGCTCGCCCGCCAGTTGCTGGATGAACTCGCCGAGGTCGGTCTCGACGACCTCGGCGCCGGCCCGCTCCAGAACCTCGTTGAGGTGGATCTCCTCGGAGATCATCGACTTGCCCTTGGCGATGACCTTCCCGCCGCGCCGCCGGACGATGCCGGCGACGATGGCGGTGGCCTCGTCGGCATCGGTCGCCCAGTGCACTTGCCCACCGAGCGCGCCGAGGTTGTCCGACCACTGCTCCAGCAACTCCGGGAGCCGCTGCAGGGTCGCCGCCCTGATGGCCGAGGCGGCGTCGCGTAACTCGTCGGCGTTGACGAGCTCGGCGACCGCCTCGTGACGTCGCTGCACCATCAGACCCGTCCCCCGGGCGATGGCGGCCCGCATGCGCTCGTCGGCGAGCGCGCGGTCGGCGCGGCGACCGAAGCTCACCGGCGTCGCGGTCGGATTGCTCACGGGATCGTGTGACCGGTCCGGTCCGGCGGCGACCGGAGCGGTCCAGGCGCGGTCACGGCTCTCGGTTCAGCAGTGTGGCCACGTGGTCGAAACGCAACCCCAGGCCGCGGCGGCGGGCCCGGCCCTGCAGATGCAGCAGGCACGAGAGATCGCAACTCGTCACCTGCTCGCACCCGGTTGCGACGAAGCTGTCCAGCTTCTCGTCGGCCATGGCCACCGACACCGCCGGCATCTTGACCGAGAACGAGCCGCCGAACCCGCAGCACCGCTCGCCCCCGTCGGCGTCGACCATGACGTGCCCCGTATCGCTGAGGGCGCGCCGGACGGTGGCCCCCGCACCGAGTTCGCGCAGCGCATGGCACGAATCGTGCACGATGACCGCAGTAGGCCCTCCGGCGCGTGAGGTGTCCGAGACGTCGGCGTGATCGTCGTGACCGGTGCCGCCGTCCGGTGCCGCGTCGCTGCCGGCGGTCGTCATGAACGCCGTCAACTCTGCGATGCGCCGGGCGGCACGGCGGGCCGCGGTCTCCTCGGGGGTTCCCTCGAACAACTCCGGCCAGTGGTGGGACATCATCGTGGCGCAGGATCCGGAGGCGACGACGCAAGGTCTGTCGTCGTCGCCGAGGGCGCGCAGCGTGCGCCGGGCCACGCGCCGCGCCTCAGCCCCGTAGCCGGCGTTGTAGGCGGGCTGGCCGCAGCAGGTGGCGCCGACCAGCGCTTCGGGTTCGTGGCCGGCGGCTCCCAATGCGCGCTGCGCCGCCGTCCCCACGTCGGGCTGCAGGAGCTCCACGAGGCAACTGGCGAAGAACTGCACCCGCATGAGGCGCACCCTAGCCCGCGGCCATCAGGCCACGATCGTTCCGCGGCCGCCGCCGGCGGGCGGGATTGGATGCTCCTGTACGCTTCGATGCCTATGGCCGATCATTCCATGGCCGAACGCCTCGCCGAACTCGCCAAGCGCAAGGAACAGGCCCGGCACGCCGGCCCCGAGCGGGCCGTGGAGCGCCAGCACGCCAAGGGCAAGCTCCTGGCCCGCGAGCGCATCGACTACCTGCTGGACCCGGGGTCCTTCCACGAACTCGACATGCTGGCCCGCCACCGGGCCACTGAGAGCGGCCTGAGCGAGCGGCCCTACACGGACGGCGTCGTCACCGGCTGGGGCACGGTCGACAGCCGCACGGTGTTCGTCTTCGCGCAGGACTTCACCGTCTTCGGGGGCGCCCTGGGCGAGGTGTTCGCCGCCAAGATCCACAAGGTCATGGACCTTGCCGTCACCACCGGGGCGCCGGTGATCGGTCTGAATGACGGCGCCGGGGCGCGTATCCAGGAGGGGGTCGTGAGCCTCGACTCCTACGGGGGCATCTTCTCGCGCAACGTGCGCGCCTCGGGCGTGGTGCCGCAGATATCGGTGGTCCTCGGGCCGTGCGCGGGCGGTGCCGTCTACAGCCCGGCGATCACCGACTTCATCTTCATGGTTCGCGAGAAGTCGCACATGTTCATCACCGGCCCCGACGTGGTGCGCACGGTGACCGGCGAGGAGGTCTCCCTCGAGGACCTCGGCGGCGCCCGCAGCCACGCAACCAAGTCGGGCGTGGCGACCTTCGTGCGCGACAGCGAGCACGAGACGCTCGACGCGGTGAAGGAGCTGCTGAGCTTCCTCCCGTCCAACTACCTCGAGCATCCCCCGCACTACGAACCCCTCGACTCGCCGGACCGCAGCTGCCCCGAGCTGCGCGCCGTGCTGCCTGAAAGCTCCAGCCTGCCCTACGACATGCGGGATGTGATCGCCTCGGTGCTCGACGACGGCGAGTACCTGGAGTACTTCCCCGACTGGGCGCAGAGCATCGTCTGCACCTTCGGCCGTCTCGACGGGCACACCGTGGGCGTGGTGGGCAATCAGCCCCGGGTGCTGGCCGGGGTTCTGGACATCGAGTCATCCTCCAAGGCGGCGCGGTTCGTCCGCACCTGCGACGCCTTCGGCATCCCGCTGTTGACGCTGGTGGACGTGCCGGGGTTCCTGCCCGGCGTGGATCAGGAGTACGGCGGCATAATCCGCCACGGCGCCAAGCTGCTGTACGCCTACTGCGAGGCGACGGTGCCCCGCATCTCGGTCGTGATACGCAAGGCCTACGGAGGCGCCTACGTCGTCATGGACTCCAAGTCGGTGGGCTCGGATCTGTGTTTCGCGTGGCCGTCGGCCGAGTTGGCGGTCATGGGTCCGCAGGGCGCCGTGGAGATCCTCCACCGGCGCGAGTTGGCCGACAGCGAGAACCCCGAGGCTCGCCGTGACGAGTTGGTGGAGGACTACATCGAGCGCTATGCCAACCCGTACGTCGCCGCAGAGCGCGGGTACATCGACGATGTCATCGATCCGGCCGAGACCAGGCGGAAGGTGATCGCCGGTTTCGAAGCGCTGCGTTCGAAGCGGGCTGAGCGCCCCCGCCGGAAGCACGGCGTCATCCCGCTGTGAGCGACCCGAGCGCCGCCGCCGGGCCGATCGTCGCGGTGACGCCGCCGCCCGACGACGACGAGGTTGCGGCGATCGTCGCCGCGGTCCGGCTGCTGCTGCAGCGACCGGAGGCACGCCGGGTGGCTCCGGTGCGGTCCGGGTGGCGGTTCGCCGGCCGCTGGTGGCGCTGAGCGCCCGCCCGGCGATGCCCGAGGACATCGGGGCATCGGGGGAGGGGGCTTGGGCGCTGACCGATCCCGGCTCGAACATGAGCCTGGCCGGCGGCAGCGGGGCACTCCGGCGTCTACTGCGGCCCGAGGTGCTCGAGATGCAGCGCCGGGCAACCGGGAGGGTTCTGGACATCGGTGGCCCGCTGGCCGGCGGCTTCGCCTACGAGTCGGTCAGCGAGTTGGTGGTGGCCCCGCCGCAATCGTTGGGCGAGAGAGGCGACGAACCGTTCGATGTGGTCTGCTCGTTCGGGGCCCTGGCGGCTGCTCCATGCCTGGAGACGCTCGTGGCGATGCTGCGACCGCTGGTGGCCTCCGACGGGCGGCTGCTGTTCGTGGAGCTCGATGGCGACGCCCGCCGCTGGCGCCGGCGTCTGGATGGCCTCGCTCGGCGCCGCTGGGGCATGTCGATGGCGTGCCACGTCACCGCGGCGCTGTGGGCGGGCGGCTTCGAAGTGACCTCATTGGACCGGCGCCGGCTACGAGGACGCTCGGCGGGTCTGTTGCGGGTGGTCGTCGGCGCCGCCCGGCCCGATCCGCACCGGCTTGCCGGGCACGCTGATCGGAGCGCTTCCGGAGTGGCGCCGTGAGTCGGGGCACCCTGGCGTTCGTCGGGGGTGACGAGTTCTCCGCGGGCTGCGACTTCGACGTCGTCCTGCTGGCGGAGTCCCGAGCGCGGGAGGTCGTGGTGCTGCCGACCGCCACGGCGTATGAGAACCCCGCCAAGCTGCGGGCGCGCGCCGAGGAGTGGTTCGGGTCGCTCGGGGTTGGCTGCCGCTGGCTCGACGTCTACCGGCGAGCCGATGCCGACGACCCGCAGGCGGCCGCTGCGGTGGCGGGGGCCACCATGATCTACCTCACCGGGGGCTCGCCCCTGCACGCCCGCTCCACCCTGCTGCGCACCGCCGTCTGGGAGGCTCTCGTGGGTGCAGCCGCGGCCGGGGCGACCGTCGCAGGTGCGGGCGCCGGGGGCAACGTCCTGTGCGACCATATGGTCGACGTGCGTGGTGGTGCCTTCACGCTCGGTCTCGGCCTCACCGACGAGTTGGCCATCATCTCCCGTGCCGACACCCTGTCGGCGGAGCGGATCTCCCGGACGGTCCAGCTGGCGCCACCGGACCTGCCGGTGGCCGCCATCCACGAACGCAGCGCCCTCATCGGCCGACCCGGCGCCGCCTGGGAGGCCGTCGGCGAGGTGGTCCTGTACCGGGACGGGACGACGATCGGCCTGGAGGACCTGGCCACCTGACCCCGGCCCGGAGTCGCCGGGCGGCGGGATCAGCCCGCTTCGATGGTGACGGAGTCGACGACGACGGGCGGGTCGGGAGCGCCGCCGAGGGGATTGTCGGGTTCGTCGACGTGGCTGGCGAGGATGTCGCTGAGCACGTCGAGTCCCTCGATGACCTCACCGAAGACCACGTAGGTGCCCTGTCCATCGAGGAGGCCGGCGTCGTCGGTGACCGTGAAGAAGTACTGCGCCCCGGCGCTGTTTGGTTCGTTGCGACGGGCCATGACGAGCTGGCCGGGCCGGTAGGTGAAGCCGGTTCCCTCGTCCCATAGCGTGTAACCGGGCCCGGGGTCGGCGGCGGTGTTGGTGTGCGGCGAACCGCCCTGCAGGATGCCGATGCTCGGCGCGCTGCGATGGACGAGGGTGTCGTCGTAGTAGCCGAAGCGCGCCAGGTTCACGAAGCTGTTCACCGTGCCCGGCGTGTTCGCCACGTCCAGCGCCACCCGCACCACGCCTCGGGAGGTATCGAAGGTGGCTGTGTGCGGCACCGAGGTGTCGATGCAGAGCATCGGTGCACTATCGAAGTGCAGCACCGGCTCGGCGACCCCTGCCGCGGGCGCGCACGGCCCGGAGCCGTAGTCCTCCACGGTGTACGACACGTAGTCCGGGCCGCCGGCCGGGGCGATCTCCGGCGTACCCGCCACCTCGCCGCTGCCGTCCTCGGCGGTCATGTCGTTGCCGGTTGTCTCGGTCTCGGTCGCTGCGTCGTCGCCGTCCTCGGCGGTCATGTCGTTGCCGGTTGTCTCGGTCTCGGTCGCTGCGTCGTCGCCGGGCTCGGCGGTCATGTCGTCGCCGTCGGAGTCGTCGGCGCCGTCGGCCGTCTCGGCGGTCACTTCGGCGCCCACCGGCGGCGTCGGGGCGGTCGTGGCGGGTTCGTCCTCCTGGCCGCTGAGGGTGAGACCCAGGAAGACCCCCAGGACGGCCAGCACCACGACGCCGACCCTGATGATCGTGCGCCGGCGCTTGGCTCGCGCCGCTGCCTGCTGCGCCGCCTCCCGGCGCGCCTGCGTTCCGGCCTTCTGGCGGGCGCGCTTCTCTGTCCCCATGGCCTAGAAAGCTACCGGCCGCTCGGGCGCAGAGTGACGGCGGGCGGCGTTACCGTGACAGCGATGGCTCTCCTGGTTCAGAAGTTCGGCGGCACGTCCGTGGCGACACCCGAGCGCATGCGCGAGATCGCCGAGCAGGTGCGCTTCAGGCGCCTGCAGGGCGATGACGTCGTGCTGGTGGTGAGTGCCATGGGCAGTGAGACCGACGAGTTGTTGCGCCTGGCCTCGGCAGTCGCCGACCGGCAGCCCGGGCGCGAGATGGACATGCTCATCACCGCGGGCGAGCGCAAGGCGACCGCGCTGGTCTGCATGGCCCTGCACGACCGGGGTGTGCCGGCCGAGTCCCTCACCGGCAGCCAGGCCGGGTTCATCACCGACACGACCCACCAGAACGCTCGCATTCTGGAGATCCGCCCCGAGCGAGTGCGCGCTGCCATCGCTGAGGGACGGGTGCCGGTCGTGGCCGGCTCGCAGGGGGTCTCGTCGGATCGCGACGTGACGTTCCTGGGCCGCGGCGGATCGGACACCACGGCCGTCGCACTGGCGCACGTGCTCGGAGCCGACGCCTGCGAGCTGTACACCGACGTCTCGGGGGTGTTCACCGCCGACCCCCGGGTGGTACCCCGGGCTCGGCGCATCGAGCGGTTGTCCTATGACGAGATGCTGGAGATGACGGCGACCGGTTGCCCGAAGCCGGCGATGCGGTCGGTGGAGGTGGCACGAGCCCGGCGTGTCCGCCTGCACGTGCGCTCGGCGTTCACCTGGGAGCCGGGCACCTGGATCGGCGAGGAGGATCCCACCATGGAGCAGGCCATCGTTTCGGCCGTCACGCACGACACCTCGGAGGCGAAGATCACCGTCCCGAACGTCCCGGATCGTCCGGGGATCGCCGGGACGCTGTTCCGGCGCCTCGCGGAACTCGACGTGAACGTCGACATGATCGTGCAGAACGTCTCGGCGGACGGCGTCACCGACATCTCCTTCACGGTGCCCCGCGGCCAGCTGGGCGACAGCACTTCGGTGGCCCAGTCGCTGGCCGCCGAGATCGGGGCGGGCGCCGTGACCTCCGATGCCACCATCGCTCGCGTGAGCCTCATCGGAGCCGGGATGAAGACGAATCCCGGTGTCGCCGCCACGATGTTCGAGACCCTCGGCGCCGCGGGAATCAACATCGAGATGATCTCCACCTCAGCGATCCGGATCTCCTGCGTCGTCCGCGAGGCTGACGTGGTCGGCGCTGTGTCCGTCCTCCACGACGCCTTCGGCCTCGACCGCGCCGGGGCTACGGTCAGGCCATGAGCGGACACAAGACCCTGTATCTGGCGAATCCCTACGGGTTCTCACCGGCGCAGCGCGCCGGGCCGCTCAACGACCTGATCGCCGCACTCGAAGCGGTCGGCTCCGAGCCGTGGGAGCCTTTCACCCTCGGCGACCAGGAGGGTTGGATCGGTCAACCCGGGTGGGCCTACAAGGTCGGGCAGAACGACCTGCGACTCGTCCGCGAGGCCGACGGCATCTTCGCCGTCGTGAACGGCTGCCCGCCCGACGAGGGCGTCATGGTGGAACTCGGCATGGCCATCGCCTGGGGCAAGCCCACGTTCCTTTTCCGCGACGACTTCCGACGCTGCGCCGACAGTGAGGCCTACCCGCTCAACCTCATGGTGTTCACCGGGCTGCCGGAGGACGGCTGGGAGGACTACTGGTACAGCTCGACCGACGAGATCCCCGACCCCGACAAGGCCCTCGCCCGCTGGCTGCGGGGCGAGCTGCAGACCTGAGTCCGGGCGCCGGACGTCCTGCGGCAACCCGTCCCCGACCGCCCGGCGACCAACCGGAGTACGTCGGGTAGCATCGCCGCCGTGCAGTATCCGCCGGAGGCCTTGGCCGGGGTGTTCCCGGTCTTCCAGACACCCTTCGACGACAACGACGACATCGACGCCGCCGCTCTCGCCGCCGAGATCGAGTGGGTGTACGCCTGCGAGGTGGACGGGATCGTGCTGGCGATGGTGTCCGAGGTGCTGCGCCTGAGCACCGAAGAGCGTCGGCACCTGGCCGAACTCTCGTGCGGCCTCGGGCTGCCGTACGGGCCGGTGATCATCTCGGTGGGGGCTGAGAGCACGAAGGTGGCGGTGGACCTTGCCCGCCACGCCGAGAGCGTGGGGGCCACCGCGGTCATGGCCATACCACCCGTCTCGGTGGGGGTTCCGGACAGCGAGCTCTCGGCCTACTACGAGGCGCTGCTGGCTGCCATCGACGTCCCGGTGGTGGTACAGGACGCCAGCGGCTATGTGGGTCGTCCGATGTCGATCCGGATGCAGGCGGACCTATTGGACGCCTACGGCGATCGGGTGCTCTTCAAGCCCGAGGCCGTGCCTATCGGCCCGCGCCTCAGCGAACTGCGTGACGCCACCGACGGCCGGGCGCGTGTGTTCGAAGGCTCCGGGGGCATCGCGCTCGTGGACAACTACCGGCGCGGCATCGTCGGCACCATGCCGGCGGGGGACACCCCGTGGGCGCTGGTCGCGCTGTGGCGGGCGCTGGAGGCCGGCGACGAGGCGCGCATCGAGGCCATCGCCGACCCGCTGGCCCGCCTCGTGTCGCTCATGGACAGCCTCGACGCCTTCGTGGCGATCGAGAAGCACCTGCTGGTGGCCCAGGGGATCTTCCCCAGCGCCCGCCGGCGGGGACCGGTGGGCTACGACCCCGACGCGGAGACGCTGGCGGAGGTGGATCGGCTCGTCGGGCGACTGCGCGAGGCGGTCGACGCCTAACCCCCGCGGCGGGCGCAGTGGGACAGCTCTCCCCGTCATTCCGGCGCAGGCCGGAATCCATTTTCGGGAGCGATCCGACCGCTGCGATGACCCCACCGGCGGCGTTCGCTTCGCGCCTCTGCGCGCCGGAGGGGCCCGTCGCCGGCCCCGACGGCTGGATCCTCAACGTCTGCTCGTTCACGCGGGACGAGGCTTGGCCGACTCGCGGTGGCGACATCTGCGCCACGCACGTGGGCACTCCCGGTTCCACCGCACGGCTCCTCAACACCTCAGGTGGCGGTGTGGACGGCATCCCGGCCGCGCTGGCGTTCGGCCCCGACGGCGCCCTGTACGTGACCGATGAGGGCCACCGGGCGATCCTGCGGGTCGGGACCGACGGCAGGCGCAGCTGCTGGGTCCACTCGTTCGAGGGCGAGCCGCTGAACGGTCCCAACGATCTCTGCTTCGACGCCGACGGCGGCTGCTTCTTCACCGATCCGTGGGGGAGTTCGCTGGAGAATCCGATCGGCGGCGTGTACGGCTATGACCCGGTCACCGATGAACTGCACCGGATCGACACCGGCATGGCGTTCCCCAACGGCATCGCCCTGCGCGGTGGGCATCTCTACGTTGCCGAGACCCTGCGCAGCTGCGTCTGGGTCTACGACGTCGTCGCGACCGGCGCGGCCGTGGACCGCCGGCTCTTCTGCCGGCAACCGCCTGTTCCCGAGGCTCCGGTGTCGGGTCCCGACGGGATGGCGTTCGACAGCGAGGGGAACCTGCTCGTGACCCACTTCGGGTCGGGTCACGTGTACGTCTACGACGCCGGCGGCGCGGAGGTGGACCGGATCCCGTGCGGCGGCACGTCGCCCACGAACGTCTGCTTCGGCGGGGCGGACCATGACATGCTGTTCATCACCGTGGACGACACCGGGGAGATGCTGGCCGTTGATTGGGGTGTTCGCGGCCAGGTACTGCACTTCTGCCCGACGGCGGTTTCCGGTACGCACCCGTTCGCTGCCATGATGACGGTCACCGAACCGCTGGGCTGACCAAGGACCGGGACATGATCGGCAGGATGCGCGGTAGCACGATGAGCAAGACGCCATGACCTCCACGCGCATCGGCATAGACACCGGCGGCACCTTCACCGATCTGATCGCGTTCGACACCTCCGACGGCACGGTCGCATCGTTGAAGGTGGCGTCGACGCCTGCGGAGCCGCTGCGGGCGTTCCTGGGCGCCATCGTTGCGTCCGGCACCGATCCCACCGACATCGCCTTCCTGGTGCACGGCACCACCGTGGCGACCAACACCATGATCCAGCGGGCGGGCGCCCGGGTGGGGTTCATCTGCACGGCCGGTCACGAGGACATCCCCTACATCCAGCGCGTCAACAGGCAGTTCCTCTACGACCTGACCTGGAACAAGCCGCGCCCGCTACTCGTGAGCCGACGGGACTGCTTCGGCGTCGCCGAGCGCATCACCGCCGACGGCGAGGTGCTGACACCTCTCACCGCCGAGGCGGTGGACGACCTCTGCGAGCGGCTCGCCGCCAACGGCGAACTCGAGGCGCTGGCCGTGTGCCTGCTGTTCTCCTACCTCAAGACCGACCACGAGACGGCGCTGGCCTCGGCTCTGCGGGAGCGATTCCCCGAGTTGCCGCTGTCGGTGAGCCACGAGGTGGCCCCCATCTGGCGGGAGTACGAGCGGTCCAGCACCGTCATCGCCGACGCCTACGTCAAGCCGCTCATGCAGGGTTACGTGGCCAGCCTGGCCGGCGGGCTGGCGGCGGCCGACATCGACGTCAACTGGGCGATGATGAAGTCCAACGGCGGCCTCATGAACGCCGAGGCAGCCGCCGACCACCCGATCCACCTGGCCATGTCCGGACCGGCGGGGGGTGCCGTGGCCAGCCGCCACGTGGCCGGCCTGCTGGGGCTCGAGAACATGGTCACCATCGACGTCGGCGGCACCAGCGCCGACGTGGCGCTCATCCTGGGCGGCGACGTGGGCTACACCACCTCCTACGAGGTGGAGTGGGGCATCCCGGCGGCGATCCCGCTCATGGACATCCACACCGTCGGCGCCGGGGGCGGGTCGATCGCCTGGGTCAACGCGGGCGGTTTCCTGCAGGTGGGCCCGCAGAGCGCCGGCGCCGATCCCGGGCCGATCTGCTACGGAGCCGGCGGCACCGAGGTCACCCTCACCGACGCCAACCTGGTGCTGGGCCATCTCGACCCCGACTACTTCTGCGGCGGGGCGATGCGCCTCGACGAGGACCTCGCCCGCCGTGCGACCGCCGCGATGGCGGCGGGACTGGACATGTCGTCGCTGGAGTTGGCGCACGCCGTCGTGGAGATCGCGGACGAGAACATGGCCAACGCCATCCGCATGGTGAGCATCGACCGGGGCCACGACCCGCGCCACTTCGCCCTGCTGGCCTTCGGTGGGGCCGGTCCGCTGCACGGCGCCGCAGTGGCTCGCAAGTTGCACATTCCCACGCTGGTGGTTCCCCCCTTCCCCGGGAGCTTCTCGGCGCTCGGGCTGCTGCTGGGCGATCTGCGCGTCGACAAGCTCTGGACCCAGTCGTTCCGCTCGGACCGCGCCGGCCCTGCCGAGGTGGCCGAGCGCTTCGCCACCATCGCCCGGGCGGCGACCGACGAGTTGCGCGCCCAGGGCTTCGAGGGCGACTGCGAACTGCGCTACGCCATCAACATGCGCTACCTGGGGCAGAACTACGAGACCGAGGTGGAGGTGCCGCCGATCGACGCGCTCGATGCCGACGGTGCCGCCGCGCAGCTGGAGCTGGCCTATCAGGCGTTCCACGACCGCCATCGGGCCATGTACGAGTACGTCATCGCGGATGCCGTCATCGAGATGGTCAGCTTCCGGGTCTCGGCCATCGGCGCCATCCCCCATCCGCGTCTGGCCCGCGTCCAGCCCGAGAGCGGCCATGTCGAGACCACCCGGGCGGTGCATTTCGGCGGCGAGGGGCTGATGGACTGCCGCGTGCTGCACCGCCGGGCGATGCCGATCGACACCGTGCTCGACGGTCCTCTGGTCGTCTCCGAGGAGGGATCCACGACGCTCGTGGAGCCGGGGATGCAACTGCGCCGCACACCCGAGGACGTGCTGATCGTGGAGGTCGGCTCGTGACCGCACTGCTCATGCCCCCGCAGAGCCCGTCGGCCGCCGCCGACCTCGCCGTGGATCAGGTCACGCTCACGGTCATCGACAACTACCTGTCGACGACATGTCGCGAGATGGGCGTCGCCATGATGCGCACCGCCTACTCGCCGATGTTCAACGAGGCGCTGGACTTCTCCTGCGTGCTGTTCGACGCCAAGGGGCGGATGATCGCTCAAGCCGAGTTCTGCCCCTCCCAGATCGGGACCATCAAGTTCACCATCGAGTGGATGCTCGACGAACTCGGCCCCGACGTGTACCGCCCGGGCGACGTGATCGTCATGAACGACCCGTACCGGGGCAGCGGCCACATCCCCGAGCACACGCTGCTGAAGGCGGTGTTCCACGGTGACGAGATCATCGGTTTCGTGGCCAACTGCGCTCACCTGGCCGAGCCGGGTGCCAAGGCGCCCGGCGGGCTGGCGGGCGACGCCACCGACATCTTCCAGGAGGGCCTGCGCCTGCCGCCGCTGTGGCTACAGCGCGAGGGCGTCCCCCAGGAGGACATCTGGAAGCTGATCTTCGCCAACCACCGCACGCCCAAGGTCACCTACGGCGACCTCATGGCCATGGTCGGCTCGCTGAACGTCGCCGAGCGACGCCTCAAGAGCCTCATCGGCACCTACGGCTACGAGACGGTGACGACGGCCACCGAGGACCTGATCCGGATCGCCGAGCGGCGCATGTCCGAGGAGATCCGCCGCATCCCCGACGGGGAGTATCGCTTCAGCGACATCATCGAGGACGACGGGGTGGCCGAGGGGTCCTATGTGGTCGAGTGCACCGTCGTGGTGGACGGCGGCGGCGTGACCTGCGACTTCACCGGGTCGTCCGGGCAGGCCGCGGGACCGATGAACGGCACCTATGCCGTCACGGCCTCGTCGGTCTACAACGCCTTCATGCACATCACCGACCCCACCATCCCGCGCAACGAGGGCTGCTACCGGCCGATCAACGTCATCGCCCCGCCGGGCACCATCCTGAACTGCGAGTTCCCGGCGCCGCTGGTGGGCGGCAACACCGAGTTGAGCCCGCGCATCACCGACATTATCTTCGGCGCCCTGGCCGACGCGCTGCCGGAGCGCATCCCCGCCTCCCACGGCGGCACCGTCTGCTGCTTCCTGTTCGGCGGCGAGCATCCCGAGACCGGCGAGCTGTACTCGCACTTCCACTTCGAGGGCGTCGGCTGGGGCGGCCGCCCGATCGGCGACGGCGACAGCCAGGTCATCGTCATCATCGGCAACGCCCGCAACACCCCGGTGGAGATCTTCGAGACCCGCTACCCGCTGCGCGTGGAGTCCTACCGGCTGCTGGAGGACTCCGGCGGGCCGGGGCTGAACCGCGGCGGCCTCGGCGTCGAGCGCATCCTGACCATCGAGGTCGACGAGGTGACCGTCAGCGCCCTCTTCAACCGGATGCTGGTTGACCCGTTCGGCATCCACGGCGGCAAGCCGGGCGCCAACAGCGGCATCTACGTGCGCCTCGCCGGCGAGGAGTCCTGGAGCACCTTCCGCGAGAAGTTCGGGACGATGTCGCCCTCCAAGTTCTCCAACATCCTCCTGCACCGGGGCGACCAGGTGAAGATCCTGGCGCCCGGCGGCGGCGGCTGGGGCAATCCGCTGGAGCGCTCGGCGGACAGGGTGCTGGCCGATGTGGCCGAGGGCCTGGTCACAGCCGACGGGGCCTTGCGCGACTACGGCCTCGTCGTCGAGCGCAGCGATGGCGCCTGGAGGACGACGCCGACGCCGGCGAGGGCTGCGGCAGGGTCCACTACGCTCGTTGAACCGCGAAGCCCGGGGACGTCCTGACCGTGGAGGTGAGTTCATGACCGCCCTGCTCACGCCCCCGGAGAACCGCTCGGTGGCCGCCGACCTCGCCATCGACCAGGTCACGCTCACGGTCATCGACAACTACCTGGCCACCACTTGCCGCGAGATGGGCATCGCCATGATGCGCACCGCCTACTCGCCGATGTTCAACGAGTCGCTGGACTTCTCCTGCGTGCTGTTCGACGCCAAGGGCCGTCTCAGCGCCCAGGCCGAGTTCTGCCCCTCCCAGATCGGCACCATCAAGTTCACCGTCGAGTGGATGATCGACGAACTCGGTCCCGACATCTACCGCCCGGGCGACGTGATCATCATGAACGACCCGTACCGGGGCAGCGGCCACATCCCCGAGCACACCCTGTTGAAGGCGGTGTTCCACGGCGACGAGATCGTGGGATTCGTGGCCAACTGCGCGCACCTGGCCGAGCCGGGCGCCAAGGCGCCGGGCGGGCTGGCCGGCGATGCCACCGACATCTTTCAGGAGGGGCTGCGCATCCCGCCGCTGTGGCTCGAGCGCGAGGGCGTGCCGCAGGAGGACGTCTGGAAGATCATCTTCGCCAACCACCGCACGCCGAAGGTCACCTACGGCGACCTCATGGCCATGGTCGGATCGCTGAACGTCGCCGAGCGGCGCTTAACGGGCCTCATCGACACCTACGGCTACGAGACCGTCACCACCGCCACCGAGGACCTCATCGGCATCGCCGAGCGGCGCATGTCCGAGGAGATCCGCCGCATCCCCGACGGCGAGTACCGGTTCAGCGACATCATCGAGGACGACGGCGTGGCCGAGGGCTCCTACGTGATCGACTGCACCGTCGTCGTGGACGGCGGCAACGTGGCCTGCGACTTCACCGGCTCCGACGGCCAGGCCGCCGGACCCATGAACGCCACCTACGCCGTGACGGCCTCGGCGGTCTACAACGCCTTCATGCACATCACCGACCCCACCATCCCACGCAACGAGGGCTGCTACCGGCCCATCAACATCATCGCCCCGCCGGGCACGATCCTGAACTGCGAGTTCCCGGCGCCGCTGGTAGGGGGCAACACCGAGGTGTCCCCCCGCATCACCGACATCATCTTCGGCGCCCTCGCCGATCCGCTGCCCGAGCGCATCCCCGCCTCCCTCGGCGGCACCTCGTGCTGCTTCCTGTTCGGCGGCCAGCACCCCGACAACGACGATCTCTACTCGCACTTCCATTTCGAGGGGATCGGCTGGGGCGGCCGGCCGGCTGCCGATGGCAACAGCCAGATCATCGTGATCAACGGCAACTGCCGCAACACGCCGGTAGAGGTCTTCGAGTCGCGCTACCCGCTGCGGGTGGACTCCTACCGCCTGCTGGAGGACTCCGGCGGGCCGGGACTGAACCGCGGCGGCCTGGGTATCGAGCGCATCCTCACCATGGTCGCCGACGAGGTGACCGTCAGCGCCATCTTCAACCGGATGCGCGTGGACCCCTTCGGGATCCACGGCGGCAAGCCGGGCGCCAACAGCGGCATCTACGTGCGCCTCGCCGGCGACGAGACCTGGAGCACGTTCAGCGAGAAGTTCGGCACGATGTCGCCCTCCAAGTTCTCCAACATCCGCCTGCGCCGGGGCGACCAGGTGAAGATCGTGGCACCGGGCGGCGGCGGCTGGGGCGACCCGCTGGAGCGCTCGGCGGACAGGGTGGTGGCCGACGTGGCCGAGGGGCTCGTCACGCCGGAGGCGGCGCAGCGCGACTACGGGCTGGTGGTCGAGCGCCGCAAGGGTGACTGGGACGCCACCCCGACGGCGGCGAGGACGCCATGAGCGGTCGCTGGATCGAGCGGGAGCCCATGTACCTGTCCTTCGACGTGTACAACTGCGCCTACTGCGGCAAGAACGTGCCCCGCCACGTCTGGCTGGAGGACGTCGACGGCGACGACGTGCCGTTCTGCGCCCCCGAGGTCGCCGACATCCACCTGCGCACCCGCCTGCGGGATGACCCCACGACCCGCCACCCCGACGCGGACCTGGGCATCACCGAGCAACTCCGCCTGGTGCGCGAGAACTGCAAGGCCCTGCGCCGGGACTAGCTGCGGAGTCGACGGGTGCAGATCTTCGAACCCGACGACCTGAAGTTCACCTACAGCAGCGCCCACGCCCCCATCGGCACCGTCGAGGCGGGCGAGGTCTTCGTCGTGGAGACCGAGGACTGCTTCACGGGCCGCTTCCGCCGGCCCGACGGGTTCACGCCGGAGAATCTCACCTGGGTGCTGGAGAACCTCGACGGGGTGACCGGCCCCATCGCCGTGGCGGGCGCGCAGCGCGGCGACGCCGTGGCGGTGACGCTGCACCGCGTGGAGGTCACGACGCCCGGCAGCGTCGCCTGGAGCGCCTGCGAGGCCGACTCGCCGGCCGACTGGTGGAGTGAGTGGTACGCATGCGACGGCCTCGAGGTGCGCGACGGCCACGTGCACGTCGGCGACCTGCGCATCGCGGCCCGCCCGCTGGTGGGCTGTATCGCCACGGCGCCGGACCGCGAGACGGTGTTCTCCAAGATGCAGGGCCGCTACGGCGGGAACATGGACTGCAACGAGGTGCGGGAGGGTGCGACGGTCGTGCTGCCCGTCGAGGTGGACGGCGCGTACCTCTACTTCGGCGACAGCAAGGCTCGGATGGGCGACGGCGAGGTGGTGCAGTCGCCGGAGGTGGGCACCCGGCTGGAGGTGTCGGTGGCGGTGGGGCCGCGGCCGGAGGGGATGGGCTGGCCGCGCATCCTGAGTGATACCCAACTCGTCACGGTCGTGTCCGCCCGCGGCATCGACGAGGGATCCAAGCTGGCATTCGCCGAGATGCTGGCGTGGTGCGAGTCCGCCTCGGGGTTGTCGCGTGCCGACACCGCCCTGGTTCTGGGCATGATCGCCGACGTGGGCATCTGCCAGGTCGCCAACTTCCTGCCAACGGCCCGCTGCACCGTCGACCGGGCGGAACTCCCCTGGCCGGTCACGGCCTTCTGAGCCCGGCCATCGATCACCGGGTCAGGCACGGATGCCGATTCGTCGCCTTCGGGCCGGATGATCCTTCGACCACCGGGTCCTGACTCGGCCCGTCTGGTCCCGGAGCTTCTCGCCGCCGCGGTCGCGATGGCCCCGCGCCGGAACGCGGTCTTCGCCGACGGCGCGGCGGTCACCTACGCCGAACTGGCCGACCGGGTGGACCGCCTCGCCTCTTGGCTCGTCTCGACGGGGGTGGCGCGAGGCGACCGGATCGCGGTCCGGGCCGCCAACGGACGCATTCACTTCGACACCTTCTTGGCCGCTGCCCGTATCGGTGCCGCCTGCGTACCGCTGGCGACCGAACTGGCCGACCCGGAGGTGGCGCGTCTGGTCGCCGAAACCCGACCCACCCTGGCGTTCGCCGATGCCACGGGCGCCGAAGCGCTTCGAGCAGCCGGGCTCGACGTGGTGGTCGAAGGCGACCGGCGGTACGCCGCGGCGCTGGCTGAGGCAACGGGCGGGCTGCCGGCCCTCCCCGAGCCGTCCGACACCGTCCTGATCGTCTACACCAGCGGCACCACCGGTCACGCCAAGGGTGTCCGCCTCAGCCACGCGGCTGTCACCGCCAACGCGGCGATGAACGCCGGATCACAAGAGTTCGGCGACCACGAGGTGTACCTCACCTCTACTCCGCTGCATCACACGTCCGCCGCAGCCCGGGTGTTCACGATGCTCGACGGGGCGCACACCCACGTGGTGATGCGACGTTTCGACCCCGCCACCTGGATCGACGCGGTGGAGACGCACCAGGTGACGAGCGCCCTCGTCGTGCCCACCCAGGTCCATCGCATTCTCGACCACGAGGCGTACGAGCCCCGGCGGGTCGCCTCGCTGCGCCTGCTCGTCTACGGCACCGCACCGAGTTCCTGCCGGCAGGTCTGGCGGATGCGGCAGGAGCTCCGCTGCGGTCTCTACCACGGCTACGGGCTGAGCGAGACGGTGGGCGTCGTGACGGCGCTCACCGCCGCCGACCACGAAGCCCTGGCCGGTCCCGACGATCCTCGGCTGGGCTCGATCGGCCGCGCCATCGCCGGCGCCGAGGTCGTCGTGCGCCGCCCCGACGGCAGCGAGGTGGCACCCGGCGAGGTCGGCGAGATCACCGTCCGGACCGCCAAGGTCATGTCCGGCTACTGGGACGATCCCGCCGCAACGGCCGCCGCGTTCACCGACGGCCGGCTGCTGACCGGAGACCTGGCGACCGTCGACGGCGACGGCTACATCACGATCGTCGGCCGCTCCAAGGACCTCATCATCTCCGGTGGCGTCAACATCCACCCCGCGCAGATCGAGCAGGTCATCGCCGCCCACCCCGATGTCGAGGAGGCGGCGGTCTTCGGCATCCCCGACCCCGACTGGGGCGAGGTGCCCGTCGCCGCCGTGCGGACCTCGCCCGGCAGCGCACTCCGGCCCGAGGACGTGACCGATCTCGTGGCGGCCCAACTCGACCGCCGCAGCCGCCCGCGTCAAGTCCTGTTCGTCGAGAACCTTCCCCGGACCGCCACCGGCAAGGTCCGCCGCCAGGATCTGCCGCGCCTCCTGGATTGAGCCGCCCTGATAGGGCCTGGCGGCCCTAGGCCCGTAGGCCCCCGTCGAGCACCAGGCAGGTGCCGGTCATGTAGTCGGGGGCCTCGCAGGCCAGATGGCCCACCGTTGTTGACGGCCAGTGGGATCTGTCCAGTTACGGCCACAAAACTGCCCGGTGGCGGCCAAGTGTTCTGCCCGCAATTCAGTTGGTCAGTGGTGTCACCCTCTACGCCAGACCTCCGCGACACGCATTCGCCGGATCCGATGAACCGAACACCCCGGTGGCGCGTCAGTAAGGGTGATGGGCACGCTCACCCCCGTTACGAATGACGGAACAGCGGTATCCGCAACAGCGGTATCCGCAGAGGTGTTGAATGAACGAGTGATCGCCGAAGCCTTCGAAGAGTTCTACCGGGCCCGGTACCTGGCGATGGTGCGGCTCGCGTGCGGGCTGGTGGACATCCTGGAAGCCGCCGAGGAGATCACGCAGGACGCCTTCGCCAAGGTGTTCGAACGTTGGGACCGGCTCGACAATCCGGCCGGCTACCTGCGGACGGCGGTCGTGAACGGCGCCCGCGGCGAGTTGCGCAAGCGAGAGGTGCGGCGCCGCATCCGGCCGGGCCGGCCACAACAGGTCCCGGTGCAGCAGGACTACCTGCTGGACGCCCTCGAAGGGCTGCCCACCAGGAGAAGGACCGCCCTGGTGCTGCGCTACTACGGCGACCTGTCCGAACGGGAGATCGCCGAGACCATGAGCATCCGCCCCGGCACGGTCAAGAGCCTCCTGTCGGGAGGGCTCGCACAGCTGAGGGAGGTGATCGACAGATGAACGAGAACCACGACAACGCCCCACGGCCCACCGACGATCAGACACTCGGCGCCGCCCTCGGCCAGGCGATCGGAAGGCGGTGGGAGTCTCTGAACCGCGTTCCCCCTATCGCGGGCGTCCTGGAGCGATCTGCCGCGGCGGCGAGAGCACGGCGAATCCGGCGCACGCTGATGGGAGTCGCGGCGGCCGCGGCTCTGCTCGTCGGCGGACTCATCGCCGGCAACACGCTGGGCGACGACGGGGACGGCACAGTTCGCGTGGCCACCGAGCTCACCGTTGACGCCACAACTGCCGATCTGCAACCGGCCGACCCGCCAGCAGCCGATCCGCAGCCCCTGGAACAACCCGCAGCCGAGACGGCCAGGGGCGCGAAGGATCCGTCAGGAGAATCGACGGATCCCTTCCCGGGTGTCCCAGAGCCCGAACCACTGCCCACCGGGCCCACCTCGACGTGGATCGACGCGGACCTCGATGCTGAACGCTCCCCCACCGATACCTCGATCCAACAAGCAACCCAACCCGCAGCAGCGCCCGGACCGATTGGGGCGACGCCGTCCTCCGACTCGTTCGTCGCCATCGCTGCCGGCTCGGATCATTTCTGCGCACTCCGCGCTGACAGCACCATTGTCTGCTGGGGCGACAACTCCTACGGGCAGTTGGACGTTCCCTCGGGATCCTTCACCGCGATCGCCGCCGGCTGGGACCATTCGTGCGCACTTCGCGCCGACAGCACTATCGTCTGCTGGGGAAATAACGAGAACCTGCGCGGCGACCACGTCGGTCAAGCGGACGCGCCGGCGGGATCCTTCACTGCCATCGCCGCTGGCATGGATCATTCCTGCGCCATCCGCGCCGACAGCACTGTTGTGTGTTGGGGCGACAACGGGTGGGGTCAAACGGAGGCCCCGGCCGGTGCTGTCACCGCCATCAGCGCTGGCTGGAAGCATTCGTGCGCCATCCGCACCGACGGCGCCATCTGGTGCTGGGGCTACGGGTACTCCACTCGCGGCGACGTTGCATTCTCTCGCATCGACGTGCCATCGGGATCCTTCAGTGCCATCGCCACCGGCTTCGAGCATTCGTGCGCACTCCGCGCCGACGGCACCATCGTCTGCTGGCGCGAATACAGCTTTAGCCAGACGGATCCCCCGGCGGGCACCTACACCGCGATCAGCGCCGGGTCACGCCATTCGTGCGCGCTCCGCGCCGATGGCGCCATCGTCTGCTGGGGCGACAACGGTTTCGGACAAACGGACGCCCCGACGGGCACTTACACAGCCATCGCCGCTGGCGCCTTCTATTCGTGTGCACTCCGCGCAGACACCACCATCGCCTGCTGGGGCCGCGGCGACCACGTGTTGGTGGACGTGCCGGCGGGCACCTTCACCGCCGTGACGGCCGGCCCGAACCATTCTTGCGGGCTTCGCGCCGATGGCACCATCGCCTGCTGGGGCGACAACTACTTCGGAGATACGGACGCCCCGACGGGCATCTTCACCGCCGTGACGGCCGGCTCGAGGCATTCTTGCGGGCTTCGCGCCGATGGCACCATCGCCTGCTGGGGCGACAACACGGGCCACGTCGGGAACTTCGCCGGCCAGGCAGAGGCGCTCGAGGGCGCCTTTACCGCCGTTACTGCCGGTGGGACCCATTCTTGCGGGCTTCGCGCCGATGGCACCATCGCCTGCTGGGGCGACAACTACTTCGGACAGACGGACGCCCCCGAGGGATCTTTCGCTGCCATCGCCGCAAGTTC
>VXXM01000089.1:44417-47910 GCA_009835395.1 Acidimicrobiia bacterium
ACTTCGGACAGACGGACGCCCCCGAGGGATCTTTCGCTGCCATCGCCGCAAGTTCGGAGCATTCGTGCGGGCTTCGCGCCGATGGCACCATCGCCTGCTGGGGCGACAACTACTTCGGACAGACGGACGCCCCCGAGGGATCTTTCGCTGCCGTCGCTGCCGCCGCTTCGCATTCATGCGCACTTCGCGCCGATGGCACCATCGCGTGCTGGGGCGATAACAGCAGGGGGCAGACCGACGCCCCGGCGGGCGCCTACACCGCCATCGCGGCCGGCGGCTTCTACTCATGCGCACTCCGCACCGATAGCACGATCGCGTGCTGGGGCGATAACAGCAGGGGGCAGACCGACGCCCCGGCGGGCGCGTACACCGCTATCGCGGCCGGCCACGTCCATTCATGCGCACTCCGCGCTGACAACACCATCACCTGCTGGAACTGGACCGCCAACCTGCCCGAAGGTGTGCACTGGCTGTCGTGAGTGAGTGTCGCCTCCACATCGCCCGAGCACAAATCAGGCGCGGAGGCCGCCGTCGAGGACGAGGCAGGTGCCGGTCATGTACTCGGGCGCGTCGCAGGCCAGGTAGCGGACCGTTTCGGCGACCTCGTCGGGGTCGGCGTAGCGGCCGAGCGGCACCATGTGGGCGTACTCGGTGGGCAGGTCCAAGTCACCGAGAGACGCGACGATGCGGTCGACCATGGGTGATTCCACGAAGCCGGGGCAGACGGCGTTGACGACGATTCCCGCCGGTCCCAACTCCAGCGCCAGCGAGCGCGTCAGGCCCACCACGGCGTGCTTGGAGGCGTGATAGACCCCGGTGAAGGCACCGCCGGCAAGCCCGGCGCCCGAGGCCAGGTTCACGATGCGGCCGCCGCCGGCGGCTTTGAAGATCTCAGCTGCGGCGCCGCAGAGCCAGAACAGGCTCATCACGTTCACATCGAACGTCCGGCGCACCTCGTCGGGGTCGAGCGCCTCCACCGGCGCGGTCGGTCCCTCGATCCCGTGGGCGTTGACAAGAACGTCCAACCCACCGAGCCGCTCGCTGGCCTGGTGGACCATGGCTCGAGCGGCTGCCTCGTCGGTCACGTCTGCCGCGATGATGATCACCGGAGCAGCGTCCGCCGTGGCTTCTTGGGGCGCGTCGGGATTACCGGCCGATCGGGGTTGTCTCCCGCCGCACTCGGTGATCCGGCCGGCGGCATCAGCCAACCGGTCGGCGTCGACATCGGACAATGCCAGATCCGCTGCGCCCGACGCCAGGCACTGCGCGATGTGCTGCCCCAAGTGGCCCGCCGCTCCGGTGAGCAGCACGTTCGGTCGGCGACGGCTGCTGGTCACAGCCGGCTCGGCGCCGTCACGCTCGGTGCTCGTCGTCGGCTTGGATGCGCCGAGGGGGATTGATCTATAGTCAACGACTGCCTGTAGCTCTTGCCGTTTTGGGGCACCGAACGATGCTACAGCGTGGGGTGAACGGCCTCGATGGGAGGCTCCTGCGCTGCTGTGCTCGTTTCGATCCCAGCCGGGAAGGTCCGGGCCAGAGCGAAGTCGTCACACCGAGAGGGGAAAGACGCATGAAACTGTTTAGGAGACGTGGCTCGGCCCTTGGGCTGGTGCTGTTGGCGGTCTTGGGGCTCATCGCGGCCTCCTGCGCAGCCGACACCAGCGACATTGAGGCGTCGGCCGACGCCGCGATGAGCGCGGCCCAAGGGGCGGCAACCGACGCCGGTGTGGCGATCGCCGACGCCGGGGCGGCGTCCGCAGATGCCGCGGCGGCGTCCGCGGAGGCCGGGGCCGCTACTGCGGATGCCGCTGCTGCGGATGCTGCGGCTGCGGCAGCGTCTGCCGACGCTGCGGCGGCGCTGGCGGCTGCCGAAGCCGCCCAGGCTGCAGCCGATCTCGCCCAGGCCACGGCGGAAGGCAACGAGGCTGCGGCCGCGGCTGCCGAAGCCGCCCTGGCATCGGCGCAGGCAGCAGCCGACGCGGCGGCTGCGGAGGCATCGGCGGCCCGCGAGGAGGCTGCGTCCGCGCAGTCCGAGGCTCAGGCCGCGCAGGCAGAGGCTCGGGCCGCGCAGGCAGAGGCCGACGCCGCTCGCGCCGACGCCGAGGCTGCACAGGCCGAGGCTGCGTCTGCGCAGGCGGAGGCCGAGGCTGCTCTCGAGGCCACGGCACGGCCCTTCGAGGGCGTCACGCTGAAGTTCGGCAAGGCACCGCACGGTGCCGACGAGATCGCACTGTTCGAGACGTGGCTCGCGCCCTTCGAGGAGCGCACCGGCATCACCGTCGAGCACACGGTCGTCCCGTGGGGGGACGTCGAGTCCACCTACACCGCCAGCTTCGCCGGCGACGACCCGTTCGACGTGACCTACCAGGTGAGCACGCACCTCACGCTGTTCGGCGATCGCGGCGCCTTCATGGACGTGCTGCCGCTGATGAGCGCCCCGGAGTACGCCTCCGAGCGCGCCCACTTCATCGACAGCGCCATCGACGCCAGCCTCTACCAGGGCAAGCTGTACGGCGTCCCGATCATCATCGGCAGCACCGTGATGTTCGTGAACCTGGACCTGCTCGAGCAGGCCGGCGTCAGCGAGATCCCGAGCACCACCGACGAGCTCATCGCCGCGGCGCAGGCCGTGGAGGCGAACACCGACGCCATCGGCTTCCACGTGCCGATGACGACCGTGGACTTCAACTGGTACTTCAACCTGCAGAACGTCCACAACTTCGGTGGCGACATCGTCTCCGACGACTACACGTCGGCGACCATCGACTCCGAGGCGGTGCGGGCGGCGACACAGTTCGGTGCCGATCTCATCTGCACCCACGGGGTGCAGCCGCCGATCGGCCAGTACAACCGCGAGGAGGGCATCTCGCTGTTCAAGGGCGGCCAGCTGGCCATGCTGCTGGACGAGCCATTGAGGGTCACCGCTTTCGAGGACGAGGGCCTGCCCTTCGACTGGGACATCGCACCGCCGGTCGGAGCACCCGACGGCACCCAGACGATGTTCTCCACGACGGGCCACTGGTCGGTCGCTGCGGAGAGCAGCAACCCTGAAGCCGCCTGGGAGCTGGCCAAGTTCCTCAGCTCGGCCGAGTTCATGACCGCTTACAACGAGGTCTACGGCTGGATCTCGCCGCGGGACGACATCACGACGTTCCTCGGCAACGAGAAGCTGCAGAGGAACCTCGAGTGGGTCTTGGCCTCCTGGGACGGTCTGGTCACGCACCCGAACATCGCCCAGATCCTGGACGAGTACGGCCAGGCACTCGAGGCGGCAGCCTCCTGTGAGGTGTCGGTCGACGACGCTCTGTCCGAGGCCCAGGCGCGCGCCGCGGAGATCCTCGAGCGCGGCTAACCGACACAGCGCCCGGCCCCGACGGTGAAGGCCTCGGGGCCGGCCGCTGACATCGACAGTCCGGGGGCCGGGGCGGCCCCCGAGGGGGGGGCCGGCCCCCCCGCCGCCCAGGGCAGTGGCGCAGGGGGGCCGAGGGGGCGG
>VXXM01000089.1:47920-89673 GCA_009835395.1 Acidimicrobiia bacterium
CGCGCGCGCAAACCCCCCCCCGCGCCGGCCCCCGCGGGTTAGGCCCGGGGGCCGGGCCGCTTAAATCCACCGCCGGGGGCCCGGCGCCCCCACTTTGGGCGCGCCGGCCCCCGAGCACACCGATCACTTTGCACATTCTCGACATCGAGGCAGGCACGCGAAGGTGCGACCTCTCCGGGAACACATCACCGCGAGGGCTTCGTGACAGCGGTTGACGCACCGGCGCCCGAGGCGGTGCCCGACGACTGGAGGGCGCCCACCCTCAGCGACGCCGAGTACCGCTGGCGTGCCCGCCGCTACCGCTTCCGCACCGTCAGGCGCGCCGCAGGCTTCCTGTCGCCGTACCTCATCGTCTGGGGCGTCTTCCTGGCCATCCCCGCCGTCTGGGGCATCTTCCTGAGCTTCAATCAGGGAGGCCTGATCAAGGGCGACCCGCGGGTCTTCGTGGGCTTCGACAACTGGACCCGCACCGTCAGCGACTCCGAACTCCGCACCGCGGTCAAGAACACCAGCATCTACGTGCTCATCGCCATCGCGGTGGTGTTCACCCTGGCCATCTTCCTGGCCTCGCTGCTGAACCACTACAAGAAGGGCAGCAACTTCTACAAGGTGGCGCTGTACTTCCCGCTGCTGGCGCCCCCGATCCTCGGGGCCCTCATGTGGTTCTTCATGGTCAACTTCGACTTCGGGATCTTGAACCTGATCAAGCGGACGGTCATCGGCGGCGACGGCATCAGATTCCTGGGAGACAATCCCCACGCGCTCCTGACCATCGTGGCGGTGGAGGTCTGGCGCGGCCTGGGCTTCTGGGTGCTGTTCTACCTGGCGGGGCTGCAGAGCGTGCCCGAGGAACTGCAGGCCGCCGCCAAGGTCGACGGTGCGGGCAAGTGGCGGCGGTTCCGGCGCATCACCGTGCCCACGCTGCGCCCGCTGCTGCTTTTCGCCCTGGTGATCGCCGTCATCTTCAACTTCCAGCTCTTCGACTCTGTACAGGTGCTCACCGACGGCGGCCCGAGACTCGGCACCGCCACGGTGGTGTGGTTCATCCACAAGCGATTGTTCAAGTTCCAGGACACCGGCTTGGCGTACGCCTCCAGCATCGGGCTGCTGGTCGTGGTCCTGGTCCTGACGGCCCTGTCGTTCTGGCTGCTGGGCAAGCGACGCCAGCGCGAGGCATGAGATGGCACGCGACGTGACCACCGATCCCGCGACCCTCGAGGAGGCCCCGCCGCCGGAGGCGACCGACGACGCCACCGCCATGGCGGCGCGACTCGCCGAGGCGGGACGCGCCAAGCGACTCAACGAGCGCACCCGGATGATCCTGGCCTACGTGGTGCTCACACTGTTCGTGGTGATCGCCATCGGCCCGGCCTTCTACCTCATCTCGCCGGCGTTCCGCGACAGCGTCTCGCTGTTCACCTACCCGCCGGAGTGGATCCCCAGCGAGCCCACGCTGGACAACTACCGCTTCCTGTTCTCCAGCACCAGCTACGTGCGCTGGGCGATCAACACGCTGATCTTCGCGGGCAGCACCACCCTCCTTACCCTCGCCACCAACACCATGGCCGGCTACGCCTTCGCCCGCCTGCGCTTCCCGGGACGCAACCTGCTGTTCTTCGTGATCCTGGCGACGCTCATGGTGCCGGTGGCGGCCGTGCTGGCGCCCACCTACCTGACGGTGAACACCATCGGGGACTGGCCCATCATCGGCAACTGGATCGACATCGACACCTACCTGGGCCTGATCCTGCCGAGCGCCGTGTCGCCCCTGGGGGTGTTCATGATGCGCCAGTTCATCGAGACACTCCCCGACGGGCTCTACGAAGCGGCGCGCCTGGACGGGGCGGGCGAGTGGCGCATCTTCACCAAGATCGTTCTGCCGCTCATCAAGCCGGCCCTCGTGGTGCTGGGCATCTTCGTGTTCATGCTCACCTGGGCCAGCTACCTGTGGCCGCTGGTGGCGGCGACGGACAACGAGTTCCGGGTCCTGACGGTGGGCATCGCCTCGCTGAAGGGGCAGTTCGTGACCGACTGGGGCATCCTGGCGGCGGCGTCGCTGCTGACGATCGTGCCGGTGACCATCGTCTTCCTGTTCTTCCAGAAGTGGTTCGTGCAGGCGTCGATGGCCGGCGCCCTGAAACAATGATCCGCAGACGAAATCGGAGGCGCCATGGCTGAGGTGATCCTGCGCCAACTGACCAAGCACTTCGGCAGTGTCGAAGCCGTCGAGGACGTGACCCTGCGCATCCCCGACGGGGAGTTCCTGGTGCTGCTGGGCCCGTCGGGGTGCGGCAAGAGCACCATCCTGCGACTCATCGCCGGGCTGGAGGACGCCACCCGCGGCGAGATCCTCATCGACGGCGAACTGATCAACTTCAAGGACCCCACCAAGCGCAACGTGGCGATGGTGTTCCAGAACTACGCCCTGTACCCGCACATGACCGTCTACAAGAACGTGGCGTTCCCGCTGGAGACGGCCCGCATGGCCCGCGAGGAGGTCGCCGAGGCCGTGCAGCGGGCGGCGGAGATGTTGGAGATCGAGGCCCTGCTCAAACGCCTGCCCGAACAGCTCTCCGGCGGCCAGCGCCAGCGGGTGGCCCTGGCCCGGGCCATCGTGCGCCAGCCGCTCGTGTTCCTGATGGACGAGCCGCTCTCCAACCTCGACGCCCAGTTGCGCCTGCAGACCCGCCTGGAGTTGATGGGGCTGCACGAGCGCCTCGGCATCACCACGATCTACGTCACGCACGATCAGGTCGAGGCCATGACGATGGGCCAGCGCATCGCCGTGATGAAAGATGGCCGCATCCAGCAGATGGGCGACCCCACCGAGGTGTATGACGTGCCCGCCAACACGTTCGTGGCCACCTTCCTGGGTGCTCCGCCCATGAACCTGATCAGCGGATCGCTCGAGCGAGACAACGGGCAGGTCAGCTTCCGCTTCGAGGGCTACGAACTGGCCGTGGACCCGGCGACCTCGGTGATCGCGCCCGACACGCTGGAAGAGGCCGTCGGCGAGGCGCAACTCGGCGTGCGCCCCGAGCACCTCACGCTGGCCTCCCCCGACGCCGAGGGCCTGCCGGGTGTGGTCCGGTTCCTCGAGCCGGTCGGTTCGGACCTGTTCGTGAGCGTGAACGTCGCCGGGCACGCCGTGCAAGTGCGGATGCCGCCCGACACCCAGGTCAGCACGGGGTCCAACGTGCGGCTGGCGTTCGATCCCGCCCGGAGCCACATCTTCGGCGCCGACTCCCAGAACCTGCGGAGTTGAGCCCTCCGGCAACCGCGGGCGGCGAGTCGCCGATCCGCCGTCCGGCGGGCACGGCGGAGGTGAGCCTGACCGATGCATGACCTGGTGCTCTCGGGCGGCCACGTGGTGGACGGCACTGGTGGCGCTCCCTTCCGCGCCGACGTCGCGGTCACGGACGGCCGCATCGCCGCCCTGGGCCCCGCCGGGGCGGCCCGGCGCGTCATCGACGTGTCGGGTTACCTGGTGGCGCCGGGGTTCGTGGACATGCACTCGCACTCCGATCTGGCGCTGCTGGCCGAGCCCACCGCGGAGGCCAAGGTCATGCAGGGCGTGACCGGCGAGGTGATCGGCCAGGACGGGTTGGCGTACGCGCCGCTGGACGACTTCACCCTGGCAGCGGTGCGCACCCAGACCGCCGGCTGGGTCGGTGACCCGCCCGGACTGGACTACGGCTGGCGCTCGGTTGCGGACTACCTGGGCCGCCTGGAGGCCGCGCCGCCCTCGCTGAACGTGGCGTTCCTGGTGCCTCACGGGAACCTGCGCATGATGACCGTCGGCACCGACGACCGTCCGGCCACCGACGCCGAACTGGCCGAGATGCGCTCTCTGGTGCGGCAGGGCATGGCGGAAGGGGCTCTGGGGCTCTCCACCGGCCTCACCTACACGCCCGCCATGTACGCCGGGACCGACGAGCTGGTGGAATTGTGCCGCGAGATCGTCGCCGGCGGGGGATACTTCTCGCCCCACACCCGCAGCTACGGGCGCGGCGTGATGGAGGCCTACGACGAGATGGTGGACGTCTGCCTGCGCTCGGGCGCGCCGCTGCACCTCACCCACTGCCAGGTCAGCTTCCCCGGCAACGAGGGGCGCGCCGGCGAGCTGGTTGAGCGCTTGGCCGTCATCGACCCGCGGGAGTTGGAGATCTCCGCCGACAGCTACTGCTACGTGCCGGGCTCCACCTACATGGCCGCGTTCCTGCCCAACTGGGCGTGGACCGAGGGCCCTGAGGGCGTGCTGGCGCACTTGGCCGATCCGGCTGCTGCCGAGCGGATCCGCCACGAGTTGGAGGACGTGGGCACCGACGGCTTCCATGGGGCGCTGATGGACTGGGCTGCGATCGAGGTCTCCTCGGTGGGCTCGGAGGAGGGACGGCGCTGGGTCGGCAGGCGCGTGGCGGAGATCGCCGCCGAGTTGGCCGTGACGCCGTGGGAAGCGGTCCGCCGCCTGATGGTCGACGAGCGGCTCAACGTCAACATCCTCACCCACGTCGGCCACGAGGACAACGTGCGCACCATCATGCAGTTGCCCTTCCACATGGGTGGCAGCGACGGCATCATGACCGGGGCCCGCCCGCATCCCCGGGCCTGGGGGACCTTCGCCCGCTATCTGGCGCACTACGCCCGGGACGAGGGCATGTTCGGCTGGCCGGAGATCGTGCGCAAGCTGGCGGCGCTGCCGAGCCTGCGGCTGCGGCAGTTCGACCGCGGGCTGCTGCGGCCGGGCTACTGGGCCGACATCGTGGTCTTCGACCCCGACGGCGTGCGCGACACTGCAACCTTCGAGAATCCCCGGCAGCACCCCGAGGGCATGCCTTGGGTTCTGGTGAACGGCGAGCTGGTGAAGGACGACGATGTCCACACCGGCGCCCGGCCCGGCAGGGTGCTGCGCAGCCAACTCCAGGCGGCGGTATGAGCACGCCGATGGAACGCCTGCGGGCGGCCGGCTGGGAGCTGCCGCCGTTGCCGACGCCGAAGGGCCTGTACGTGCCCGCCCGCCGCCATGGCGATCTGCTGCACCTCAGTGCCCACGGCCCTTTCGGATCCGACGGCGAATTCACCCACCGCGGGGTCGTCGGGGGCACGCTCAGCCTCGCCGAGGGCCGGGCTGCCGCGGCGGCAGCGGCTCTCAGCCTGCTGGCGTCGGCGGCCGGGACGCTTAGCGACCTGTCGGCGATCAGGGGCACTCTCCGGATGACCGGCTACGTCAACGCCGCCGCCGGCTTCGCGGACCATGCCAACGTGCTCGACGGGGCGAGCGAGGTTCTGGACACCGCGTTCGGTCCGGACGCCCGGCCCGCCCGCTCGGTCGTGGGCGTAGCGAGCCTTCCCTTCGACCTACCAATCGTCATCGAAGCGACGTTCGTGATTGGAGCAGACGATGGCTGAGCAGACGATCTCCGCCGGCGGCCTCCTGGACATCCCCGACAGCATCGAGACGCCTTCGCTGGTGGTGGACCGTGCCCGGATGGAGCACAACATCGCCGACATGGCGGCCTATGCGGCCGGTCGCGGTATCGGCTTGGCGCCCCACGCCAAGACCCACCGCACGCCCGAGATCGCCAGGCTGCAGATGGCAGCCGGAGCGGAGATGCTCTGCATCGCCAAGCTGGGCGAGGCTGAGGCACTCGCCGACGCCGGCCTCGACCGCTTCGTCATGGCCTACCCCATCGTGGGGGACGCCAAGATCGCCCGTGCCCGCCGCCTCATGGAGCGTGCGAGCATCCTGCTCTCGGTGGATTCGTTCGCCGGTGCCGAGGCGCTGGGAGCGAGCATGGCGGCCGCGGGAACGGTCGCCGACGTGCTGGTCATCGTCGACACCGGCTACCACCGCTGCGGTGTGGACGCGGGCGAGGCCGCCGACTTCGGGCTCGCCATCGCGCCCCTGCCGGGGCTGCGCCTGCGGGGGCTGATCACCCATGAGGGCCACGCCTACTCCAAGCCCGGCGAGGAGGGCCTGCACGACGCCTCGGTCGACGCCGGGGAGTTGATGGTCGCGGCCGCCGACGATCTGCGGGCCCGGGGACTCGACATCGACGTGGTGTCGGTGGGCTCCAGCGCCACCGCCCGGCACACCACCGCGGTGGACGGCATCACCCAGGTCCGTCCCGGCATCTACGCCTTCAACGACTACGGCCAGGTGCTGCGCGGCGTGGTGGGCCTGGACCGCTGCGCGGCGCGGGTGGCGGCGACGGTGGTCAGCCACGTCGAGTCCGACAGGGCCATCCTGGACGCCGGCTCCAAGTCGGTCAGCCACGACCGCCTCGGCATCCACGTGCCTGGCGCGCCCGGCGGCTACGGCCTGGTCGTGGACCTGCCGGGCTGGGAGCTCTACCAGCTCTCCGAGGAGCACGGCTGGCTGCGCTGGACCGGCGACGGTCCGCCCAGCGAGTTGACCATCGGCCAGCGCGTGCAGATCCTGCCCAACCACATCTGCTCGGCGTTCCACATGCTCGGGCAGTCCGAGATCATCGAGGACGGCGAGCACGTCGCCACCTGGGTCGCCACCGGCCGCGGCGAGAGCCGCTGAGACCATGAGGCTCGCCGGGAAGGTCTGCATCGTCACCGGGGCGGGCTCCGGGCAGGGCCGGTCCGCGGCGCTGCGGTTCTCCGAGGAGGGCGCAAGCGTGGTGATCGCAGAGGTCGACACGGCGACCGGCGCTTCCGCCGCCGACGAGATCACCGCAGCGGGCGGAGCAGCCGTCTTCGTGAAGACCGATGTCAGCCGCGAGGAGGACTGGAAGCGGGTCGTGGCCGCAGCGGTCGAACGGTTCGGCGGCGTCGACGTGCTCTACAACAACGCGGCGGTCGCCCCGGTCGAAGACGGGTCGGTCGTCGACGTGCCGCTCGACACCTGGCACCGCACCCTGGCGGTGAACCTCACCGGTCCGATGCTGGGCTGCCGCCATGCCATCCCGGAGATGCTGCGCCGCGGCGGCGGCTCGATCATCAACACGTCCTCGATCCGGGCGTTCGTGGGCGGAAGCCAGCCGATCGACGCCTACACGGCCAGCAAGGGGGCGCTGATCTCCCTCACCCGGTCGCTGGCGGTGGTGTACGGACCGCAGGGGATCCGCGCCAACGTCATCGCCCCCGGCACGATCCGCACGCCGATGGCTCTCGTGCACGACGCCCACGGGGACCCGGGAAGTCAAATGAGACTGGCCCGCTACCCGGTCGGCCGCTTCGGCGAGCCGGCCGAGATCGCCGACCTGGCGCTCTACCTGGCCTCCGACGAGTCCCGCTGGACGAACGGAGCGGTGATGGTGATCGACGGTGGTGCGATGATCAACTACGTCTGAGCGCGAAGGCTCAGCGACAACACTGGGGAGAGAAGATGCGAATAGCGGAAGGATACGAGAAGAGCCCGTACAGGTCGGAGCGCCAGCGCCGCGAGCTGCTGGGCTACACCGACCCGCTGGTCGTCCATCCGGGCGACGAGGTGCGGGTCATGGTGAGTTCCGAGTTCGACTCCTACGAGTCGCAGGTGGTGCGGCTCATCCACGGGGACACCTCGCCGGAGAGTCCCGGCTTCAAGGCCGAGCCGGTCGCCACGTCGGCCGACGGCACGCACCCCGGGCGGATCCAGGACACGCACGCCGGTTCATACGTGACGGTCCCTGGTCCCCCCGACATCCCCGGCAGCTTCACGATCGCAGCGTGGATCTGGCCGACGGTCCCGGAGGCGGGACCGCAGGCGATCGTGGCCCGCCGCGGCAGTTTCGGTGGCTACAGCCTCGGGCTCGGTCTGCCGAGGGGCATGCCGACCGGACCGGACGTGGACAGCGCCGGCTGCGTGATACCTCCTGGGAACGAGGAGGACGGGCTGACGCTGCGCGTCGACAACCGGCACTTCTCCCTGGGCACCTGGCCCGTCGCGGGGCGCTGGCACTTCGTGGCCGGCTCCTGGGACGCCGACACTGGCGAGGCCCGCCTGCTGCAGAGGATCTGTGAGCGCGGCGTCGAGCCCTCGCTGACGGCCGCGACGAATCTCGGCACGCTGGACGGCGACGCGGTTGATCCCACCCCCGAGGAACCCGACACACCGCTGCTGCTGGCGGCCGGCTCGCGCATCGACGGCACCGAGGCGGGGGCCTATCACTGCTTCAACGGCAAGATCGAGCGGCCCTGCCTGTTCAACCGGGCCCTCAGCGCGGATGAGTTGGAGGCGCTGGCCGACGGCGCCGACCCGCTGGCGGTGGACGGCACCGCCGCGGTCTGGGACTTCGCCGCCACGGACGCCTCGGGCGTCGACATCGCCGACGTCGGTGGTTCGGGCCACGACGGCACCGTCGTCAACTACGCCATGCGCGGCCTCACCGGCCACAGCTGGGACGCCACCGCCTTCACCCGCGAGGAGGCACCGGAGCAGTACGGCGCCATCCACTTCCATGACGACGACTTCGACGACAGCCGCTGGGAGGAGGACTTCAGGTTCACGGTGCCCGATGACGCCCGCAGCGGCTACTACGCCGTGCATCTGCAGGCGTCCGACGAGGCCGGCGGCGAGGAGGACAACATCCCGTTCTTCGTGACGCCGGCCCCGGGCGCCCGCCGGGCCAAGGCGGCCTACCTTGCGCCCACCTGCAGCTACCTGGCGTACGCCAACGAGCGGGTGCTGTTCAGCGGGGGCCACGACTTCAGCGATCTCACCAACATCCCCATCGTGGTGGACCCCTACGACGACTACCTGGGAGCCCGGGTGGAGCTCGGCGGTTCGGTCTACGACGTGCACACCGACGGCAGCGGCGTGTGCCACTCCACCACCCGCCGCCCGCTCCTGTCGATGCGCGCCACCGCCCGCCACTGGGTGACCAACGCCCCGCGGGGCTACGCCTTCGACCTGTACCTGGTGGACTGGCTGGAGACCCAGGGCGCCGACTACGACGTCATCACCGACGAGGATCTGCACTTCGAGGGCCTCGACTGCCTCTCGGAGTACAAGGTCATCATGACCGGCTGCCACCCCGAGTACTGGACCGGCCCCATGCTGGACGCCCTCGAGGCTTACCTGGACGGCGGCGGTCGATTCATGTATCTGGGCGGTAACGGCTTCTACTGGGCCACGACGTATGACCCCGGGCGGCGCCACGTCGTCGAGATCCGGCGCGGCTTCGCCGGCAGCCGGGCCTGGGAGTCGCACCCCGGCGAGACGCAGTTCGCCTCCACCGGCGAGCAGTGCGGCATCTGGCGGCACCTGGGCCGCCCACCGAACGCCATCGTCGGCACCGGATTCGCGTGCCAGGGCTGGGACGCCAACACGCCCGGCTACCGGCGCCTGCCCGACAGCTTCGACCCGCGTGCCGCGTTCATCTTCGAGGGCGTCGGAGACGACGAGATCATCGGCGACTTCGGCCTGGTCATGAACGGCTGCGCCGGCGACGAGCTGGACCGGGTGGATCACCGCCTGGGCACGCCCTCGCACACGTTGGTCCTGGCCACCTCAGCCGGGGAGCACTCCGCCTATTACCTGATCTGCCACGAGGACATCTTCGTGATGCACGCCAACATCGACGCCACCCGCAACGACGACGCCCGCGCCGACATGGTCTACTTCGAGACCGCCAACGGCGGCGCGGTGTTCTCGGTCAGCTCCATCAACTGGTTCTCGGGCCTGTCGCACAACGACTACGACAACAACGTCTCCCGGATCACGTCCAACGTGCTCAACAACTTCCTGGCGTAATCTGAGCCGCCGTCCGGCGGGCCGTTCCCAAGGAGGAAGCCATGGCGAAGCAGCCGATCACCAGTGCGGGCGCACCCCAGCCGTCGGGGGCCTACTCGCAGGGCATCGCGGCCGGCGGGTTCGTGTTCCTGTCGGGTCAGGGACCGTTCACGCCCGCCGGCGATGTGCCCGAGGGGGGCTTCGGCGCCCAGGCGCGCCAGACCTTCGCCAACCTGGCAGCGGTGGCCGAGGCCGCGGGCGGCTCGCTGGCCGACGCCGTGCGTGTGGGCGTCTACCTGCACGACATGAGCGACTTTCCGGAAATGAACGCCATCTACCGCGAGACGTTCCCCGAACCGCTGCCGGCGCGCACCACCATCCAGACGCCCCTGCCGGGCTTTCTGATCGAGGTGGACGTCGTCCTGCACCTCGGCGACTGATCTCGCTGCCGCGCCGCGAGGGCGGCGCCGTCAGTTCAACTCTGCGAGCAGTTCCTCGGCGATCTGAACGGCGTTGAGGGCCGCGCCCTTGCGCAGGTTGTCGCCCACGACGAACAGCGCCAGCCCGTGCGGCACCGTGGGGTCGCGCCGGATGCGCCCCACCAGGGTGTCGTCGATACCGGTGGCGCCCAGCGGCGTGGGCAGATCGTGCAGCACCACGCCGGGGGCGCCGGCCAGGAGCTCGCCGGCCTCGGCCGGGCTGAGCGGCCGCTCGAAGGTGGCGTTGATGGAGAGGGAGTGCCCGGTGAAGGCCGGGACCCGCACGCAGGTGGCCGAGACCGCCAGGTCGGGAATGCCCAGGATCTTGCGGCTCTCGTTGCGCAGCTTCTGCTCCTCGTCGGTCTCGCCGCTGCCGTCATCGCTCACCCCGCCGCAGACCGGCAGCACGTTGTAGGCCAGCGGCGCACCGAAGGGCCCGTCGGCCGGCACCTCGGCGGCCCGCGGGTCGAAGGCCAGTTCCGCCGCCGCCTCACCGGGCGCGGCGATCTGGGCCGCCAGGGCGCTGACGCCGGCCCGCCCGGCCCCCGAGGCGGCCTGGTAGCTGCTGATCACGAGCCGTCGCAGACCGGCGGCCTCGTGCAGGGGCCGCAGCACCGGCATGGCCACCATGGTCGTGCAGTTGGGGTTGGCGACGATGCCCTTGGGGCGGCGCGCCAGCGCGGCGGCGTTCACCTCCGGCACCACGAGCGGTACGTCGGGGTCCATCCGCCAGGCAGAGGAGTTGTCGATCACGGTCGCCCCGGCCTGCGCCACCAGCGGCGCGAGAGCCCGCGACGTGCTCTTACCGGCCGAGAACAGGGCGATGTCGGTCGTGGAGTAGTCGGCGCCCTCGGCGTCCTCGACGGCGATCTCCGTGCCGTTGAACGCCAGACTCCGCCCCGCCGAGCGGGCCGAGGCCATGAACCGCACCCGGTCCAGCGGGAATTCCCGTTCGACCAGCAGGGCACGCATCACACCACCCACCTGCCCGGTGGCGCCGACGACCGCTACTTCCATGCCGTCAGGCTACCGAGACCGGTGTGGCCGACCGCTTTGCTCGGTCGGCGCCGGTCCGGTCAGGAGGCTCCATTCGTCTGTGGGGTGGCTGTTGCGGCCGTGTCCTCCGATGATCCGTCGGACTCGGGATCCGGGGCGTCGCGCAGCGCCCAGCCCATGAGGCGCAGCATCGCCCGCGCCGTCGGGCGCACGACGAGGCGGCGCAGCGGCCCGCACCGCAGGTCGTGGAGAGATTGCGCCCACGGCGGCAGGCTGTCGAACGCCGCCCAGAACAACACCGCGTATGCCAGACGTGCCACCGGGGGCAACGGGAAGGCGCGCAGGAAGTAGGCCGCTTCCCGGCTGAGTTCGGTGGCGGCGACCGCGGGACGGAACCCATCGATGACAGCCGCCAGTTCGGCCCGGCTGAGCGGCGGCTCGTCGACCCCCAGGCGCTCGGCCACCATCGCCATCTCCGACACGTAGCGATCGGGCAACTCGCCCGCCCTGAGTCCCGCCGCGGCCACATTCCTGGGATCCCGCGCCGGCAGGTTCGGAGTCAGGACGGTGCGCCCGCGCCGCGGGCGCCGGCCGTAGCGCAGGAAGGCCTCCAGGAAGCTGTCCACCTCGGTGGCGTGCACCCAGGCGAGCAGGTCTGCGTCGTCAGCTCGGTAGAGGCGACCCTCCGGCGTGACCCCGGACACGGAGAGGTGGACCCGCCGCACCGCCTCGATGGCCGCCTCAGCCTCCGGCAGGGAGCAGTACGTGGTGGTACCCAGGAAGAAGACGGTGCGCCGCAGCCGCCCCAGCGGGTCCTGGCGGAAGTCCGAGTGCTCGCCGACGCCCTGCATGGCCACCGGGTGCAGTGACTGCAGCAGAAGTGCCCTGATGCCGCCCACCATCATCGAGGCCTCGGCGTGCACCAGCCACGCCGCCCCGCCGACCGGCAGCAGCGTCGGCGCCCCGGGCGTCGGGGCGAACTTGCGGGAGCCGCTTCCGGACAGCACCGTGCGAATCGACCACGCCAAGCGGTTCCGAGAAGCGGCGAGGAGGTTCATCGTCGGAGGATCATGGCAGGGGGCAGTTCGCCGAACCGGGGCGCGCCGGCGCGCACCGGAAGGCTCTTGCGATGGTCGGGCAGGCGGGATTTGAACCCACGACCTCTTCGTCCCGAACGAAGCGCGCTACCAAGCTGCGCCACTGCCCGTTGCGGGCCGAGGATACCAAGGCCGGACCGCCGCGCCGGGCGGCTCAGCCGGCGCTCTCGTGGAAGGTTCCACCCTCGGCGAGGGCGGCGCGCCCCCGGCGTAGGCGGAAGGCGTTGAGGGGTTTGATCAACCAGCCGTCGGCGCGTGCCTGCCGGGCCAGGAACACATCCGCGGACCGGTCCAGCAGCATCAGCACGTTCTGGTACCGCAGCCGACCGGCGTCACTCTCCGCCCGCAGTTCCAGACACGCCGCCATTCCGCCCATGCTGCCGATCTGCAGGTCCAGGATCACCAACTCGGGCTGCAACTCCTCGGTGACGGCCAGCAAATCCCGCCCCGAGCGAACCCGGCTGACGCGGGTGGCATCGTCGGCGAGAGCGCCGGCAACCTCGTCGAACGTCCAATCGGCGTCGGTTGCAAGCAGCACGTCGGCCATACCGTGAGGCTACCGGGGCGGTAGCATCCCCGGCGAGACGGGAGGTTGCCGGGTGTTCGAGGTTCAGGTGGAAGTCGCGGAGGACCACACCGTCTGCCGACCGATCGGCGAGTTGGATGCCTACACGGTCGGCGAGTTCCGCGAGGCCCTCAACGGCGTCGACGAGACGGCTCGCTTAGTGGTCGATCTGAGCGGCGTGCCGTTCATGGACTCGGCGGGTCTCGGCGCCCTCATCGGGGGCATCCGGCGGGTCCGCGACGGCGGTGGGACGATCTCGGTGCTCTGCGATCGACCTGCGATCACCCGGCTGCTGCACACGACCGGCTTCGACCGGATCGTTCCGATGGTGGAGACCATGCAGGCGGCCCTCGAGGCGCTCGGTCCCGTCGACGATTCCTGACCCCTCGATGCGCCGGAGTTCTCGCCTGCCTCCCGGCGCGCGCCGCGGCGCCGCCATGGCGCGGCGGGTGCTGCTGGGGTTGGTCGTCGCCACGGCGGGCTGGTTGCTGGCACCGTCGAGCCCGGTCACCGCACAGGCGCAGACCTGCCCCGGCGACGCCGCTGCGCCCGCGCTGTCCCGGGCCGCGGAGCCCGGCGCGGACCTGGTGCAGGTCGTCGAGGTGGTCGGCCTGATGGATCCGGTGCTCAGCGACTTCGTGATCGACCGCATCAGCCGTGCCTCCGAGCCCGGCAGCGGCGTGCTGTTCGTCGTCCTGCGGATCGACAGCCGCGGCGCCGTCGTGGACGAGGCGCAGCTGGGGGCGATCGCCGATGCCATCGTGGACTCGCGGGTGCCGGTGACCGCCTGGGTCGGCCCCTCCGGGGCCCGCGCCACCGGCGAGGTCGCGCAACTCCTGGCGCTCGCCGACCGGGTCGGCGTGGCGCCGGGAGCGCGCCTGGGGGACACGGGCGACCAGGTGCTCGACTGCGACCGCTTCGGCCGGCTCTGGGGACCGAACGCGGCGCTCTTGGCCGACGGCACGGTGAACCACAGCGAGGCCACCGCCGCCGGCGTGACGCCCGCGGCGGCGCCGACGCTCGGCGAGTTCCTGTTCACGCTCGAGGACCTGGGCTTCGAGACCGTCGAGGTCACCGACGGCGAGACCGGCGAGACCCGCCTCGAACCGAGATCCTCGGTGCAGTTCGTGAGCCTTCCGTTCGTCGGTGGGATCATGCACACCGTGGCCAGCCCGCCGCTGGCGTACCTGCTGCTGCTGATTGCGCTGTCGCTGGTGTTGCTGGAGCTGTACACCGCCGGCGTGGGAATCGCCGGCGTCACCGGCGCCGCCTGCGGCATCCTGGCGCTGTACGGGCTGGCGGTGCTGCCGACCAACGGCTACGCCATCGCCCTGATCGTCTTCGCCTTCTTCGCCTTCGCCATCGACGTCCAGACCGGCGTGCCGCGTGTCTGGACCGCCATCGGCACCGCCGCCGTGGTCGCCGGCACCCTCACGCTGTACGACGGCGTCTCCATGTCGTGGGTGCCGATGCTGGGAGGGCTCGTCGGGCTGATGCTCGGCATCCTGGGCGGCATGCCGCCGCTCATACGCAGCCGCTTCTCCACCCCCACCATCGGCCGCGACTGGATGATCGGGATGCGCGGCGAGGCTGTGGAGCCGCTGCACCCCTTCGGGGTCGTGCGGATCGCCGAGAGCCTGTGGCGGGCGCGCACTTTCCGGGCCTCGCCGATCCCACCCGGGGGGCCGGTGGAGGTCACCGGCATCGACGGGCTGCTGCTGGAGGTGTCCCCGGTGAGCGACGCCGACGAGGGCGGCTCGGGCGCCGACGACGGCAACGCCGATGAGGCAGGACCAGCCCACGAGGCCGCCGGGGAGACCACCTAGCGGCACGGCGTAACCGCCGCCGGCGAATCTCGGATTTCGTCTTGTGTTGGCTCGAATGCCGTCCTATGGTCGCCCCCGTGACAGGGGTGTGCCGGTGAGCGCGATCACCGACGGTGTCGAATGGCAGATGCGGGCGGCCTGCAGGGGCCCCCAGTCGGTGGTGTTCTTCCCGCCGACGGTGGCGGAGGCGAAAGAGGAGCGATCCGAGCGCGAGCGCCGCGCCAAGGCGATCTGCGCCCAATGCGCGGTGATCACCGAGTGTCTGGAGTACGCCCTGCGGATCCGCGAACCCCATGGCATCTGGGGTGGCCTCAACGAGCAGGAGCGCCGCCGGCTCCTCTGAAGATCTCCCGCGGCGCCTCGCAGGCACCGGAGGCACAGCGCCGCTCAGTTCACGCCGTCGTGCGACGGGGCGCTGCCGTCCCGGCCGTGGAGGCGGCGCCCGGCAATGCGCAGGTCGCCACGGCGGCGCGTCACCCCGACGGCGTCCAGAGCCGCCAGCAGTGGTAGGGCGTACTTCCGGGTCGTCCCGACGGCGTCGCGGAACTCGGCGACGGTGAACCCCTCGGTCTCTCGGCCGAGCAGCCGGGTGACCTCCTCGGTGGCCCGGTCGACGGCGGCCGCCGGGAAGATCACACCGTCCAGGGACAACACCAGGCCCCGCCGCAGCATCTCCCTCAATTCCTCCGGAGCCACCGCGGGGACACCCGGCGCGGCCGGTTCGGGGGGTGAGAATGGCTGCTGAGCCAGAGCGGCCAGGAACGGATGCTCGGCCAGCGTGTCGAGGTGCCTGGCAGGGTGCGCCCGCCCGGCGTCGACGACGACACCGTTCAGGTGCTCGGCCACGGCCCGCTCCTGCTCGCTGAGGCCGGCCAGATCGAGCCCCAGGCCCGCCGCCTCGGCGATCCGCGCCCGGAGGTCGTCCTGCGCCATCCGCAGCGCCTCGGGATCGGTGACCCATCCGGCCAGGTTCGGCCGTCTGCGCTCGCCCGTGAGACGCCAGAGGTCGTCGGGTCTCACCCAGCCGCGTTCGGCGATGACCCTGTCCACCGAGCGGTCGGGTCGGGCCACCGCAGCCGGCAGGCGCGGGTCGACGTCCAGGATCTCCCCGCCGCCGACCGTCTCGGCACGCCCGCTCTCGCGCAGCACGAAGCGGTCGCCGGGCTTCAGGGGCAGCCTCCGGGGAAGGTGCAGGCGGACGGCACCCTGCTGTCCCGGTCTCAGCGACTCGGTGCCGAGGATGCGCATACGCACGCTGAACTCGCCCGCGCCGAGGTAGGCCACGTACGCCCCTCTGCGCGACACCTCGTGATCGAGCGACTCGAGCACGCTGAGGGAGGCGTCGACGGTGCGGGTCAGGTGCCACTGATCCTCCCGGACGACCACGTGTCCCCGCCCCACGTCGCCGTGGTTGATGCCGGCGAGGTTGAGGGCCGAGCGGTGACCGGGACCGACGCTCTGCTGGGTGGCGTAGAGGCTCTGGATGGCGCGCACCCGGACCCTGCGCCGCCCCGGGCGGACGACCAGCTCGTCGCCGACGGCCAACTGCCCTCCCGTGAGGGTGCCGGTGACGACCGTGCCGGCGCCCGACGCCACGAACGAGCGGTCCACCCACAGGCGCGGACGACCTGTGTCGGTGGCCGGCGGCGTGCGTGCCAGCAGGCGGTCGAGAGCCGCCGTGAAGGCGTCCATGCCCGTCCCCGAGACACCGTCGGTCGCCACGATCTCGGCGTTGGCGAGGAACGTGCCCACCAGGTGGTCCGAGACATCGAGTTGGGCGATCTCGACGAGCTCCTCGTCGACGAGGTCCACTTTGGTGAGCACCACGAGGCCGCTGCTGATGCCGAGCAACTCCAGGATGCGCAGATGCTCCTCGGACTGCGGCTTCCATCCCTCGGTGGCCGCCACGACGAAGATGCAGGCATCGGTGGCGCCGACGCCCGCCAGCATGTTCCGGATGAACCTGATGTGCCCCGGGACATCGACGATGGCGCAGCGGCGCCCGCTGGGCAGGGTCGCGGCGGCGAAGCCCAGATCGATCGTCAGCCCGCGGCGCTGCTCCTCTTCGAACCGGTCGGGATCGGTGCCGGTGAGGGCCTTGACCAGCGTGGACTTCCCGTGGTCGACGTGACCGGCGGTGGCGACGACGTGCACAGGACTCTCGCCGGGAAGGCGACTAGCCGGCAGCGTCGCCCGCGCAGGCCCGGCGGGCCGCTGCGGCCACGATGCCGTCGTCGGCGGGGTCCACGGTGCGCAGATCCAGGAAGGTCCGCTGTTCGGTCACTCGGGCGACGACCGGCACGTCGTGGTCTCGCAGCTCCGCGGCCCGGTCGCCGTCCAGCACGATGCCCGCAGACGGGATCTCCACGCCCGGCAGCGTGCCGCCGCCGGTGGTGGCCGCCATGTCGCACACTTCCCCGATGTCGAGCGCCGCGGCGCGGGCGCGCAGCTCGGCGACCGGTGTGGTGGCCATGCGCCAGAAGGGGATCTCGTCGCCGCGCCGGTGCAGGTAGGTGAGGGCCAGAGACTGGAGTGTCTCCAGCACCAGGCCGCCTGCCCGGAAGGCGCGGGCCAGGGGATGGCGGGCGCAGCGCGCCACCGACTCGGCGCTGCCGGCGATGACGCCCGCCTGCGGCCCGCCCAGCAGCTTGTCGCCCGAGAAGGTCACCAGGTCTGCGCCGGCGGCGAGGGTCTGGCGCGCCGCGGGCTCGCCGCGCAGCCACTGCGGCGGCCCGCCCGCCAGCCACTGGCAGGCCTCGTCGAGGAGGCCCGAGCCGATGTCGACCACCAGCGGCACGCCGAGGTCCACCAGCTCGCCGACCGCGGGCGCCTCGGTGAACCCCACGATGCGGTAGTTGGACTGGTGCACCCGCAGGCAGAGCGCCACGTCGCCCGTCTCGACGGCGGCCGCATAGTCTTGGCGCCGCGTGCGGTTCGTCGTGCCCACCTCCACCAGCCGTGCCCCCGACTGCGCCACGATCTCCGGTACCCGGAAGCCGCCGCCGATCTCCACGAGCTCGCCGCGGCTGACAGCCACCCCACGCCCCGCTGCCAGCGCGCCCAGCACCAGGGTGACCGCGGCGGCGCAGTTGTTGACCACGAGCGCGGCCTCGGCTCCGCAGAGCCGCGCCAGCAGGCGGCCGGCATGGGCGTGGCGATCGCCGCGTGTGCCGCGCTCGGTGTCGAACTCCAGGTTGCTGTAGCGCAGCGCCGCCGTTCCGCCGCCGGTGCCGCCGAGAGCGGCGGTCCCCAGCGGTGCCCGTCCCAGGTTGGTGTGTAGCAGGACGCCGGTGGCGTTGATCACAGGCCGCAGCAGCGACCGCTCCATGGCGGCGGCGCGCTCGGCGGCACCGGCGGGGTCTCCGGCGGCGATGGCGGCACGGGCAGCGTCCACCAGCAACCCGTGGGGCAGGCCGCTGCCGGCGAGCGACTGCGCCAGCGAATCGACGCTGGGCGGCCGGGCGTGCTCCCCGGTCGCCGAGGGCGGCGGCATGTTCCGTCTGTCGTTCACGGCACCCAGGCTATGGCCCCGCTCAGAGCCCCCTGGGCAGGCCGCAGGACTCGGCGATGAGGCTGCGGGCCATCTCGTTGTTGATGGGGGCGATCCGGTAGATGCGCGTGTCGCGCCAGTAGCGCTGCATGTGCGTCTCGGCGGCGTAGCCCATGCCGCCGAGCATCTGGATGCCCAGGTCGGCTGCGGCGACGGCGTACTCAGAGGCCAACACCTTGGCCATGGTGGCCTCGGTGCCGCACGGCTCGCCCAGCGATTGCAGCCAGGCGGCCTCGTAGGTGATCAGTTCGGCTTGGCGCTGCCACATCCTGATGTCGGCCACGTAGTGCTGCAGGGCCTGGAACTCGCCGATCCGCCGGCCGAACGCCTCTCGCTCACAGAGGTGGGACACCGCCTCCTCCAGCACGCCCTCCAGGACCCCGCAGCACAGCGCCGCCACCAGGATCCGCTCGTTGTTCAGCGTGGCCAGCAGTTGGTGCCAGCCGCGGCCCGCCTCGCCCAGCACCAACTCGTCGGGCACGAAGACGTCGTCGAGGTGGACCTCGTAGGACGGCACGGCCCGCATGCCCAGCTTCGGGATCGAGGTCAGCTCCAGGCCCTCGCTGGGTTGGGGGACGAGGAACACGGTGGTGCCCAGGCTCTTGCGGGGCGGGTCCGGGTCGGAGCGGGCGAGCAGCAGCAGGTAGTCCGATTGCGCCGCCGCCGTGCACCAGATCTTGCGCCCGCTGATGCGCCAGCCGCCGCCGTCACGGTCCGCCCTCGTGCGCAGAGCCCCCAGCAGGTCGGTGCCGCCGCCGGGCTCGGTCACCGAGATGGCGAAACGCAGCCTGCCCCCGGCCAGGTCGGGCAGGAAGCGCTCCTTCTGCTCGTCGCTGCCGAACGCGCCGAGCGACTTGGCACCGGCGAAGGAGGAGATGCCCCAGATCCAGGTCAGCCCGGCCAGCGACCGGCCCAGCTCCTGGCACAGGAGCGCCTGATCGACCGCGTTGCCGCCCTGGCCGCCGTAGGCGGGGTCGATTCCGATGGCGTGGAAGCCGGCGGCGGTCATCCTGTCCCAGAGCTCGAACGGGTACTTCCCCTCGGCGACCTCGAGTTCGCGGGCCACCGACTTGGGGCATTCCCGCTCGACCCAGTCCCGCAGCATCCGGCGGAACGCCAGTTGCTCCTCGCTGAAGCGGAAGTTCACGAACCGCGTCGTTGCAGCCTGACAGGTGTCCCGGCCAGGTGTGCGCTGCAGCCGGCCAGTTCGCCCGCCGGCACCAGCTCGTCGACGAGCCGTTTGGCGATGTCCCGGACGGCCTCGGCGGCAGGGCCCTCGCCGAGCACGAACGGCTCACCGGCGTCGCTGGCGGGCGAGACCGTCGGGTCGATCGGCACCTTGCCCAGCAATGGTGCCCCGATCTCGAGGGCGAGCGCCTCGCCGCCGCCCTCGCCGAACAGCGCGTGAGCCGTGCCGTCCGGGGCGACGTAGGCAGTCATGTTCTCGATGACTCCGGCGATGCGCAGGTAGTTGTTGCGGCCCATGTTGGCGGCCCGCGCCGCCACGTTCTGCACGCTGCGCGAGGGGGTCGTGACGATGATCATCTCGGCCCGGGGCAGCAGCTTGGCGATGCCCATCTGCACGTCGCCGGTGCCCGGGGGCATGTCCACCACCAGGAAGTCCATGGGCCCCCACAGCACGTCCTCGAGGAAGTGGCGCACCGCCCGGTTCAGGATGAGGCCGCGCCACATCAGCGCGGTCTGCTCGTCGTCCACCAGCAGCCCCATCGAGACGACCTTGAGTGTGCCGTCGCCGATCCGCCGGGTCTGCGGGAGAATCTTGCGTTCGGTCTCGGCACCCTCGAGCCGCCCGGTCAGATCGAGCATGCGGGGCACCGAGTAGCCCCAGATGTCGGCGTCGAGCAAGCCCACGGTGTGCCCCTCGGTCGCCAGCGCCATGGCGAGGTTCACCGAGATCGAGGACTTGCCGACACCCCCCTTGCCCGATGCGATCAGCAGCACCTTGGTGGTGATCGGGATCTCGGTGTCGGGCGCGCTCTCGGCCACGTTGCGCCGGGCGATGGCCATGGCCTTGGCCTTGCCCTCGCTGGAGAGCTCGGTCCAGGAGATGTCCACGCCGGACACGCCCGGCAGCGTCGCCACCCGGTTGCGGACGTCACGCCGGATCTGCGCCCGCAGGGGGCAGCCCATGGTGGTGAGGGCGACGGTCACGGTGACCTGGCCGGAGGGGTCGATCTCGGCTCCCGGAACCATCCCCAACTCGACGATGTTGCTCCCGAGTTCGGGGTCGATGACGTCGCGCAGCAGCGCCATGACGGCCTCGACGGTCGGCGGTTGCGGATCGTGCGTCGGGGTGACGGTCACGCCGCGAAGTCTACGGGGCGGTCCGTGACCGGGGCCGTGACGGCCCCGAGCCGCCTCGGGTAGACTGACCGGGCCGGTCGGTCCCGCGGATCTGCGGATCGGAGCCCGTCCGGAGGCACCACGAGGCGAGGCAATCGACCAAGGAGCGCTCCATGATCACGCTCACTCCCGAGGCGGCGAGCAAGGTGGGCGAGTTGCTCACCCAGGAGGGCGAAGAGGGTCTGGCGCTGCGGGTGGCGGTCCGGCCGGGTGGCTGTTCGGGGTTCAGCTACGAGATGTTCTTCGACACCGAGGTCAACGACGACGACCAGAGCGCCGAGTTCGAGGGCGTCGACGTCATCGTGGATCGATCCAGCGCGATGCTGCTGCAGGGCGCCACCCTGGACTACAGCGACAGCCTGCAGAACGCCGGCTTCTCCATCGACAACCCCAACGCCCAGCGCACCTGCGGCTGCGGGCAGTCCTTCAGCTGACCTCCTTGCCGGCGCACGCCGGCGACCCCATCACCCTCACTGTCGACGGCCGCCCCGTCAGCGCGCCCGCCGGCGACTTCTCGCTGCTGACGCTGCTGCGCGAGCACCTCGGCATCCGGGAGGTGAAGGACGGCTGCAGCCCGCAGGGGCAATGCGGCGCCTGCACGGTGCTGGTGGACGGCGCCGCCCGGGTGGCCTGCGTCACACCGGCACGGCGTGTGGCGGGTCGCCGGATCACGACGCTCGCGGGCCTGGATCCGGCCCGGAGGGAGGCCTGGGCGGACGCCTTCTGCGCCACCGGCGCCAGCCAGTGCGGGTTCTGCACACCGGGCATCATCCTGCGGCTCGAGAGCCTTGCGCGGCGCTCGCCGGGTGCCGACCCCAGCGGGGCACTGGCCGCCCATCTGTGCCGCTGCACCGGCTGGCAGACGATCCTGGATGCGGCCCGGGCGGTCGCGGAGGGGACGCATCGGCCCGGCGGGTCGCGCGACTTTGCCGCCGCCGCCCATCGGGCGGCCATCGAGGGTGGGAGATCGCAGGTCGCCGGCCCGCGCGTGGCGTGCGGCGAGGGAGGATTCGCCGACGACTCGGCGCCGCCCGGCGCACTGGTGGCGGTCCCGGCACCCGATGGCGGCTGGGTGTTGGGGGAGACGCTGAGCGAGGCGCGCCGGGCGGCGGGGGCAGCCGAGGGCCGGCGCAGCACGCTGGCTGCCGAGCCGCCGCTGGAGGTGCCGCCGGGAGACTGGGACTGCACGCTGCGTACCTGCTGGAGCGAGCCGGCCTACCTGGAGCTGGACGCCTCGTGGTGCGAGCCCGGAGGGGAGCCGGCCGACCCGCTGGGCAACGGCGGGGCGTTCGGCGGCAAGGCCACCTCGGAGGCCCCGGCGGCCGCTCGGCGGCTCGCCGATGAGACGGGCCGGCCGGTGCGGGTGCTCTACTCCCGCCCCGACGCCACCCGCCTGGGGCCCAAGCGCCCGCCGGTGGCCGGCGGAGCCAACGCCGACGGCAACGGGCGGCTGGCCGTGGCGCGGACACCGGGAATCGCCGAGGCCGTCGCCGCGGTCGCTCCCGGCTTGGAGGTCACCGAGGTGGACATCGCCGGACCGCCCACGTCGGCGGACCTGCGCGCCGCCGGTGTGCTCGAGGCGCTGGCCCTGCTGGCCGGCGCACGCGGGACGGCGGATGCGGTCCGGCTGCCCGGAGGCGGGGTGGCCGCCGCGCACGTCGGCGAGGTCATCGCCGTGGAGGTCGAGTGCGGGCACCCGCTGGACGAGGTCGTGCTGCGTTCGTACTGCATCGGCGCCGCGCACATGGCCTACAGCCTCGTGACCGCCGAGGCCATCGCAACCGACGAATCCGGCACGGTGGCGGACCTGACGGTGCGATCCTTCGGGGTGGTTCCGGCGTCGCGGACGCCTGCGGTGGACGTGCGGATCGTCCACAGCGATCAGGAGCCGGTGAACGGTTCGGACGCGGTGTTCGTGGCCGTCGCCGCCGCCACCTGGCTGGCGAGGGGCTGCCCGCCGACGTGGCCCACCGACCGGCGAGTCTGACCGGCGCCGGATTGCGCGAACCGGGACAACCGGTTCCGCTCCGTGCAACAATCTCATAGACTTCCGGCGGTCTCCAGTCAACGGCGCCGGGGGACAGCGCATAGCGACACCGGATCGACTGGAGGGATCACAATGGCAACTCCCGCTGAAGTTGTTTCGCGCCTGGCCGACGAGGACATCCAGTTCGTGGACATGCGGTTCACGGACGTTCCCGGCACGCAGCACCACTACACGCTGCCGGCGCACGAGTTGACCGAGGACACCTTCGCCGAAGGGCTCGGCTTCGACGGCTCCTCGATCACCGGCTTCCAGACGATCGACCGATCGGACATGCTCCTGCTCCCCGATCCCGACACCGGTTTCATCGACCCGTTCTACAAGCACAAGACCCTCGCACTGCTGTGCACCGTCTACGACCCGGTGACCGGCTTCGAGTACTTCAAGGACCCCCGCGTCGTCGCCAAGCGGGCGGTGCGCTACCTGCACGGCACCGGCATCGCCGACACCTGCTACGTCGGACCCGAGGCCGAGTTCTTCATCTTCGACGGGGTGAACTACCACAACGAGCCCTACGGATCGGCGTACGAGGTGCGTTCGGTGGAGGGCATCTGGACCAGCGGCGACACGCTCGACGCCCGTGACGATCCGAACCTGGGCCACAGGATCCGCTACAAGTCGGGCTACTTCCCCCTGCCGCCCCTGGACCGTCACCAGGATCTCCGGGCCGAGATGGTCGCCACCCTCGAGCAATGCGGGGTGGAGGTGGAGTTGCACCACCACGAGGTCGGCACGGCCGGGCAGGCCGAGATCGACATGCGGTTCGATCACCTGCTGGCGATGGCCGACAAGGTGCAGCTCTACAAGTACATCTGCAAGAACGTGGCGGCGCGGGCGCAGAAGACCGTCACGTTCATGCCGAAACCGATCTACGGCGACAACGGGTCGGGCATGCACGTCCACATGTCGCTGTGGAAGGACGGCGAGACGCTCTTCTACGACCGCGACAACTACGCCGGCCTCTCGGAGATGGCGCGCCACTTCACCGGGGGCGTGCTGGCCCACGCCCCGGCGATCCTGGTGTTCGCGGCCCCGACGGTCAACTCCTACAAGCGGCTCGTCCCGGGATACGAGGCTCCGGTGAATCTGGTGTACTCCGAGCGGAACCGTTCCGCGGCCATCCGGGTGCCGCTGGTCTCGGAGAGTCCCGCCGCCAAGCGCATCGAGTTCCGGTGCCCCGATCCCTCCGCCAACCCCTATCTGGCGTTCGCCGCCATCCTGCTCGCCGGACTCGACGGCGTGCTCAACGGCATCGAGCCGCCGGATCCTCTCGACAAGGACATCTACTCGCTGTCGCCCGAGGAGTTGGCGGGCGTGGCGACGGTTCCCGGCTCGCTCGGCCGGGCGCTGGACGCGCTCGAGGAGGATCACGACTTCCTGCGGGTGGGCGGTGTCTTCGGCGAGTCGCTCCTGGAGTCCTACATCGAGGCCAAGCGGGAGGAGATCGACACCGTCGGCCTGCGCCCGCATCCCATGGAGTTCGAGCTGTACTACTCCATCTGAGCGGTACTCCGGGGCCGCCCCCGGAGCCGCGTCGCTAGCCTGAAGTGATGCTGCGGGTTGGCATCTGCCAACTGAACCTCACCGTCGGCGACCTCGACGGCAACGTCGAGCGGATGCTCGCCGCGCTGGCGGAGGTGACAGAGCGCGGTGGCGACGTGGCGGTCTTCCCCGAGTTGGCCGTCAGCGGCTACCCGCCGGAGGACCTGCTGGCCAAGCCGCGCTTCGCGCTGGACTGCCAGGCGGCGCTGGAGAAGATCGCCGCGGCCACCGGGCGTTGCGCGGCGGTCGTGGGACTGCCTGTCGCCGGCGAGGGGGGAGAGCTGTTCAACGCCGCCGCGGTGTGTGCAAACGGCGCCGTCGCGGGTGTGGAGCGCAAGGCCCACCTGCCGAACTACGGCGTCTTCGACGAGCAGCGCCACTTCAGCGCCGGCACCCCGGAGGCATTGTTCGACATCGCCGGCGCGGCGGTGGGGATCTCCATCTGCGAGGACATCTGGATCGACGGCGGCGCGGTGGAGCAACTGGTCGCCGGCGGCGCCGAGTTGATCGTCAACCTCAACGCCTCCCCCTACAACATCGGCAAGCTCGACGAGCGCCTCGGCGTGCTGCGCCGGCGCATCGAGCGGACCGGCTGCCCGGTGGTCTACGTGAACCTGGTGGGCGGGCAGGACGAGCTGCTCTTCGACGGCCGGTCGCTGGTGCTGGACGCGGGCGGCTCGGTCACCGCTCGGGCGCAGGCGTTCGCCGAGGAGGTCCTCGTGGTCGACGTCGAGGTCGGCCGCCGCGGCGGCTCGGCGACACTCGACGGAGGGGCCCTGCCTCGGATCCCCGTCAGCGACAGGCCGGCGGTCACGCCCGCCCCGCTGCCGGTCACCCCGCCGGCGGCGCCGCTGGAGCCCAGCGACGAGATCTACGCGGCCCTCGTGCTGGCGACGCGGGACTACGTGACGAAGAACGGTTTCACCGACGTCTGCGTGGGGCTCTCCGGCGGGGTCGACTCGTCCCTCGTTGCCACGATCGCCCGCGACGCCCTCGGGCCCGAGCGCGTGCACGGGGTGCTGATGCCGTCGCGCTACTCCTCGGACCACTCGGTCAGCGACGCCGAGTTGCTCTGCGACAATCTGGGTATCGAGGGTCGCCTCATTGGCATCGAGCCGGCGCACGACGCGTTCGAGCAGATGCTGGCGCCGGCGTTCACGGGCCTCGCCCCGGATCTCGCCGAGGAGAACGTGCAGTCGCGCATCCGGGCCGTGGTGCTCATGGCGCTGGCGAACAAGTTCGGCTGGCTGGTGCTGACCACCGGCAACAAGTCCGAGGCAGCGGTCGGCTACTCCACGCTTTACGGCGACTCGGCCGGCGCCTTCGCGCCGATCTCGGACATCTGGAAGCTGCAGGTCTACGAACTCGCCCGGCGGCGCAACGCCGTCGCCGGCGCGGCGCTCATCCCCGAGCGGGTGCTCGCCAAGGCGCCGTCGGCCGAACTGCGTCCCGACCAGCGCGACTCGGACAGCCTGCCGCCGTACGAGTCGCTGGACCCCGTTGCCCGTGCATTCGTGGAGGGGGACAAGACCGTCGGCGAGCTCATCGCGGCCGGTGCGGACCCCGAACTGGTGCGGAGGGTCGGCAGGCTCGTCGACGTGGCGGAGTACAAGCGCCGCCAGGGGCCGCCGGGGGTGCGGGTGACCCACAAGGCGTTCGGCAAAGATCGTCGCATGCCCATCACGAACCGCTACCGGGGCGAGGCCCGGGACTGAGCGGCATGCCGGAGAGCCGCAGCGGGCGCAGGGTCTGGCCGGCCGGCCGGCCGGGGAGTCCGGAGCCGGTGCCATGATGATCGAGGATCTCACCGGCGCCGTCGGGCGCTATGTCTGGCTGCAGCGGCACCTGGCGGAGTCTTTGAGGCTCTGGAGCGCCGGTGAGGCGGACGCCGCGGTGGCTGTGTACCTGCACCGGACGGCGCGCCGTTTCGCCGAGCACGCCACCGGCTGGGAGGCGTTGCTGGCGGACTCTCCGGCACTGGAGGCCGTCGAGCGGATACGCGCGCCGTCGCCGGGCTGGGAGGAACTGTTCCGGGGGGCGGCCACGGGCACCTCGGACCGCCTCGTCGTCCTCCTGCACGTGGTGCTGCCGCGGATGCGCGCCTCGCTGGACCGTTTCGCCACCGAGCTCGGTGACGTGGCCGAGGCCGCCGAGGCTCGCTTCTGCGCTGTCGTGGCCGGGGATCTTGAGGGGATCGAGGCGCGAGGACTGGCGTTGCTCGACGAGCGGGCCACGGCGCCAAGCCAGCGACGGATGGCGGCCAGGCTGGGTGGGCGCCTCGCCGACCTGTCGTGCTGACGGGCCGCGCGGTTGAACGAGCCGACGCGCTCTGTAGTGTGAGTTCGCGGCTCGGGGCCAACGGAGTCTCCGGCAACCGGTACTAGCCACTTGCTGATAGTGGGGAGACGTCGTCCGTGGCGAGAGAGCGCGTCGAGCGGGACGAGGAGGATCTCGTCCGCCTCTACCTGACCGATATCGGCCAGTACACGCTGCTCACCAAGGACGACGAGGTCGAGCTGGCCCAGAAGATCGAGGTCGGGATCGAAGCGCGCGAGGAATTGGCGGTGGGCAAGTCGCTGTCTTCGCGCCGCCGCGTCGAGTTGCGCCGGCTGGTGACCGACGGCGAGGCGGCCGAGCGGCAGTTCGTGCAGTCCAACCTGCGCCTCGTCGTGTCGATCGCCAAGAAGTACCAGGCCTCGGGACTGCCGCTGCTGGATCTCGTGCAGGAGGGCAATCTGGGCCTCATGCACGCCGTGGAGAAGTTCGACTGGCGCAAGGGGTTCAAGTTCTCCACCTACGCCACGTGGTGGATCCGCCAGGCCATCACCCGTGGCATCGCCAACACAGGCCGCACCATCCGCCTGCCCGTGCACGCCGGCGACACCCTGACCCGCCTCCAGAAGGCTCGCGCCCGCCTCGAGCTGCGCTACGGCCGGCCGGCCACGCTCGGCGAGCTGGCCGAAGAGGTGGAGATGCCCGAGCAGAAGGTGACCGAGGCGCTGCGCTTCGCCGCCGAGCCGCTCTCGCTCTCGGAGCCGCTGCGCGAGGACGGCGACGCCGAACTGGGCGACGTGGTGGAGGACCGCTCGGCCGAGTCGCCGTTCGAGGTGGCCGCCACTGCGCTGCTGCCCGAGGAGATCAGGCGCCTGCTGTCGCCGCTGGACGAGCGGGAGCGCGAGATCCTCACCCTCCGCTACGGCCTTGACCGCGGCGAGCCCCGCACCCTCGAGGAGGTCGGGGAGCACTTCAACCTGACCCGCGAGCGCATCCGCCAGATCGAGGCGCGGGCCATGTCCAAGTTGCGGCATCCCTCGTCCGACACCGGCGCCCGGGACCTGCTGGCCGTCTGAGCGCCCCGTCCCTCCGAATCTGATGGCCTGCGGTGCGGCGGCCGCTGCCCGCTAGGGTCGCAGACGGAGGTGTCCGAGCGCCTGGTGGGCTCCCCCGCCTTCAAAGCGGGTGGGACGGGCGATCCCCGTCCGGCGGGTTCGATTCCCGTCCACCTCCGCCATTTGCCCCATCGTGGGATCGCCGTCCGGCAGCGGCCGCCGTCGTGCCGTGGCCGCCGGGTGGCACGGGATTCCCGTCCACCTCCGCTGCTTGCGACCTGAGATCGCGGTCGTATACTTCGGTGCAATGAAGAAGTTCTTCCTCTTCGTCTTGGTGGCGGTACTCGTGGCCTGGGTGGCCAAGAAGGTCCGCGAAGTCTGACCCCCTGATTCGCCGGCGCCCGGCTCGGCCGGGCCCGGATCAACTCGGCGCCGCCGGCGCCCGTCAACTCCAGCGCCGACCGGCGACCTGTTCACGTGTCGCCATCGTCGTTCCGGCGCAGAGCCTGCCCGGGACTCGATCCGGGGCCGGAATCCAGTAGCGAGACGTTCCCGGCTTCCCCCTGAGAGCCACGAAGCGCGCCCTGGCGGGCGCGCCACCAGGGAGGAGGCAGAGATGTACGTAGCGTGCTGGTCGGTCAAGGGAGGATCGGGGACGTCGGTCGTGGCGGCCCTGGCGGCTCGGCGGTGGGCGGCCACCACCGACGCCGGAGCTCTGCTCGTGGACCTCTGCGGCGACTCGGCCGGGCTGCTGGGCGTGCCCGAGCCCGCCACGCCCGGTGTCGCCGACTGGCTGAACGTGGGCGACGAGGTGCAGATCGATGCGCTGCGTCGCCTGGAGCGCGAAGTCGCCTCGGGGCTCTCGTTGCTGCACCGAGGCGCAGGACCGCTGTGCCGGACCGACCGGGCCGAGTTGATGGCGCGCGAGCTGGTCGCCGACCATCGCGTGGCAATCACCGACGGGGGCTGCCTGTGGCGAGCCGGCGGCGAGGAAGCCGGGGGCGCCGGGGCCGGGGCCGCTCCCGACGACATCGACGTGCGCCGCCGGATCGTGGCCGGAGCGGACCGGTCGTGGCTGGTGACCCGGGCCTGCTTCCTGGCTCTGCGCAGGGCGGCGCGGGCGCCGCTGCAGCCGACCGGTGTGGTGTTGCTGGTTGAGCCCGGTCGCCCGCTGACCGCCGGCGACGTGGAGGACGTGGTGGGCGCCCCGGTGGTGCTCCGCCTCGAGGTCGATCCCTCGGTGGCGCGGGCCGTGGACGCCGGGCTGCTGGCCACGCGAGTCCCTGCGGCGCTCGACCGGGCCTTGGCGCAGGCCTGCCCGGTGTGAGCTCGCCCGCGGGACCGCACCCGGCAGGCGAAATGACCGAGTCGGCCGCGGGCGTAGGCCCCGAGCCCCTCGCGACAGTCGAGCGCGATCTGCACGGGCTCGTCGTGGAGGCCTGCCTCGCCGGCGAACCGGTGGGCATGGAGCAGATCAGCGAGTTGGTGCGCCAGCGCGCGCCGCTGCTGAGCCCTGAACTCCAGGACGCCCTGGCGCACCGGGTGGAGGCCCGCCTCGCCGGTCTGGGCCCGTTGGAGGCGTTGGTGGCGCTCGAGGCGGTGAGCGACGTGATGGTCAACGGTCCCGGCGCCGTCTGGGTGGAAGAGGGCGGGACGCTGCGTCGCACCGCGGTCACGGTGGGGGAGTCGACCCTGCACCAACTCATCGAGCGAGTGGTGGCACCGCTGGGATTGCGAGCCGACCGCACCTCGCCGCTGACCGACGCCCGGCTCTCCGACGGCTCGCGGGTCAATGTCGTCATGCCGCCTGTGGCCGTCGACGGTCCCTACCTGGTCATCCGCCGCTTCCGAGCCTGCGCCCTGCGGCTCGAGGACTTTGCCCCAGCGCCGGTCGCGGCCCTGCTGCGCTGGCTGGTGACGGCCCGGACCAACATCGTCGTGAGCGGCGGCACCGGTGCCGGCAAGACGACCTTCCTGAACACCATGGCGGCGCACATCCCGGCGGATCAGCGCATCGTCACCGTCGAGGACGCCGCCGAACTCGATCTGCAGGCCGCCCACGTCGTTCGCCTGGAGGCGCGGCCGCCCAGCATCGAGGGTCTGGCGGCGGTCACCGTGCGCCACCTGGTGCGCAACGCCCTGCGTATGCGTCCCGACCGGATCCTCGTCGGCGAGGTCCGGGGAGCGGAGGCCTTCGACATGTTGCAGGCGATGAACACCGGCCACGACGGCTGCCTGTCCACCTGTCACGCCAACAGCCCGCCCGACGCGCTCGGGCGTCTGGAGACGATGGTCCTCATGGCCGGCACCGGGCTGACGCTGCAGGCCGTCCGCGATCAGATCGGCGCCGCGGTGGACTTCGTCGTCCACCTGGCTCGAGGTCCGGCGGGCACCCGGCGCGTCGTGGCGGTGGCCGAGGTGCGCGGCGGTCCGGAGCGGCTGGCGACGCTGGCGGACGCGGCGGGGCTGCGGGCCCTGCCGGAGACACCTCCACGGGCCTTCGATGCGCCGCCGGCCGATCCGGCGTGGCTCAACCTGTGAGGAGGCGCGGGTCGTGACAGGCGCCTTCGGATACACGGTGGCGATCGTGGTGGCGGCGTTGGCTCTGCGGCGCCTACCGGTCGAGGTGTCCCGCTGGCGGGTGCGGCGGCGCAGCCGGCTGCTTACCGAGCGGTCCGCCGGAGAGGAGGCACCCGGCGCGCCGGAGGTGCCGTCGGAGGGCGGACCGCGCGACATTCCCCGCGCACCGCGCGCCGGGCGCGCCGTCGGCCGGCTGCGGCAGAGGCTGCGGCGCGCCATGGAGGACGCCGCCGTTCCGTCCGGCGAGTCCCAGGCATTCGCCGTCTGGGGCGCGGCGGCCGGGGTGGGGACCCTGGGCGGTCTGCTCGTGGCGGGGGTGCCCGGAGCCATCGCAGGGGCGGGCGCCGGCCTGCTCGGACCGCCCGCGGCGCTGTGGGCGGCGCGCCGCCGCAGGGAGCGGCTCATCATCGAGGCGCTGCCGGACTTCCTGGAACGGGTGGCCCGCTCGCTGCGGGCCGGAGTGTCCACCGTCACCGCTCTGGAGGAGGTGCTCCCCGCAAGCGGCCCGCTCGGCGAGGAGCTCCGCAGAGTGCTGGGGGACGTTCGGGCGGGCGGTCTCCTGCCGGCGGCCCTGGACCGCTGGCGCTCCCGCTGCCGGCTTCCGGAGGTGAACCTGGCGGCCGCGGCGCTCTCCATCGGCGCCAGCACAGGCGGCCGGCGGGCGCCGGCGGTGGACGGTGTGGCGGCGACGTTGCGCGGTATGCGGGCCACGCAGCGCGAGGTCGCCTCGCTGGCCCAGCAGGGGCGCCTGTCGGGGCTGCTGATCGCACTGCTGCCCCTCTGCTTCGTGGGGATGTCGGCGATGGTCGACAGCGGCTCGGTCCTGGCGCTCTACGGAACCCCGCTCGGGACGTTCTGTCTCGTTGCCGGGGGCCTCCTGAACCTCGTGGCGTTCGTCTGGATGCACCGGATCACACGGCTGTCATGACCGTTGTGGCGGTGGGCTGGGCACTTGCGGTGCTGTGGGGCGCGCTGCTGCTCCATGCCCCTTCGGCGGCAGTTCGGGCGCGGCTCGGCGCTCTGTCGGCCCCGAGGCCCTACCGCCGCGCCCGTCCGGTGGCGTCGCTGGGGCGAATCCTGCGGTCGACGGTGGGGCGGCAGCCCGATGCCGCCGCCGACCGGCGGGCGGGAGCGGTGGCGCTGGCGCTGCTCGCCGGTGCAACCGTCGACGTCACGCTGGGACTGGCGGCCGCCGCGCTGAGTTGGTTCGTGCTCCGCCGGCGGGCCGCGCGCCGGCGGCAGCGCGAGGCAGCGGCCGTGCTGGCGGAGCTGCCCGAGGCGGTGGACTTGTTCGCTCTCGCCGCCAGCGCGGGCCTGAGCGTGCGACTCGCCGCCGAGGCGGTGGCGCCCCGTCTCGACGGGCCCGTCGGGAGCGCGCTCGACCGGGCCGTCCGGCAGATGAGGTTCGGCGTCGAGACGGCGGAGGCCCTCGAAGCACTCCCCCGGGCACCGGCGGGCGAGCCCCTCCGGCTGCTGGTGCGCCCGCTGACCGATTCCCTGCGCTATGGCTCTGCTCTGGGACCCGCGCTCGAGCAGGCCGCGGCGGTGGCTCGCGCCGAGCGCCGGCGGCAGGCCGAGGCGGCCGCCCGGCGGATCCCGCTGCGGCTGCTGTTCCCGCTGACCCTGTGCGTCCTTCCGGCGTTCGTCCTGCTGACGATCCTGCCCACTGTGGCGCAGTCGCTGGAACTGCTGCGGTTCTGACGCCACCGTCCACTGCCCGTCCACCGTTCGACAGACAACCAGGAGGACCCACGATGAGCCCACTATCAGCAATCTCTCGGCCGAGGAGACTCTCGCCCGATCGCCGGCTGGGCCGGCGTGCCACCGAGGCGGGCCAGGCCACCGCCGAATACGCCCTCGTGCTGCTCGGGGTGGCCCTCATCGCGGTACTCGTCCTGGACTGGGCGCGCAACACGAACATGGTGAGCCGGCTGCTGAACGCCGTATTCCGGTCGATCAGCAAGCTCATCACGTGAGAGCGGGCGCGCCACGTGGCCGCCGGTGCCCCTCGCAACAGGGTCAGGCGACTGTGGAGTTGGCGCTGCTGACGCCGCTCCTGATGCTGATGGCCCTGTTCCTGGCGCAACTGGCACTGACCGCGCGTGACCAGATCATGGTGGTCCACAGCGCCCGCGAGGCTGCTCGGGCCGTGGCCGTCAGCAGCGATTCCAGTGTGGCGCGACCCGCCGCGCTGGCGGCCTCGCGCCTGGATCCGCAACGTCTGCGGGTGCGCGTCGAAGAACTTCCCGGCACCGACAACGTCTCGGTCCGGCTGGACTACCGCTCCCCGGTGCGCGTCGCCCCGTTCGGGGTCGTGGTGGACGACCTGGTGCTGTCGGGGGAAGCGGTCATGCGGAGCGAACGCTGACCGGGACACGCACCGGACGCGCCGCAGCGGGAGCATGCCGTCCCGGTACTGTGAGCCCCGCAGGACCTTGCCCCATTCCGACCTGGGACCATTGCCGATGGCGGCAGCAGCAAATGACCGCGACGCGGTGGAGATCAGTATCCCGCCTCGAACCGAGTACGTGGCGATGGTGCGGAACTTCGTCGCCGAGGCGGTTGCGAGACAGGCGGGAGTGGATGCGCGGCGCCTCGAGGACCTCCGGGTCGCCGTGTCCGAAGCGGTCACCAACGCCATCGCCGCTCACGCCGCACGCCGGACCGGCGCGCCGATCAGGATCTGCTGCGTTCCCAGTCCGGGACGCGTGGAGATCGGCGTCTACGACCGGGGTGGCGGGTTCGACCCGGCGAGGGTGCCCGAGCCTCCCGAACCGACCGATCCCCACCGGTTGGAGACCGAGAAGGGCATGGGTCTGTGGCTGATGCGGATCATGTCCGACGACCATTCGATCGCCACGAGCCGCCGCGGGACCGAGGTCCGGCTGGTGGTCCACACCTCCTCGGGCTAGCCGGCGACCGGGGCCGCTCGCTCGGTTCGCCCGGCGCCGCGGCTGCCCGCTCGACACCTGATCGGCACCTCCGGCGCCCGAACGCGACGCCGTCCGGTCCCGCGGTTGCGACGTTGGAGGGGCGGGCGAGCCGCTAGCGTGCCAGAGTCGTCGGGAGAGTCTGTCGGGGACGGTCATGTCGAACAACGGGAACATCGAGGGCGACAAGGACCCGGAACCGCCGGTTCTCGACAGGAATCCCCAGGCGGCCGCCGAGCACCACGAGAGCGGCTCGCCGCCCGACAGCAGCCTGACGTTCATCGGCCGCGACAGCGCCCTGGCCCGCACGGTGGGCCGCCCGCTGCTGCACTTCCTGCACATCGAGACCTCAGGAGGAATCCTCCTCCTGCTCGCCACCGTCGCCGCGCTCATCTGGGTGAACTCCCCCGTCGGCGACAGCTATGCCGAGTTCTGGCACACCCCCATCGAGATATCGGTGAGCGACTTCGTGGTCTTCGACGAGGATCTGCACGGCTTCGTGAACGACGCGCTCATGGCCTTGTTCTTCTTCGTGGTGGGTCTGGAGATCAAGCGCGAGTTGGTCACCGGGCGGTTGCGGAAGCCGCGCGACGCGCTGCTGCCGGCGGTCGCCGCGCTCGGCGGCATGGTGGTGCCGGCTGTGGTCTACGTGGCCTTCAACCTGGGGGGTGACAACCTCAACGGCTGGGGTGTGCCGATGGCCACCGACATTGCTTTCGCGGTCGGTGTCGTGTCCCTCGTCGGCAAGTGGATTCCGGGCTGGCTGCGCCTGTTCCTGCTGACGCTGGCGATCGTCGACGACATCGGCGCGATCCTCGTGATCGCGATCTTCTACAGCTCCGACATATCGCTGGGATGGCTCGGGCTGGCGGCGCTCCTGTGCGTCCTGATTTCCGTGCTGACGCGGATCCGCGTCTGGCAGTGGCCCCTATACATGCTCATCGGCGTCTTCGTGTGGTGGGCCACCTTGAACTCCGGCGTCCACGCCACGATCGCCGGAGTCGCCCTCGGCCTGCTGACACCGGCCAAGCCGCTGCAGCGGGATTCCGACGCCCGTTCGATGGCCCGCTGGTTGCAGGAGAAGTCGACCATCTCGGTCACCGACATCCGCCGAGCCAATTTCGGCATCGCCGAGTCACGCTCGGTGGCCGAGCGCCTCGAGGTGGCGCTGCATCCGTACGTCAGCTATCTCATCGTGCCGGTCTTCGCCCTGGCGAACGCCGGGGTGACGCTCAGCGCCGACTCGCTGCGCGGCGCGGCGACCTCGTCGGTCACCATCGGTGTGGCCCTGGGGCTGCTGGTGGGCAAGACCGTCGGCGTGTCGGGTTTCACGCTGCTGGCCACGCGACTCGGTCTCAGTTCGTTGCCGGCCGGCGTCACCAGACTGCATGTCGTGGGAGTGTCGATCGTGGCGGGGATCGGATTCACCGTGGCACTGTTCGTGACGGCGCTGGCGTTCAACGGATCCGCGGCGGGCGACGAAGCCAAGATCGGCGTCCTGGTGGCGTCCCTGGTGGCTGCGGTGCTCGGACTGATGGTGCTGCGGATGGCCGGTCGTCGCGTTCTCGGCACGCTCGCGGCGTCCGGTCGCCGCTAGCCCGTATTTTGCTGTCCATGGCCTCAGCCGCCTCGCCGAAGCGGGTCGTCATCGTCGAATCGCCCACCAAGGCCACGACGATCGCGCGCTTCCTGGACGACAGCTACACCGTGGAGTCGTCCCGCGGCCACGTGCGCGACCTCCCGACGAAGGCCGATGAGATTCCCAAGGCGTACCAGGCGGAGCCCTGGGCGCGGCTCGGAATCGACGTGGACAACGACTTCAAGCCGCTGTACGTGCTGGACAGCGCCAAGAAGAAGGCGGTGGCGTCGCTCAAGAAGCTCGTCGCCTCGGTGGACGAGTTGTATCTGGCGACCGACGAGGACCGCGAGGGAGAGGCGATCGCCTGGCATCTGCTCGAAGTTCTCTCGCCCCCGCCGCAGGTGACCGTGCGCCGGCTCGTGTTCCACGAGATCACCCCCGACGCCATCCGGGCGGCGCTGGCGAACCCCCGCGACATTGATCGGCGACTCGTCGACGCCCAAGAGGCCCGCCGGCTGCTTGATCGCCTCTACGGCTACGAGGTCTCGCCCGTTCTCTGGAAGAAGGTGGCACCGCGCCTGTCGGCGGGGCGGGTGCAGAGCGTGGCCACCCGGATCGTCGTCGAGCGCGAGCGGGAGCGGATGGCGTTCGTCCCCGCCGGGTACTGGTCGCTGGAGGTCACCGCCGCCACGGGCGCCGGGGAGAGCTTCGTCATGGCGGCGACCGCGGTCGACGGTTCCCGGATCGCCGGCGGCCGCGACTTCGGCGCCGACGGGAACCCGAAGAGCACCGATGTCGTCGTCCTCGACGAGGCGGCGGCTCGCCGGATCGGGGCCGATCTGGAAGGCGGAGCCGCGGAGGTGACCTCCGTGACCGCCAAGCCGTACCGGCGGCGGCCAGCCGCGCCGTTCATCACCTCGACACTTCAGCAGGAGGCCGGGCGGAGGTTGCGACTCTCGGCCTCGGCGGCCATGCGCATCGCCCAATCGCTCTACGAACAGGGGTTCATCACCTACATGCGGACCGACTCGGTCACCCTCTCGGACGTGGCGCTGAAGGCCGCCCGAGCCGAGGTGGCGGCGACCTACGGCAAGGAGTTCGTCGCTGGCGAGGCGCGCCGGTACCGGAGCAAGGTCCGCAATGCGCAGGAGGCGCACGAGGCCATCCGGCCGGCGGGCGAGACCTTCGCCTCACCCGAGTCGTTGCGCGGGCGACTGACCCCGGTAGAGGCGGACGTCTACGAACTCATCTGGCGACGCACTCTCGCCTCGCAGATGACCGACGCGACCGGCGAGACGGTCACCATTGAGGCGACGTCGCAGGCAGCGGGCGGTTCGCATGTGACGCTGTCCGCCTCGGGCACGGTGATCGCCCACGAGGGGTTCAGGCGCGCCTGGGATCCGCGGCCATCCGCCGGAGCGGGAGCGGGCGCGGCGAACGGCGGACCCGAGGCCGACGAGGCACAGCGGCGCCTCCCGCAGGTCAGTGTCGGCGACACTCTCTCGCTCTCGGCGCCGGAGTTGGCCGGCCACGAGACCCAGCCGCCCGCGCGTTTCACCGAGGCCACGCTGGTCCGCCGCCTTGAGGACTTGGGGGTTGGCCGGCCCTCCACATACGCGACGATCATCACGACGATCACCGACCGCGGCTACGTGCGCAAGAAGGGAACGGCGCTGGTACCCACATTCACCGCCTTCAGCGTCGTGAATCTGCTCGAGGGCCACTTCGGCGACTTCGTGGACTACGCCTTCACCGCCCGCATGGAGGACGACCTCGACGACATCGCCCGTGGCCGGCGGGAGTACGTGCCCTGGCTCTCGGTGTTCTATTTCGGTGCCGAGGGTCACGCCGGCCTCAAGAGCCGGGTTTCCGACAACCTCGACGAGATCGACGTGCGGGCGGTCAACGCCGTGGCGATCGGCGCCCACCCCGACGGCCGGCCCATCGAGGCGAGGCTCGGGCGTTTCGGTCCGTACGTAAGCTGCGGCGACGAGCGCGCCCAAATCCCCGAGGACGTCTCGCCCGACGAGGTGACCGTGGATCTGGCGCTGGAGTTGCTCAGTCGGCCATCGACCGGCCGCTCGCTGGGGACTGATCCCGCGTCCGGGTTGCCGGTCAGCGCGCGCGAGGGCCGCTACGGGCCCTACGTGCAACTGGGTCCGCCCCCCGAGACGCCGGACGCCAAGGCGGAGAAGTTCGCCTCGCTGTTCGCTTCGATGACACTCGAGGACATCACGCTGCCCGATGCGCTGCGGCTGCTCAGCCTGCCGCGGACCGTCGGCGTGGACCCCAGCGACGGAGTCGAGGTCACCACGCAGGCCGGGCGGTTCGGCCCTTATGTGAAGAAGGGATCGGAGACCCGCTCCCTGGAGACCGAGGAGCAGATCTTCACGGTCAGCCTCGAGGACTGCCTGGCGCTCCTGGCGCAGCCACGCCGCGGGCGAGGTCGGGAGCCCAAGGCGTCGTTGCGAGACTTGGGACCCGATCCCGTCACCGGGCGGGAACTCGTCATCCGCGACGGGCGCTGGGGTCCCTACGTCAGCGACGGGCAGACCAACGCGTCGCTACGCGCCGGGGACACGCCCGAGTCGCTGACGCCCCAGCGTGCCTCCGACCTGCTGGCGGCCCGCCGTGACGCTCCACCGCGCCAGACCCGCAAGGGAGGTTCCGGTGGATCCCGGCGCCGGAAGGGGTCTTCAGCCCGTGACGGCTGAGGGAGCGGCCGCCGGGCAGCGTCGCAGGTGGGCGGCCTTCCAACGGCGGGTCTTCGCCACTCCCCAGTTCTTCCGGCTCTGGTCGGCGCAAGTCGTCACCTCCACGGGCGACTGGCTGGGCTTCCTGGCCATCGCGGTGGTGGCGGCGCGCCTCGGGGCGGGCACGCCCGAGGCCGCCATCGGCGTGGTGATCGCCGCCCGCCTGGTGCCGGGCGTCTTCTTCTCGCAGGTGGCCGGTCTGCTCGCCGACCGCTTCGACCGCCGCCGCCTCATGGTCACCTGCGACCTGGCGCGGGCGGGGATCCTGCTGGCCGTGCCGCTGGTGAACAGCGTCTGGCAACTCGTCCTGGTGTCGCTGGCGCTGGAGGCGTTCACGCTGCTGTGGATCCCCGCCAAGGAAGCCTCGGTGCCGAACCTGCTCCCGGCAAAGCACCTGACCGCCGCCAACTCGTTGTCCATGTTCGCCACCTACGCAACGTTCCCCATCGCCTCACTCATCTTCGCCAGGGTGGCGGGCGCCCTGGAGAGCGCCGACCGGGAGGGATGGCTCGGGCTGCTCTACCCGGACAAGCAGGGGCCCATCTTCTACCTCGACGCCCTGACCTTCGTGGTCTCGGCGGCGCTCGTGTTCTCGTTGCCGCTGCGCCACCCCCGCGACGCGGCTCGTGCGGAGCGTCCCGCCGTGCGGTGGGAGGGGGTCTTCCGCGAGTATCGCGAGGGTTGGCGCTACGTGGTCGTGAACCCCACGGTGCGCTCGGTCAACATCGGCCTGGCGACCGCACTCATCGGCGGCGGCATGCTGATCCCGCTGGCGCTGGTGTACGCCATCGAGGTGCTCCGGGTCGGCGAGGGGGGGTTCGCCGACATCGTCACCGGGCTGAGCGCCGGCGTCGGCGTCGGCGTGGTGGTGCTGTCGCTGTTGCAGCGGCGCGTCCACAAGCACCGCGTGTTCGCCCGTTCGCTCACGGGTGCCGGTGTGTGCCTGCTGGTGGCCTCGTCGCTGGGATCGCTGCCGTGGGTGATGCTGGTGGCCGGCGCGGTCGGCGCGTGCGCCGGGGGCATGTACGTCCTGGGCTTCACCCTGCTGCACGAGCACACCGCGGACGAGGTGCGGGGACGGGTCTTCGCCGGGCTCTACTCGATCGTGCGTCTCTGTGTCGTGGTGGCGCTGGTGGTGGGTCCCCTGCTGGCGGCCCTCTTCGACCGCGTCTCCGAGGTGCTGTTCGACCGTGCGATCGACATCGGCATCGTCGTGGTGGAACTGCCGGGCGTGCGCCTGACGCTGTGGCTGGCCGGACTCACCGTGATCGTCGCCGGGCTGCTCGCCCGCCGGACCCAGCGAGCGGTGGCCGCCACCGGATCCAACGGTCCGGTCGGCGCTCCCCCCGGCGACGAGTCTCTGGAAGACTGACGCCTGATGGGGACTGCCGGGGAGCGGGGCCGGTTCGTGGTCTTCGAAGGCGGCGAGTCAGTCGGCAAGTCCACCCAGGCTGCCTGGCTGGCGACACGCCAAGGCGCCGAACTCACCTTCGAGCCCGGGGGCACCCGGCTGGGCCAAGAGTTGCGCCGGCTGCTGCTGGACGGGGCCGGGGCGCGCCTAGACATACTCAGCGAGGCTCTGCTGATGGCAGCCGACCGGGCGCAGCACGTCGCTGAGACGATCCGCCCGGCCCTCGAGGCGGGTCGCGACCTGGTGTGCGACCGGTACATCGGCTCGTCGCTGGCCTACCAGGGGTACGGGCGCGGGCTGGACGTACCCACGGTCCGGCTGCTGTCAGAGGTTGCCACCGGTGGCCTGTGGCCCGACCTCATCGTCCTTCTGGACATGGATCCCCAGCGGGCACGGGTCCGGGGCACCGGAGGCTCCGACCGCTTCGAGGCCATGGGGATGGACTTCCACCGCCGCGTGCGGGCCGGCTACCTGGAGCTCGCCTCGGCCGACCCCGCGCGCTGGACGGTGGTCGATGCCGATCGATCGGCCGCCGAGGTGCGCGACGACATCGCTGCTCTGGTGGCCGAACGGCTGGGATGGGCGTGACGGACTGGCCGCCGCTCGTCGGCGGCGGAGCCGGCCTGCGCCAGCTCGAGGGGGCGCTGGCGGCACCGGTCCACGCCTACCTGCTCGTCGGCACCGTCGCCGGAGACAAGCGTGCCGTGGCCCGGACGTTCGCCGGCGAGTTGCTGGCAGCCGCCGCGCTGGCGGGCGCGGTCGCGGCGGATCCGGAGGTTGCCGAGCGGCATCGCCGCCGGGCACGGCAGGCGACGCATCCCGACGTGGTGCTCGTCGAGCCCGAGGGGCGGTTACTGCTGGCGGCCGAGGCGACGGCGATCATCACCGAAGCCGCCCGCCGCCCGTTGGAGGGCGCCGGGAAGGTGATCATCTGCGACCGGTTCCACACCGCGACGCCTGCGGTGGCGGCGAGTCTCCTGAAGACCGTTGAGGAGCCGCCGCCGGAGGTCACCATCGTGTTGCTCGCCGATGATGTGCCCCCCGGGCATGTCACGGTGGCCTCCCGCTGCGTGACGGTACGGTTCCCGGCTCCGTCGCCCGAGGAGGTGCAGCAGTGGCTCGTCGGGTCAGGAGTGTCACCTGCGGTGGCCCGGCGGGCGGCACGCGCCGCGGGCGGCGACCCGGGGCGCGCCGGCGACTTGGTCGCCGGGGGCAATCTGGCCGAGCGGCTCGACGCCTGGTGGTCGATTCCTGAACGCCTGGACGGCACGGGAGCCCGAGCCGCGGCCGTGGTGGACGGGTTGTGGGCGCTGATCGACGCGGCCGCCGAGGCGGCGACCGAGAAGGATCCCGGGATGAGCTCCGACCCGGCGGGGCCGGCTCACGAGGACCCCGACGATCGGGAGGCCGGTCCGACCTCCCCGGCCGCCAGGGCCGAGCGTCAACGGAGCGATCGGCGCCGGCGACGCGTTCGTGACGCCGAGTTGCGGTTCGGGTTCGCCCTGCTGGCCGAGCGCTACGGGGAACTGCTGGAGGCCGCGACCGACGGTTCGGCCGGTTCACGAGCGACAGGCCCTGCCCATCCAGCGGAGTCGGCAGCCGGAGCGCTCGGGCTGCTCAGGGAGGCGACCGCTGCGCTGGTGCGCAATCCCGACGAGAAGCTGCTGCTGCAGAACCTTCTGCTACACCTGCCGCGCCGCGAGCCTCTCTGAGTGCGGCGCCGGTCGGAGCAGCCGGCGGACGCAGGGAGCGGGTCCGTGGCGGCCCCTCTCTCGGTTGCGGCGTCGGCCTGGTCGCTCAGGTCGCGGTGCGCCGGCGCAGCACCTCGAAGAGGGCGACCGCGGTGGCGGCGCTCACGTTCAGTGCGTCCAGCCGGCCGGTGACCGGGATGCGGGCGGTGACGTCGCAGCGCCGGCGTACGAGGCGCGAGAGGCCGCGCCCTTCCGCGCCGAGTACGAGTGCGAGCGGCGCATCGGCGATCGGCAGTTCCCAGATCGTCTGGTCCGCAGTGACGTCGAGCCCGACCGACCAGACGCCCAACTCGGCGAGCGTCGCCAGTGCCGTGGGGATGCCGCTGACGGGGGCGAACCGCAGGTGCTCGATGGCGCCGGCGGCCCGCTTGGCGACCGTCGGGGTGATCCGGGCGGCCCGGTGGCGCGGGAGCACGACGCCGGTGACGCCGGCGCACTCGGCGGTGCGCAGAATCGCCCCGAGGTTGCCCGGATCGCTGACGCCGTCCACCACCAGCAACAGCGTCGGCGGCGCGCCGGGGTCGGTCTCGGTCTCGGGTGGCGCCTCCTCGTGCTCGGGCGGCGCCTCCTCGTGCTCGCCCGCCGCGGCGCGTTGCCCCTCGGGGGGCTGGTCGTGCGGCTCTGCGGCGTGTCCCTCCGCGGCGGGTTCGTCCTGGTCGCCCGGCGGCGGGGTGCGCCGCTCGGCGTGCTCGGCCCCGGCGGACAGGTACAGGTGGTCGGAGTCGCCGGGTGGCCGCTGGCCGGGCAGTCCCGCCACGAGTTCCTCGACGGCGAACTCGCGCAGCGGGGCGGCGAACGCCACCACTCCCTGCGGCGACTCGGTGGCGGCCATCTGATCGAAGCGGCCCCGGGGCAACTCACGGATGTCCACGCCGGCCTCGTCGGCCAGATCGATGATGTCGTCCAGGATCGGAGATTCATCCTGATCGGCGGCGAGGACCACCTGTCGAACGGGTCGGGTGCCCGCCAGGAGGAGTTCCTTGACGGCGTGCCGCCCCTCGACGCGGTCGCCGCCGAGGCCGCGGGTCTCGCCGCGGTCCTGCTCGCGCCGGCGCACCGGCGTGCTGCCCCTCTGGCCGGGACCTCCATTGGGACCACCGCCCCTGCCCTTGGATCCGCGGTAGTCGCCGCGGCTCTGCGGGCCGCGTCCGCCGCCCCGCCGGTCGCCGCGTCCGCGGTCGTCGTCCCAGTTTCGTTGGCCGCCGCGTCCGCCGCCTCGCCGGTCGCCGCGTCCGCGGTCGTCGTCCCAGTTTCGTTGGCCGCCGCGTCCGC
>VXXM01000072.1 GCA_009835395.1 Acidimicrobiia bacterium
CGCCCGCCCACAGCAGGAAGAGCACGAGAAGCGTCAGCACCGGCACCAGGACCACGAACTCCAGAGCAGCACTGCCCGCTTCGTCGGTCCGGCCGGTCGATACCGGCGTGTTGCGGCTCGCCGCGGAGGTCAGCACCGCGACAGGTCCGTTCGCGACCATTGCGCCGGGACCGATTCCCACTGCGCCTCGTGTTGCTCCCCTTGCGGACTGAACAGGACGGGGCCTTCGGCCGTGGCGTACGCCGTGTGGGAACGCTCGGGCCAGAACCAGCTCAACGGCCCGATGATGTCACCGGACACGACAACCCGCGCCCAGCCGATCGAACCTGGATCGGGCCGGGTCCCGCCGCACCAGTCGCTGTACACCTCGGCGCCGCCGTCGGTCCACCAGCGCCACCCGGACTCGTCGCCGGAGACGCGGCTCACGGCGGCTTCGGCCGCCTCCGCCAGCAGCGCACCCTCGTTCTCGAGCTGCTCGGAGGTCAACTGCGCGTTGACCGACAGGTTGGAGTCCGCCGCCATTCGCCAAACGGCCCGCAATCCCTCCGATGCCGCCAGCGATGCTTCCGCCCGGGCGTTCACGACGATGAACGCGTGAAGAGCGAGCACCAGAACCAGCATGATCGTGGCGGGCAGCAGCACCACGAACGCGTACGTATCGCCCCGCTGATCCGCCCGGCGCCGCGAGACAGGGCCCGCGAACCGCCGGCGGCGCGGCAGGCAACACGTCACAAGTCGGCGGCGACGATGCCGGCTCATGGTCGCACCTACCGCGCCAGCGAGGCGGCAGCCACGCAGGGGCTCCGGAACGGGACCGCACAGGGTCGCACGATGCACTCCCCCGGGTTCGCCCCGATGAGCGCGGCCGGCGATTCGGTGTCGATGCTCCCCGGCTGCCATGTCGGATCCCAGACCCACGATGCCGCCTCGACGACGTCGCCGTACGCTCCGACCGAGTCGCGGTCGTCGATGCGCTCGCACAAGCTCCCGAACACTTCGTTCACCGCAAGGAGGTCCGTCCCGCCCGCGGCCACCACTCGGAGGGCCTCGGCACGCGCCGCGGATTCCACGAACGCCGCCTCGATGTCAGCCTCGATGAGGCGGACCGCGGCGTCGGCGGGACGGATCGTCTCCTCCTCGACGAGCCGCTGCGCCGCGATCGCGGTCAGGGCGCCGATCAGGGTCGCCGCGAACACGAACAGCAGCCAGTCCAGCGTGATCAGACCGCGCTCGTCTGGCGCGAGGCGCTCGCCTCGAGTCGGCCGATCCGAAGTCCCGCTCAGCACGGTCCCGATCGTCAGTACCCAGCGTCGACCGGCGCGACAGCGCTGGATCGTCCGGTCCCGGCTAGCGCCGCACAAGGTACGGCTCCTCGACCCAGATCAACTCGTCGAAGACGAGGTTCACCCCGCGGGACATCGGGCGCTCCACATGGTGGGCCTCTTCGGGGTAGTAGCTCCTCCAAGAGACTTCGCAGGTCCAGTCCAAATCATTGTTGGTGTCGAGCGGCCTCATGGTGATTTCGCTTCCGGTCGTAAATTGAGGAGGTCCGTGAATGTCCAGATACACGTCATGGCAAATGTCGTGGTCATCCCGACCGAAGACCATGGTCGTGCGGGGGGCCTGGAGTCGGATACGAACCTGGTACCAGCCCGGCACCGGCGGCACCCAGACGTCGCACTCGGCCTCTCCCACGCAGGGCTCCACGTTGTCCAGTTCCCAGTGCCAGCTGTCGCCGAGCCCACCCGACGGGCCGCTCTGCCACAACATCCCCTGAGATGCGACGCACGACTCCTCGCCATAGGTGTCGAACCCGTACTCCTCGGTGCACGGATCGTCCTGCCGTGCGCCGCGCATGATCCAATTCTCGGCTCCGACGTGGGTCGGCCAGACGCCGACGATGCGCGTGTGTGCGTCGTTGCACATCGCTCCGGCGCCCTCGGTCAGGCGATGGCCGACGAGGAACAGACGGTCGGCTCCGACGCGAACCCAGCCGGTCTCCTCGAAGGCTCCGAGGTGCATGGCCGAGTACCACCGGGATTCCGGTGCCGGCCCCACCTTGCCGCCCGAATAGGTGTCCGGGCGCGTTCCTTGGCAGCGGTACCTGCCGTCTGCCCCGAACATCGCGCTTCGCGGCGGCAAGTCGCACCACGACGGCGCTAAGCGGTCGTCCGCGCTCGCCGGCGCGAGTCGCCAGTTCTGCGCCCAGCCGCCTTGTTCTCGGTCGTAGCAGCGGAGTCTTGGCCCCCGGACGCGGTCGGTGGCGGGATCCTCTTCCCAGACCTCCTCGGGGATATCGGGCGGGCTTGGGTCGTCGTAGACGTTCACCGTGACTGTGACGGTGCCCGTCATGCCCTCGCAGAGCGTCGAGGCTGCGAAGTGCGTCGCCGCGAGATCCCCCGACGACTCGACACCCACGAGGTCGGGCGCGTTCGGCGCCCGCGGCGATTCCAGGTAGGTCGCCCTGGCGCACGCCGGCGGGGAGCCGCTACAGGTGTTCTCGCGGTGCGCGAGGCAGTAGTCGAACGATCGCCGCTCCGATGTCACGTTGGGGGTCCCCACCGGAGCGGACACGGTCAACTCCAGGGACGTGTAGTGAGCACTCGCGGTCAGGCCGAAGGCGCCGGGGCTCACGTCGGTCGCCGGCCGCGGTCTGATATGCGTGCAGTAGCGGGTTCCGGGGCAGACAATCGAGTCCTCATCGACGAGTGCGCCGAGGAGGACCTGGTTACCCGACTTGTTCAGGGGATGATCTGCGCGGAAGAACACCACCCGGTCGTTTTCCATCACCGGCAGTTCCAAGTCCAGCGACCAGTAGGCATCGCCGCCGGGCAGGCAGCACAGCCGCTCGAGCACCTCGTAGACGGTTCCGCCGATCGTCACGTCGCCATCGGCTGATTCTCCCAGGAGCGCAACCCGTCCCGACACACGGTTCACCACGAGACGGTACGGGTCGTCGACACCCATCACCCGGGCATCGTCCCAGCCCTCGGGCTCGACGACGACAGCGATGTTGGCCCATTCCTCACAGCTGCCCGTCGTAACGTTCCCCACACAATGACGGACGACCTCCTCGCCGAGCTCCTTTCCCGTCATCGCGATCACCCCGCCCATCGTCGATTCCGTCGACTTCGTGCCGGTACGTTGGCGGTACGGGGACATCAGATTGGGCTCCCGCGGGCTAACCCCCCCGGATATTGTCCTTATGATGATCTCCGAACCAGGGGTGATATCGGAGCCATAGATCACTTGCTGCCATACGTCGCGTACCGGATCGCGTCTGATGAAGACGTGTGACCGATTCAGCACGTATCTGGAGGAGCCGTTGCTGACGCGTGGTTCAGATCCGTAAAGCTTCCACGGGCCACGGAAGAAGTTGTGGTTGTCGTCTTGAAGTAGGTCTTGATCCGTCCACCACAGCGAACCGCCGAGAACGTGCCGTGCGCGTTCCGCGCTCTGACCATTGACGGGTGCAATTGACCCGAATTCCCTGGTGGCGTCGATCTGATCGCTGGCAAAGGCGTCTTCCAGGGTTGTGTCCCTGTCGGAGAGGGCGCCGACGAACTGCACGGATTGATTCTCCAACACTGCTGCCTTGCCGCACCGCTCCGCCATCCGCGCGACTGCCCATTCCGCCGGGATTCGTTTGAGAACACCATGACGGACCAAGAGGTGCACGTCGTCGACATGCTGAACGTCGAAGCCGGGGAGACCGAGCAACTCCACTAGGCCATGGAGAAGGTCGCCGCGGCGATAGGCCAGAGTATGCGGCATGTCTTCGAGCGTGTCGGTCTCAATGTTGATCATCCTCTCGGGCCATCCGGTGTTGACAATGTTGGCGTTCAGATACGACAGCGTCGCCTCGACATCATCGGAAATCTCAACCCGGAGCGCCTGCCTTATCTCTTCGAGAATCTCGGGGGGAACGGAGTTATTCACCGGGTCGCTGCGAGCAGCGTCGAGGAAGTCTCTTAGATCCGGGGGAAGCGCATCGGCGATACTCTGCGGGTCGGCGTTCGGATCGTCGCTCGACAGATACAGATCCTCGACGACCTCAATATCATCGACTAGACCGAATTCGCTATTGTCCGGGTCGGGATCCGTGAAGAGTTCTTCCAGTAGACTCGTTACGCTCGGATCCCGGTGCGTTGCAGGATCGCCGAGGCCTCCATCCGGGTTCGGCGGGTCGGCGAATGCGATAGCGGGATTCAGGAAATAGTACTTGAGCGGGAGAACGGGCTTCACGAGTTCGAGGAGATCGGCTAAGTCGAAAGGAAGTTGAGCATCAGGATCTTGAGCACGGAGCGTCCAGTGGTCCTGTCTGAATAGCGCCAACCAGGCCGCCTCTGCCGCCTCCTGCATCGTTCGCCAGTCCTCGCTGGCCTCGGCACACGTCACCGACTGCGCGACACACGTTCCGGTCTCGTCGTCGCAGTACGAGTAGGTCACCGCATCATTGGCGCGGAAGAAGACCAGTTCGGACTCTCCCGGGGACAGGCGCACGCCATCGGGGCGCGTCTCGTAGTGGACGGTCTCGGTGGCCAGAGCAGGCTCAGCCAGCGCGACGAGCAGCACACCCGACACCGCGACGGTGATCAGAACACGGAGGCGGGCGCCGCGACTGTGACGGTGCAGCCGCGGACGCCGGCGCGCCGGTCGCGCGGCGGTCAACCGACCCGCCCGCACGCCCGCGGACGGGGGCAGAGCAACGTTAAGTCGCATCGAGACACTCCACAAAGACTGAACCAAAGATATTCGCCGGGACTATAGCGAAGTCCGCGCGTTCCCACACGTCACCTGACGGATGCGACCGACGGCTCGCGCTGCGCCACGGCATCGCGCCCGCGGCGATCGCCGGTCAACGTGACGGCGATGGCGCGTCCACTTCGGCGCGGCTCACGTCTTTGCGGCCGGGACGAGCGTCCGGACGCGCGCTGCGGAGGGCAATCTCAGCTCGACAGGATTGATTCAGACTATACTTCGATCACGGCGCCGGGCGGCTGCTCCACGAACGAACATCAGAATGACGGTTCATTCCCCCGTGTTCGTGCCGCGGGGCGGTCGGACCAGGGCTTTGCCAGCGTTGATGGGCAAGCGACCGCCCTCGAACCGGTTGCTCCGGCGCGGCCCGCCTAGTGGATCATGTGTACCCCGCGAGGCCTGCTCGGCCCTCAACGGTGGCGAACACAAGCCCGGTTCGTGGAGGTCTGAACAAACGCTTCGGCGACCGCACAGCGCTCGACGGCGTCGAGTTGCGCGCGTGTGCGGGTCAGGTCGTCGGGTGTCTCAGCCCCGACGGCGCTAGGAAGACGACAGCCATGCGGGCAGTCCTCCTGCTGCTCTCGTTTCGTGGCGCCTCGATCACCTGGGCCGGCCTCCCCGACGGCGAGGAGCAACGACGCCGCATCGGTTGCCCGCGGCACGAGGAGGCCCCGCGGTGCGTATCGCCGCGCGCGAACACGTCACCGGCGGCGACCGCCTGGCGGGTCTCGACACAGCCAGCAGGTACCGGTCGCGAGCGTTGGGCTCGCCGATCGACTTGAGGACCCATTCGCATCGCCGCCCGGGAGAAACACAGCGTCCAGTTGGCGGTGGCGCTCTTCAACGATTCGGCGCCGCTCGCCCACAGCTAGCTATTCGCCGGACCCGACCGAGCGGATTGCTCGCTGGCGACGTCGCGGGCCATCACGGCAGTCCTGTCTGAGCTAGACGGCGCACAACCGAAGCACAGCATTCCTGGAGGGGCAGCACCGGCGGTGGCGGTCAGCACGCGAGGCCGAATGGGTGGCCAAGGCCGAGGAGTCGAATGCCGCTCTCGGTTGCGGGTACGGCAGACGGGGCGGATCGCCTCGCTCTGTCATGGGCCTCGAGATGCTCAGCACCGAGTCGGCACGACTCGAACCGCACGTCAGCCATCCGAAACGCGGTCTTGAGTGCCTCGCGCTCCGTCGCCGAGTCGAGCCGGCGCACCGCGCCGCGGTGTCTCGATGTCGAGGGGTCCCGACCTGTTGATGACGACGCCTGCTCCCCGGTTGCGGGCCGATGCTCGACCTCATCAGACCGCCCGCAACGGCCTGGACACTTCAGCCGACCGGCAAGTTCACTCCCGTCCGCCTAGTATTCGCGAGACTTGTCGTCCGCGCCGACCGGCAACCCGGACCGCGACACGAGCGACGCGAGTCTTCACTAACGGCTATAGCTACTCCCGACTTAGTACTCATATCAATTCCACAGGATAGGAATGTCGTCCACCGAGACCAGCAGCACTGCGAATCACCCCTCAGGCCGAGCCGGAGAATCTGACGAGATCGCCGATCGGCTAGTTGAAGCCGCTGTTGCGGTGTTCGGCGAGTGCGGCTACGACACTGCGCGAGTCGCGGACATCGCCCTCCGGGCCGGCTTGACGACTGGTGCAATCTTCACGCGCTGGAGAACCAAGCGCGACCTCTTCTTGGCAGCGATAGACCACACCACAGCCTACAGGCTGACCTTTTTCGAGAAGAACGCCGAAAAGTCAGCCATCGAAATGCTCACCGCCCTCGGCGCGCGGCTTGGACCAACCCACCCTAGCAAGTACGAGAATTTGCGGCTGGAGGCGTTCGTCAGCGGTAGGCGCGACGCTGCCCTCGGCGAGAAAGTCTCCCAGTTCTACTCCGCAGAGTCCGACGAACTCGCGAGCATCGTCGCGGAGGGCAAACACGTCGGCGAAATCGACGCATCCCTGAGCACCGCAGCGATCGTGGTCCTGTCCCTATGCATCGAACTCGGAACTCACTTCGCGGCAATGGCGGAATTGTCGGATCGGGCTAGACCAACCATGGATGAGTGGAACGCCCTCATGAGCCGAATAGTCGGCTCCATCGCGGCGCCACCTGCGGGCGATGCCGCGACCGACGCCTGAGGGCGCGCCGGAGTCTGGATCGCTGAGATTGATCCCGTCGGCCGGCGTCTGGCTCTGCGCCGCGGTCGAGTTGGTGGCCTGTCCGGAGGCAACCCTCCGGTACGGTCGGGGTCGGGTCTCCACGGCTGGCGCGGCGTCGCCCGGAGTCGCACGTGCCCAGTCAAGCCGTCCCGCATCAGCAATGTCGCGCAGGCAAGGTTGGCGCTGATGGAACGAGGCCCGCACCTCCAAGTCAGCGAAGAGAAGCCCCGATCGCAAGTCCGCAGGTGCTGTTGTCGGTGCGGCGCCGGGACGCGTCCGCGGCGAAGGCCACGGCGCCGTCGGTTATGGCCGAGCGGACGGTGCACAACTGGGAGACCGCGATCTTGGAGGCCGGTCGTGCAGGCCTGGCCGCGTACACCTGGCGGCGCCGATCGTCGCCGGCACTGGAACTCGAGGCCGCGAACGAAATGTTGAAGACCCTCCCGGGTGAGGCGTGCGTGCAGTTGCGGGTATGGCAGACGGGGGAGTGTCTCCGTCCTTCGAGGAATTCGAGATGATTCGCACCTAGTTCAGAGGCAGCGTTTCGACGCCCGCCGAGTTCGTTCTAGTTAGACGCCCGAACCCTCAAACCGAACCCGCCGAGAACTCAGCACAAGACCTGAACCCGGACATGGGGTCGTCATGCCTACACGCGAGGACAGCGCGGCCGCCCCGGCGTCGCGCCAGTGGGCGACGCCGACGAATCTCATGACCGGATAGAATCGCCAACTGATTGATTGAATCGCGTTGCGCCCCCGCACGCCGACCTGTGAGTGAGACTATGCCAAGAATGCCCGTCGCCGCGGCGGTCTCCGCATTGCTGCTGTTGGTTGCAGCGTGCGGCGAAACCGCCACCACACCCGCATCACCGCCGCCAACCGATGCGCCCGCTCCGCCGCCTGGCACAGCCCCGCTACCTGATCCAGCGCTTCCAGATACGAACACCGTTCAGTTGTCCGAATCCGGGCGCCGCCTCGCCGGCGTGAAAGCCCGCGGCACGCTGCGCTGCGGCGCACGCGACGCTCTACCCGGCTTCAATTTCCTGACCCCGGCCGGCGATCACGAAGGCTTTGATGCCGACTTCTGCCGCGTCATCGCCGCCGCCGTGCTCGGCGATGCCGCGGCCGTCGAATTCGTTGACCTGACAACCACCGACCGGTTCACCGCCCTGCAATCCGGCGAGATCGACGTCTTGGTTCGCAACACGACCTTTACAGCCAGCCGCGACGGCAAAGAAGCCGCCAACTTCGTGTATACGACGATCTACGACGGCCAAGGCGTGATGATCCCTACCGCGAGCGGTGTCACCGAACTTGAAGACCTCGCGGACGCGAACATCTGCGTGGCGCAAGGCACCACGACCGAACTAAACCTCGCCGACGTGATGCGCACGCGGGGCATTCCGTTCAACGCCGTCACTTTCGGCGAGTCCTCCGACGCCCGCACCGGCTACGTCGCCGGCCAGTGCGAGGCGCTCACCGGCGACAAGTCGGCGCTCGCGGTCTACAAGTTCGAGATCGAGAGGAACGGCGGAGATCCGCAGACCATCCTCCCCGAGACGCTCTCCAAAGAACCATTGGGCCCGGTCGTGCTCGACGGCGACACCGAGTGGGCGCAGGCCGTGCAGTGGGCCGTCATGGCGACCATCCAGGCATGGGAGTTCGGCTTGGACTCGGGCAACATCGACTCGGCGGCCGGCACGAACCCCGCGTTGGCGCGGTTCCTGGGCGAAGACGGTTTCGATCCCGGCCTCGGCCTGCCGAGCGACTTCGCTGTGCAGGTCGTCAGTCAGGTCGGCAACTACGAGGAGATCTACCGGCGCCACCTCGAGCCTCTCGGCCTCCCCTTAGAAGGCTCGGTCAACGACCTGTGGACCGCCGGCGGCCTCATGTACGTGCCGCCATACCGCTAACCGCCAGACGAGCACCCCGAGGAACGATCACACCACGAGGCCAGACACAGTCGCGGTGTAGCGCACCGAGTTCGGCGCGGAACTCGGCATAGTCCGCGAACGGCTCGGCTGTCTCGAGAACGGCCCCTGGCAGGCCACGGACGACTGGCCGCGCGCGTTCGTTTGAGATCTTCGCGGCGCGCATCGCCGCTGCGGCCGAAAGTCCGCGTCGTCTGGACAACGGTTCCTGCCGGTGGCGGCGAGACTCGGTCGTCGATGGCGTTCAGCTCACGTCACGGAATCGAAGATGGGCTGCGACGCGTGCGCCTGGCTGTTGGTAGCTCGAGCCTCGAACACTTCGACCGATCGGGTCGCGGCTCGTCACGGTGTCGATGTTGGCGCTGCCGCAGTCTGGGTGAGGTGAGTCCCTGACTTGAGTCCGCGTGTTGTGGGTCTGAGTCCCCGAGGATGGGAGGATGACCACGATGAAGCGGAAGAGGCGCACCCCCGTGCAGACGGCCCGGAAGGTCCGTGAGGGAGAGTGGATGCTCGCCGCTGGGAGTGAGTTGGCCGAGGTGCTCGGCATCTGGCGATCACCGAGTCGACCTGGCATAGGTGGCGGCGTGCCTATGCGGGCATGAACGTCGCCGACGTGAGGAGGCTCAAGAGACCCGAGTCCGAGAACGCCCGGTTGAAGAAGCTGCTGGGCGGGCTCGGCGTGGGAGAAACCCGTCGTGGAATCCTTCAACCGGCGCCGGCGCGACGAGTGCCTCAACACCGAAGACTTCGCCGACATCACCGAAGCCCGCGCCGTCCTGGAGCGGGCGCCGCGAGTGCAACACCTATCGGCCCCACCAATCACTCGGCGGGCTCACCGCCGCCGCCAGCGCCGCAGCCAGCCACCTCCACCGCCTGCGCACTACCCGACCCGCGCCAGACGCAGACCGATAGCGACGACTCCCCGTACCCTCCGGCGACAGCACGCTCGACACTATCGACGCAACATTCGCGTCGACCTCCCCGAATCTCAGGCAGGCTGGGGGCGCCGCGGGTTTCGCGCCGTCAGTGGTGCTCTGCTGTGTCAGCCGGGGGATGGGGAGTCGGACTCATCGGACTGTGGGCCGTCGTCGCCGCCGGTCCAGTGGGTGGTATCCCGCAGCGGGTCGGGGGCAAGCTTCTGAGCCACCCCCCTGATGGGCGCGGTGCCGTCGATCAGCGTCGCCCATACGACACCGCGGCCGCTCAACGAAGGCCAGCCCGGCCGGGCCGGCAACCCCTGAAGTGGACGAGGTGGTGGGGCGACTCGTTGGTGGTCGCTCAACGAAGGCCAGCCCGGCCGGGCCGGCAACCCCGACGGCGCCGGGGCCGAGGATCACCGACCCCTCGACCGCTCAACGAAGGCCAGCCCGGCCGGGCCGGCAACCCTCGGACAGGGCGTCGACGAACACGGGCCGGCAGTCGGGCGCTCAACGAAGGCCAGCCCGGCCGGGCCGGCAACCCGAGGGCGCCCGTGAAGGCGTAGACCGCAGCCCGGAACGCTCAACGAAGGCCAGCCCGGCCGGGCCGGCAACCCCGCTTGTTCGTTCTCGTGGACCAAGGGACGCTGCCCGCTCAACGAAGGCCAGCCCGGCCGGGCCGGCAACCCGTCAGCTACTCCGCTTTCAGGATGACAACCCGGACGCGCTCAACGAAGGCCAGCCCGGCCGGGCCGGCAACCCCTCAGGGACCAGGTCCTGAGCGCCGCCGAGTGGCGGCGCGCTCAACGAAGGCCAGCCCGGCCGGGCCGGCAACCCCCGGTTGCGGTCCCGGGGGGGTACTAGAGGAGACCGGCATAATCCCTGGTCAGAGCGATTTGGACAACTGTGCAACGTCGAGTCGGCGCCTACGGGTGCAATGTCCCGTCAGCAGCGCGTGGCTCGAAGTCCGTAACGAATCTCCTGGTGATCTCCACTATCCGCCTGGCCGACGCGACCTCAACTGGCCTACGTTGAAGACTCGCAGGCTCCGGGAGTCGGTTGTCCGGGCGACACGATGTGCCGGATGCACCTCGCCGCGCGTTGGTACTCGTCGTCACGCACGCCCCGGGACGACCGCGCCCCGGTGGAAGGTATCCGTACGGACTCCCAACGGGTGTGTGTCCGATCGAGAACATGAGTCGGTATGGACACACCGAGCGGACATTCGGAGCCCCGCTGCCGGGCACCACGTCGCCGATGCCTTGACGACGTCGCCGGTAGTTGTAGTGACGCGCCGACGAATCCACCTGGGTCCGCGCGTCGTCGATGCCGGCGAAGGCCTAATCGGTGAGGAACTCCCGGCGCAGCGTCTTGTGGAACCGCGCCACCTTGCCCGTCGTTGTCGGTGACCGCGGAGCGGTCAACAGGTGCCCGGAGGCGTCCCGTCAGCTTCGGTCGGGGGAGGCTGGTCCGGAAGGGAATCCTTGCCCTTCGAACCGATCGCGCGTGCCTGGGCCACCGGCGACTGGGGCCGTCCACTTGACGTCCGGGGGTGGCTTGCGCATGATCGGAGTTGGGCGTCCGCGTTCGTCGCATGCGTCCACATAGTCCTGGGTGAGCAGTTCGGATCGACGGCTTGTTCCTCGGCAGTCGTACTCGTAGCCCGCAATGTCGGCAGCGACACAGGCCTGGATCATCTTCATGCGGTCGGAGAACGGGATGCGTCGCCAGGACTTGGATTCGGCCCACTCGTTGACCTCAGGATCGATGCCCAAGAGCGGGTTGATCCAGATCGTCATGTCGTCGGTCCAGGGCGAGACGGTTAGGCGGGCCATTTCCGCTTCGCCGTCGACGAGGAGCCGTTGTCCCCACTGCAACGCCACCTGGCAGCCGTCCGGCACTTCAACGACGGGCGCCCTCTCAGCGATGTAGCCGGTGGTGATGGTCAGACGGCGGTGGCGGTCGATCCTCGCGAGCCTGTTGATCACGCGGAGATAGCTGGCGTCGGCGTCGCTGTTGAATGGCTGTACCCGTAGCAGCATCTCTCGATGGTGATCGCGGAGGTGCTTGAGCCGGTACTCGTTGTTATCCCACGCTGATTTGTGTTCGTAGATCGGATACTGCAGGGTGGCCTCGTCGGGCGGCGGCATCTGCCCGGTGACGTGAGCGCACGTCGCCCAGATGATGTAGTCAAGGCAGGCGCGCAGGTTGTAGAGCCACTCGCCGAGTTCGAGCGCGAACCCAGCGGGGATCGGTGTGGTCTGCCAGACCCGAAGGATGTGAACGCCCCCGCCCTCATGGATGAGGCTGACGTCGAATGGCTCGTCGTCGAGGTACTCGTTCCAGATCGCTGCCAGCGCCGACCTGTGCTCATGAGCGCGTTCGAGACGATTCCAGCAGTCGTCAAACGGAGAATCGATCATGCAGCAAGTGTTAACGATCGGTGTGACACCAACACGCGAGACAGGTCGACGCGACTGCAGCCTCAGGATCCACCGCTCGGTGGGAGGTTGCCGTCGGGCTTGGTGACGTCGATGACGATCACGGATATTTCGCGAGTCTGGTCGGGTGTGAGTGTGTTCTCGAGTTGCTGCTTGAGGTCCTTAGGGGTCGCCTGGGGGATGGCGGGCGGCGCTCCGAGCCAGAGAATCAGATAGATCCCGTGGCCGGATGCCCCCGGCGCGTTTGTGTACTTTGCGATGAGCTGTGAGTGCAGCGCGTCCTCCAGGTCGCCCCGGGAACTCGGCTTGATCTCGATGGGGACGCTGAACTCGCCGCATATCGCTTCGATGTCCGCGCGGGTTTCCCCGGCGTGGCGATGTTCCGGCTCTACCCGTACTCCCGGCGGCAAGAGCCGCCGCAGCGCGGTGAGCAGCGCGTCACGGCAGGAGTTCTCGGGTTTGGGGTCCGTCGGTTGGCCGTAGGGATTCTCGTTCCAAAAGTGGCGCCAGTAGTTGTCGTTGTCACCTCGGATGGTCGCGGCGACGTCGGCGAGATGTGCACTGACCAGCGCGGCGAGGTCCGCCGCGTTCGCGGGTGCCCCGCCGCCGCGCGTGCGTTGAACCTTGTCAATGGTCTTCGGCCGGTACGAGTAATCGCGATGGACGACCTTCTGGCGTTCCCGGGCCATCTTGAGGAATCCGTGCCAGTTCGCCAGGCGGGGGTCGTTGATCAGGGCCTCCAAAGTCTCGTGGGTGTCGTTGCCCGGCAGTGAGCCCAGTTTCCCGATCAGGCCGATGAGGTATTCGGACATCGCCTTCTCGACTGTGACGTATCCTCCCCAATCCGTCGGGCCGAAGAATGACCCCAGCATCTCGATGAGAGCTTTGAGCGCGGCCGGATCTTGGCGATCGGCGAGGATCGATCTGATGGAACGCTGGCGGTCCGACGGACTCCGGAGGTGCTCGACTGGATGCTGGAGGACCTCCGCCAGGCGCCGCGTCCGGTTGCTGTTACCTTCCACGAACTCCTTCAGTCGCCCGAGACGCGACGGCTGGGAGACTGCGGCGTCGATTGCCAGCCATCGCACTCGCTGCCCAACGGTCATGTTCTTCAACTCCGCCTTGCGCCTGGCCAGTCCCCTCAGGGTCGTCCAGTCGGGGTGATTCAGGGCGCTCGCAGCGAGCGAGTCAAGGAGGAACAGCGGTGCGTTCGAGCCTCGGGGCGGGAATGCCTTGAGTAGCTTGAGTCGGATGTCCTGGACCGCATCATCGTGGTCGGTGACAAGGTCCAGGTCTCTCAGGCCGGGCGGGTGCTCCATGCCGTGGCGGACGCCTTCGACGGCGCACCGGTAGAGAACGTCGAGCACCAACTCGGGGGATTCGTCGAGCCAGCGATCCGGCCAGGCTCGGGGCTGATCGTCGGCCGGCGGATCGTTCCCGGCCGGAGCGCCGACCCAGGTGATGCGCCCGCCCCGTGGGTGCGGATCACCCAGTGGGACGCAGTAGTGGATCGCGAGCGCCTTGCGCTTGGTCGCCTCGTCGAGGATGTCCAGAGATGCCGGATCGTCTTTGTCGAGCAGTTGCAGGCTCGCGAGCACCGGATAAGCGAGCAATGGTTGCTGCCCCTGGAGATGCAGCGAGATCGTCTCATCAACGTCGGGAACGTCTTCGCGCCGCACAGCGTCTCGGAGGCCCGCTAGAGCGGCGTCGACGGCAACCTCGTCGCCCCCGAGGTGGTCAGCAAGGCGGCAGCGGGGTGTCGATGGGTCGGAGTCGAAGAACACGCCGAGGAACTCCTCGGCCAACTCGTGCAGGCCTGGCGCCGAGAACCGGTTCTCGCGCAGTTCGGTTTCGCGTGACCGGATCCGCTGAGCCCGCTTCGCGCGGCGCCGGTCCTCCTCGGCGCGCTGTTCCGCCCAGAATTCCTTGTCCGCCTGGACCTGCGGATCTGGGGTTGCGGGCTCCTTCGCGGCCTGCTCTTGGCACAACTCCTCAAGTTCGCGGGCCAGGTCCGGGCACGTGCGGGTCCGCTCGCGCATCACGTCGAGCGTCAACCCATCGTTGATCAGCGGGTCGTCCACCGAGACGAAGGAGTGAGTCAACAGTGTTTGGGCCACAGTGGGCTCCTCGTCGGCCAACTCGATTGCCGTCTCAAGACACCACAGCCCGAAGCCGGCTTGTATCGTCCCCTTCAACACTGGATCGAACAGCCGCCACGCCCAGGATCGAGTTGATTCCTCCGCGGCGCGGCGCCTGAGTCGCATCAGGAACACGGTGCGCTGCGCACGCGGATTGGCTGCCAGCCAGGCTCGGATCCGGCGCATCGGCTCGCTGTCGCCGTTCGAACGCCATTCGAAGGCCCCGACGATGCGGAGCCAGCGCTCCAGGCGCGCCGACTCGACGGTCTCGCCGAACATCGTCAGGCCGCGATTGAGAATCTCGATGGGAAGTTCGGCGCGGCCCGACGCCCGCCACACAACAGGAATCAGTTGCGGCACTTCCTCCGACAGCGCGTCGAGCAACTCCGCGAACTGCTCCTCGGACAAGCACTCGGTGAGTGCATCGGTCCAGAAGTGCCGGAGCCGGCCTCCGAAATGCTGCTGGTAGGGGCTACACGCGTAGCGCCAAGCCCCGGTTGGGGTGACCGCCGTTGGGTAGAGGTCACCCAGAAGGGTGCCGCGGAGTTCGCCATCGAGGTCGGACTCGGCGTCCGCGTCGAGTTCGTCCAGCAAGCCGAGCAGGACCCGCGCCCGGTCCTTTTCGGGGAGGACGTGCCGGTACGCGTCCAGTGCGGATCGTCGCAGCGCTGCGGGCTGCGAGGCGTCCCCGACGAGCGCCCCCAGCACAGGCAGCAAACAGGCAAGATTCGGAATCTCTGACCGCACGGCCATGGAGACGGCGCCGAGAACGAGCAGCTTGAGCCGTTCATCGGTCGGTTCGGCGCCCTCGCGGTCGAGTACATCCGTGATCGCTCCGACCATGCCCGCGCGCGCGAGGTGGCGGAATGCCCACGCCGTGTCGACCCAATATGTGTCGCTCCGACCGCCAGGCTGCTCGTAGTCGAGAATCGGCGCCTGCAGCGGGAGCGCATCGAGAGCGCTCAGCAGACGCTTCTTGTCGCCGATGCCGAATCCGCAGATGTCGCCGTAGAGGGCGACGCCGACAGGGTCGTCGTCGATCAGTTGGCCCCGCGCCTGGGGCGAATAAGCGGCCAGCCATCCCGAGAGTCCCCGAAGCGAAGTCACCACCCGGCCGTCGCTGGGACTGGCCATGAGCGCCATCACACGGCTCGCGGGGAGACCCTCGTTGATGCGTTTGGCGAGATGGCGCCCAGCGAGGAATTCAGCGACCTGCCGGTGAAGCGGGAAGAATCCGGTCCCGTCGGGGCTCACAAACAACTTGGTCGCCAAAGAGGCGCGCATCGCCGACCGGGACGGATCGCCGGCGAGACTCCCCAAGTCGTCCAGAGACACGTACAGGAGCGGGGCACCTCCGGGGCCGAGCGACCACGCCTCCTCATCAGCGAGCAGCAACAGCGCGCACAGAAACCCTGCTGCGTCTACGAGGACCTCATCGGGGAGCTCGCCACCGCTTTCACGGTCCTTATCGTGCTCTCTCGCCATCTCGAAACTGGCGGCTTTGAAGATGTCCCGCCGACTGTCGGGCCAGACACCACTCGGCGCCACCGCGTCAGCGAGAAGGTTCAAAGTCAGAGGATTGGTCAGCATGGAGTGGATCCCTTGCCTCCACGCATCTGCCATGAACTTGTGCGCATCGACACCGGGATGTCTCAGAGTCAACAACTCGCGTGCCGCCGACGGAGACAGCGGATCGAGTCGCAGCACGGTGATCAGCGAATCCGATGAGACTTCGGCCAAGGCTTGCAGGTCGTTGTTGCCGAGCCAGTCCGCCTCGCGGCACGAGAGGCGGAACGGCGGGAATTCGAGTTGGCGGAGCCGGTTGCGGACCTGGTCCAACTTGGACCGCGCGTCGGCCGCGCCGGCGCGCACCTCGTCGAGGCCATCGATGAACAGGGTCTTGTTCCACCACTCGGGGAGCGGAGGATCGAACGCGACGAAGTTCCGCGCAGTGACCAGCATCGCTACGTTCACGAGCGCTTCGCTCTCTGCTTGGAATTCGTTCGACTTGCCAGCCCCAGGGGCGCCGAGCAGCACCAGACCCGCAACGTCCCTGAAGTCGCTAAGCGACCGTACGCCCTCGGTTTTGCTGGCCAGGCCGTCGGTCTGGAGTGGAGTGCATGTGCGTTCGACTCTGCTGTTCGGGTCGCCAACGGCACCTGATTCACGACCTTGACCGGCATCGGTCGCCGACACACTTTTCGGCGGATCGTGCTGTTCCTTCACGAGCCGACCCTACCGACGCCGGGACCGCACACTACGAACCCGCGAGAGAGGCGCGACCCGCCCACGCCACCAGCCGCCCTCTCGGCCCGGCAACGAACACTCGCGCCGCCGCAGACCCGCATCGGCGGGGACGTGCCGTCACCGAGACCCCTCTCCGATCCCGCGCTACCGACGCGATCGACCGGTCCCCGTCGAGGACCAATACCACTGCGTCAGCATCGGCCTGCGCAATACCCGGGGAGGTTCATTTGCCGGGAGTCGTGCTACTTGACAGCGGCGCGAACATGAGGTTACGGTCTGTGTACTAATACCGGAAATCCCCGAGAGGGGGAGAGTTGATCCGTACCGTGCTGGCTTTGTCGCCGAGACCCGGCCGCACGCGGGACATCGTCGATCTGTTCGAACGACAACGAGTCATCGAGCATGCGTTGACTGTCGACGGCTGCCACGGGGTGGAGATCTGGGAGGGCAACGGTCACCTCTTGGTTGTGGCCACCTGGGACAGCTCCGACGCGTACCAGTCGTGGCTCGATCATCCCGCGCGCAACGCTGGCAACGACGCCTTGAACGAACTGCTCCTGGAACCGATCTCCCCGGCACATGAGGGGGACCGATACGAACTTGTGCTAGCGGGCGGTGACTCAACGCCTCGAGTCGTCCGGTCGTCTGCCCTTCGCGGCGCAGGTGAACCGTGAGCCGTCTCCGCATCGCCATGGACATCGGCGGGACGTTCACCGACGCCGTGTCCTATGACGAGGTCACGGGCCAGTACAGGGCCGGGAAGGCCTCGACTACTCCCGGCGAGCTGTCGATAGGTGTCCGTGCCGCGATGGCCGATCTCGTGGACGACCTTGGGGACGTGTCCTTCGCGGTCCACGGCACCACGCAGGGGTTGAACGCCTTCCTGCAGCGGCGGGGCGAGAGGGTTCTGCTGGTGGCGAGCGCCGGGGCGGGAGACGTCTACCAGATCGCCCGCGGGAACCGGGACGCCCTCTACCAGATCCAATATCGCAAGCCCGCCCCGCTCGTCGGCCGCGCCGACACCGTCGAGGTCCGAGGCCGGCTGGACTCCCGCGGCAACGAGGTGGCACCGCTCGACGAGCACGACGTGCTGGCGGCGGCTCAGCGATTCCGCGAGGGCGGTTACACGTCCATCGCCGTCGCGCTTCTGTTCAGTTACGAGGAGCCTGCCCACGAACTGCGGGTGCTCGAGTCGCTGCGGCGCGAACTCGGCGAGGACGTCTCGATCAGCCTCTCGCACCGGCTGGCTCGGGAATGGCGGGAGTACGAGCGAACTTCGACGACGGTCCTGGATGCCTATACCGCGCCGATCGTTCGCACCTACCTGGAGGAGTTGACCACCGGGCTCGCCGCCGACGGCATGGGTGTGCCCTTGCACATCATGCAGTCCTCGGGAGGGATCATCACCGCCGGCGCCGCGCAGGAGCACACGGTGCAGACGCTGCTTTCGGGGCCCGTCGGCGGCGCCATGGGTGGCGTCTCGCTTGCCCGTCTAACCGGGCGCCCGAACTTGATCTGCGTGGACATGGGCGGCACGTCATTCGATGTCAGCCTCATCCTCGACGGTCGAGCCGACGTGTCCACTGAGGCCTCACTCGAGGGATTCCCGCTGCTGATGCCGGTGGTGAACATCCACACTGTCGGCGCTGGAGGCGGGTCGGTCGCCTATACGGAGGCGGGGGGCCTGCGCGTCGGACCCCGCAGCGCGGGCGCGTCTCCTGGACCTGCCTGTTACGGGAGAGGTGGCACCGAACCGACGGTGACGGACGCCAACGTGGCGCTCGGGCGCGTGGACCTTCGATCCTTCGCCGGCGGCGAGCTCGTCCTGGATCCCGATCTCGCTCTGAAAGCCGTCGGTGACCTCGGTGGCGCGTTGGGGCTGGATCCGCTGGCGATGGCGGAAGGCATCCTGGACGTGATCAACGCCAAGATGGCCCAGGCGATCAGGACCCTGACCGTCGAGAGGGGTATCGAGCCCCGGGACTTCTCGCTTGTGGCCTTCGGCGGAGCTGGCCCGATGCACGCCGCGTTCCTGGCCGACGAACTGGAGATCGATCACATCATCGTGCCCCGGTTCCCGGGCGCCTTCTCGGCGTGGGGCATGTTGGAAACGCGGCTGCGCCGCGATTCCGCCCGGGGCTTCCCGTTCGCCCACGCGACGGCCGATCTCGACGCGCTGGGCGCCATCTATGCGGAGATCAGCAATGAGGTCAGCGAGCAGATCGGCTCCGAGGGTGTCAGCGAGGCTGCGATCAGCCTTCACTACGCCATTGACGCCCGTTACATCGGCCAGGAGTACACACTCACGATTCCGATCGGTTCGGTCGGCTCGCTGCAGGACGCCCGCTGGCGCGCGCAGATGAAGGCCGCCTTCGATGCCGCGCACCAGATGCGGTTCGGCCACTCGAACTCCGACGCCCCGATCGAGTTCGTGATCGCTCGAGTGACGGCGTTCGGTGACCTGGGCAGGGCCGAACCGTCGCCTTTGGCTATTCCGCCGAGCCGAACCGAGCCGGAGTTGCGCTCCGTGCACTTCGGAGGATCGGCGTACGAGACGCCGCTGTTCCAGCGAGAGGACCTCGCACCTGAGGCCGTGCTCGCGGGGCCTCTCATCGTCGCCGAACCGACCGCGACCACGGTGCTGCCCCCGGCCGGGTGGCGCCTCGAGGTCGATGCCTACGGGATCCTTTCGGCATCCCGCGTCGAGAAGGAGTGACCCTGTGGCCAAGTCACTGAACCCGGTGACCGTCGAGATCATCCGCAACGCGCTCACCGCGGTCGCCGACGAGATGAACGCAACGCTGATCCGTTCGGCCTACACGCCGGTGATCTACGAGATGAAGGATTGCTCGGTGGCGTTGCTCGACGCCAACCATCGTGTGCTCGGGCAATCGGCGGGATTGCCGATCTTCTTGGGGAACCTCGAGGCGTGCACGATCGCCATCGAGGAGCGCTACGGGCGCGATGTCTGGCAGCCCGGCGACGTCTGGATCATGAACGATCCGTACATCACCGGGACCCATCTGCACGACATGACCGTGATGGAGCCGATCTTCGCGAACGGCGATCTGCTGGGATTCGCCACGTCCCGAGCTCATTGGCTTGACGTCGGCTCGAAGGATCCGGGAGGGACGATCGATTCGATCGATGTGTTCCAGGAAGGCCTGCGGCTGGCGCCGGTGCGCATCGTCCAGGATGGCGTCCAGCGGGCGCCCCTGACCGAGGCCATCGGGAAGAACAGCCGGTTCTTCCACGGCGCCATTGGCGATCTCGGCGCCCAGATCGCCTGCTGCCACACCGGCGCCAGGCGACTGCCGGAGATCTTCGAACGTTTCGGCACAGAGACGGTCCTGGCAGCGCGCGATGAGATCTTCCAGCAGTCCGAGCGCTCCGAACGCGCCATCGTGCGCGAGATCCCCGACGGGAGATACCGGGCGGAGGGAACCATCGACAGCGACGGCGTCGGTACCGAGCCCGTGAACGTCAGTGTCGAGGTCACGATCAACGGTGAAGAAATAATCGTCGATCTGAGCGATAGCGACGACGCGTGCACCGGCCCGGTGAACTGCGGAGCCACGCAGGCGATCGCCGCCGCCAGGGTCGCCTACAAGCTGCTGGTGGACCCCGACAGCGCGCCCAACGGCGGCTCGTTCAAGCCGCTGCAGGTCATCGTGCGGGATGGATCTGTGGTGGGGGCAACCGACCCCTCGCCCGTCGAGTGGTACTTCACACCGCTGGGGCTGCTGATCGATCTGGTCGTGCGAGCGCTCGCCGATGCGGTCCCGGACCGCGCCGCCGCGGCGAGCTACGGCGACTCCATGGTGCTCTACCTCAGTGGCACCGACCCCAGGACGAAGCAACAGTGGCTCCACGTGGAGCCGACCGTCGGCGGATGGGGTGCATGGAACGGATCCGACGGTGAGGACGCCCTGATCAACAACGTCAACGGATCGCTCAAGGACATGCCGATCGAGGTGTTGGAAACGAAGTACCCCGTGCGGCTGCACCACTACGGGCTCCGCACGGACTCGTGTGGCCACGGCGAGTACCGAGGCGGGGCCGGAGTCGAGCGCGAGTTTGAACTGTTGGCCGATGCGTCGCTCTCCACGTGGTTCGAGCGCAGCAAGACACCGGCCTGGGGCCTCGCCGGCGGTGGAACCGCCACACCCCCCGATGTCGTCATCAACCCGGGGCGCGATGACGAGAGTCATGCTCTGAAGTGCGCCAACGTCCGGCTCCCCGCAGGTTCGATCATCCGGACAATGACAGGTGGAGGCGGTGGCTTCGGCGAGCCGCGGAACCGGGATCGCCGGGCGGTGCTCGCCGACGTTGAGTGCGGCGTGATCAGCGAGCACACAGCGCGGGAGGTCTATGGCCTCACGTAGTCAATAACCGACCCACTCGTCGCGCAAGTGATCCTCGACGCTCACCTGGACGCGCGCGCCCCGAAATCGTCCAGAAGGCCCGATCACGGGCACAACACCAGACCACAAACCGAATCCCGACCAGGAAGGGGACCCCAGACATGTCCAGATCATTGTGGAGACTCGCAGCCGCCGTCTTGGCGTGCAGTCTCGTGGCCGCAGCGTGCGGAGGGGGCGACGGCGACGAGCCGGCAGCGCCTGAACCGGCCCCCGCGCCGGCGCCCGCGCCCGCCGAGACAGCCCCACCCGAACCGCCGCCCCCGGCCGATCCGCCGCCGGCGCCGCCGGCCGCGGAAGTCGAGACGACCCAACCCGAGGCACCGCAGCCAGCAC
>VXXM01000020.1:0-11706 GCA_009835395.1 Acidimicrobiia bacterium
ACCTCGTCTTCCCCAGCCCCACCGGACGGCAAATCTCCAACGCCACCATGGGCAAACTCCTCCGCCAAAACGGCATCGACGCCGTCCCCCACGGCTTCCGCAGCAGCTTCCGGGACTGGTGCGGCGAAACCGGCGTCGCCCGAGAAGTCGCCGAAGCCTGCCTCGCCCACACCGTCGCCAACGCCACCGAAGCCGCCTACGCCCGCTCCGACCTCCTCGCCCGGCGCCGCGACACCATGGACGCCTGGGGCAAGTACCTCACCACCTAGACAACAGCCCGCCCCGCCGCCCAGCAAGCCCCCATCGCGCCACCACAAAACGTCGCATCGACTGCCGAGACTGACTACGTGGAGGTGAGCGGACTCGAACGGCTCATAAACTTGCTGGTCAGAGTATCTTTGTGGACCGGTCTAGCCACTCTTCCCACGATCTTTCCCACGCGCCGACTTGACACGACTTGACACGAACTTGACACCGAGCCCTTGAGCCACACCGCACCGCCGCAGCCCCCACAGGCGGGCCGACGCCGCGTCCGAACGTGCAACACCAGCGGTCCATCAGACTCGCGGTCAACGCCGAGGACCTCCACCTCACCCAGACCCAGCAACAACTCACTGACACGCGTCAGGTTCTCCCCCAGCGGGGCCTCTCCAGATTCGGTGCTCGCAACACCCGATTCTGGAGAGGCCCACCCGCGCCGCCGCGGACTCACTCCGCGTTCATTGCCGAAGAGTCATTGCCTCACGAAGGACTTCGTGGCGAAGTGCTGCCTTGGTGACTTCGGGAGCATAACGACTCCGGCCGGAGGCTCAGGACTCCCGGTCTTCTAAGTGCCGCCTCGGGCTACCCGTCTGCTCTGCGCGCCTCACGGCCTTGGCGAACGCAGCCACAGATCGCTTCGACTGCTAGCCCAGCCACATCGTCTGGGCTTGGCAACGCCGTGACTCGGCTTATCAGTCTTCGTCTCCGTCACCGCCAGCCCAGTACGGAGGCGGATCATCCCAATGCCCCCGGATCGGTGGCGAGTTACCGATGAAGAACACTTCGCCGTAGGCGGAAACGTGATAGTGGTGCAGCCCCGACTCGGTGGCGAGCACTACGAAAAACGCGTCGCCTCCTGTGAACGCTCGATCCGAACTTTGCGAGGACATGTCGCCTGATCCGAGCACCCGCGGCGTGGAACCAACGCGGTCGATCACGTCAGCCATCGCAAGATACTCGGCAGCCCCAAGCGAGATCATCGGCCGACGACCCGACCGCTCGGCGATCTTGTGGTACGCCCACTTCACAAGACGGGCTGCCCTGATGACAGCAGCAGAAGCACCACCGACCTTCGCTATAGATTCCAGGACTTCAACGGCGATGCCCAAGTAGCCGGCTCCCCGACCCGCATCCACTCCGCGGAACTCCAGCGAACGCCCCACTTCGCGCTCGATTTCCCCGACAGCTTCCGCTGTTGGGGAGTCCAATCCATCTCGGTAGTCGAAGGTCGCGTCGGATTCGGTGTCAGGTAGTCCGCCAACGAGAATCAGCGCTTCGCGCGACATCCGATTCGCCACGCCGTCCCCCATTTCGGTGATCTGAGTCCAGTTGTAGCTTCCCGGCACCGGTGGCATCGCCGGACTCTAGCCAGAGGCCAGCGCCCTCCCCGATGCACCACGCTGTCGTGCCGTCGTTATGGCATGGAAGTCACCAACCCCCTATCCAGGAGAACCCGATCGTCTACCCGTTGTCCACCCGTTGTCCCAGCGCCCTAGCTGTGCGTCCGCACGCGCAGCGACGGCCTACCCGGTTCGGGCGCGCCGAATGCAAGGAGATGACGGCCGGGCACCCCAAGACGAGGCGGAAGCCGGATGACCGTCGGTGAAGAACCGATCCCACCCGACTTCGACGACCTGAATGGGCAGTTCTACCAAGAGGACGGCCCTAGTGGGCCGTCGCGGATTTTGCTAGGGCGGCACGTCCTCGTTTGACTTTGGCGATCTCAGCCTGCACAACACCCGCGAAGGTTCATCTTCGGCAGGCCAGCATCGTCGGCGAGTGGGCACTGAAGCAGTAGGGGGTAGCTTGCGATTCACCCAGGTGTAGAAGGACGGCCAGATAGTCCGACTGCGCCGGTGCTCGGACATGCGAGAACTCGGAGAGCCCTGATGCCCAATCAAGAGATCACGTGGGGCCAACCGGGCACCTGTCCTTCCTGTGGCGTACTCACGGAGCACACCTGGTTCTATGAAATCTACGCACCAGGCCAGCATCAACGGACCGGTGAGACTGTCCCCCGCGTCATGAGCGGCGGCCAGGGCAAACTGCAGGTGTCGCAATGCCCCTCGCCGGCCTGCAAGGCCCTCGCGCTCTGGCTCGCAGAGACAGATCACCAGGCGGGCTCCGTGACAAGACGGCTGGTGTACCCACAGACAGGTGTCCGCATCCCGCCAGCAGAAGGCCTAGAAGTCGAAGAAGCCAGGCTCTACGAGGAGGCTGCGGCGATCGGTCGTTTATCGCCGCGGGCCGCATGTGCTCTGGTGCGCGCCCTCCTAGAGGTCTACCTGCAACGCCACCTCCACAACGCCGGCTTCACGGTCGAGGGCAAGCGACTGGCGGAAGTGATCGATATGGCTGTGGAGCATCTAGACCTGTCCAAGACGCTAAAGAGCGGATTGTCAGCAATCCGCACTCAAGGCAACGCCGTCATGCATAACCCGTTCGGCCTGCCCGATGATGTCTACGCCGAACAACTGCCGTGGTTGTTCCGAGCAGTAGACACCCTGGTGCTCGAACTGGACGTGACGCCACAGAAGTGGGCTGACATCGTCGCGAACTAGTCCACGCGCAACACTGGGCACACCTGTGCCTGAATCCCGGAGAGACTCAGTTGCGGTCGTAGGGGTCGTGAGGGCTCAGATCGTGAGAGTTCGTCGGGCAGTGTTTGTCCCGGGTCAGGAAATCTTGCTCAGGTCTAGGTTGGGTGTGATGCAAGGAGATCTTGATGTCCAAGCCGTCGAAGAGAAGCCCTGAGCGCAAGCTGCAGGTGGTGTTGTCGGTGTTGCAGCACTCGTCGCGCAGGCGGCTGTTGAAGGACTCCACGAAGGGTGTCTCCCAGGACGCGCCGGGTTCGATGTTGACGGTTGGGGTGCCCCAGATGCGACACCAGTCCCGCAAGGCTGCGGAGATGAGTTCGGAGCCGTTGTCCGTTCGCAGATGCGCCGGCGCGGCCCTGTCGGCGACGAGGTGCTCGACGGTGGCGACGACGCTGTGGGCGTCGATGCGAGGGGAGGCCTCGACTGAGTGGGCCTCGCGGGTGAACTCGCTCTGCCGAGAATCACATCGGTGACCCACCTAGAGGTGGACCCTGCCGACGATCTTGAATCCTCACTACTTGATTCAGTGCATGATTGGCGGGTGTTGCTCGCTCGTTTTTCGTCAGAGACACGACAGCTCACGTAACCGTCGATCTCGATACGGGCGGGGAACTCGCCTCGGCGACGCAACGCGTGCAGTGCCATTCGGCAGACTCCGAGGATCTCACAGATCTTGTTGGTGGTCAGGAGGGCCGATGTGGCGGGCTCGTCGTCGCCCCACCAGCGGACCGGTGTGAAGCACCAGGTAGCAGATCCCGCCGATACTGAGCGTGGTGCCAGCCAGTCGCATCTCATGCAGCCGGTCGGAGTCGGGATCACCCCAGTACGCGACACCCGAACTGAGAAGTGTCATCGGCACCGCCTTGCCCGTGAGCATGACCTCGAACGGCGTCTCGATCCTGCCGCGGCTTCGAGCCAGTCGGATCGCCTCGGGCGACGCGTCGAACAGATCGCATAGCGCTGCCGGGGTCAGCAGTTCGTGGCGAGCCGCGACGGCCTCGGCCTTCGCCTCTGCGATCCGGCGCGCTTCGGATTCGTAGCGTGGGTTGGGAGGCTGTTGGTAGAAGTCCATACCCACAATCTGACATGGTAACGTTACAGTGTCAAGCACTCGTTATCGAAAGCGCTGTCTGCGTCACCGGCAGGAGCGCACCGTGACCTCACGCCCGGCCTCCGGCGGGCTCCTGTAGCAACCGACACAGTCGAGCAGCCACAGAAGATCTCGTCGATGTACCCGCCGCCACAGGCGACGAGATCCTCAAGCATGGCTTTGTGTTGGGGGCCGCTGCAGGGCCCAGACTCCCGTGGTGAGTTTCCCCTGGGAAGCTTCAACGTTCATCGCTCAAGCGAGCCAGAAACGTGACCCGTCGAATCAACCACTTCGGATCGCGTCACCATATTCGGACATACTCAGAACGTGGCGCCTGTGTCAGCGAGGCGACTGAGCAGCGCGCGGAGGTGTCCGGTGATGGCGAGCAGCCTGAAGCGGGCAAGATCCTCATCTCCGAGACCTGGATGTGGGCCGTGCTTGTGGAGGACACCCCATAGTGCCTTGATGTACTGATCCTCGTTTGGGAGAAGCACGTCGGGCTGGTCTTTCAATGCGTCGGCGGCGGCCTGCACTTGGCCGCTTCCGTTCTTGTCGATGGTTCCGCCTGCTCTGCGGATCACGTCTTCGTAGAGGCTCCTGAGTTGGGAACTCGCGGCCGCCCAGTTTCCCTGGCCGAAGTTGTCGAGGGCTTGTTCGTAGTGGCCTTGTGCGTCGCGCCATCCGCGGCGTGCCAGTTCGGCTTCGAGCCAACTCACCTCGGGAGCAACTGCGAGGCCCTTGACTGATGGGACGAGGGTGTCCATTGACTCGTCGAATTCGAAGCCGTCGGCCAGCAACGCTCCTAGGAGGGGCTCGTACCAGACTGCGGCATCGTCCCCCCAGTGGCTCGGCTTTCCCGCTTTCAGCGTTTCGGTCATGAGATCTTTCGCTCCCCTGCAGGCAGTTGGCGAGGCGTCACTTTGCATTGCTTTGAGGAGATTCATGGCCTTTGCCAGCTTGTTAGTCGCGCTCGGGTCTTCCCACTCCGTCAGGGAGAATTCGTAGAAGAGCACCTCCATCGTCGTGTGGCTGTGGCTTCGTTCGATCGAGCGAGCGAGATGAGCCAGCGTCCTGTTGGAGAACGGGAAGCTCATGGCTCACGGCCCGCGGCCGTCGAACCGCGAACGTGGTGGCTGCCGGCCGAGGGCGCCACGGACCCCGGCTCGTTCAGCCCGAGCTCAGCGGCGAGCGCGTTGAGGTCGTCTCGGGCCTGGTCGAGTATCGGCAGGGCGCATTCGACGCAGTAGTTCTTGGCCCTCCCGTCGGCGTCGCGGATCACGAGACATGCATCGCCCTTGAGTATCTTGTGCTCGTCCTGCTTGCGGTGGCACTTTCGCTTTCCCCCGGCGGTTTCGATCTTCGCATGTCGTAGGAGTTTTCGAATGGCTGGCATCAGGCCTTGCCTTCCAGGAACGGCCGGTACTCGACCACGAGTTGATCTCCGATCTCATCGAGCTGTTCGAGCGCGGCGAGCGCTTGGGCTCCGGAAATCTCCGCCCTTCGCCCTGGGTCGATTCCGATGAAGCTGTTCACACGTTCGTGCATGAGCGCGATCGCTGCCTGCCGGTTGGGTTGGTGACCGCGTCCGGTCAATCTGGCGAGTTCCCGGCCGTTGGCCGGGAGACTGAGGTCGACCAGTACGCGGGCTGCTACTGATTGGCTGCGTTCGGCGAGGCGTCGGCGGGCTTCTTGTCGTCGCCGTTGTGGGCTAACTGGGATCTGTGAGTACTCCGGTGTCGGTTCGAGATCGCGTTGACGTTCGATGAGTGCCGCTCGGAGTCCTTCCCGGTCCGTCACGACGCTTCCCAGAGTGACGCCGGGCATGATCTCTCGGTCCAGGATCTTGTCGAGCACTCTGTCGTCGGTGAGGTCGAGGAAGGCTCCCTCGAGGAAGTGGCTGATGAACTCGCGCTCGACGAGTGGCAGTTGATCGAAGCGACGGGGCTCCCCTCGGCGATCTGACTCGTCGACGTTGTCCTGGGTGTCGTCGCCTTGGCTGTTCCATGTTCTGACGAGGTCTTGGTCGTCGAGATCCAGTTCGCGGAAGTCTTCCCAACGTTCCTCGTTGTTGAGGCCGACGTGGGTGACGATCACGCCCCGGTTGTCGGGGTGGTCGGGCTCGTTTTGGTGGATGACGCGCATGGTGCGTCCGACGAACTGGATGTAGGGAGCGAGTGACCGGTAGGGCCGGAAGATCGCGGCCACGCTCAAGGCGGGGTGGTCGAATCCTTCGCCCAACATCTGGACCTGAACGATGCAGTCGATCCGGTGGTCGCGGAGTTGGCGGAGGGCCCGTTCTTGTTCGTCGGGGTCGAGGTTGCTGGAAATGGCGGCGACCCGATAGCCGCATTCTTCGTAGATCGACCGGACTTGGCGGGCGTGGTCGATGCTGCAGGCTGAGGCGATGATCTGGTGGTGGGTGCCTGTCCGCTGGCGCATCTGGTTGCACGCCGCGATGCTGGTTTCGACGATGTGTCGGTTGCACTCCGGGGACAGAGCGACACTTTTTCGGAACCACGCTTCCTCGCTGAGTTGGAGAACCTCCTCGAGCGAATACCGCCTTCCTTCACCGGTTGCGGTGAAGTAGAGCTCAGCCGGCGCTGCGCTCAGCCGGCGGATTGGCTTGACGTAGCCGGACAACATTGCGCGGGCGAAGCTGTACCGATAGACGATCTCGCCGGGGAGCTCCTGGCGGTCAGAGCGGAACGGTGTCGCAGTGAGACTGATCACCTTGGCCTCGGGGAACCGGCGAAGGACCTTGCGCCAGCTCTCTGCGGCGCTGTGGTGGCCTTCGTCAATGATGATCATGTCGAAGAAGTCGGGAGGGAACTGCGGGAGCCAGCGATCTGCGGAACTCGCGAGTTGCTGGATGTTGGTGACGACAAAGTCACTCTCGGTGCAGTCGTGAATGTTGGCGTCCCGGCCGCTGAGTACCGCCATATGCGGGCCGTGCTGGAAGTTGGACAGCACCCGGGTCTTGGCCCAGAAGCACTCGACGCTTGCGATATCGAGAGCCTGCGCAAGGCCGTCGCGGATCGTGAGGTTCGGCGCGATCACCAGCACGCGTCCGCGTGCGATCCCGAATGGCAGGACCGAGATGAGCCCGCTCTTGCCGCAGCCGACGGGGATCACGAGCATCGCGGGCTCCGTTGATTGGGCGAAGTGCTCCCGAACCGCCCTGTGCGCTTCACGCTGGGGCTCCCGCAATCGCTCGTTGGCCTCAATGTCAGCAAGCGCGGTCGCGAAGATGCGCTGGCTCCCACCGGTGCCCGGCGCGGCGCGGGCGTAGTCCAGATGAAGCGCCGCCAGGTCCCGGCGAGCGTAGTAGCGGCGGTTCGAGCCGGGCCGCCTCGTCGCCACCAGCTTGCCGCTTCGATCCCAGCGACGAAGCGTCTCAGCAGACACGCCGAGGTAGTCCGCAGCCTCGCTGACAGTCAGGAAGTCGCTCACGCAGCCTAGTGTATAGGTTTGTATAAGATTAGTCTACTAATTGGCGAATCAGACTTGGCGACACTATTGAAATCGACCAGTTGCGAGCTTCTCACCGGCGAACTAACCAGTTTCTCGCGTTTCTAAGTCGAGGAACTGCAAATCTGATGTGCTCTCGGCCCGATATCGTTCACGCATGGCGACTGCTCGTCCGCGATGGCCAACAGAGGCGCGCACTCTGTTCTTCGACGACGTCGCCTCGCGGACCACTCTGTCCAAGGCCGTCGGAGATGGACGGATCCGTCGTCTCGCTCCTCGGATCTACAGCGCAGACCTTACCTCCGCAGCGTCTGAGATCATCCGGGCCAACTGGTCGTTGCTCTGCGGGCGTCTGCTACCGGGCGCAGTCGTCGTAGATCGCTCAGCCGCGAACCCCGCCAGAGTGGTCTCCGACGGGATCCTGACGGTTGCCGCCGACACCGACCGCAATGTCATCAAACTCCCCGGCCTTGAGATCCGGATCCGCACCGGAACACCACACGAGTCCGATTTGCCATGGACCCATGGTCTCCTCATGTCGAGCCCCGCACGCACTCTCGTTGACAACCTGGAACTCAGTCGGAGTCGCGGCGGGCGACCCTCGCGCACCCTGGCGATGACCGAACTCGAAGACTGGGTGGCCCGCAAGCACATCGCCTGGGGCCCCGAACGCACCGATCGCCTACGCGTCGAGGCGCGGGACCTCGCGGCCACAACAGGACGCGCTCACCACCTCGACACCATCAACGCTCTATTCGACCAACTCGCTGGCGTCGAACCGGTTCGGCCCGGGGCCGGCCAACTGTTCCGGGCGGTCACGACCGGCCGCGCATGGGACGAGCGGCGCATCCGCTTCTTCGCACAAGCAGCCGACGCTCTCTCTCGACTCTCACCCCCGGCCGTGCCGGAGTGGCTCCCAGAATGTGATCCACCAGGCGACCTGCCGTTCTACGAGAGCTACTTCTCCAACTACATCGAGGGCACCACCTTCACCGTCGACCAGGCGCGCCACATCGTCGAGACCGACACCCCACCCGCGGAGCGCCCAGCAGATGGCCACGACATCCTCGGTACGTACCGCTGTGTCGTCGACCCCGTCGGACGAGCCGCGACATCGACCGACCCCGACGAACTCATCGGCCACCTGATTACGCGCCACCAAGAGATCATGCGAGGCCGACCCGACAAGAGCCCTGGTCTGTGGAAGACCAAGAACAACCGCGTCGGCGCCTACGACTTCGTCGACAAGGCCCTCGTGGAGGGAACACTCCACAAGGGCCTCGAGCAGATCGGCGTTCTCCCCCCAGGACTTCCCAGAGCGCTCTATGTGATGATCGTCATCACAGAGGTCCACCCGTTCGAGGACGGCAACGGTCGCGTAGCCCGCGTCATGATGAACGCAGAGCTATCAGCAACAGCCGCTGCCCGCATCGTCATCCCGAGCGTCTACCGAGACGAATACATCGCTGGGCTGCGACGCGCCTCCACCACCGACGGCGACCTCACTGCGTACGTTCGAGTAATGACGTTCGCGTGGCGGTGGTCGGCTGCGATGCCGTGGGACGACCCGACTGCGACCAGCGGCCAACTGGTCGCAACGAACGCGCTATTCGACCCCACTGACGCAGAGATCCAGGGTGTCCGGCTCAGACTCCCCTAGTGATCGGGCACTCCACCACCGCCCCGAATCCAGCAAGCTGACCGCGCGAGACCCGGGGCAGACCACTACGTCGGCGCCACCTTGGTGATCTCCGAGGCGGACGGCTGTTACCGGCGGGGCCGAGAGGAGGCCGGCGTCACGGCGACCACATCGAGGGCACCGTCGCGGCTTCTGGGCATTCCATCTTCAGGGCCTGCTCAGAGGCGCTTGATCTGCTCGCTCAACTCGCGCAGTTGCGCCTTGATCTCCTCGTTCTCGGCCCGCTGCTCGTCCAGCTTGCGCAGCAGTTGTTCGTGCTCTCTGTCGTCCTCGGCGTCGACGATGCGCGCCGCTATTGCCGCGGTGAACAGGGCGACGAAGCCGAGACCCACCACCATCAGCGCCGTGGCCAACATCCGGCCCTGCCACGATGCCGGGACCACGTCGCCGTAGCCGACCGAGGTGGACGTCACGATCGCCCACCAGATCCCCTCGGCCACCGAACGGTCCTCCTCCAGGTAGGCGAACAGCGCGCCTCCCCCGAGGACGAGCCCCAGCAGTACCGCCAGCACGTACTGCAGCCCGGCCGTGCCGAAGACTCGCCCCACCGCCACCCGGAGGTGGTTCACGACAGCGACCAGCCGCAGCAGCCGCAGCGCAGGAACAAAGCGCGCCAGGCGCGCCAGGCGCAGGGCGGCAAACAGGTGAGGCAGGGCCGGGAAGGTCACAACGACGATCGCCACGTCCAGCCAGGCGGCCCGCAGGTAGGCCCGGCGCCGGGGCGTGACGTACAGCATCACCGCCAACTCCACGGCGAAGACGGCCCAGATCACCCAGTTGGCGGCCACGAGCCAGGACGAGCCGCCGCGGTCGCTGAGCCGCGACTCGAAGATCAGCAACGGGATGACACCCACCGTGGCGATCAGCACCGGGACCGCGAGCCGGCGCTTCAGGATGTGACCCCGCACCGTCAGCACAGCCTCGAGGCGGACCCTGCCGCGCCCCGACGGCGGCCGGGCGGGATCCCGGAGAGACGAACCCGACACCGGCGCGTCGCGATCCACAACGCAACGCTACTTCCGCCCCCAAATCGGTCCGGGGATCATCAGCCCTAGCCCCAGAAGGAACCGAGCTGAACGCCGTCACCGACGGGGCCCGCTTAAGTCGGGGCGGAGGTGTTAGGCGTTGTCAGGCGATTCACTGGATTGCAGTCCTGTCAGCGCGTTGAGGGTCACGGCCGCGAAGGAGCGATCCAAAGCGAGTGCCCAGCGAAACATTCCTGGTGTTGCAACAGCTATCCGTCCACTATCCCAGTATTCGCGCCGATCACGGTGGCACATGTAGTCGCGGGTTGAGCGAAGATGGTCTAGGCAGCCCAGGTCGTCGCCAGCGCGGAGAAGCCTCTCGACCTGCTCAACATCATCCGGGACGACCCCCTGCACAAGGCTCCGTTGGGCACCGGTCGCGGATCGCCACGCTTCGACCACCACGTACAGAAAGGTGTGCCACATTCGCTCGAATCTGAATCGTGGAGTGACTAACGCCGACTCCGGCACATCAGGGTCTCGTTCGACTGGCTCTGCCTGCATCTTATTTCGGACCAGGTTCGCGTTCATGTACGCGTCTTGGAGGTTCAGGAGCCACTCTCTCGGCTCTTCAGTTGTCGCCATGCGGCCGGACCGTAAGCGCCCTCCGACGGCACGGCAACGCTGAGCCTTCGTCCGCGACGTCAGTCGGGGCTGGGGTGGAGATGTTTAGCTGGTGCAGCCCCAGCCGTTGCGGTCGCGGTCGAGGCGGTAGGGGTCGACGCCGATCTGCTTGACGCGCACGGGTTTCTGGGCGGCGGTGAGGTCCCCGCAGTTCAAGGCGTCGCCGGGCAGGTTCGGTAGGCACGGGTCGTAGGCGGGGTGGCAGTTGCTGGTTGCTGTCGTCGATGACGGTGTCTCGGTTGTGGGCGCGGTGGTCACTGCCGCCCGCGACGGCGCTGTGGCGTCGATGTCGGCGGGGCATTGGTTGAGCGCGTTGGCCAGCTCGGCGCGCTCTGCTGTGTCGACGGCGAGGCTGTAGCGGTACTTCACGGCGACGGTGCGCGCCGCCCAGAAGCACCGTCCCGCGGCAGTGAGCCGCGCCCCGGCGCAGGTGCCGCTTTGCACGCCGGACCATTCGGCGAGGTCGCTGCTGCCTTTGGAGCGGTTCACGCAGTCACGGGACGCCACCAGGTTCAACCTGTCGTCGCCGAAGCGGCCCCGCGTCGCGCGGTCCCAGCGGTGTCCGCCGGACTCGTGGGCTTCTTTGGCGGCCACGATGTGGTCCACATCGCAGGTCGCGGCGGTGAAGGTGAGGCCCGTGTAGGGATCGGTCCCGGAGGTGTCGCACAGCTCGCCGCTGCTGTGTTCGTAGTCGCCGCGGTCATAGCCCGCGGGATTCTCGGCCGCGGTTCCCAGCGCCGCCAACAAGCCCACCAACACATCTCGCCCGGTGGCCTGCGTGGACTGTGTGGCAGTTTGTGGGGCGCGCGCGGTGAGCGGCGAACTCGCCAACCAACGCCCCACCGTCGCCGTCGTCGGGAAGAAACGCCGCGGCGGCAACAGCCTCTCGCCCCACGACGAATCGGCCCGGCGCTGCTGCAAGCCGAACTCCACGCGCCCATC
>VXXM01000020.1:11716-32246 GCA_009835395.1 Acidimicrobiia bacterium
CGCCCCACGACGAATCGGCCCGGCGCTGCTGCAAGCCGAACTCCACGCGCCCATCAGCCGCCTTGCGCGCCACGATCCGCACCACCACGTCGGCATCGCTGCTGGTGAGCGGCGAACTCGCCAACCAACGCCCCACCGTCGCCGTCGTCGGGAAGAAACGCCGCGGCGGCAACAGCCTCTCGCCCCACGACGAATCGGCCCGGCGCTGCTGCAAGCCGAACTCCACGCGCCCATCGGCCGCCTTGCGGGCCACAATCCGCACCACCACACCGCTGTCGGACTCCTGGCCGCCCGCCGCGGCGGACACCACAGCGACGCTCGAGGCCGCCAACAGGCACACCGCGGCGACACACACAAGACGCCTCACGTGGGCCGGCATCAGCCGACGCGCCATTCTCGGACTCTCCTGATCTGTCACCATCACCAACTGCTCTCTGCTGTCTCTGAGCGCATCGCAAGGTAGTAGCGAGAGCTCTCGAAGACCAAACCCACGACGAAGCCGTGCCGGGCTGGGGCCGATTCGGGCTGCGGAGCACCGACAGGCAGGCGCCGACGCAGCATCAGAACTTCGTGCTGGGTCGAATCCAGGATGCCGGCGGCCCTTGAACGATCTCTACGAGTGGCAAAGGCGTCGCGGGCCGCACCTGCCACCACGCGGCAGTGTCGAGGTGGTGAATCTGGATGGCATCGCCGCGAACGGTCACGATGTCCGCACCGTCGGCCTCGCGATACGTGACCGTCGGGCCCTGAATGTCCACGACGGCGACATCGAGCGTGAGCGGCGGCGGAGCGGGGTCGCGTACCTGCGCCGGCGACAGCGTGATCCTGGTGGCGCAGATCTCCCCGGGCGATATGTGCACAGCAAGCCGGACACCGCCGCCGGGACAGCGGGCCGGATCCGCGACCCGACCCTCGGCGACCGCATGCGGGGCGCACAAGATCACGTCGCTGGCAGGATCGCCGGCACCGGAGTGCAGCACTGCCTCCCCATCACAGTCATCGCGGACACAATCGAGGCGAATCCCGGGATGGACGGGCCAAGTCGCAGCAACCATCCCAATCAGTCTGCGCCGCACCGGAACCGTCAGCACCCACCAACACAGACCGCGCCGATCACCACCATCTCGGCGCTCCTCCACCGCGACCAGAACCCCGCGCCGAGACTCAGCGCGATTCGCCTCCTGCACGACAACCCTCCCTTCTGTCCAGGTGCCCGAGAGTCGAACAACCCGACCGCGAATCCGCCTGGCAACCTATGCGGGTCGGACGCTGCGTCGCCTCGCGGGTGGCCGCCTCTGTCGAGCCGGTCCCGGTCGGTCAGCGCGGACACGGCGCGGCTGGGTCAGATGCCGCGCAGATTGGCGACCACCGCGTCCGGGTGGATCCGGTTGGGATTGTCGCCGACACGGTTCAGCGCCCACCGTGGGCGCTGTCAGACTGATCTTCCGCCGAGGTTGCCATTGATCTGTCTGTTTAGGTGGGGTCTTGACCCCCTTCGCGATCCCACAGCACGAAATGGAAAGGACAACAGTCAGGACCCCGCGCAGCCTTGGCGGGTGCGACCTGCGAGTGGATCCACGACTTGTTCTCCTAGTGCCACGCCGCCGGGAGTCAAGCTAGCTGACCGCGCCGAGTCCAAGGCCTACCTCAGCCTGCGTGAAACGGTGAAGGTGTGCGGGGCGGTTCAGAATCACCTGGCCTAGGACACACCGACTCGAAGCACCCCGTTGTGGTCACACAGGTCTTGGTCCGCGGTCCACCATGTCCGGGTTGCGCCGGTTGTGGATCGTCCAGGTCGACACGCCAAGCTGCTCGGGAACCTCCGCGACGGACCTGCCGTCCTCCACTAGGTCCAGAACCTTGCTCCGGAACTCAGCCGGATCTGTTCTCAGCCCGATGACCTCCCTTCGGTCGATGTGTCCGGGAGTCAACTTCATCGACCGCCCAAGAATCCGGGGCAGTCCACCTGCTGTTGTCGGATCGGTGGCGGCCTGGCGTAGTTAGCGGGCTGACTTGTCGGGGGAGTCGGACTCGACGACGTCGATCACGACGACGAAACCCTCGGCGGTGTCGAGAGTGAGGGGTTGGTCGGAGGCGTGGACGCCGAGGCAGCGGCTGTTGTCGCGGCAGTGGCGCATGAGCGCGACGAGTGCGGTTTGGGAGATTGGCGCGCACAGGTTGGGCGTTATCGCCAGTGGTGCCCATACCGAGCGCCCGGCGACCGCTTCGCGGGCGTCTTGGATGGTTCGCAGGACGCGGTTCACCTCGTAGGGATCGAGGGGAAGGAGTTTGTCGCGGCCGCGGTACGGGACCCAGCGTGGCACGCAGGGTTTCCGGGGTGCGCGGTGACTGCAGTTGCTCGCGGCGTCCCACGCCTCGTGGCTCTCTCGGGCTTCGTTGCAGTAGCGGCAGCGTTGGGCGGTGCCGTCGGAGTTGGTCTCCGCGCCGCGCACCTCCGGATCTCCAGACTCTGATTTGGTGATGACGATGTGGCCCTGTTTCTGCATCTTCTCCAGCGACTCGATGACTTCGTCTTCGGTGGCGAAATCGCTCAGTTCTGTGACGAGTTCCGTGTAGGGAGTCGCCATCTTGTAGTTCGTGCCGAAGTCCCGGATGATTCCTAGGGCCTTGGCGTGGATCAGGCTGCCGGACATTGGGGTTCTCCTTGGCGCTCTGCACGCGGGTGGCGCGTGAGCGGCCCACGGCGTGCGACCGGTTGCGGTGCCCCTCGAGGGTGGCCGCTCCGCTGGTCTGCTATCTCTTGGATCTACACCGCCTAGGGGTGCCTGTCGAGGGGTCAGCGAGGCTGACCGCTGGCGGCGAGCAGCCTCCCGCTATCGGCGCCGAGCGCCCCAGCGGATCAGTCGGCCGGGGACATGAGATCTGGGAGATCTGTTGCCGCCGCCGGACAATGGTGTCACTACTCGCACCGAGCGCGACGGTCGACACGCCGGATCGCGGATTCTCACGAAAGTGCTCCGATGGGCGCGGTGAGGCTCTGGACAGCTGCGGAGTCGCCGAGATAGCCTCGCCGACGGGCGACCGGAGGCTCCGCCGAACTCACCCTGGAAGGTCGATGGACCCCGCTGCGCACGCCTCCTATCAACCACCGCCTCAACAACTCGGCCGGCGCCGCGATCGGGATCGCGCGTCCTGTGCCGCTCCGCGCGCCTCCCCGACGCGACCCGCAATTGCCTCGTGTCAGCGCTGAAATCGTGACACCCGAGCAGCGTGAGGCAGAAGTTGTCTACACCGGGGCCTTGATACGCGCCATGAGCGAACTCGAGGACGCCCACCGGATCCTGGCGCACCGGGGCATCGACGGCATGTGCCGATGCCCGAGATGCCTCGGCTGCGAAACGCTGCTGCCCGCGGACCGCATCTGCCTCCGATGCGCTCCCAGCCCAGATGAGATCTTAGGCCTCGACGGGCCACCGCTGACTCCCGGCGAGGCCGAGGAACTCGCCCAGCGCGTGTTCGCGCGACAGTTCCCCAACGGCGCCCCCGAACGCTATTCCCCGGCGCGCTACATCGCCGCGCTATCGAGCCCCACGACCAAGCCCGAACCCCAGAATCACCACGAGGAGGCCGAACCCATGCCCACGAGACTCGCCGCCGAAGCCGGCGCCCGCGGCTACCGGGCCATACCCGTCGACATCACCGACATACGCACTTGGAGCGGCGTGATCGCCATCGACGGCCCCGGCGGCTACCGGGAACTCTCCCGGCACCGCAAATCGCTTCTCCTAGTGCTGCACGAGCCGAAAATGGCCCGCGCACTCGGCGTGCCCATCAGCCAGGAAGCGGCATTCGATGTCGTGCGCTACACGACTGCCAAACAGCACGAGCAGTGCCTCGCGGGTCACCTCGGCAACAGCTACACCGTGCTGCTAACGGCGTTCTAGCCCCCGGGCACACGCAAGGACTAAGCGACATGCCGGGCAGGTTCAAGACCATCCGATACCCCGCGAGCACTCACGGCGCAACGGGAAACGCGCGCGCCCAGCACCCGCGATGAGCGACACTCAGAAACGATTGCGCGCGCCCAGCACCCGCGACGAGCGACACTCAGAAACGATTGCGCGCGCCCAGCACCCGGTTCGCGACGCTCACGAACTCCACGGGGCTGCGATATCAGCCAAACCTACAATGACCGCGCGATGAACTGACAAGGATTGTGAGATGCGCCGCAGGCGGCATCTCACAGATGTGTGGGGTAATGGTGAGGTGGTCCTGGGTGGCTGGTGGATCCTGGCTCGTGGTGAGGTGGTCCTGGGTGGCTGGTGGATCCTGGCTCGTGGTGAGGTGGTCCTGGGTGGCTGGTGGATCCTGGGTCTCTGGTGGCTGTCCCGGCCTCGGCGGTTCCTGGCTCCGAGGAGTTGGTGGGCGTGTGGAGCCGTCGTGGCCGCGTCGCCGACAGAAAGCAGTTCGGCCGCGGGTCAGCTGTCCCTCCCTGTCGAGTGAGATCTCCTTCTCGAGCGAGCCGGGTCTGTCACGCTGACCCAGGGCCGCTTCCGGCGCCCTATCGGTGCGGCATCGAGACTCTCGCCGGTGAGGGTTTGATTGGCTGGGAACGCCGAAGCCGCACCCGCCACACCATCGGGGCCACCGAGGATTGTCTGGGCTCGGCCGGGGTGCGTCCCATCAAGTTGCTGTTGGTGTCAAGCGGCGCGGTGTACCTCCCCGCGCATATCTTCACTGTGTCACGCAGGCCCTGGTGTGGGCGAGGTTGGCGGGTCCTGATGTGAAGCTGTCCTCGTCTACAGTCGCTGCGCTGTGGACGGGCGGTTGGCGTCGGGGTTCGTCGTGTTCGACCTTGAGGCGAATGCTGATCGTTCGGATCCTCCGGCACATGAGATCATTGAGATTGGTGCTGTGGCGGTGGAGCGGGACAATGAGGTGGGGCACTTCTCGACGTTGGTCCGGCCGACCCGGCCGCTGCGGGAGGTCACGCGGGACCTGACGGGCCTCAGCGACGTAGATCTCGCAGGGGCTCCGGGACCGGCGGAGGCGCTGGCCCGGTTCTACCGGTTTGTTGGCAACCGACCGCTCGTGGCCCACAACGGCTTCGGCTACGACTTCCAGTTGCTCGACGCTGCCGCGGAGTCCACCGGCGTTGACGTACCCGAGGTGCCGCGGCTGGACAGCCTCGAATTGGCCCACCTGGTGTTCCCTCGAGCTCGCCACGGAGCCACCGCCAACGTTGATGGGACCCGCCCACCACCGGGGCGTGGACTCGACGAGTTGGCCCGACACTTCTGGGGCACCAAGCCGCGCCCAACCCATCGCGCCCTGGACGACGCGCGCTTGCTGCAGCGGGTGCTCACGCGCCTGCTGGCCGAACTCGCCGCGGACGGGACAGAACGCCGTCTGCAGCGCTGGGTGCTGGGAGCGACGCGGCATCCCTGGGCCGATTTCGTAGCCGAGGTGCGCGAGCCGGTCCCGCTGGAGGACGTGGTTCCGACACCAGTGCGGTTGCGGCGCAGCACTCCGATCGGGAGCTTCGACTCGGACTCGGTGGGCGCCATGTTCAACGACGGCGGCGTGCTCATGTCACGGGCGCGCACGCCGCGTCGCCAGCAGATCGAGATGGCCGAACTCGTTGCCGCCGGTCTCAGTTCTGGCGGCCGGCGGCTCATCGAAGCCCCCACCGGTACCGGCAAGACGCTGGCCTATCTGGCCCCGGCCATCGAGTACGCCCGATCCACCGGCAACACCGTGGTCGTCGCCCCGCACTCCAAGGTGCTGCAGGACCAGATCATGACGACGCTGGAGGAACTCCAGAACGAACTGGATCCGTTCGCGGCGGTGCTGGTTAAGGGTGCGGGGAACTATCTGAGCCTCGAGGCGCTGGCCGGCGAACTCGACGCCCTCGCTGCCTCCGCGGCCAAGGGCAGCGAACAGGCTCGCGGCGGGGACACGGCAGCCGGCTTGATGCTGGCGATCCTCTCCGGCTGGGTTGCCACTACGCCGACCGGCGACTGGGACGATCTGCGGACCAGCGCGATCGTGTCCCAAGTCGGCGCCACAACAGGCGACCACTCCGGCGCCAACCGAGCTGCGCTGGCAAGCTTGCGGCTCCGCCTCAGCGCCGAGGGCGTCGGCGGGCCGCCACATGGGCTGCTGGAGGAGCGCGACTTCCTGCGCCGAGCCCGGGAGGGCCTGCGTGACGCCCAAGTCGGCGTGCTCAACCACGCCCTGATCGTGACCTGGGAGGAATGGCTGGACCGTGCCAAGCGACTGGTGCTTGACGAGGCGCACAACCTGGAGGACGCCGCCACCGAGGCGCTGGCCGCCGAGGCCGGGTTGATCGAGGTGGAGACACTCGTTCGGGAGCTGTGGGACAGCGGCAACCGCCGTAGCACCGTCCATCGGCTCGCCGGGGCAACCGGATGGAGCTTGGGCAACGAGCGCCTCGCAGCGTTGAGGGCCGCGGCGAGCGACGCCCACAAGGCCGGTGAGGGTTTCGGTGCGGCGCTCGTGCGGTACGTGCGCACCCGTACCGCCGCCGGCGTCGCCGACGCCTACCCCGCGGCGTACCACATAAGGCCGTGGATCGACACCCGTCACCCGGACTACGCCGAGGTACACCGGCGCGGCACCGACCTCAGGGATGCCCTGCGCGGCGTCGCCGACGTCCTCAACGAGGTAAACCTGCCAGGCGATTTGGTCGCCCCCTTCCGACGTCACCGGCTGGAGGAGGAGATCGCCAGGCTGGGACGCCACGCCCGCGATCTAGCCGACACCATCCACATGGTCGTCTGGGCCGAGGATCCAGAGCGCTGGGTTTCCGTCGCCGGGATCGAGCACGACTCCGGCCGCTGGACCTGGGCGCTGCGCCGGGTGCCCCTCTCGGTGACCGCCGAACTCCGCGAGATCTGGGACGGTCTCCGCAGCACCGTCTTGACGTCGGCCACGCTGCGGGTGGGCGGCAGCTTCGACCACATCATTCACACTCTGGGGCTCGGCGCTGTGGAGTCGCCGATCGCTCTCGACACCCCGTTCGCCTGGATCGCAGAGAACCATCTCCTGCTGCTGACCGACTACCTGCCCGCCCCCCGAGCGCATCTCATGGAAGAGTTCAGAGCCTCAGCCGCCCGGGAGATTCCCCGGTTGCTGACCCTGACCTCAGGTCGCGGCCTGGCGCTGCTGACCGCCCGCGCCCGTCTGGAGTTCGTGCGGGACCATGCCCGGCCGATCCTGGAGCGCAGCGGCATCCCGCTGCTGGCCCAGGGCGACGACGCCGCGCCGGCCCTCGTCGAGCGCATCCGCAACGAGCGGGTCACGAGCCTGCTGGCGCTGCGGTCGTTCTGGGAGGGTGTGGATGTCCCCGGCGAGGCGCTGAGCCTGCTGATCATCGAGAAGATCCCGTTCGACTCGCCCGCCGATCCGGTGACCGCCGCGCGGATGCAGGCCATGGAGTTGCGAGGCAATGATCCGTTCGCCGCCTACCTGGTGCCGCGGGCGGCGCTGCGTTTCGCCCAGGGCGTGGGCCGGCTCATCCGAACCGAAGCGGACCGCGGTGTCACAGCCGTGCTCGACAGCCGCCTCTGCCGCCCGACGCCTTACCGCGACGTGATGCTCGGAATGCTGCCGGGTCCGCCCCGGACCGAGCGAGCGCGCCAAGCGGCTGAGGCCTATGAGCACATCGCGGGACACCTCCCCGGCGTGCGCTACGACGAGGACATGCGCCGGCGCCTGGACGCAGTGCCGGGTGCGGGCGCCTGGAGCGATCTCGCCACCCTGGAGTTGAGCGAAGGCGAGACGGCCGACGAAGAAACCGTGCACGAGCGTCTCGATCACGTGCGAGAGCGCTTCGGCTTCGAGCGCTGGCGGCGGGGCCAACTCGATGTGATGCGGCGCTTCATCGGCGGTGCCGACACCCTCGCCGTGCTGCCGACCGGGTCGGGCAAGTCGATCACGTTCCAGATCCCGGCGCTGATCTCCCCGGGGCTCACGCTGGTAATCTCGCCGCTGACCGCTCTCATGAACGACCAGGTCGAGAACCTGCGGGCGCGGGGCGTCACGCAGGTCGCCGCAATCCACAGCGGCATCCCCCAGGGAGAGTGGCGCGACGTGCTGCGGGGCGCGGAGCGGGGCGACTACAAGTTGCTCTACGTGAGCCCCGAGCGGCTCTGGTCCCAGGAGTTCGTCCGGACGCTGGCCCGGATCGGGGTGGCGCGGGTCGCCGTCGACGAGGCGCACTGCATCTCCCAGTGGGGGCACTCGTTCCGGCCCGAGTACACAACCATCCCGGCCGCCCTCGGACGCATCGGCGAGCCGCGGCCGCCGGCGCTCGCGGTGACCGCCACGGCCATCCCCGAGGTGCGCGGGGAGATCAACGAACTGCTCGGGTTGCACCTCGCCGGCGCCGAACCGATATCGCTGTCGCCCGACCGGCCCGAGATCCGCTACTTCGTCGAGAACTGCAAGAACCGCCACGACCGGGACCTGCGAGTGGTGCAGATAGCGGAGTCTTTTTGGGGCCGGGCCGCGATCGTCTATGTCCCGACGCGCAAGGACACCACGCGGCTGGCGGGTCTGCTGTCAGCAGCCGACCACAACGTCCAGGCGTATCACGGCGCCATGGAGCAGAACGCCCGCCGCCACATCGAGGATGCTTTTCGCCACGGCGAGGTGGATATTGTGGTCGCCACCAAGGCGTTCGGGATGGGGATCGACAAACCCGACATCGAACTCGTGGTGCACCTCGAGATGCCTCCCACGATCGAGGAGTACGTCCAGGAGACCGGCCGGGCCGTGCGCGGTGCCGTCGGCGGCAACGAGCCGAGTGTTGGCACCGCAGTGTTGCTCAAGACGCCACAGGACTGCTCCATCCACAGGCTGGTCATCCGCGGCGCCGCGCCCACCTCTGAGTTGGTCCGCCGCCTCTGGAACCAACTCGACGTCGGGACGCATCCCTACGATCCGGAGCAAATGACGGGCGGAGACGACGAAACCGACCGGGAGCGCATCGACATCGCACTCGCCGTGCACTACCTGCAGGCCGCCGGCGGCGGGGTGACTCGACACCTGGACACGCCGTGGCGAGGACGCCTGACGGTCCTGGACGACTCGGGAACTCGCATCGACGAACTGGCGGTCACAGACCCGGAACTCGCGGCGCGAGCCCGGGGAATCCTCGAGTTCGCGTCGGCCGACGACAACGACGACTACCAGGCCGAATACTGGAGCCGTCGCCTGGGGCGACCGCCTGTGGAGATCGCCGCCGATCTCCTGGAACTGAACGGCCGGGACATTCTGGGGTTCGTGGCCTGGCGCCACGCCTGGACACTCGAGCGGCGCTCCGGCCACGAGCCGGATTGGGACGCCATCGAGGAGCTGGCCGAGCAGCGGCAGGCGGTGGTGGCCGAGAAATCCGACCGCGCCAAACAGTTCGCCGCAATCACGGCGCTCGGCCACACGGGCAAACCGAGTGGCTCCCCCCGCGCCGACGACTCGCCACGTTGCCGGCGCCGGGCGCTGCTGGAGTACTTCGGCGCCAATGACCAATTGGATTGGGAGGATCCCGAGCGCTGCGGCGCCTGCGATGGCTGCGCGCCCCTTCCGCGACCCTGGGCTGCCAGTACCCTCGATCGACAGAGCCTGCTGGCGGCGCTACCCAAGCGAACCATCGCCCTGCGGCTCATCGCAGACACCTCCGGACGCAAGCACCCCTACTCCCGGCTGCGAATCGTCCGCGCACTCGCCGGCATCAACCCCGCGGCATTCGCCCTGCCGAACGAACTCGCCGCGCACCCCACGTTCGGACGCCTCGCAATCCTGCGCGAGACCGAGGTCGAGGCTCTGATCGACGAACTGATCGAGGACCGGCTGGCGACCAAGAGCGAATCCCAAACCGACTCGGGAACCAGCTACGAACACGTGGCGATCACCGAGACCGGACGGGCCTTCCTCGGGGGATTCTGAGCGGGCGGGACAGCCGCCTCAGGTCTCGCGGGCAATGAGCTTCCAACGTGATCATTAAGAGTTTCATCCCAACCTTCGCATCTATTCCTAGCGCTCTGACCGGTCCGGTAGAGTCCAGCGCGTTCCATGCCAGTCACATGACTGCGCCGATTCCCCGCACCTGCCATGGCATTCCTCCAGCCCGAGAACATCCCCAGCCGCAACGACATCCCCCAACACCTGCAGCAGGTGGCCCGGGCGCTTCGGGACTTCCTCCCCGACGAGGTGACGGTCTGGCTGGAGCGGACCGGTGACGGCGACGCCGCAGCGCTGCGCCGCCAGTTCGATCCGGAGACTCACCCGGCAGGAAACGGCTCGTCCGAGCCGTACCTCGTGGTCCTGGACCCCGCCGCCGGGATCGCAATCATCGAGGCTCCGACCGTGCCCCGGGCGCGGCGGCACCTCTTGCGCAACCGGTCGCTCGAGTCGGAGCCGGTCCGCGCCGAGATCGCCCAGCGGGCCGCAAACCTGCGCCAGGACCTCCATGCCGGTCCGGTTCGATCCCTGCCGGTACACCACGTGTTGGCGTTTCCCCAACACCGCCGAGAGGACGTTCCGACCTCGGAACCTCTACGCATGTTGACCGAGGAGGACTTCACCCGAGACGGCCTCGAGCAGGCGCTGCACGGCCACATGGGAACCCGGTCAAGCTCGCTGGATCCGGTGGACGAAACCAAGGCGCGGGCGACGGTCAAGCCCGAGATCATCATCGGGGGATCACCCGAATCCACCCGGGCAGCGCAAGCGCCTCTGTTCGGACCGCCCGACGACACCGATCAAGTCCGCGCCCTCGACCGGCGCCAAGAGCGGCTCGCCCGCCACCTCGGCGGCGGCTACCGGCTGATCCGCGGCGTCGCCGGCAGCGGCAAGACTCTCATCCTCACCCACCGAGCGAAGCACTTCGGCAAGCACTTCCCCGACTGGCGGATCCTGCTGCTCTGTTTCAACAGAGCACTCTCCGTTGCACTCACCGCCGAGATGAAGCGGGTCGACAACGTGCACACCAAGACCGTCGACGGCCTGGCGGCGGCGCTACTCAAAGACGCCGGCCGACCGGCGCCGTTCGAACGCAACCCCGATTTCGAGGCGCGACGTTCTGACGCACTCGAGGTCGCAAACCGGCTCGACGCCGGCAAGCGATTCGACATGGTGCTCGTGGACGAGGCACAGGACCTCGGCGAATCGGGCCTCGAACTGGCCTGGGCGATGCTGAAACCCGACCGCGACCACTTCGTGATCGCCCTGGACAGCGCGCAGAAGGTGTACCGACGCCGGATGACCTGGAACCCACCCAGCACAACGGCCCGCGGCCGTGCGACCGTCCTGCGCACCAACTACCGCAACACCCGAGAGATTCTCGACCCAGCGCTGGCGATCCTCCGCCTGTCGACCGACACGAACTCGAACGACGCCGACGCGGACGAATTGGACGTGCTCGTCATGCCCGAGGACGCGGTCCGGCACGGGATGGCCACAGCGATCCTCGCCTGCGCCGACCTGCGAGCCGAAGCAGACTGCATCGCCGCAAAGGTTCAGGACTTGCGCAGAAACGGCGCCGAGGCGGATCACATCGCCATACTCACCGGGTCCGCTGAACTGCGCACGCAGATAGCCCGACGTGTCCCCGACGCGGTGAACGCCAAGGACCTCAACGATCGCGGTGCCGAGCCGCGTGGCGCCGTCCGAGTGGCGACGCTGCAACTGCTCAAAGGCCTCGAGTTCCGCCACGTCATCGTCGGCGGCGCCAACCACGTCTGGGTCACGGATGACACGGACGAAAATGCGCAGGACGACCAACGGCGCCGGCTGCTGTACGTGGCCATGACACGCGCCACCGAGACCCTTACCGTGACGTACTCGGGCGAGGGACTGATGAGTTCGTTCCAACAGCTCCCGACCTGGGACGCGGGGTCATAGGACGGGGACGTAACGCATCAGCGCTTGCCGCGCGGTACCAAATTCGTGGATATCCGGTGTCGGCACGGATCAGCGCCAACCAACTCGTGCTGGCGGGCGCGGAACGAATCTCGGTAGCGGTCGCGGCGGACCCCTGGAAATCGCCCAACCGCCACCCGGAGGTCAAGCACGCTGACCGCGAGATACCCGCGACACACCACCCGCAGCTTCTCCTCAGGGGACCTCTTCGAAGCCTTCGCCATGACAATCTCCTCGCATCAGACTCAAACCGAGAACTGTGCAAGAAACGATGACACGGGGCAGTCTGCTATGATGGCAGTAGCAGGCAGATCGCTGGCTCGTTTCAACGCCGCTCGGTGGCGTCTCACATTGCAGAGCAAACGAGAATTTCTGCCGAAACTAGATTGCCGAGGGCCCCCGACCCTAGTCGGGGGCCCTCTCGCGTCTCCCTGCGGCGCTTAGCGTTGCCACTTACTGTTCGACCCGGCCCGTGCGGGGACTCCCCTACCGCCGCCGCGCTAGTTCTGCTTGTGGGTTGTGTAGGCGGCGTTGAGGTCGTCGAGGTCGAGGACGGCGACGCTACCGGCTCGGCCGTCGCGGTTGAGGCCGAATACTTCGGTCTTGTTTTCGCGGATGTGTTCGTGGTTGGTCTGGTGCCAGTGCCGTGGAACACCAACTGCGGTGTGATCCGATGGACGGCGTCCTGCAGGAGTCCCGCACGTCGCCGCATTCGGCGCGGATCCAGGTCGGGATCAGCGAATCCGGCAGTCCCTGCAGTCCCTGGACGCCGCTGGGGGCGTCGTGGCACAACAGCACGTCGAGGCCGTCGGGCGCGTTGGCGGCCAGGCGCCGGAGGTCGTTGCGGTTGGGGGCTTCGTGGTCGGGCCATCGGTAGGGGGCGAGCTTGGGGATGGATTTATCGGGGCTGACGGTGCCGCCGACGGCTCCGCAGCGCTGGCGTTCGGCGATGGTCAGCGCAGTGTGCAGGACGCCGTCGTGGTTGTGGATGTCGCCGAGCACGAGGACCCGTCTCACGGCGCCCTCGGCGACGGCGGGATCCTGGTCCCAGAGTCTGGCCGGGCGCCACCGGCCGCCCACGAACGCCTCCTCTGAGGTATCCCGCAGTCTCTCCTCCATCACCTCTGGCAGTCTACGAATCGCACCTGCGCTGCTCCGGGCTGGTCCTCGCGTTGGCTCTCACACCGAACTCTGAGGGTTCCTCGTTCGGGCTCGGCGTGGCGGTCGCAGGTTTCGCGGGGTTCGCGTGGTGGCGGGGTTGGTGGGCCGCAGCGGGACCGGGAGCGCCGGGCGGGCGCAGAAGGGGGCGTCTGGCCCGCCCGACCGGTGGGGGTTCAACGGCGCAGTTCGCAGGCGACGGCGTCGGCGCCGTGGTGGGCGATCGCCGTCAGGGTCGCCGGGGGCAACTCGTCGAGGGGTTCGCTTACGCCGAGGGTCGCGGTCTCGTCGCTGTCGAGTTGCCGCTTGGTCAGCAGGCCCGCGTAGCGGCCGCGGCCGCAGATCCGACAGCAGCGCCCCCGCGCATAGACGTCGACGTGTGGGCGCCCCCAGTAGTTGACGCCCAGCGGCGGGAGGGTGCCGTCCCAACCGCACTTGAAGCCGCAGCAGACATAGGTCTGGTCGGGCCAGATGAACTCGGTGGGACCCTCGCCGTAGTCCAGGACCACGCGGTACAGGGTCAGTGTGGCGTCGCCGGCGAGATACCGCTGGAGCAGTTCGGCGGCGCTGAGGTGCACGCGGGCCCCCAGCGGCCCCCACACATAGCGGCACACGGTGTAGGGGTCGTCGTCGATGCCGCCAGTGGGGGTCCAGTCGTCCAGGGTTTCCCAGGCCGGCGGTCCTGACGCGATCGCCGCGGCGACCGCCGCCAGGTCGAGTTCGTAGAGGTCGCTGTGGTAGCGGAAGTGGTCCCACACCGTCCGCTGAGTCTCGTCGCGGGGTTCGAAGCCGTCGTCGGCCCGCACGAAGTCGGCGCAGTCCCGCAGCAGCGCCGCCAGATCGCCGCGCAGGCCGGCGTTGAGGTGCGCCGCCAACTCGCCGAGGGTCGCCTCGGCGAGCACCGCGTCGCCCCGCAACTCGCTCACGGTGCGCGGCCACGCCAGCACGTTGGTCTCGTTGAACGGGTCGAACTGCGGGTTCCACGGCGACCAGGCCCGCAGATGTCCCACTGCGCGCCCTCCGGGCGGGCTCAGCGCCGCAGCCAGCACACCCGGGCGCTGCTCGGCGACAGCCTGCAGGGTGCGCCGCTCGGGCTCGTCGTCGCTGTCGACCACAGCGTCGTCGGGATGCACGAAGTCCCACACGTGACGCAGACCCCGAGCGAGCCGCTCGTCGGTTCTGGCGCTCAGCGCCAACAGCGCCTCCTCCGCCGTCGACACCGTCTCGCCGGCCTGGCCTGTCCGGTCATCGATGATCCGCATGATGATCTCCTCTCCAATCGGGGAACCGGAGCCCGCAAGCTATGAGCCCCCACCCCGCCACGAGCGTCCCCCGAACCGTTCTCGAACCGTCGCGAACACCACCCGACCCCGGCGACACGCTCAACATCATCGATCGGCGGGTCGCCCTCACCCGGCTCGCGGCGCCAGCCATGGACTGTCGGGTCGACCGTGCGAGTTCTCCCCAGCGGCGCGCTCCGCCGCGGCCTAGAAGCGGCGACCACGCAACCGCGGAGTCAAACCAATCGCGGCCCCAGCGTGAGGGTGTGGTTGAACTAGCGCGCCTCGGCTCTAGAGAACCGGCGGCTACGACGGGTTGTAGCTGTCGGGGAAGCGCCGGTCGAAAGCGGCGGCGAGTTCAGCCTGACCCTCCGGCGGGGTCGCAACCCTCGGCGTGGGAGAGGTGTCTTCTGAGTCCGCTTTGGCGGCGGCTTCTTCGTCGAGGCGGGCACTGCGAATAAGTTTGTAGATGCTGCCGGGATGCCAGCGCCCGCCACGCGGGGTGGCTACTGCCTCGGCGGTGAGTTGGTCGGCGATCTGCTGGAACGTGTTGCCGGCGGCGCGCAACTCCTGGATGCGTTGACGCGCCTCTGCGCTGTACTCGACGGGCCGACCGAGGCGGGTGCCGCTGGCTTCAGCGGCGGCGATCCCGGCGCGGGTGCGGGCGCTGAGCCACCGCTGCTCGACCCGGGCGGCTTCAGCGAGAAGCGCCACAGCCCCCGCACCGCTGTCTGAGGGCAATTCGAAGCCCTCTTCGACGGCGACCATGGCCCAACGCTGCTGATAGCTGCGCTCGACCAGGTCGGTCCAGATCCGCACGCTGTGGGAGACGCGATCTAGCCGGGCGACCACGAGCGCGCCCGCCGTGCCGGTCGCGAGACCTGCGAGAGCCTCCCTCAGCGCGGGCCGTTCGCGGAGGGGAACCGAACCGTCGATATCCCGGTCCAGCGCCGACGCATGAACGCGCCAGCCGCGCTCGATAGCCGCCGCGGTGGCGACATCGTGCTGCGCCGTGAGCGCCAGGGCATCCGCGGCCAACTCCTCTGTCGAGGCGCGCGCATAGACGATGGCGCCGACGCTCATGGACGCAATCTAGCGATGCGCCGAGGTGGGGTTGCGAACCTGACTATTGCCTATATCATTGTTTTAGCAATCTCTTGGAGGCAGCAAATGGCCGACGATCAAGCCATACCCATTCCGGCGGCTTCCGGCATGGTTGCCACGCCGCCGACGCCTGCTCGCGAGCAGCGCCCGTCGCCCGAGATGCAACGACCGTTGGGCCATACGGGGAACTGGCGCAGAGAGGGAGACGAATGCCGCGAGTCGTCGCGTTCGTGAGCGCGAAGGGCGGTGTCGGCAAGACGACACTGTGCGCCAACGTCGCGGCTCAGGCGGTGGGGCGCGTGCACCCCGAGCGCGTGCTGGGCGTCGACCTGGATCCCTCCGGCGACCTGGCGTGGGACCTCGGCTACCGCGGCGAGCCACCCGACGACGAGGGCGCCGCGCTCGCAAACGCGCTGTTGCGCGGCGCGACGCCTCCCCCGGCTCCGACCGGGCTCTGCGGTGTGGATGTCCTCGCCGGCGGGCCGCGTCTGCGCTTCGCGACAAACGTCAAGGCCTCTCTGGCTTCTGACGCCGTCGGCGCGCTCGCCGAGCTTCTGCGGGGTCTCTCCGGCGGCTATGGCCTCGTCGTCGTGGACTGCCCGCCGGGGCTTGGGGCGATGACCCGCTTGGCGCTCGCCGCCGCTGACGGCGTCGTCATCCCGACCCGCGCGGATGACGCGTCGCTCGCTGCGATCGGAGCGCTCGCCCCGGTCTGGCGGGACATCAGAGCGCACCACAACGCCCGCCTGGCGCTGCTCGGTGTCGTACTGACGCAAGTGCCGAGCAAGTTGCGCCGCCTTGAGGTGCAACTGCGCGACGACCTGCGCACCATCGGCGGGGGCCACCTGCGCGTGTTCCGGACCGTCGTTCGCGCCAATCTCGAGGCGGCTTGCGGGGCGCGCCGGCTGGGTCTCACCGCCGACGAGTACGCCCACGGGGCCGCCCAGCACGCCGGCGGCACCGACAGCGACGCGCGCATCCGCGCCGCTCGCGCCCTCGCCGACGACTACCGGCACCTCACCGGTGAGATCCTCAACCGCCTCCACAGCCACCGCGCCTCGACCGCCGAGGGAGCCCGACGATGAGCGTCCCACACCGGCCCGGGCCGCCGCGCATCGACGCCGCCGCGTTCGCGCCGCCACGCCCCAGCGACCCGCCGGCGTCGCCCCCGCCGGGCGCGTCGCGCAAGAAATCCGTTGTCGTCTTGGTCGATGTGGACCTGCTTGTGAGGCTCCGGGCGCGTTGCGCCACGTGGCGGCGGTCCCCCAGCGAGGTGATCCTCACCACCCATCTCGACCTCGCCGAGCGGCTCGGAGAGGAACTGAGACCAACTGCCGCCGATCAGCGGCGCGTCGCGTTGGGCCTGCCCCAAGCCGCCGCCAGGAGGCGCCTGGGCCCCGGCAAACCGCTGTCGCTGTGGCTGTCACCGGTGTCGCTCGCCGAACTCGACGCCGCCGCGGCGGCGGTGGGCGTCACCCGCCGCCGCTACATCACCGCGTTGGTCGAGGCTCTCCTCGCCCGGGCCGACGAACCGGCATGACCACACGTGACGCCAGCATCGACGTGGCCGCAGCCCACCGCTTGGACCCAGCAGGCCGGGAGGCGCCTGGCGTGTCCCAGCAAGGAGCTGCCGTGAGCGCTTCGACGGTGCGGCGCATGGCCCCCGACCCGAGCGACGGGGCCAGGGGGGCCGCTGGTGGGCCTGTTGGGCTGGTGGCGTTCAAGTTCCGGCTGTATCCGTCGCCGGAGGCGGCGCGTCTCCTGGAGCGGTACGCGGCCGCGGAGCGCGCGATCTACAACCGGGTCGTGGAGTACCAGTACGAGTTGCGCGCGCTGCAGCAGCGGCGGCGCCGACACGGCGGCCGCATGGGTTTGCCCCGAGCCGAGTTCGACTACAGCGACATCAACGCGTGGGCCAAAGCGGAGGCGCCGTGGCTGGTGGGGATCCCCGGAAGCGTGCGCTCCCAGGCCGAGCGGATCGCGTACCGCGCGCTCGTGGACTCCTTGCGCTTGCAGGGCCGACGACAGGCGAGGTTCCGCCGCCGCGGCGGCGGAACCGATGGGTTCTCCTGGCAGGCGGCGACCGCCTCCGGGGAGGTGCGCAAGATCAACAAGCGCTGGCACGAGGTGCGCCTGCCCCGAGCCCGCTGCGCGCCGGTGGTGTGGTGCCGGGTGCGCGTGGATACCGGCCGCGAGCCGCCCGCCGCCGCCTACCGCGCCGGCAAGGTGCTGCGCATCACCCGCGACGCGGCGGGCACGTGGTGGCTCACCATGACCGCGCCCGCGGTGCCTGAGCGGGCCGCGCCGGCCGGTTCGAGTTGTGGCCTGGACCTGGGCGTGATCCACACGCTGACCCTCGCCGACCACACCGGGCGGGTCCTGCACCTGAAGATGCTCCGACCGCTGTCCGACGCCGAGGCGCGGCGCCTCGTGGATCTGCAGCGCTCCCAGAGCCGCTCCCGTCTCGCCAACCCGTGCGAACAGCCACCGTGCCCCCACACGAGCGGCAGTTGTTGGCGGACCTCGCGCCGCTACCAGCGCCGCCGGGTGGAGATCGCGGTGCTGCGCCGCCGGGCGCGGCGCCGCGCTCATGACTGGATCGAGAACGTCACCACCCGCATCGCCGACCGCTACCACCTCGTCGGCGTGGAGGACCTGTCGGTGCGCGCCCTCACCGCGTCCGCGGCGGGCACCGTCGCAGCGCCGGGACGCAACGTCGCCGCCAAAAGGAGCCTGAACCGGGGAATCCGCGAACAGCGGTGGGCGACGATCCTGCGCCGCCTCGACGACAAGGTCACCGCCCGGGGCGGACAACTCATGCGCGTCCGCGCCGCCAACACCTCCCGGCGCTGCCACCGCTGCGGGCACACCGCCGCCGCCAACCGCACCACTCGAGCGCTGTTCTGCTGCGTGGCGTGTGGCCACCGCGACGGCGCCGACGCCAACGCCGCACAGAACATCCACGACCTCGCCCTGCAAGGGCATCCCCCAGCGCGTGGGGGAACGGCCACGGCGCCCACAGGCGCCACGCCGGCCGAAACGGACGCCGAGGCCCGCCCCGAGGCGGCCGACGACGCGTCAATCGCCCCCGCCGCCTAACCACCCGGCGGCAGGGAACCCGACGACGACCCGAGACACACAACGACGCCGCGCACAGCCGCGGCGGCCGTCTCGGGAACCGTCGGCGAACGCGAGATGTGGGGATTCGGTTAGCAACTCCCCCACCAACCGCCCTCGCGGGGCCGGACACACCGCAGGCGCCAGGCTCTCCGCGCCGAGGAGGCTCAGCGGCGCCGACAGGACCACGAGGCGCCGCGCCGGCGCTAGCCGGGGCGCGCCCGCCTCGACGGGCGATCCCCTCCTCGGGCGATTGCGGCGCTCAGTGGCCCCCACCGGCGGCGTGTAATCTCTCGGTTGCCGTTGAACGCCGGAGCCTTGCCGGGCTCCGCGGAAGCGACCTGTTTGCGGGGAGGACCTTTACCGGGGCTCCCTTCGGAGGGTCGCGTGGGCGTTCAACGGCAATTGAAGTCCGATCCGCCCCGAAGGGAGCCACCCCGTGAGCCCCACCGAACCTCCCGAGGTCGCCCGCGCTGACAGCCACGCTCGGCGCCCGACCCCCACCGCGGCCACGCCGACCGCGCCCGCCCGCGCATCACTCGCAGCGCGCCTGGACGAGGCCCGGCGATGAGCGACGACAGCGCCGCTCCCGGAGACGGGGCGACAATCGACCTCAAGCTGATAGGCGACTGCCCATCGATGTCGAATGCGCGTCGGCTTCGCCACGTCGTCGTGCTGCTGGTGCTGGTGCTGCTGGGATCGGCGTGCGGCGGCGAGCCCGAGCCTGAGTCCGGCGCCGAAGCTGGCGCGAAGGCCAGCGCGTCGCGGGTCGGCTCGGGGTCCGAAGGTGCGGGCGATCAGGGACCGAACTCCGACGCCGGGACCTCGCCCAGGGCCACAAGCTCCGAACCACCACCCCCACCCACGACCATCGACGTCGCCTTCAGCCCTGTCAGCGTCGGCGTGGGCCACTCATGCTGGTTGCCTGGTGACGGCACCATCACTTGCTGGGGCGACAACCGCCACGGCCAGACCGAGGCTCCCGACGGCCAGTTCACCGCCGTCAGCGCCGGCGCGGCTCACTCCTGCAGCGTGCGCGGCGACGGCACCATCACCTGCTGGGGAAGCAACGACGACGGGCAGACTGATGCGCCCGACGGCGTGTTCCGCGCCGTCAGCGCCGGCTGGGGCCACTCGTGCGGGGTGCGCGGCGGCGGCACCATCACCTGCTGGGGCGACAGCCGGCAGGGCCAGCTCGAGGCTCCCGACGGCCAGTTCAGCGCCGTCAGCGCCGGCGACCGTTTCTCCTGTGGGCTACGCACCGACGGCACCGTCACCTGCTGGGGAGGCAGCGGGTTCTGGGGGCCGCCTACTCCGCCCGACGGCGTCTTCACCGCCATCAGCGCCGGCACAGAGCATTTCTGTGGGGTGCGCGGCGACGGCACCATCACCTGCTGGGGCCACGACTCCTCCGCGAAGACTCGTGCGCCCGACGGCGCATTCAGCGCCGTCAGCGCCGGCGACAACCATTCCTGCGGGGTGCGCTCAGATGGCACCATCACCTGCTGGGGCGGCTACATGGGCAGAAAGACCGTCGCGCCCGACGGCCAGTTCACCGCCGTCAGCGCCGGCGACGACTATTCCTGCGGGGTGCGCCCCGATAACACCATCGCGTGCTGGGGCGAAAACATCAGCTACCGGAACGCCGATACACCCGGGAATGGCTAGAGCCCCCTCAGCGCCGACCGGAGCTGTTGTAGAGAAGCGACGATGATCCGACGAGGGGCCATGGCGGTCGTCACGGCGGTCACAGCCGGGGTGCTGGCATTCGCGGCGCCGTCGGTGGCCCACAACGGCGAAGACTCCGCGGCGGCGTCGACGCTGCGGATCCAAGCCCGCCTCCTGGAATCCGGCAAGGTCGAGTTCGGCCTCCGACTCGACGGCGAGCGGACCTGGCTGCCCCGAGCGCGCCTGTTCCCCTACCCCACCGCCGAAGTGGGACGCTGGCTGTTCTCCTCGCCCTACAC
>VXXM01000020.1:32346-61111 GCA_009835395.1 Acidimicrobiia bacterium
TGTTCCCCTACCCCACCGCCGAAGTGGGACGCTGGCTGTTCTCCTCGCCCTACACCCTCAGCGACGCCACCGTCGCGCGCATCCAGGCCCGCCTCCTCGCCTCCGGCAAGGTGGAGTTCGGCCTGCAACTCGACGGCGACGAGGTGTGGCTGCCCCGAGCGCGCCTGTTCCCGTATCCCACCGCCGAAGTGGGACGCTGGCTGTTCTCCTCGCCCTACACGGTCCCGGTCAACGACGAGAGCACCGTGGATTCATGTGCAGATGCCGAGGATCGAGACTGTGCTCCCGCGCCGGTCGGCGACGCGATCGTCTTGTACGCATATCGCAGCTACGGCGACGCGAGGGCCTTCGACAACGACGACTTCGAGCCCTACGTCGACAGCGGGCTCGCTCACGACCCCGACGAGTACGGCTCCGCGCGCTCCAGGCCGATCCCCCTCGAGGTGGGCACGCGCATAGTCGTCCACTACCTCGACGAGCCGGACGACTGGGTGTACGCGTGGACCGAGTACGTCATCACAGGGTTCCCCGACAACGTCGAGCGATTCTCGGCCTGGCAGGACGAGGTGCACTACGTGGCGCTGTGCGCGACGCGGGATGCCGTCTACTACGGCGGCGAGGTCCTGCCGCCCGAGCCTGTGGGCCGCGAGGGCTACGCACTGGCGTACCGGGACGACGACGGCCGTTACCGCCTCGACCTATGGAGAGGTGGCCGCTACGTGGGGGCGTGTTGATACTCCGAACCCACCGCGCCGCCCGAATCGCCCCGGGTTCGGCATGCCCCGGACCTCGCCCGGTCAGATCGATTGACCCCGAGCCGTGACTGCGCTAACGACCTAGTCGCGGCAATCGCTGGGCCTTCGGGGGTCTACTTGATCCGTCATCGCCGAAACTTGCCCGCGCCCTTCGCATATCGAGCGCAATAACCGAACTTGAGGATCTCACCGTTTCCCCTGGTCAGAGCCATACGCTGGCGACTCATCTGTACCCCGAGGGAGAAACCGCTTCGGGGTCTGCAGCCGTCCGAGCCTGTCCGAGAGAAGAAGTGGGCGATCGCGCAGGACCACCGGGCCGACAATCCCGCCGGCGGCGCCATCGCCGACGAGAGTGGACTGCTGGGCCGACTACCTCACGACAGAGATACCAGAATCATAAGCTAGCACTTCTACAATATCTAGCTTATACTAGTTGGTGTGTGGGAGGTCGAGTTCACCGACGAGTTCGGCAAATGGTGGGACGGCTTGACCCCCGAGCAGCAGGAGGCCCTCGATGACCGGGTGATGCTGCTCGCCGAGGTCGGCCCGAGCCTGCGCCGCCCCGTCGTCGGAGAGATCACCTCGTCACGACACGCCAATATGAAGGAACTCCGCGTGTCCAAGGCCGGAGCACTGCGAGTGCTCTTCGCCTTCGACCCGCGGCGCCACGCGATCCTCTTGCTCGGCGGCGACAAGTCGGGCCGATGGAATGAGTGGCACAACTGGGCGATCCCTCGAGCCGACGACCTCTACGACACCCACCTCGAGGAACTACGAGCAGAAGGACTCCTCGATGACGAGACATAGACACGGAACGACACACGAATGGACAGCAGCACAATGCCGAACACGACTTCATACCAGAAGCTTCACGACCGGGTTGCCGCGCGGCCCGGCGCCGCTGAGCGCCTCGCCGCTCTCCGGCTAGACACCCTCGCAGAGATCGGCCTGCACGAACTGCGCCGCTCCCTCGAACGCTCCCAGGCCGACCTCGCCGCCGAACTGGGCATCAGCCAGCCAGCCGTCTCGCAACTCGAGCGCGGCGAGGACGTGAAAGTGTCAACCCTGCGCAGTTACCTCGACAGCCTCGGCGCCCGACTCCAGATCCTCGCCATCTTCGACGACGGCGAAGCAGAAACCGCCATCCCAATCCGCATCGGCGCCAGCGCCTAGCGGAGCAACGACTCGCAGACTTCGAGTAGCAGCAGACACCCCGCCATCTGAAAGACGACCTATGTCGGAAGGTGCCAAAGACCGTTGAACGAATGGGGGCCTATCGGGGCAGCTCGTCGCCTGTTAGGGCCGATGCGGCACCGAGGCCTTCTTGCAGCTGCTGACTGCCTCGGCGCACTTGACGGTCTCGCCCCGCCATGCCAGGTCTGGCCGAGTCGTGCCCAGCATCGCCCGCCGGTCAGGTCACACGCCGCTATGAGCGTCCCCATCTCGCTGGCGACAACGTCCCCGGGGTATCTCAGCCAGGGGAGGCTGTTTGCGGCGTGTCCTGATCGCGACGTACTGCCGCGATAATCCTGTCGACTCGGTATGGCCAGTCGGCTCCGAGGTGCGCGTTCAGCTGCGGGAGGAGCTGGTCTCGCCCAAGTAGGGCAACTCGCGGCATCTCCTTGGCGACTGCTACTGCCGTACCGGGGCCCTGCTCGGTGAAGCCCGCAACATTGATGAAGACACCGCGACTCGCCCGCTCGCCGGTGTCCAGCCGACCGTTGAGAGCGGCCACGGCCTCGGCATCCTTCTTGCTGGCGCCTCGACTACAAGCAACGTAGAGAGTCTCAGCGTCGGCACCGGTGCGTCTGGCGATGACATCGCGACCCCCATCCTTTTGTCCGGGCGTTACTTCGACCTCATAGCCCTTCGCCTCGTAGAGGGCAGCAACAAGGAATTCGAAGTCCCGCCAGTCGATGGTCCCCAGGATGCTCTCGTGGGCGTCGGTCTCGCTAAGGATGTACCGGGATCGGATTATCGCTGTCGCATCGCTGAGCCCGTTGATCCGCCAGTCTGGGAGGACACCAATATGGGCATGAAGAAAGGCAGTCACGACCGCCAGAGCACGGTCGGGGCGGCCGGGTAGAAGGTCAAGAACCCATGTGAGTCCAGGCCACGTTGGCTCGCTGGACTTGCCGGCAGCGGACAGGATCACTCGCTTCTGATAGTCGCTGAACTGAGGCCGAGAACCGAGCGAATCGTCGGCCACCTCTGACCGATGCATACCGGCGGAGCGCATTGCCTTCATGAACTGGAGCTGGAGGGCATCCCACTCCGGGATCGAGCGCGAGCGCCCCAGCATGCTCTCGAGGATCTTGCGAACCTCAGACTCGGGTCGGCCCGAGATGCCACCAAGGTACTCATCGCGGATGGCATCTGTGGGGGACGCGATCACAATGAAGTCGTCGGCGGGCTGCGGAACCTTGCCCGTAACCACCGAGAGCCAGTAGTCGAGGTCCACAGAAGGCACGAACCTATTGTTGCAGGATCTTGCGCTGCTGGTCTCTTGACGCGGAGGACTATCTCCGCGAAGCCCAGAGGCTCGCCGGGTACGCGTTCGAGTACGACCACAACGAAGCGGAGACGTCACACTCCGGAGCAGGCGGTTCGCAAGGTCCGTGAGGGCGAACGAATGCGGCGCTTCGGAAATTAGCGGGGAGTGAGGCCGGCGAGGAGCGCCCAGTTGGGTCTGCCGGCGTAGAGCAGCGCGCGGATGCGGTAGTGGGCGAAGCGGCGGAACCCGAAGGCGGCGCGCTTGACGCGCTTGACGAGGTTGTTGATCGCCAGGGTGGGGCCGTTGGTGACCCGGGCGCGGTGCCAGTTCACGATCGCGGTGTGCCAGCGGCCCAGGGTGCGGCCCAGGCGGCGCAGCTCCGGCGGGCAGTCACCGTCGGTGAGACCCTCAGCGAGTTCGGTGAGGTAGGCGCTGGCGATCTGGGGGCAGTCGAGGTCATAGAGGCCGCGGAGGGTCTCTTTGGCGTGCCACGCCAGACGGACCTCGCCGCGGAGATCGCCGGCGGCGAGCAGACCCCGCAGCTTCGCATCCGCGGCGTCGCCGAGGCGTTCGTGGGCGGCCAACAGCAGCCGCCTGATCCGGTAGAAGGGGTCTTCTTTGCGGCCGCGGTGGCCCAAGGTGTCGTTCTGGACGCGGCGACGCACCTCGTCGATGCTGGTGTTCGCCAGGCGCACGACGTGGAACGGATCGGCGACCTGGCCGACGTGGGGCAGAGCTGTGTCGAAGGCGCTGCGGTAGGCGCCGGAGAGGTCCAGCACACCCCAGTCGATGCCATCGCGCCACGCCTGGGGTTGTTCCAGCAGCCACGCCGTCGGGGCTGCGGCGTCTCGACCTGGGACAATGTCGAGCAACTGGCCCCCGGTCACGTCCACGATGGAGGTGCACCACACGCGGGTCCGCCAACGGCCATAGCGGCCGAACAGGGTCTCATCGAGACCGAAGGCCTCTACGGCGCCGACCCGCTCGGCGTCGGCGGCCAGCAGCGCCTGGCCCCGGGAGAGCACCGCCCGGTTCACCGTGTGCCAGTCACAACCCAACTCGCCGGCCACATCGGAGATCGGGCGCGCTTCGCGGCCCACCGCAACCGTCGCCGAGCGGCCCGCCCGCGCCGGCGCGATCTGCTCGGCGACCTCGGTGAACGAGGCGACCCCACAACTCGACGCCGGGCACTGCCAGCGCCACTTGTGCTACACGAGGCGCACCGGTCGCCCGAACGCCGGCAGGTCCACCAAGCTCACCGCACTCGTGCCCTTGGACCACACCGACCCGCCGCAGCCCCCACAGGTCGGCCGCGCCCGCGTCCGAACGTGCAACTCCAGAGGCCCACCGAACTTGTCGTCGACACCGAGGACCTCCACCTCACCCAGACCGACCAACAACTCACAGATACGCGTAGGGTTCTCCTCCACCGGGGGCCTCCTCCGAGTCGGTGTGCGTCACACCCGATTCTGGAGGCCCCCACCCGCGCTATCGCGGACCCACTCCCCGCTAAAATCCGAAGAGCCCCCGATATGCCCTCTCCACTCAGGCAATACGTTAGTCGAGGATCTCCCACAGGCTGTCGAGCTGGTTTGACACGACTACATCCAAGCGATCGGCCAGTTGCGAGGTGTTTGCCTGGTTCGCAACTGCTCCATCTGTCAGAACGATGTCGCAATACGGCATCGCCACACTTAGTGCATCGATATCGTAGATGTCATTGATGGCCCACCGATGCTCGACATTCCGATGGTACATGGTCTTGAGAGTAACCATGGCATCACAGCCTGGCATCGAGTCAAATAGCTCCCTCATGCGCTCCCGTGTCTCGTAGAATTCGAGACCATCTCTTCCCCGCCTAGCGAGTTGGACGGCCATGATCGGCATGTAATCGTCCTTCACCGATCGGGTCATTACATAGTCCCGAATCCGTCCCCGTCGACAGCTAGGATTGAGGTCGAATGCATCACGTAGAGATAGCTCCTGCTTGAGCCGAGCATCCATGATCCTGGCAATATCAGCAACTTGTACATAGGGAACTAAGGACTCCCGCCTCGCAGCCCAATTTGGACCGTCGAGGATTGCCCGCTCTTTGAAGAACTGAAAGCCTTGAAATATCTCTTCGAATAACTCCACACCATCCGGAGCAAGGCTTGCGATCCTATCCACCTCGCGAGCACGAATAGCCTCGATATCTGCAGCATAGTCTTCCGCTCCAAGAGCACGTACCCACCCTCTGTCAATGTACTGAACGGGATCTAATCCGGGTACGTTCGGGCCATAGCTCTTATCAAGTACCGCTTCGATCTCACGGTCGATGACTTGCACAGGCGACACTACTACACGATACTCAGACAAGAGTTCTACTACCTGGCGGAGATCATACCGTTGGTATTCTTGGCGGATCTTCGCCAACTCGTAGTACGTTAGTGCTGAGATTGGGAATATCGCTCGGTTGGAATCACGCGCGCTAATGCAAGCGCCGAGCACCTCGGCTACTTCCCCATTGCTAGATGGCTCTTTGTGAGCTCTCGCGAATGAAATCCAGTGATTCAGATCCAAGTACACGATCTGGATGTTGTGCGACGGACGTAGGAGCTTTGTGGGCCATACGTAGTCGACGCCCGAATGAGTCTTGCCATCGTGCATAGAGACGAGTCTACGCCAAGAGGTCTGTGTACCTCCGTATCACCGCCCCTTCGAGACAACTCGGCCGTGCTGCAGGCCGGGAGCCGCCTGCGCGTTAGCCGTTCGAGAATTGCACGCGTCCGACTTAGACTCGCCGATTGGGACCAGCGAGGTGTGGTGTGGGCAGAAGGAGTCGGGAGAAGCGAGAACGTCGTGAGCTAGGCGACGGCCCTGTCGCACGCGCCGCTCGTGGCCGGTCGCGTGCCTCCCTGCTGGCGCTTCTTGAGGCAGCGAGCGTTTCGCCCTACGTGAGTCACTACCTGCCCTCGCTTTCTGTGATCTACGAGTCTCTCGCGAGCCGCACGCGCACGGGGGACAAGCACGCAGATCCGGCGCTCCTGCATTCACTAGTCCGAGCAGCACACCAGGAGTGCGCTTCGGTCACCGGGGAAGAGGATTTCTTGCCACACGACCCTCGGCTCGAAGTGCGAGTCGAATGGTCTGGCGAGATGCTCAGAATGGTCGGAGGCACCCTGGAACGACCGACATCGGTTGTCGAGACCCTGCGACGGCTTGCCGCGACGATCGATCCCGTTCTACACGAGCAGACCCGATACGGTGTGACTGACATCGTTGAACTGGTCTTGCGGCGCGTCGATGCGGTCGTGAGCATGCTCGCTCCGACCTGGCTCCCGGGCCTCGAGCGGGAATTGCGCTCGCTACCTCATCTCCGAGAAGAAGAGCTTGCCGCGGCGGCGACATTGCCTCCGCTGGAGGACCAGATTGCTCAGTGCACCGATCCTGAACGCGCACGGGCAGCACTTGAGGCCCATTCTGTCCCCGCCAATGCACTTCGCCGAGCCGAAGCATCTCCGATGGCGACGTTCGGCAGCACGATCGCCATCCGGCACGGCCAACGCGGATTCACTCCCCTGCCCGCAGGACTGATGGTCGAGGCACTCAACGCGCTCGAAGGCGAACTCGCTACAACGTCGCTAGCGCTCGACCCTTCGCTGGACGAACGATGGCAACAGGCGGCCTGGAAGTTCATAGGCAACGTGTTCACGGGCGCAGGGAACGATGTCATGGGGCCAATGCGTGACGAGCGGCGCTCCCATCTGCACTCGGTGATTCGATACAACGACTCGCAGCACTTAGCCGTAGGTGTCGCTGCGAGCCTAAGTCGCACGGGTTTGCAGCACACTGTTTCCGCAGCAGCACGTTGCTTGGAGAACGTCAAACCGGGAGCCACAGTGAGCACGGTTAACGGTACCGAATCCATTCCCAACTCGGCGATGCTCTCTCGCCTCCTCATTGTCGCAGCGCCCCAAGCCGCGATGGCTTCCACCCCATCCGGTTCGAGTTGCGCGCAGATCACGCTGCAGGATTTTGACTGGATTCGGCGCACCATTGGGCGCGAAGAAATCGACCTCTGGTACTTCGCCCGCGACCTCGCGGAGCAACCACGCGTTCGTCAGGTCTTCTCGTGGGACGGAATCGACTTATGGGAGACCTGGAACGGCAAGGGCAAATCGCTCTACCGTGGGGCACGCGATCTGGATATCCTGTACGTTCAGCCGCATCATTCGCTGCTCGAGTGGCAGAAGGCGTCCGAGCAGCACGATATCGAGTTGGCTCTACACACGCTCGATATGGGCCGAATCTCTGCGTGGCCAATTCACAGTCTTGACGGCACCTCGAAACTCGTAGGGAACGCGCTCTCAGGTGACCTATATCAATTGGTCGTTTGCACGACACCAGCTGCTGTGTCTCTAGGGGCCTGTTCAGGGACTGAACCGACGCCCGGACTGGCTAGAGGGCTCGGCGAGTGCATCGCGTACAAGCTGCAATACAGCGCGGTCCAATTCGTCAACCTGATGCAGTCAAGCGGACTGTATTCGCTTCGCATTGAGTTCGCGTTTGAGGACACGACCCAGAACCCGCCACTGTTTGTCGAAAGCCTTGCCAACCGTACGCTCACTCTTGGCTGTGCACTAGGTCTCCAGGAACAATTGCATAAGGACTCTCAATCGGTTGAGTCACAGTTCGGAGTCCTGTTAGCCGAAGCCATCGCCCCTCAGGGAGGAACGGAAGGATTCGTCGCGGCATGGAACGCCACACCGCCTGGCATACGGTTTGATCCGATCCCAGTCAGACCTCAGATCCCGCACACTCCCGAGGCGACTTCCCTCCATGCAGCGCATCGCAGCGCGCACCTCGCAGGACTCGGTGCCCATCTGGAGAACGAGGGCATCACACCAGGCTCTTACACAGGGACTGCCGCAAAGCGAATCGAGACCGACCTCGTATATCGATGGCTGATTGGCAGACTTCATGCGGAGTTGTCGCCATTCGACAAGACTGCCGTACTCGGTCACGCCCTGACACAACTCGAATGCACGAACTGCCGCCGCTGGTGGACAATCGAGAAGACTGCATACGAAGTCGGTTCAGCAAGCGATGACGCTGACCGGTTACCACAAGCTAGTCAAGAGCTTCTACGCCAATCTCGATTCATCAGTCTATTGATCGAGGAAACCCTCGCTCGGCCACCAAGAGGCACCAGCACTCCAACAGAATACGAGTGGCAGGAACTACTGAGTCTTGCGACCCTCGCTGGCGAATCCGGCAATCGAAGCGAGACACTCCACCTAGAACTCGCGGATCATTCGCTCGTGGTCAGCGACGTTTACGAGATAACAATCTCTGAGAGCCACCTTGTGGGATCCATCGACTTCGACAAATTCTCTCGTGACCGAAGCCTCGCCGCACTACCGGATCCGGCGCCGATTGGAACCACAGCAAGTCGCAGCGAACCAGATCTAGAATGGACTCCACTTGGCGTCCGATTTCCCGAATACGATGGAATCGAGCGATCGCTTCAGGAATCACTCGGCTTCGGAATCGACACAATTACGATTACCTTGGACGTGATTATCCACTGGCCCGTGTCGACGCCACACTGCACAGAACTCGTCTCACCGGAGCAAATCGCCACGGAAGCACACGCCGCTAACCCGGCAATCCCATTCGAGTCCTACACAGAGGCCGTCGCATGGCTAAGCCTCGGCACCGAAGACTTCGGCCAGGAGCAATCGACGATCGAACACTGGGAAGTCGAGCCAAGATCAGCGCGAATCGCCACTCGGCCCCTAGCACGCGTGGAATCTAAGGTCTGGGTGTCGCCATGGACCGCAGAAATCGCCAGACGGATTTGGATCAACTACCTTTCTCAGCACCGCGTGCCGACGCCAGACTCCGAATTGCCGCAGACCGTAGTCCGGGCCTTCGACAATGCGCGCCAAGCGCGGCAACGAGAGTTCGAGAAGGAATGCGCATCAAGACTCGACGGCCTACCACTCATCAGAATCTTCCGCTTGCGCAAGCATCGCGCTCACAAGCACGGGATACAACAGCTAAGCGGAGAAATCGATATTCTCTGCATCGACCAGGATCGCTCGATCATCTTTGTCATTGAAGCCAAGGACCCATTCACACCTCAATCTGCCCGCTCGATCAACAGACAGATTGCTGCCTTCCACAGACAGGACGGCCACGTCGAGACGCTAACCAAGAAGGTAGAGGACATCCGGGCATCTGCCGTATCCCTCGCAGCCAACAAGGGAGTCGACCCGGCCGACCGTACCTGGCACGTCACCGGGATCATGGTCACCAGACATGTAACCCCGGCGGCATACCTCCGGACATGCGAAACGACCTTCTGTACCGCGAACAATCTGCGTGAGACGGTCGTGGGTTTCAGAAGCTAGCCCGTCGTCTGCCTCCGAGCTACGCAACGAACCGTGGCGCGCAGCACAGATCCTCCTGGCAGGCCGGATGTCAGCGGGGACTCTGGGTGCAGAGCCTCCAAGTGGGTCGGGCGACGCGGACCTGTACTCGAAGGCACACCAACTCGCTCATTGAGACCAAGAAGAGCAGGTCCTTGCACCGGGCCGACCCCGACCATCATCGACGCGGACGATGCTTTAGAACGCAGCTGCATACACGAGGATCCCGAGAATTGCTGGGTGAGTCTCCCCGGGTCTCACGCAGGCTGTGGGGGCTGTTTGGGATCGGTTCGGTGCCGGGTTCAGTTGGTGCGGGCGCGGTGGTCGGTCATGACGCGCTGGTAGACCTCGCGTGCGAGGAATCGTTTGAGGCAGCGGATGATGTCTTTCTTGATGAGGCCTTCGGCGGTGCGGCGGGCGGTGGCGGCGGCAACGACCTCACCCGGCTTACTCGTTGGACTTCATGGATCGCATTGATGAGTTATGCGCCAGAAGTAGCCCGCATCTTCCGCATATCGATTGTAATAACCGAACTAGAGGATCTCGCCATTTCCGCTGGTCAGAGCCATATCGTGGCCATCCCGCCGTACCCCGAGGGGGTACGAGGGCAGACGGGCAAACCCCCTGATCAGAACCACTTGAGGCATGACGCATCGTCGCGTCGGCGCCGCCGGGCTCGATAGTTCTCTCGGATCTGTCGTCGACACCAACCTCCGCTTGACGGGGTCATCTTGACCGCCGCACCACGACGAGCGTGAAGCTCCGGCCGCTGCGTCCCGGGGCAACGGGACCCAAGCAATCCCGTGACAGCCCACGATCAGGCGACCCACACCGCAGGCACCCAGCCGGATCAGGTCGAGCTTCGGCCCCGGCAAGAGACAGCGGCGAAGCGGACCGTCAGGATAGACGCTGCGTCAAGCGTCTAGTGCTGTTGTTGGCATGATCGTAGGGTCATGGGCCCTATCGAGTCGGTGTCTGTGCATGCTGGCCTGTGCCGGATAGTGTCGCCACCCGCGGATTCGCCATCTGGACGCGTCGGTTGGGGCCGCGATGTCGTGCTGCGCGCCGCCGCGTTCTTGGAGAGACCCTCAGATGCCCAGTTGACGAGCACGAATGTCAATGGCCGGTGGGTTCTGCCCGGTGGCGGCCAACGGAATTGCCCGCTGGCGGCCAGGTGTTCTGCCCGCGGTTCAGTTGGTCAGTGGCGTCACTCCCTTTCCGGCGGTGGCTTGGGTGAGGCGGATGCTGTCGCCGGCGGTCATCACGATGTGGGCGTGGTGCAGGAGGCGGTCGACGGTGGCGTTGGCGATGGTCTTGGGCATGAGTTCGTCGAAGCCGGCGGGGTGCAGGTTGCTGGACAGGGCCACGGAGCGTTTCTCGTAGGCGGCGTCGACGACGCGGTAGAGCGCTTCGGCGGTCTCGGCTGCGACGGGCAGTAGGCCGATGTCGTCGATGGCGATGACGTCGGCGCGCATGATGCGGCGGATGGCTTTGGCTGCGGTGTCATCCGCGCTGTGGCGGCGCACGAGCGCGCCGAGGTGCTCGAGACTGAACCATGACACTTGGTGGCCGGCGTCGACGGCGGCGTGGCCGAGCGCTTCGCAGAAGTGGGTCTTGCCGGTGCCGGATGGCCCGCAGATGACGAGGTTCTCACAGCGGTCGATCCATTCCAGGGTGCGTAGCGCGCGCTGGGTCGGCGCCGGGATCGAGCTGACGGTCTCGTCCCAGGCGTCGAAGGTCTTGCCGGTGGGGAACCCGGCGGCTTTGCGCCGGGCCCGGATCGAGGATGCTTGACGGCCGGCGAGCTCCTCAGCCAGCAGCGCTTTGACGGCTTCGGCGGGGTCCCAGCGTTGCGCCTTGGCGGTGGCCAACAACTCTGGTGCTGCTGAGCGCACGTGCGGCAGGCGCAGGGTGCGCAGCAGGTCGACGACCTCGTCGATCGGTGTTGGGTTCATCGGTGGTCTCCGAGGCGGCCCCAGGCGGCGGTGCTGGGCTGAAGAGAGTGCACGTCCTCGGCGCTGTGGCGGTCGCCGAGGGGGTGCGCGGCAAGGATCGAGGCCAGGTCGTCCTCTGCGAAGCGGCCGAACATCGCGGCGCGGCCGAGCGCCCAATCAACCCGCTTCTGGCCGTGGAGGCGGGCCAGGGTGACGGCTTGGGCCATCTTGACCTTCATGCGGCTCGTGCCCGCGGCGGCTGCTTCGACGAGCCAGGTGCGGGCGCCATCTCCGAGTGCCAAGAACTCGGCCTCGGCGGCGCTCGCCGGCTTGGGACGCCGCCCGAGCGGCCCGGCGGGGCGCGGCGGGTAGTGGGCGTCGTCGATCATCGGACGCCCCGGAGTCGAACGCTGGTGGCGGGCGACCTCGACGGGGCCTGACGGCGCGCAGTGCACCACGACGACCTCCTCACCGTCGATGCGCACCCACACCGTCTCATCAGCGAGGGTGTGCGGGACCGAGTAGGTCACCCCGCCGAAGCTGATCGTGGAACTCCAGGAGACTTTCCGGGTCTCCCCGAACACCGCCGTGTAAGGGGTCTCGGGCAGCCGGTGCAGGCGCTGCTGCTCCTCGACGAGCATCTCGACCGGCGCCCGCCGGGTCACCCGATGCTCACGGCCGTTGACCTCCGCCATCCACACCACGCACGCATCGACCAGGTCGGCCCAGCTGGCGTAGCCGCCGCGCAGATTGGCGTCGGTGGGCACCAGATCGGCCTTGGCGACCCGCACCGTCGCCTCGCTGCCGCCCTTGGACTCGGGGTCCGCCGGCACACACGTCGCCACCGTGATCCCGTAGTGGCCGCCGATCGCGACCATCTCCGGATGCCGCACCGGCACCCCGGCGACATGGTCGATCGTGACGGTGCGCTCGTTGTCGGTCAGCCAATACGTCGGCGCGCCGCCGAAGGCCCTCATCGCACGGTCCAAGCAGGAAATCACCGTCGCCAGCCGGCGGTCCCAGCACGGCACCACGACCCGGAACCGCGACCACGCCAACCACGCACAAAACAGACTCGTCGACCGCCCGCAGATCGCCGGACCGGCGCCCCAGTCCCACTGCGCCCACATGCCCGGCTCGGGGATCCACGGCCGATACACCCGACGCCGACCCGCTCCGAAGCTCCTCTTCGCCTCCGCCACCGCCCGGCGCACCGTGCGCTCCGAACCGACATAACCCAACACACCGAGCTTGTCGAAAGCCCGGTCGGCGCGGATCCTGCCGCAGGAGCGCTCCACCCACTCCTCGATCTTCCCCATCCACGGATCGATGATCCGCTCCCTGCGCCGCGGCCTGGCGCCGGCCAACTCGCCGGCGTCGCGCTTGGCCACATACGCGGCGACGGTGTGATGGGAACAACCGGCCAACTCGCCGGCATCCCGCAACGACCCAGTCAGGTCGAACGCTTCCAACATGTTCATGACTTCCTCGCGAGACTTCACACGCTCCTCCTGCTCGACGGTCACAGTCGTGGTGACCGACCATTCGAACAGGAGGAGCACCCCGCCAAGGTGGACCCCGACGGAACATGGACATCAACGCGGGCAGTTCTGTTGGCCGCCGCTGGGCAGAACCGCTGGCCGCCAGCGGGCAACTACATGGCCACCGACGCCGGCCAACTCCCCGCACACATCTTCGCTGTTTCACGCAGGCTGTGGTGTGCCGAGCCATACGTGGCCAACATGGCGAGCACTAACTCTCCAAGAGGCCATATCGAAGCCGAACCGGAGGCCCCAATGACCGGCACAACGCCGACCAGAAATCCCCACCGCAACGCGAATTCCAGTTAGCGCAGAACGCGAAATCTCAGTTGGCACTCACACTGTAGTCGATACGGCCAAATTAGAATGATGACCGCGTCACCGCAGCGCCACGAACGTGTGGGCAGAAAGATGTTCGAGATGAGAAGCTGGGTCGTTAGGTTGCTCCCGCTGGTATTCGCTGTACTGCTGACACTTCTGGCGCCGTTGTGGTATGAGAAAGTCCGCAACATGACGCTGTCTTTGAAGACGGCGCTTTTGGTTATTGTCCTGCTCTTTATCGGGGCCTCCATCTGGGCTTCAGTCGCCATCGGAGGCGACGGTGAAGACGAGGGGGAGTCATCATTTGTCGAAAGTCTCAGCACAGAGACAGAACGCCGGGGTGAGCAGCAACCGACGACTGAGACGACTACGAAGCCGACTGCAATAGTTTCTGCGGAACCCCAGGTGCCAGGGAAACCTGAGCTTACGGTCCATGTACGCCCACAGTCTAATGGAACAGCAGATGTGACATTGAGACTGCTAGTGCGTGAACGTGCCGAGTCGATCGTGAGATGGGAAGTTCGCGACGGCGGTATGCCCGGACCTACGAACTCCGATGACGACTATCACACATGGAAGGCGGTGCCTCCAGGAGACTATCTGGTCTCGGCCCGGGCGTGTAGCCCTGAGGCTTGCGGGGCCTGGAGCGAGACGCTTGTTGACGTTCCCGAGCCTGAGTTCGCTCCGGCAACGCCACGGGTCGCTGCCGATTTCGGCTGGGACGAGTCCGGTGCGATATATGTCACCGCGCGTTGGGAAGCCGATGACAACGGCACACCAATCTCGCGATGGCTCATCGACCCAGGTGGCCTGCCCGGACGTCCGGTTTCTACAGCAACGTCGTTCAAGTGGGAAGACGATCAAGCGGGAGTCGGCTACGGAGACTATGTGTTGACTGTCGCGGCGTGCAACACCCACGGATGCAGCCAGCCGATGTCGACGACAATCGAAGTGCCCAAGAGCGCTAAGCTGTCGCACGGAGATTCGGCCGCAGGAGTTGGAGATTGCTCAACCGACAACGACAAATGCCTATTCATGCGTGTTGACATCAATTTCAAGCACGCCGCCTATCACTTCCAATGCGTTGACGAAAGCGAGAACGACGATGTATGGTTTGATTCAAGGTCACCAGATAACGATGACGGGCCCAACAAAATGTGGCCAATGGAGCGGCGCTGCTACTACGGAATCGGCGACGGACACAAACAGTATGTTCGGATTCTGACCGCCGATCAAATTGTTGAGACGAACAGGCTCGCATGGCCCAGGCGCTAGTGTCGCTCCAGAACTGTTCCTCAGAGCTTAGAGACGTCGGGCGCGTGTTATCGTTTCTTGCATAGTTCTCGATTTAAGGGATCTTCGGTCTTGAGCGGGCACTGGGTCCGCGGCGGCGCGGTTGGAGTCCTCCAGAATCGGGGGTGACAAGCACCGGATCTGCGGAGGCCCATGTCGCACGTGCGGACTCGGCGCCAGCCTGCATGTGGGGCTGCGGCGAGGCGGTGTGATCCGAGGGTGCCGACCCCGTGAGGTTGGTGGGCCTACCCTCCTTCGGATTCCCCCGCTTCGCCCACTACAGCATGCGCGCGCTCATCTACGCCGGCAAACTCAACTGGACGCTCCTCGCCGGCGGTGGAGTGCTTCCCTGCGTCACAGACATGACTACCCCTAATCGAAGTGTCAAGCCAACAGGGGGAACCTCACATCGTGTCACCCGCGGCGCATTCTTGACCGCGACCGGTGCCAGCATTTAGGGAGGCGCGTTGGCGATTCGCAGGGTCCGACTGATATAGTATGAATTGACAACACGGCAATTCTGATGGAGCGCGAATGCGAATCTCCGAGCGGGGCCAGATCACGATTCCCAAGAGCTTGCGGGAGCGATTCGGCCTGAATCACAACGTCGAAGTGGAACTCACCCCCACCGAGGGAGGGCTCCTCATCCACAAGCGGACCGCTGCCGAGCATCCCGTCGAGAGCGTGTATGCGATCCTCGACAGCGGTGAGAGCACCGACGAGTACATCGAGGAGATCCGAGGACGGTGATCACCGCCGTCGACACCAGCGTGCTGCTGGACATCTTCCGGGGCGACGAGCGTCACGGCCCCGAATCGCGGGCACGCCTGACGGCGGCCTACGACGTCGGCGCCGTGGTCATCTGCGACATCGTGTACGCCGAACTCGTGCCGGCGTTCGACGACCGGACTCTCCTGAACGACACGCTGCGGCAAATCAACGCGTCGCTGTCTCCGATCACCACCGACATCGCCTACGAAGCGGGCATGCGCCGGCGGCAGTACCGCCGAGCCGGCGGACCGCGTGAACGAATCATCACCGATTTCCTGATCGGAGCCCATGCCCTCAGCGCAGCGGACGCCTTCTTGACGCGCGACCGAGGGTTCTACGACACCTACTTTCCCGAACTCACCGCCGACTGAGACGCGCCGGACGTGGCGGGCCGCGATGCTCGCGCCCGTCGAGCACAAGTTGCCTCACGCCCGCGGCACGAATAGGCGCCAGAATTCCAGTGCCGCTTCTACCAAGACTTCTGCCGCACCTGCCGACACGAGCCCGTTCGGCTTGCCCGTGCTTCTCGCGGTCGGCGCTGCACCTCGGGGACGTCCCATCACGTGGTGGGACGCCCCGTTGATCTCAGGCGGTGGAAAACGCGACAACGTGGTCACGTTCAGCCGCTGGAGTCTGCAGGTCGACTCGGCCAGCCATGCACCCGGCGTGGCCCGGAGCCATCGCATATCGATAGTAATAACCAGGCTTGACAATCTCGCCATTTCCCCTGGTCAGACCCATATTCTGGGCGATCCACCCGTAGCCAGGGAGGTTCAGAAACCCGGGGCGGTTCCTGCTCGGGTCTGGGTTGGGTCTGATGCATGGAGTTCCTGATGGCGAAGCCAGCGCAGAGAAGCCCTGAGTGCAAGCTGCTGGTGGTCTTGTCGGTGTCGCGTGGGGAGGTGTCGGTGGCCAAGGCGGCGCGCCGCGCGGGTGTACCCGAGCAGACGGTGCACAATACGCCGAACCCGATGATGGCGAGGCGACTCACTGAACGCGCCCGCTGTGTCGACGACTTGGTGTTCGCTAGCTGCATCTGCCGGCGGGCAGATCTCATGCTGTGTTAGACATGCTATACAGGAGGCATGAGAACGATGATCGTGCTTCCGGACCACCACCACGCCGACGCCAAGCGCAAGGCGGCCGCCGAGGGCGTCTCGCTGTCGGAATACATCCGGCGTCTGGTGGCAGATGACCTCGAGGGCGCGCCGGCCGGCGATCCCACCGCGATCTTCGGCCTGTTCGACAGCGGCGGGTCCCGCATCGCCGACGGCAAGCAGGCCATGATCAGTAAGGCCATCGACGAGCAATACGCGGCGAAGGGGCTGTAGTCGGTGCCACCGGTGTTCGTGGACACCAGCATCTGGTACGCCGCCGCCGACGACGGAGACGCCCACAACGAAGTCGCCCGGTCGCTGCTCAGCGAACACGCCGGGGAACTGGTCACCAGCGACCTGGTGCTCGCAGAACTCTGGAACCTCATCAACGCCCGCGCCGGCCACCACACGGCAAATCGGGTCGTCACAGCCATCGCAGCCGGCATCGCTCGCGTCGAGTGCGCGGTCTCGGCGGATCTCCAAGCAGCTGCCGCCGCCTCGGCTGCGTTCCCCGACCAGGCCTTCTCCCTCACCGACCGCACGAGTTGGGTGCTGATGGAGCGCCTGGGGATCACCGATGCGCTCGCCCTGGACGCCGACTTCCGCATCTACCGCTACGGTCCCGAGCGACGCCAAGCCTTCATAGTGAAGCCGTAACCGCGACTCGCCAGCGCGATCGCGTGCGCTTCTTGCCTGCCGCCGCGGTCGACCGCCGGCTCGCCGGCCCCGCCCTCAGCCGGGCTGCCCCAAGAAAATGAGGGGTCGGTGTTCGTCGACGAAGCACAGGCACAGCAGGCCTCCCCCGGCTTGATCAGCCATGCACAAAAAAGGCCCTGAACCATCGCATAACGATAGCCATAACGGGACTCGCCGATACCACCATTTCCGCAGGTCAGAGACCATTTAACACCCCGTCGCCCGTACACCGAGGGGGTACGAGGCTAACCGGCGAAATCCCTGGTCAGAACGATTTGATGATTATAGAATGGCGTACCATCGCGTCGCCGCCTCCAGGCTCGAGACTTCTGGCGGATCTTCCGACGGGCGGTTCGATACGCAGAGATATCCCTTCGGCCGCACTGGGAAGTTCTCCTACGCGCGAGGCGACCAGACCGTTTGACTGTTGCGCTGCATTCGGGGAAACGTCGAGCCGCTTCACGGCCCGGATGAACGTGTCGGTGATGCAGTGCAGGGGGATGAACCGTCGGGCTGCGCGAACACGTAGTCCTCATCGCTCCCACCCGGTGGCCATCTGCTGTTCGCGCTGCTGGCGCCGATGGCATCGCTACTGACCAACAGTCTCCTCTGCTTGGACACCGTCACCGGCTCGAAGGTGGGGCCCCCGATCCTGCGGGACGCGCAGATCGACCTGGCCGATCTCGGTCGTGACCGTCTTCGGCGTCGCCGCATTGCGCGAACTCGGGGCCCCTGCTCTCCGGAGCGTGTCGCTCATAGCCCAGATGCTTGGCCATCTCGACCTCTAGGCCGCACTGCAGCACCTGGTGTACCAGCCCTATCAGCAGCCCGCCATCGCCGGTCAGCGAGACACCCTCGGTGCGCCCTCGAGCGACCAAACACTCAGCCCAGTCCCTCATGGCCGCCTCATCGGCGGCCCCGTTCGCCGGCAGCGCCGACATCGTCTGATCAGTCATAGACCTGATCCTGCCCGGCTTACAGCACACAGCTGCGGACCCTCAGATCACGCACGACACACAGAATTCCTGGCAGGCCCGGAGAACCCCCATACTGTGGAGTCGTGGCCGATCAAACGTCGATGGCTGGGGTTGCAGCGAGTCCGCTGGCGATCGTAGAGCTAGCGGCGCAGCAAGCGCGGCGTCTTGTGGCTGCATCGAACAGCTACAGCGATGCGCTGGTAGGACTCGTTCCGGCGTTGTGCCGCATGGATTGTCATCCCGCGTACGTGGTTGTCAGCGCGGTGTGTCTGAATGACTTCAATGATCTCTTGTTCGACGCGGTTTCTGGTCGGGGGCGGTCTGCTCATCGGTCTGCGAGGACGGCATTTGAGCACCTCCTCAATCTTATTGCGCTACGGGAGCCGTCGCATCTGACTCGGTTCATGTGCCACTCGCTTGTTGGGACTCAACTGGCGGCCGCGTGGAATCCGATTGAGCCGTTCCTATCGGGGAAGGTGTTGAAGGCCTCACGGCATAGGCAAAAGAAGCTCCTCCGAGATAGCGGCAAAGAACTGGACGAGGCCATTGCTGAGTACGGCGCAGTTTTTCACCGGCAGTGGCATCCTGAAACCGTTCGCGATCGAGCGGTCGCGGCCGGACTGGAGCGAGAGTATGATTTCTTCCGGGCTGCGTCGGCGGCGGTGCATGGTGCAGCGTCCGCCATGGAAGACGCGGTTTGGATCGTTGACGGTGATCCGATCATTCGCGTCGGCCCGTCGGTTGTTCTGTGCCCTTCCGCTCTTGCCGCTGGCGTGCTCTTCATGAAGCAGTTCTATTGCGAGCTTCGCGCCGAACTGGCACGACGGCGGTCTTGGGTGCGCTGGAGCAGGTGGGCGATTCGATAGGAGAATTCTGCGCCTACACCAACGGTGTCGAGGAGTACCTGTTCGCGGCCGACGGCCTCGAACGGCGACCCATCGGGCCTACGCGGCTAGACGTCTAGATGCGTGACATTGTTTGACGGCTCGTCAGACTTGAGTGAGGAGTTGGTCCGCGGTGGCGCGAGTGGGGGCCTCCAGAATCGGGGGTGACAAGAACCGATTATGTGGAGGTGGTACGGCCCGGGTAACGCGCGGTCGGGATAGTTGACTCTCGGGCATGTCGACCATGAGGAGGTCATCATGTCGAGGAGTTATCCGGGAGAGTTTCGACGCAAGGTTCTGGATCTGCTCGAGGCGGGCAGACCGGTCGCTGAGGTCGCTCAGCAGCTGGGTGTGTCGGGCCAGACGATCTACAACTGGCGACACCAGGACTTGGTGGATCGGGAGCTGCGGCCCGCAAGCGGATCCGCGAGCTCGAGTGCGAGTTGGCGGTCACCAAGCGGGCGAACGAGTTGTTGAGGGAGCAACTGGACCCAGAAGGCGCTTCGGGGTCGTCGCCGCTGTCGTAGCCGACGGCTATCCCGTCGAGGTCGCCTGCCGGGTGCTTGAGGTGTCGGTGTCGGGCTACTACTGCTGGCGACGACGCCCACCGTCAGCGCGTTCGGTGCGCCATGCGATGCTGCTCGATGTCATCGCCGAGATCCACCAGGCGTCGAGGCGCACCTACGGGGCCGGGCGCATCCACGCCGAGTTGGTGCACGGACGCGGCCTGCAGGTAGCGCGCTGGGCCGCGGAGCTGGTCACGCGCCGCAACGGACTCGCCGGGCTGCCGGGGCGGTCCCGCTGGCGCAAGGTCCCCCAACCTGCCCACCGCCACAGACCTCGTCGATCGGCGGCTCCGCCGCGACGGGCCCGACCAGCTGTGGGTCACAGACATCACCGAGCACCCCACCCGGGAACCCAAGATCTACTGCGCGGTCGTGTTGGATGTGTTCAGCCGCCGCGTGGTGGGATGATCCATCGACTCCCGCCCCCAGGCGGCTCTAGCCACCAACGCGCTGGATGGCCATCAACAACCGCGAACCCCACGGGTCGACAATCCATTCCGATCACGACACGCAAACCGGATTCAACCGGTCGTCGCAACACTGTCTTGAACCTCCCCGGGATTCACGCACGCCGACGTGTGCACTGGCAGGACTCAACGACTTTGATGTCGTGCTCGTTCAGGATGCGCACACACGAGACGATCAGCGGGATTGTGGCGCCTTCTTCGACGCCCTTGCTCAGCGCTATCTCGCCGCCCGGTTAGCAGCTACGTACATTGTTCCGAATTGTTGCTTCACGTTTGGGAGGGGCGGCGCGACCTCGGGACGCAGTGTGCGGCGATTAACACGGCTGTGCCAGTTGCCCGTCATACGAGTAGTATCCGGTTGGAATTGGTTGAGATCCGAGAAGATGCCGAGATCGAGGCGAGCTTGCGCGTGGCGCTTGATGAGCGGTCGCGGTTTGTGCTGGTTCAAGTGCGCTCGGAGCGCTGCCCTGCTGCCCGCGGAGGCGAGTTGGCCCGCCCGTTCGAGGCGCTAACGCGGGCGCAGCGCGAGACGTCGTACCTCCGCAGGTCACCCGCGGGCGAAGACGCCTTCGTGACCTGCGTGACTCGACTCGCTCGAACTCCGGATTCCGACCGTGTCGATTCGAGGTCGACGAAGGGACAAGAGCGATGATCTCCGAGGAGAGTCCCGCTGGTGGCCTCACGTTCTGCCGCGGCGTGAGTGATCTCTCTACAACCGACGGGCATCCACTGAGGATCGGAGAGATCCAGATTGTGCCCGGCCCGTTCCACTCGGTGGCTGCAGTCAACCGCGCAATCGCCGAACATGTCGCTGGAGCCGAGACGTCCCTAGACGGCTATTGGTTCACGGGTCCTCCTCAAGAAGTCACGCTACTTGTGACCTCCAGAGACGATCTATTCAATCCCTGGGAGTCATCGGTTCAATCCGTCCTTAACGATCTCACGCGATTCATGCTCATCGTCCAGATGATGCAGCTTACGTCATGTAGACCGCTCTTCGATGTTTTCGGGCCAACGCGCCACGAGCATGGCTCCGATCCGTGGCTTCACGTGTCTGGACCGTTCGAGCGCAGGCCCTCGCTCTATGCCCGACAAGCACGAATCGATACGTCACATGTCCCCCAGTTCGAGGCGCTCTCCACCATGCTCGGCACTATCGAACAAAGAGAAGCAGAACGGGCCCGACGATTCAACGAAGAGACGCAAAAGCGAGTAGTCCGCACGGTGTGGCAGTTCGCGACTGGGTACTTCGTCCGATCCCACTCTGAGGTTGACTGGTATCGGACTCTCGTTGACCTGACGACAGGCCTTGAGGCCGCTCTCTCAGAGAAGGCTGACCACATCGAAAACATCGTCATCCGGCTTCGCCAACGAGCGGCTGCGCTGCTCGCAACCGAGCAAGACCCACCGAGGAACATTTTCCGAGACGTCGGCACCCTCTATGATCTCCGCTCGATTGTGGTTCACGGGAGCGACTTACGCGAGACGCGACTAGACACCCTCATCAATCGACTCTCCACCGCCCCTGCCGATTCGACATGGGCACTAGACAGAGACATCGCCCTAGATCGGATCCGCGATCTCTTGCGCCGCACGCTGCTCGCGCGGCTCTGCCTAGCCGGCGAAGGCGCCGTGCGGTGGGACTACGGCGAGCGCGTCGTCATCGACGACAAAGAGATCCGCATTGACGAACTGATAACCGACGATCACCATCGACATGTCTTGCGGGAATATTGGCAACGGAGACTGCGCGAGCTCGACTGTGCCCAGGCATTCGAACCCGCGCACAACCCGCAAGACACTCCCTGATCCGCCAACGCACGGCATCCGAATCGACCGACGCTTCGCCCTGCGCTTGCGGGTTGCCGGCCCTGTGCTGCTCGCCATCGACGTGACCGACAGCCAGCCAACGCGGGGAGTGCCGCGTGCCTCGCGCGGTCAACCTCGCTGATCGCCAACTCGATCCCCGCGCCTCAGGCTGCGCAATACCCGGGGAGGTTCAAACGTCCCGGGGAGGTTCACGTCCCGGGGAGGTTCAGTTGTGGTTCTGTGTGATGGTGATGGTGTAGGTGTTGTGGGTGGTGGTGTCGGGGGCGGTGACGACGATCTTGATGGTGGTGTCGCCTGTGGGGTCGACCGCGATCTGGTGGCCGATCTGTGTGGGGTCGGCGTCACCTGGATCGACGGACAGGGCCGCGCCTGCTCCGGTGGCGGCCGCTTCGGCGTGCAGGGTGATCTGCGACACGCCTGGCAGGGCGTGCGCCGAATACGCAGTCACACCGGGATCGAACGCGCCGTCGAGCGCCGCGCCCGTCAGGGTGAGCGCGTCCAGCGACGCGTGAGAGTTCCCCGCGATCGCAGTGCTCACTCGATGGCGGAGCCCTTTGCCGTCAAGGGTGCACACCGCCGCGGGCTGGGCACAGTGCGCGGCGGCGGGCACGCTCACGACGATCTCGCCGGGCCCGTCAGGCAACAGTTGGATGTCCCAGCGTGTGGCGTCGCGTGAAGCGGCCCGCAACTGAGCGACCGCCGCGCCGGACACCTCCAATCCATGATCGCGCAGCGTCGCCGCGTCGACGACGAGGTCCTCCGCCACGAAGTTCAGCCGCACGGACACCGCGTCGACGCCGTTGTGGGTCTCGGGCACGCCCGAGAAGAACGCCGACGGCGGCGCTAATGGACGGCCCGCCACCACGCCGGGGCCGCCCATGGTGATGGTGACCGGCACCGCGTCGCCCGCCGACCAGCCCCTCGAGGGCGCTGGCCACCAGTAGCGCCCCGCGGCGGCCATCGGATGCACCATGCTGTCGCTGCCCACGAAGCTGTCGCCGCCCACGTCGAGCACGAAGTCCTCGGGCAGTTCGTTGTTCACGCCCAGCAGGAGACCTCCACCATAGTCCATCAGGATGATGACCCGATAGGTGCGATCGTCGACAACGAACGAGTCCCCCGACAACCCTCCGGTACGGGACAACGACGAATATCCCAGTATCGGCGGCGACGCCACCTCATAGGCACCCACCGACAACACCGCGGCCAGTGCCGGGGTCGTAGCGGGTTCACCGATAAGCGCCAGACGCACAGCCTGGCCGGCGGCGCTGGTGTGCCACGCGTTCGGTGTTGGACTGGTCGCGGTCAATGCCGCATCGGCGATGCTCCAGCCCGCGGCGTGGCCGTCGTCTTCGGCGCCGGCGGTGGCCGCGCCGACACCGATGTCGCCGCCTGTCGCGCGGACGACCACCCAGTAGCTGGTGTTCGCGTCGAGCAGCACGCCACTGTGGGTGTAGCTCTCGCGTGTCGCGACTGACTCGTCGCTGGCGCCCGACAGGCTCAACGCCGTCGGCGGCGCCGCGAGGTCGGGCGCCCCGCCGAGGTCGCCGTGTATCTGCACTGTGACCGTGGCTACGCTTTCTGCGGCGAGTTCCAACTGCACTTCGCGCAGCAGAAAGCCGCCGAGATTGGGTCCTGTGGTGAACTGCTGGGCGATGAGGGCTGATCGCGGCGTCGACGCGGCTTGGGTGGTCAAGAGAGCCGAGTCGGCTTGAGCCTCGCCGTCGGCTGTGACGGCGCCGCCTGGTTGGGACAGGTTCCTCACCAGCGTTGCGTTCGAGTGCGGGGCCGGGTCCACGGCGTGAGGCACGACGGCCGACAGGGTCTTGTTGGGGCTTTCGCCGTCGGCGTATCGCGCCGTGACGCGGAGGTAGCGGCCGACGTCTCGAGCCGAAGGCACGTAGGACGACGCGGTCGCCGCGGTTGTGATGTCGGTGAACGGGCCGGTCGCGGCAGTCGATGAAGCCCACTGCCAAGAGAGCGCCGCGACGACGACGTCAGGATCGAGGATCGACGCCTGGATCGGCGTGTGCTGCTGCGGCTGCAACATGTCGAAGCCGAGCGCGCCGGCCTCGTCGACGTTGGCGACGTTGATCGTCACCTCCAGCCGGCTCTCCTCAGCGCCGTCGCTGGCGGTCAGCGTCGCCGTGTAGGTCACAGTTGTCTCATAGTCCAGATCGAGATCGGCGCCGACGCTGACTTGACGTGTCCTCTCGTCGAAGTCGAACGAGGCGACCCTGTCGTCGCCGTCGCCGTCGTCGAAGGTGTAGGTGACGGTGTCGCCGGCATCGGGATCGGTTGCTGCGGGCAACAACGCCCCGACGGGGTCGCCGGCGGACGCGGTCTCCGCCAGCGTTCGGGTCGCGGCGGTCACGACGTGGGCTCCGTCAAAGAATTCCGGCGCATGGTTCGTGGTCATGTTCGTCACGTCGAAGTCTGCGAACGCGGCGACGAGGTTGCCGGCCGGGTCGCGCAGCGCGTCCGTGATGGGGACCTCGTAGCTGACTGTGACGTGTATGTCGCCCGGAGCGGCCGGCGAGGTGAGCATCAAGGTGATCGAGTTCGCCGAGACCGACACGCCGCTGACACTGACAGACCGGGCCGGCTGCTGGGGGTCTGTGTGGTCGAAGGTCACCGAGAAGTGCGTCGGTGACGGGACATGGACCGCGTCGAGGTCCTCGTCGAAGAACACGCTCAACTGGTCGCCGTCGACCTGGGCCCCGGTCGGTGACGGCGCGTGGGCATCGGGACTGTTGTTGGCTACCGGTTCGGCGTCAAGGCTTGCGGCCTCGTTGTGGACAGCGCCGCGGATCGGGGCGACTCCCGGGATATAGGTCACATCAACGATGTCGTCTGACCTCAACGCGTCAGACAGAACGAGACTTACCCGCGGACCCGAGATCAACACGGCGGTGATCGTCGCGATCGATTCGCTCGCGGCGCCGCGGTTGACGGTCACCGCGAAGTCCTCTGGTCCAGCAGCGGGATGTTCGATGAGTGCTTCGCTGTAGGTGATGGTCAGTTCAGTGCCCTCCACCATCGCAGACAGGACATGAGGAGCATCCGCGATGGCGATCGTGGCTTGCGCATAGCTCAAGGGGTCTTCGGCGCTAGCGGCGCGGACGGTGACGGTCCCGGACGCTGGCGGCACCAAAGGCGCGGTATAGCGGCCGTCGGGGTCGATTGTGCCTGCCGTGTGGTTGCCGACCTGGACGTCGTCGAGCGACCACGTGACGCCGCCGCCTGGCCCGGTCACCGTGGCGTCGAGGTCGACGCTGGAGCCGGGCGCCATCCACACGGGAGCGTTGTCGATGGTGACAGTCGCTGCGGCCCCGCTGACCTCGAGGGTCACCGTCGCGGCCACGGGGTTCGCCGGATACAGCGGACGGGACCGGTCAAACGCCACGAACGTGAACGAGTCGACGCCGACGAAGCCGGCGGCGGACGTGTAGGTGACGGATGGACCGTCGAAGGCCTCGTGGAGGGTTCCGTCGCGGCCGGTCACCAAGAACGTGTCGCCGACATCGAGGGTCCCGTGCGAAGGCCGCGTCACGATGCGATGAGCGCGAGCGCCGGGGAATGCGGCGTTCCCGTCGGCGGCTGAGAACTTGGTTGCTCCGAGCACGACGCGAGCCGGACGCTGCGCGGTGACCTCCACGGTGTTGGACAAGGCGACGTATCCGGGGACCACGCTGACCGCATCTGACAATACGAGGCCGTTGTTGGTCTCGTCGGACTCGACGATCACGTTGTCGGGATCGGCGCGCTGGCCGACGAGATAACGGCCCGGCGCCACGTCCGACACGTCGATCCACTGGAAGGGCGCGTTGAAGCTGTAGATGTCTCGCCAGCCTGCGGAGACGCCCATGCGCACGCTGGTGGCCTCTGGCCGCCCAGACATGCAAAGCCGGATGTCGGGGTCGTTGCTGCGATAGCGGCGCGGTGCGGGGTCCGGATGCAGGTCGGATAGTTCCATGACATCGACGAGGCAGAAGCCGACCTTCGCGCCCGAGCGGATCTCCACCGCGCCGGTCGCGTCCCAGAGCGAGTACTCCACCACGTCCATGAGGTGGAAATGGCTATGGCCGTCGGTCCACTCGAACTTCACCGGCGGCTTGGTCAGCCTGACCCAGTCTCCATCCGCGGTCAGTGCCCTCTGCCAGACATCGTGGCTTGTCCGGTCGGCGTTGTCGGCCAGTTGCGGGTTGCCCTCCAGGTCCAAGGGACCGTCCCCGAGATTGGTCACGAAACCGGCGAAGCGCAGCGCCAGCAGCTGAGTACCGTTGGGCGCCGTGACCTCCTCCACGAGGCCCGGCCACGGCGACGGATCGCTCACAAGGTCCGGCAGCAGCAGCCCGCCGACAGGATCCGCGGCGGCGTCGGTGCCGGTCGTGGCGGCTTGGAGGACCAACGCGGTGGCGCTGTCGGAATAGCCGCTCGCATCAGCGCCGCGCCGAGCCCTGACACGATACTCATACGCCACGCCCACCTCGCCTGCGGAATGGTCCACATACGACGTGTCAGCCGTGGCGGTGTCGGCCACCAGCGTCGACAGGTCGGGCTCGCCCCGATTTGCTCTGCGGCGCAGAACCTCATAGCCCGTCACCGACTCCGCATCGTGCTCTGGGGGATCCCACGACAACGACACCAGCCCAGCGCCGGCCTCAGCCGCCAGTCCCTGCGGACTCAACTGCTCAGAAGCCCACCCCGCCTCGTCCTCCAACGCCGGGTCCGTCGGCGGCTCATAGGTGATATTCGCCCTGCGCGACATGCCCGACCGCTGAGAACCGCGCATCGCCCGCACCCGATAGACATAGGTCCCGCCCTCCACAGCGGACTCGTCCACAAACGACGTCGACAGCGATCCTGTGTCAGGAACCAGCTGCGACAGCCGCGTCTCCCCCACGTCGGTGCGCCGCCGCACAATCCGATACCCCGTCACCGACACGAGGTCCCGTGCCGGCGCCTCCCACTCCAACAGCACGCCGTCAGCAACAGACGACGCCGACAGCCCAGTCGGCGTCAACGGACCCTCGGCAGCCTCCACCGGCGCAGCAACCACGACGACCACCACCGCCACAGCAACCGCAGCCGCCGCAGCGCAGCGTCGAACCCCGCCAATCAGCACCGACACAGCACCCCCCGCTGCACAGCTAGCTGCCGCGGCCCGACATCGGATTCGGGTGGAACGCGACGGCGATCCGAGACGCGGCCAAGTCCGCCGAGTGGGGTCGTGCTGTGCATTCGGCTCACAACTCTCCGAGGTCCTCATGTCGAAATGCTCCTCTGATGGGCATGGCGGGCGGTTACGCGTGCGTCGTGTGCGCGTCAACGCGATGCCCGTCGCGCATCTGGCGGCGATGACGGGGATCTTCGGGCCTGGCCCGCATCTCTGGCCGGGTTGCTGCGACGCCGAAGGCGACGTTGGCATGGCGAACCGTTCCGGCGGTCCCCGCAACTGCCCCCCCGCGCGCCCGACACCGTCAACGGACCGGCGCTAGCTGCTCGCGCCGGGTCGCGCTGGCCCGAGCGCCGCGCCGGCGTCGCCGGTGCGCACACCAGCCGGATCCTGTTGCGCCGTCGGGACACCCCGCCGCGCCGGCTGCGGCTCGCTCACCGAAGCCGCAACCGTGCCGACAACCAGACCGCGCTGGGCCACCACCCCGCGAGTCGCGAGTCGGGGCATGCGGAGAACCGGCGCCCCACGAAGCCTCATGGCCTCCCGAGGTTGCCGATTGCGATCCATGTCGCAATTATATGCAAGATGTGTGTTCAACCGGACGTTTGGTGCTCATATCAGCGAGGATGCGCGTGCAAATCGTGTGCACAGAGGCGACGGCTGTGAACGTCCCCGGGGCGTTCTGAGCTTCCCCCCGTTGGGTTGACACGTGGCTTGTGCAGCCTGGTCTAGTTCGCGTGTCCGGCGGTGCTGGTCCTCCCATTCTGTCGGGGCGATTCAAGGGAGCGGGTTGCGGGGGGTCGGTTTCTGTGCTATTGATGTGGCTAATTGTTGGGTCCGTGGTCTGGTTGGTTTGTTCGTTTTGGGTGTTTGGTCGGTTTTGCCTGTTGGCTCGGCGCCGCGGTTTGTTCGGGTCGTGGTGGCTTGGGTGGTGTTGGTCGGTGTCGTTCCGGTTGTTCACGCTTCGGGGGTGGTCGCCCAGTCGGATCCGGTGGATGTGTGTGTGGTCGAGTTGGGGACTCTGGGCGAGTCGTCGGCGGAGTGGTGGGGGTACATCGCGGCGGATGAGGGGTGTGTTTCTGTCCAGCGCGATGCGGGCGGCGCGGGGACGTTCTATGCGCGGCGTCACGTGTTCACGCTGGACGCGCCGACGAGGATCTTCATCGCGCACGGCGCCACGGACGGGTTGGACACCGAGGTGTTGTTGTTGGCGGGTCGCAGCGCCGACGGTTCCGGCGCGGTGGTGGGCCGCTCGGGGGGTTGGCTGGATGATCTGTTGTTGGCGGCGGGCACCTACACCATCGAGATCACCACGACGTTCCCCGGGGACACGGGCGACTACTGGGTCAGCGCGGGCTGGGTGCCGCCGGATGCGTGTGTGCGCGAGTGGGGGACTCTGGACGCGTCGACGACGCCGGCGCGGGCGGAGGGGATCGTCGCGGCGGACGCGGGGTGCGTGTCAACGCAGCGCGATGCGGGCAGTGACGAAACGTTCTATGCGCGGCGTCACGTGTTCACGCTGGACTCGCCGGCGGCGGTCACGC
>VXXM01000020.1:61211-88193 GCA_009835395.1 Acidimicrobiia bacterium
ACGTTCTATGCGCGGCGTCACGTGTTCACGCTGGACTCGCCGGCGGCGGTCACGCTGTATGTGAGTTCGATGCGGTTCGGCATCTTCCCGTATCTGCTGTTGTTGGAAGGGCGCAGCACCGACGGGTCCGGGGCGGTGATCGCGCGCTACGGCGTCAGCGGCGACTACCACCCATCGGAGGTGGGCGCCGTCGGGGTTGGGATGTTCGCGTTGTTGGCGGCGGGCACCTACACGCTCGAGGTCACCACCAGGGATCCGAGCCAGACGGGCCACTACAGCGCGACCGCGAGCTGGGAGTTGGCGCACGAGCCGGTGGCGGCGGCGGTCACCGCCGGGGGTGATTCCGTCGAGTTGACCTACGATGTCGCCCTCGACGAGGCCTCGATCCCGCCGGCCAGCGCGTTCGGCGTCACCGTCGACGGCGCCGAACGGTCCATCGGAAGCGTGTCCATCGACGGCGCGGTGGTCGCACTCGCGTTGGCGTCACCGGTCGCGCCGACCCAGACGGTCACCGTGTCCTACTCGGCGTTGCCGCGACACCTCCGATCCGCCACCGGAGCCCCAGCGATCGGGTTCACAGACCGGCCCGTCACCAACGTCCCCGACGCGCCGCGCATCACCCATATCGCGCCCGGCAACCAGGAACTCGCCGTGACCTGGGAACTCGTCGCGGGCATGAACGCCTACGACATCCAATGGCGACAAGACGGCGAGACGCACTGGCAGTCAGCGCCCCGCACCGCCATCCGCACCCAATACACGCTCGGCGGCCTCACCAACGCCGCGCTCTACTGGGTGCGCATCCGCGGCGCCACCACCACCGGCGGCGCCGACGGCGCAACCCTGCACACAACCAACTGGTCCGCACCAGTCCCCCAAATCGTCGGCGACTGGACACCACCGAACCTCCAGATCACACCCGATGACGAGGCTCTGGTCGTCGCGTGGGGTCACGTGCCTGTCGCCACAGGATTTGAGACGGAGTACTGGCCCTTGGGCATGGTCGGCCAGCGCGCGGGGATCCGGGCGGTGCGCGTCGGCGACGGCTGGTTCGCCCGCATCACGGGGCTGACCAACGGCGAGCCGTATGGGGTCGCGGTTCGGTCTGTTGCCCGCGCGGTGTTCGCCGCAGGCTCCGGTACCGGAGTCGATGAGATCCTCATGAGCCGGTGGCTGACGGGCAGCGGGCGGCCGGGCGGCTTCTCAGTCGAGCATGTGGACCCGCGGTTCGTTTCGAGCGGAGCGACCGCGACGATATCGGTGCGCCTCATCGACGCTGACGGGGAACCGTTCGCCGGCGCCCAGATGGGCGCCGAACTCAGCGCCGGTCCGACCTTCGACACAGACGGGGCGGCAGTCGTGTCGTGTGACGGCGGGTGCGTGACCGACGGCGACGGGTACGTGACTCTCGCCTATGAAGTCGCGCCTGTCCGCGGGGAGCAGCGGCTCGACAACATCGAGCTAATCCGCCTCTACTGGGACACCGACAGCGACGGACGCTACGACGCGGGCACCGATCCCCCCTCGACCGCGTCCGTGCACCTCTACCGGCCGGTCAACTACGTCGCCCTCGGCGACTCCTACTCCTCAGGCGAAAACGGCGCCACGGGCCCAGACGGCGAATTCAACGAGGATGGTCAGAGCTTCTACTTGAACGCCAACGATTCTGCCAATGAGTGTCGGCGTTGGAGTTTGGCGTTCTCGCAGGTGTTGGATCTTGCTGTCTATCCGTTGTTGGGGGATGTGTCGGTGTCGACGTTCGCGTGCACGGGGGCGATTGCCTACAACGTGTATGACCCGGACGACGCTGATGGCGATGGGGTTCTGGGCAACGCTGGTCCTGCGTCGTCTTCTCGGCCCGTTGGCGCAGACGGGTACGAGTACACGGTGGATGAGACGAATAGGCCGTCTGTGGCCGCGGCTGTCCCGCGCTTCGTTGTGGGCTTGCCGGTTGGTCAGCAGGATGGTGATTGGGAGCCGCGTCAGGTGGTTTCGTTGAACATGGTGGACGATGGTGTGGGTGTGGACATGGTGACGATCACGATCGGTGGCAATGACCTGTTGTTCTCCCAGGTGATCAGGAAGTGTGTTGAAGAGACTTGTAGTGACGCGCATTTCGGTGGTCTGGCTGCGCGGCTTGCGACGTTCAGGGAGGTGGGCGCCCGGATTCGGGAGGTGTTGCGCGAAGTGAAGCGGGTGACGAGTGACGGGTCTGTTGACGACCGGGAGGCGACGGTGTTCGTGTTGGGGTATCCGAGCCTGACACCGTCTGTGCCAGCTATTGATTGCGCGGCGTTCACGGCGGGACCCACCTTGGGCCCAGGTGAGTCGGTCTTTCATTGGCTGAATGATTGGTTTGACACGCTGCCCATCGCCGGGAATGTTGATTTCTACGAGATAAGTTCGGACGAGCAGAGGTATCTGCGGCTGCTCGCGGGCGACCTGAATCGGGAGATTCGTTTGGCCGCGACTGCTGAGCGCGTCCATTTCGTCGACGTCGCCGCCGCGTTCGATGGGCACGATCCGTGCGCGTCCGGTGCGTGGTTGAACGGGGTGGTGGGGACTGGTGAAGCCACGGAGCCGTCGGCGAGGTCGTTCCATCCGAACGCGGCGGGCCATGCGGCGTATGCGGATGTGGTGCGGGCCTATATCGAGCGCGCGGTACGCGACGTGCGGTCTGATCCGGACAGGTCCGAGGCGACCGGTTTGACCGCTGCGGGCCTGCCGCTGAATCCGAACACGGCCCTGTCGTCTCTGGGCGGCAGTGCTGCGGGTTCGTCGGGCGGTGTTGCGCGGGAGCCCGCCGAGGCCGCCGAGTCGTCGGAGAAGGCGGCGGTGACGGCGCCGGAGAGGGCGGGTCTGCGCATCCGGCGAGCCTCAGCGGCGGTTTCGTGCGGCCTGTTCAGTCCCGGCGAGCAGGTCACGCTGATCGCGGAGGGGTTCGCGCCGGCGTCTGCGGTGAGCCTTGCGGTGTTCGGGATCTCGGCGGCGGGCACCGCGTTATCGCCGGCGGCGATTCCCGCCGCCATCGCCGACGCGGACGGCCGTATCGCGGTGCCGTGGGTGGTGCCGTCGGCGCCGGAGGCGGCGACCGATGCGGTGCCGCGGGGATATGTCGTCACTGCGGCCGGGGCCCGTCCCGGCGGCGCCGCGCTCGTCGCCGGCACGCCGCGCCCGATCGTCGCCTACCCCGGCACGGCGCCGTGCGCGGTCGACGACACGGCCGCCACGATGATCGGCCGGGCGGTGCGGATCGCGGTGCTCAGCAACGACACGGCGCCAACCGGCGGGTTCTGGGATGCGGCGTCGATTCGCGTGGAGTCGGTGCACAACGCGGACATCGTCGTGGACCCCTCCGATGGTTCGCTGACCTATACGCCCGATTCGGGATTCGTGGGCACCGACACGTTCAGCTACTGGGTCTATGACAACTGGGGGATCGGCGTGCGCGCCGAGGTGACCGTCGAGGTGACCGCGGGCTGCACGATCACCGGCACCGCCGGCGTGACAGAAATCACCGGCACCGACGGCGACGATGTGATCTGTGTGCCCGACCCCGACGATCCGCGGGCATTCCACATCATCGACGGCCGCGGCGGCGACGACGCGATCCTGGGCGGCGACGGGATCGATTGGATTGACGGCGGCCCCGGCCGAGACACGATCTACGCCCGTCGGGGCGCTGACCGCGTCGACGGCGGCCCGGGAGCGGATGTGATCCACAGCGGTCGCGGCTTCGACACGATCCACAGCAGCGACCTCGCCGACGCGATCCACGACACCGCCGGCGACGACATCGACGGCTACGAACTCATCCTCGAGCTCGCGCCTGTCGCCGCGCCGAGCGCCCCCGTCGCCGCCGGAGATGAGGCCTACGCCACCGTCGGCGAGAGTCTGCTGATCGATGTGTTGAGCAACGACTTCGATCCCGACGGAGACCTCGACGACGCCACGCTGCTGATCAGCCAGGAGCCGGCCGCCGGTGCCGCGATGGTCGCTGTGTCGGCGGATACGGGCGCGCACATCGTCTACACGGCGGGCACGGTTGATGGCGTCGACACGTTCACCTATGTGGTCTGCGACAACCGCGGTGCGTGTTCGACCGCGACGGTGACGGTCACCGTCGGCGCGAGCCGTTGCACGATCACCGGCACCGCCGGCGATGACACACTGTCGGGCACGCCCGACGCCGATGTGATCTGCGGCCTCGGCGGCGATGATGTGATCGAAGGGCTCGGCGGCGACGACGTACTCATCGGCGGCGCCGGCGACGATCTGTTGCGAGGCGGCGACGGTGACGATGTTCTCTTCGGCGGTGCCGGCGATGACGATCTCTACGGCGGCGTCGGCGCCGATGTGCTGTGGGGCGGCGCGGGTCGCGACGCCCTGGAAGGCAACAGCGACGACGACTCGCTTCATGGCGGTCCGGGCGTTGACGGCCTCTTCGGCGACGCTGGGAACGACACGCTGTGGGGCGGCGCCGGCGGCGACAGCCTCATCGGCCACGCCGGAAACGACACCCTCCACGGCGGCGCCGGTGATGACACCCTCGTCGGCGGTGTCGGCGCCGATGTGCTGTGGGGCGGCCCCGGTGACGACTCGCTCACCGGCTTAGACGGCGCTGACACCCTGCGGGGCGGATCTGGCGCCGACACCCTGTGGGGCAACACACAGAACGATGTGCTTCACGGCGGCGCCGGAAATGACACCCTCCGCGGTGGCGGACATGACGATCAACTCATCGGCGGCCCCGGCGGCGACAGTCTGCGCGGCGACGCCGGCGACGATCGCCTCTTCGGCGGGTGGGGCGACGATGGCCTCGACGGCGGCGTCGGCGCCGACTACCTCGGAGGCGGGCCTGGCATCGACATCTGTCGCCGCGGCGAGACAACCGCGAGATGCGAGAGCTGAGCCCCGCGCGAGCGCGGGCGGGTCGAATGAACGCCGCCGCGATTGGGTCGTGGTCGCCGAAGCTCACGAGCGCCACGGTGGCGGCGCTGGCGGTGGTGTTGGCGGGGTGTGGCGGGTCGGAGGTTCCGTCGGCGCCGGTGGTGCCGTTCGTGGATGTGGCCGTCGGTGAGTCCCACGCATGTGGTCTGCGTGTAGATGGCACGGTCGCGTGTTGGGGCGACAACGAGTACGGCCAGGCCCAAGCGCCCTCGGGGGTGTTCACCACGGTCGCCGCTGGGGCCAACCAGTCCTGTGGGTTGCGCGCCGGCGGCGCGATGGCCTGTTGGGGTGTGACGGACAGGGCACCTGAGGGGACGTTCACGTCTCTCCACGCCGGCCGCAATCCGTGCGGGTTGCGCGCTGATGGCACGGTTCGGTGCCTGTCCGGCGATGGGGACGCGGGGTTCAACCAGGAGGGGCCGTTCGGCGCTATTTCGCCCAGCGGCCGGTTGTGCGGAGTGCGCGCCGACGGCGCCTTGGCGTGCGCGGGCGCCGAGAGGCCGTCGGTTCCCGAACCGCCCGGGGGCTCTTACCGGACGGTCTCGATGGGCCCGGGGGTGTCCTGCGCGGCGCGCACTGACGGAAGCGTCGCCTGCTGGGACGGCTTCGAGGGAGCCCCGAGCCCCCGCGGGACCTTCCGCGCTGTCGCCGCCGGCGAGTACCACGCCTGTGGGCTGCGCACCGACGAGAAGCTCCACTGTTGGGCGGTCCATGGGTGGGGGCGGCCACTTACTGAGGCGCCCCGCGGCGAGTTCAGTGCCGTCGCGGTCGGACGTCGGTTCTCCTGTGCGGTGGCCACCAACGGTGCTGTTGCTTGTTGGGGCTATGACCCGCTTCTCGACGGCGACGGCGAACCGTTGTATGTGGCGGGACCCGCAGACGCGCCCGGCGGGGAGTTCACCTCGGTGAGCGCCGGCGGGTTTCATTCCTGTGGGCTCCGCGCAGATGACACCATCGAGTGTTGGGGCTCGAACCACTCCGGCCAGGCGAGCCCGCCCGGCGGGGAGTTCACCTCGGTGAGCGCTGGCGGATTTCATTCTTGTGGGCTCCGCGCCGATGGAACCGTCGAATGCTGGGGTCGGGAAGACTTCGAAGGAGCCGGCTCCAGATTCTCGCCGGAGGGACGATTCCGTGATGTGACCGCCGGACACTTCGAAGCATGTGGATTGCGCGTTGACGACACAGTCAGTTGCTGGGCTTGGTCGGACCACGAACAGCGAGCCCAGCTCAGCGGTGAGTTCGATGCCGTTGACGCGGGGAAGGCCCACTGGTGTGGTCTGCGCGCCGACTCGACAGTCGACTGCTGGGTCTACGACCGGCACGATGTTGGCCAAGCCGACCCGCCGAGAGGAGCGTTCAATTCGGTGACCGCGGGTCACTATTTCTCCTGTGGCATCCGCGCCGATGACACGATCGAGTGTTGGGGTAGTGACATTCTCGGCAAGCGCGACGCGCCAGGCGGATCGTTCGATGCGGTGAGCGCCGGTTTGGACCATTCGTGTGGGCTGCGCACCGATGCCACGATCGCCTGTTGGGGCCGAAACGATGACGGGCAGACCGACGCGCCGTACGGGCAATACACCGGCGTGAGCGCCGGCGGCGCGCACTCGTGCGGGCTGCGCACCGACAGCACCGTGGCCTGCTGGGGATCTAAACCGTTCCTGTCCGAACCCGATGGTGTGGGTTGGACCAGCACCGTCCAGTAGGCGGCGACGGCCTGGATGCAGACACCTGCGGCGATTGGCACTCGGGCTGGCGCATCCGGGGTGTTCTGTCGTCGCGGATGCTCACGCGACCGCGGTCGCGGCGTCGGCTGTGCTGGCTGCTGGGGTGTCGGGCGGTGTCGGAAGTCGCGCAATGAGGCGACGCCGGGTCGTTGGTGTCGAGGGTGAAGTCGGGGATCGGCGCCGGATGATCCACGAAGAGCGCAGCCTGGGCGGCGTCCCGCGGAGTGGTGTTGGGGCCGCGTCGGGGTCCGCAAGTAGCGGGGCAGCGAATGCGCGCTGGTGCACACTTCGTGACGGGGGGCGCGTGCAACTCGCCTCCGTCGGCAGCTGAATCGCCCTGGGTTTTGTGGAGGCCCAGAGCCTCCACAAAACCCAGGGCGATTCAGTCCGTCTCGGTAGCGATCTCCTTGATCGTCCAACCCTGCTTGTGCAGGTCCTCTAGCTTCACGTAGGTCTCCTGTTCATCATGGGAGCGGCGCCTCCAGCACACGTCGATGCTTGGTCGCTCGACACGCTGGGGGAGCCACCCCCGTCGGTGGTGGATGCTGTCGATACCGAGCCAGAAGACCCCCGACACCAACGCGAACTTCAGTTGGCGCAGAACGCGAATTTCAGTTAGCACTCACAGCCACCTCGCGCAGCAAACCGAACGAGACGATCGCCTCGCCGCGTATCGCGGCCGGATCGCCTCGCTGTCCGGCACGAACGGCACCGCGAGCAAGAAATCAGCCGTATGGGGGTCTCGCGCCGCGCACCAGCGACGCGCCCCGGCAGCGGCGAGGGGCGTTTCGACATCGTCGTCACCACCGACGTGCTCGCTGAGGGTGTCGATCTGTAGCAGGCCCGCCACCTCATCAACCACGACCTGCCGTGGATCCTGATGCGCCTTGTGCAACGTCACGGCGTCGGCCTCGAATCCTTCGTGAACCGCCGCCGAGACCTCCCCAGCGGCGCAGCATTTTCCTGCACCACAGACATCACTACCTCCTAGTCGACGTGCCAAGCGAGCCTGTCGAGCCAACAAGGGGAACCTCACCCGTGCCCTCCCGCGATCGGGTCACCAGCATGATGCGCGCCGCACCCCGATGCATTGGCCCCGACGGGGCGCCGGTAGGTCATGATCGAAGGCTCGACGGCGCATTCCTCCGATGCGACCGGGAGCAGGACCAAGGGCGCTCGGTCACTGTGTCGGGGTGTCTGGTTTGCGCATTCGATAGCCGACGCGGGGGACGGTCAGGACGTACGTCGGGTTCTTGGTCTCTTCGCCGAGTTTGCGGCGGAGGTTCTTGATGACGGTTCGCATGGGTCGGGCATCGCCGGGTTGCCCCGGGCCCCAGACTCGTTGCAGGAGCTGATCATGTGTCAGGGCAGTGCCTGCGTTGGTAGACAGTTCGGTGAGCAGGCGGAATTCGGTGGGCGTGAGCTCGACGGGACGCCCGCCGACGGTGACGGCGCGTTCGGTGTAGTTGATGGTGAGTTCGCCGAGTGTGAACGGAGTCGGCATTTCGGCCTTCTTGCGCAGCGCGGCGTTGACCCGCGCCGCGAGTTCCGTGGGAGAGAAGGGCTTGACGATGTAGTCGACGGCTCCCATTGCGAACGCCTGCGCGATCACTTGATCCTGGTCGTAGGCAGACAAGAAGATGACCGGCACGTCGCCGATGGCGAGGATCTCTTGCATCAGTTCGAAGCCGTCGGTGCCCGGGAGCATGAGATCCAGCAGCACGACGTGGGGCTTGGTGTCCTCGATCAGTGCGGCGACCCGGCCGGGGTCGGCAGTCACGGTCGGTTCGCAGTCCGCCACTTTGAGCGCGTCGCGGGCGCTCTTGAGTGTGCGGGGATCGTCGTCAACCACCAGGACACGGGTCTTGGCGCCGCTGTGTTGGCCGCGCGTGCTCGCGGGGAGCCGACCGCGAGCAGCGGGTGCTCTCTCAGCGATCGGGACCGTGAAAGTGAAGCGGGCGCCCAAACCGGGGCCGTCGCTCTCGGCCCAGATGCGCCCGCCGTGAGCCTCCACGATCCCCTTGCAGATGGCGAGGCCCAGGCCCAGGTCGCGGCTACGGTCCGCGCCGTCGGGACGGGAGAACTTGTCGAACACCGCCGCGAGCCGCTCGGCGGGCAAACCGACGCCGTCATCCGCCACCGACACGGCCACGTGTAGGTCCTCAATGGCGGCGCTGATGCGGATCGGCGACTTCGCATGGGAGTTGCGCGCCGCGTTAGCGAGCAGGTTGCCGAGTACTTGGGCGATGCGACGCCGGTCCGCCAAGACCATCGGAACATCCGGCGGCAGGGTGATGCGCACGTTGTCCCGGCCGTCGGCGTTGGAGAACGCGTTGCGGGCCTCATCCAACAGTTCTGGAACGGCCACGGTCTCAGGGTTGACCGACAGAGTGCCCGTCTCGATGCAGGCGACGTCGATGAGGTCCCCGATCAGGTGCCGCATGTTGTCTGCGTGCTCGTTGATGATCCGGTGGTACTGCGACACCTCCGCGTCATACAGCGGTGCAGCAGAATCGAGCAAGGTCGTGGCGGAGCCTTTGATGGCGGCCAGGGGTGCGCGCAACTCGTGCCCGATCATCCCCAAGAACTCGGTTCGCAGCCGATCCAACTCCTCGAACTGTTTCATGTCCTGCAACGTCGCCACCAACGACTCGACCTCGCCTGCCTCTGTGCGGAGGGAGGTGACGCTGACGAGCACGTTGACGCAGCGTCCGTCGGAGCCTTCTATGGTGATCTCCTCGGCCAGCACCGTCTCCCCCGAACGCACGGCGTCAGCCAGAGCTGAGCCGAGACCGCGAACCGCCCGGCCACCGGCTCGCTGACAAACCGCCTCGTCCAGGGGTTCCTGACCCGAGTCGTCCCGCGGCTGCAATTCGCTAACGATCTTGCGGACCTCGCGGTTGGCCGACCTCACCAACCCGGTCTCGGCGTCGAAGACGACCACACCCACCGGCACCATGCTCACGAGGCTCTCCAAGTCTGCCCGCGCCTGCCGCTCCTCGCGGTGGCGGCGCGCATTGGAGATCACTAACGCTGCCTGCGACGCGAACATCACGAGCATCTCCTCATCGTCGGCAGAAAAGCCTCGCTCCTTGTCGACGACGTATAGGGCGCCGCAGCGCTCGCCCCGATAGTAGATCGGCGCCGTCAACAGCGACATGGACGGACTCGCCGGGAACGGCAGGTCGATCTCGGGTAGACCTTGCTCCTTGAGGTACCCCTGGAAATCCTTCAGACGCACCGGCTTGTCGATGTCTGTCATGTGGCGGTGAAAGGCCATCGTGTTCGGCGTCGACCAGAACGCGTCCGCCTGCTCTGGCGTCCCCCCCGAGGAGACATAGTCCACAATCCACCCGCGCTCGTCGTAGAGCAGCATGATTCCGCGCTCTGCGCCCGTCAGAGACCGGGCGCTGTCCAGCACGCCCTGCAACACCTCATCGAAGTCCAGGCTGTCGTTGATTCGCAAGCTCGCCTCGACCAACCGCTCCAGCCGCGCCCGGAGCGCCTCCACCTCCGACATCAGACCGTGGATCCCTCCTCGCCGGCCGTCACGGTTCGCGACCCGCCACGGGCCTGCGGCGCCGCTGGTGCCACGACCACCTCTTGGCCATGGCCGAAACTCACGACGAGTTTCTATCACGACGCCATAGACCTCACAACAACCTCATCGGTGGAGCACTCAGGCCGCGGACTCATCGGCACCGCCTGCTCCGCCGACCGGGAGTGGACCCGAGGGAGATGACGGCACTATGAGCGCTCAGTGAGTCTATTGTGATCCTCTCGGGGCGCCTGTGAGCCTTGGTTATAGTATTGGCGGAGCGGGCACCCGTCGCGAATACCGCCACTCGCCGAGTGTCGGCAGTCGACTCCTCTGACTGAAGCGCGACGGGTGCCTCGCTTCGCGAAACTAGGTTCGATTGGGGACAGCGGCCATGGCTGGCGTCTGAGAAGATCGTCTGCTCTACATCTTACGGTCAATTTAATTCAGTCTCGATGTTCTGGGACCAAGACTCTGCTCAGCTCCAGCCTCTCCGAGGCTTCACAGAGGCCCCGGTTTGGGCGCGGTTGGCGGGCCTGGTGTGAGCGCTCTCCTCGTCTTCAGCCTCGGCGCTGTGGTCGGGCGGTTGGCCTCCGGCTTCGTCGTCTTCGACCCTGAGGCGAATGTTGCCGTTCGGATCCGCCAGCCCATGAGATCATCGAGGTTGGGGTGGTGGCGGTGGAGCGGGGCGCCGAGGCGGGACCCTTCTCGACGCTGGTCCGGCCGACCCGGCCGCTGCGGGATGTCACGCCCGCGGGGCCACCGCCAGCGTGGACGGGACTCCCCCACCGCACGGGCGTGGCCTCGACGACTCGGCCCGATAGTTCTGCGGCGCCGCGCCGCGGACGCGCCGTCACGCCGTCTGCAGCGCTGGGTGCTGGGAGCGGCGGGCCATCCCTGGGCAGAGCCCGCGGCCGAGGTGCGCGAGCCGGTGCCGCCGGAGGACGTGGTTCCTGAACCGGTGCGGCTGCGGCGCAGCGCTCCGAGCGGGAGCTTCGGCCCGCGCTCAGTGGGCGCGATGTTCACCGGCGGCGGCGTGTTGATGTCGCGGGCGCGCACGCCGCGCCGCCAGCAGATCGAGATGGCCGAACTCGTTGCCTCCGGTCTCGATTCTGGCGGCCGGCGCCTCATCGAGGCCCCCACCGGTACCGGCAAGATGCTGGCCTATCTGGCCCGGCCGTCGAGTTCGCCCGATCCACCGGCAACACGGTGGTCATCGCTTCGCACTCCCCCGTGCTGCAGGACCAGATCATGACGACGCTGGAGGAACTCCAGGGCAAACTGATCCGTTCGTGGCGGCGCTGGTCAACGGTGCGGGGATCTATCTCAGCCTTGAGGCGCTGGCCGGCGAACTCGACGCCCTCGCCGCCTCAGCGGCTGAGGGCAGCGAACCGGCTCCCGGTGGGGACAACGGCGGCCGGCCTGATGCCGGCGATCCTGTGCGGCTGGGTTGCCCCTACCCCGACCGGCGACTGAGACGAACTGCGGACCGACGCGATCGTGTCCCAAGTCGCCGTCGCAGGCGATCACGCCAGTGCCAACCGGCCCGTGCTGGCGAGCTTGCGGCTGCACCTCAGCGCCCAAGGCGTCAGCAGGCCACCACAACGGCCGTTGGAGGAGCGCGACTTCCTGCGCCGGGCCCGGGAGGGCCTGCGCGACACCCACGTCGGCGTCCTCAACCACGCCTTGATCGTGACCTGGGAGCAGTGGCTGGACCGCGCGAAACGGCTCTTGCTTGACGACGCGCACAACCCGGGAGGACGCCGCGACCGACGCGCTGACCGCCGAGGCCGGGCTGGTCAACGTTGAGACCCTGGTTCGGGAGCTGTGGGACTGCGCCGACCGCTCCAGCACCGTCCATCGGCTCGCCGGGGCCGCCGGATGGAGCCGGGGCGACGACCGCCTCGCAACATTGAGAGCCGCGGCGAGCGAAGCCCGCAACTCCGGTGAACGATTCGGTGCGGCGCTCGTGCGGTATGTGCGCACCCCCACCGCCGCGTGGGAAGCCGGTCAAGCTCGCTGGATCCAGAGGAGGGAACCAAGGCACATGCGACCGTCAAGCCCGAGATCACCATCGCCGATACCCCGTGTGCAGCGCAACCTCATCTGTTCGGACGGCCCGACGACTCCGAACAAGTCCGCGACCTTGACCGGCGTCAAGGGCGGCCGGCCCGCCGCATCGGCGGCTACCGGCTGATCCGCGGCGTCGCCGATAGCGGCAAGACTCTCATCCTCACCCACCGAGTGAGCGCTTCGGCAACACTTGCCCGACTGGCGCATCCTGCCGCTCTGCTTCAACAGGGCACTCTCGGTCGCACTCACGGCCGAGACGAACGGCGGCGCCAACTACGCCTGGGTACCGGAGGACTACGAGAAACCATCTCACCAACACCCAGCGCCAAGAACCCCGACTGCGCGAACAGCAAGACGTGCACGGGGAGCCGGCCGGAGCGTCGCATTCGCGGCGAGCGGGAATCACCATTCCCTCAGTGTTGGCATGCGTCGGACCATCCCGAGCCGCTGTCGAGCATCGCTTCGGCGACCGTCTCAGGTGCGGCAGGCGGTCCCTTATCGTCGTGAACCGTGTCGCCCCGCTCTACGTGCGAGTCGCAGTCGCAGCCACATCGGCGCTAGTCAGCGGCGACGATCAGAATGAGCCGAGCTTCCTGAGCAGGGCGAAAGCGACAGGGTAGCCAGCCGCGGCAGCAGGCGGCGTCGCCTTCCCCGAGAGTAGTCTCTGATCCATCCTCGAATTCGAGCCGCACCGCGCCCTCAAGAACGTACAGAATGGTCTCGGCGTCCAACGGGATCTCCTCGGCGCCCGCGCCATCGCTGATCGAGATTCTGCAGTCGTGCAACTCCGAGAGGCGGCTATTCGAGCGGAAACCCACCCGTCTTGTCGCTGTGCCCGTGTACTTCCAGCCAGTTCTCGGCACCTCGCCGGCTCGTGCGATCTCGACGTCCGCAGGACTAGGAGGTGGCAGAAGATCGCTCGGGTGTACTCGAAGGGCCCGTGCGATCCGGTAGAGGGTCGCTATTCCGACTGAGGATTGGCCCGACTCCAGCTGGCTGAGGAAGGGTTGACTGACCTCCGAGTTGGCGGCCAACTGGACACCGGATAGGCCGGCCCTAGTCCTATGACTACGGATACGCGCTCCGATCTCGGCACCTAGGGTCGGAGATTCGTCTCGGTCGGCTACCAACTCGACGATCCTCGCCAAGAATGGGGCGAACTCACGCGCGGCCCCCCTCTTCTGTTTCCCGCACGTCCCACCATTGTTCCTTGACCAGTCTCTGGTACGAACACCATGTAACGCTAATGTATCGATGCACCCGGAGTTCACAAATCGGCCAGCAACACCGATAGTTTCGTCGTATAGCTGTCGCGAATAGACTCGAGAGAGTTCTGAGAATGACCGAGCCGAAGTGGCGATGTGTGTCTCGAACAGGCGAGTGAAGTAGAGCTTTGGGCTATCGATATCGCCATGTTCTGATGAATCAATTCAAGGATTCGGCACCAGATCTATAGAATAGATTATGATTTCGTCATGAATTCACCATCTATTCCACATCTATATTGAGTCAGCGTATTCTGCCGACCGGTCGTCTTCAGATGACGCCGCCAGTGTCGATCTGGAGAGACTCAAACGAGAAATTGTCACTGCCTATTTCAATGAGCGCTATCCGAGCGGCATCGATACAGACGCGACGAATCATCGGCTAAGGGAATGAGTTGATATGTCAAGTTCCTGTACCCATGCGACGGGTCGGCGTCGGTAGCTGTGTTACAGCCCGGGGCGGGTTTCGGGCGGCGTTGGTGCGTGAGGGTCGGCCGTCGGCGTTGGCGAACGCGCGATGTTCGCGGCTGGGGTCGTGTTTGTCGCGGTGGGTTCGCGGCACGCGGCCGCCGGCGCCGATCGCCTCGGTGGCCTTGGCCTCGATCTGCTCCTGGAGCACCAACTCCGCCGCCTCGCGGACCAAGCCAGCGCCGCCGGCGGCGCGGAAGCTCTCCCACAGATGCGCCGTGGCAGTATCAGACAGGGCCATCGGCGTGTCCTCCTCGATGAGTCGGTGATGTCTTCTCGCCGAGGATCACGCCGACGACCCACCTACAGGTGGACCCTCCCAGCTACCTCACAGCCCCACCACTCGGCGGGACGCTGCCTATGGACTGGCGGCCATCACCGCAGGCGGCGGCCGGATGGCCCACGGCGACGGCAAGGCCCAGCCCGCCGACCTGCGGCGACCGGTTACCTCTACTTGCAGACGCCACCGACGAACACAGCCGCGTCGCCCACGGCGAGACCCAACCCAACGAGGCCGGCGCCGCGCCCGCAGCGTCGTGACGGCCTGCTCAAGCCCGGTCCGCCGCCTGCGGAATCACCGTCGAACAGGTCCGCAATAGTCGTTCGAGCCCACCGAGTTGGAGCGATTCACAACCCGGTCGGAGTTGGGTCGTCGACAAGAGGCACCACGTCTTGCCGCCCTCGCGGTCCTCGGGTCCGGCCTGTTCAGACCGTGAGATATTCGAGCCCGCCGGATGGCATCTCCGAGCCGCAGACCTGGGTCGGTTCGGCGAGCCAGGTCTGCGGCCGTCGCAGCGACGGGTGGTGTCCCGTCTTTGCTGGAGGGACGGGCCGTTGCTCGCCGGCGGCTCCGGCGACGACCGCAGGGTGGCGGCACCAATGGTGATTCGTCCAGTGCCACTCGACGTGACCAGCGTTGACCCGGTTACCGACATCAAACTGCGCTCCCGTGAGATGAACTTCACGGATCCTCCCTTCTTGCGGTACCTCCTGCAGCTCGAGACGATGGTTCGGATCGGATCGCGTTCCAACGATGTCCTCAGCCTCGGCTACTCCGGCCTGTGTGCGAGGTCCCGGACGGAACAGCCGCGACGCGCCAGATAGGAGAAGTCGTCATCGGATCGATACCGGAGGACGACCCGATGACGATCGGACTCTTCCCGGCGCCCATCCTCAAGGGTGTCGAGGGCCTCGCCACCGATGCGACGTGTGGCCCGGTGGGCTCGGCGCCGACACCGAACCAGGAATCGCTCGCCGCCGCGCGGTCGAGACCCGACAAGCCCGGACTCGGTGCCGCAACCGCTCATGCGAGACCAACCGGTTCCGAACAGGCTCAGCCTTTCCCTGCCACCGAACGTCACGCCACATCCGCTGGTTGCTGGTTGTGGATCTCGTGGACGTCCTGACCAGACCGAGCCGGCACGTGCCCTCCTCTACTTTCGAAGTGGGCGACCACAGTCTCGCGCCCGACTTTCGGGAAGAGTTGACCCAGCGGGTTGGCGAGATAGTCCCCAGCACGTCGACGGACGACGCGGCCCAGGCCCCCTGAGATGCTTGACACAGGCCGTCAGGCGAGGGCAGCACCAGGTCAGCTCCGGCAGGCCGCCTCGGCCGGTCGCCGCGACTCTTGTAGACGATCCGCCCCGTCGGGCCGTTGTGAGCGGCCCATTCGGGTGCGTCGTACGGTCGGGGCGGTTCGGAACCCTCGATGATGGGCGCCCGGTCCGGTCTCTCCGGATCGGGGGAAGCTGACTGTGGTTGCGACGCTCGGGCACTGAGCCATTCACCGGCCGGTGGCCACGGTGCAGAGGACTCTGGCGGGAGGGGTGGACAGGTCGAAGATGCCTGCGTGATCGGCAGCATCGGCATCAGTCCACGATGTGCGAGCGGCGACATCGAAGTAGGCGATCTCGAGGCGGTCGCACTTGGTGCCGAACGTCTCGTTCAGCGCCGCGATCGCGATCGGGTCGGCGCCAGTCGGCAGTGCGGCGCGTGCGTCGGCCGTGACACGGGCCGCGGCGGCGGCTGGTGCCGGTAGGAGCGCGTCGCTGCCCGCGGTCAGCGCTGCTGAGCCGAAGTAGTCCTGCACCACGTAGGCCACCGACGCACTGAGTACGAGCGCCGCTGCGACGACCAGCAGCCACTCCAGGGTGATCAGGCCGCTCTCGTCGCGGCCCGGCACGGTCTTGCGCTGGCCCGACAGCGGACGCACCGCTTTCGCCGCGATTGCCCTGCGCCGTGACGCCGAGAACGGTGGCGCAGGCCGCCGGAAGCCTCCGGTCTCGGCGTCGCGGGGCGCGCTGATGGCAGGCGTTACGCCGGGATCGGTGCGGCGACGGCGCGGCATCGGCTCAGGGGGTTGCGGCGATCACGCAGGTGGGCGCCGCCTCGGGCGGCTGCCGATCGTACTCCTCGGCGGGGACGATGGTGACGCTCGGGAGTGGCTTCCCGTCGCCGACCCATTGGGCGACGACGCCGGCGCTGCCGTGGGTGATCGCCAGACGGCGGCACATCCCGGCGAACCGGTCGTCGTCGTAGGACGACGGAGCCCTGGGCGCTCCGGTCCGAGCGCTCCTCGCTCGCGTAGTGATCTCTAAGGCGGCCATGCGGGCGGCGTCGATCTCGGTTCTCCGAGTGCGGATCTGCTCGGCCGTGTCCTCGACTGAGCCTGCCACCAGCGTGACGGCCAACGCGGCAAGCCCGGCGACGGCAGCGACAATCAGCAGCCACTCCGGTGCGCTGAGGCCGCTCTGGTCGTCGCGCCCGACCACCCGGCGCAGCCCGAACCTGCCCCGCAGGCAAATCGATACGCGTTGTGCGCTCACCGCCGCTCAACATTCCCGCCGCGGCGTTACACCCTGTGGCGGGCAGCCGGAGACGGAGATTAGCCGACGACGAGCCGATTGGCTATTGACGCCGCCGGGGACGCGGTCGTCAGCGCCAGACGATACGCCGGCGCCGACGACCGCGTCGGGTCGAGTCACGAAGGTGTCTCAACAGCTAGAGCGACGCGGGGTCGCCGACTCGCCGCAGTCCCGAGATCATTCCTCGTCGGCGCTGGCGGCGCCAGCGTCACTGATTCGGCACTGCGCCGTCGCACTCTTACCAGTATCGAAGGTACCGTCTTCGAAAAGGTCCGTCTCTGCGTCAGACGCGGCGGTCGAAATCGCTGTCGCGACTACGTCTGCAGTCTCCTCGCCGCTCTTAACGAAGAACGCTGGCTCCGGCTTGATGCCGGCGTCACCGTAGGTGATCTTGATGCGATTGCACTTGGCTTTGTAGTACTTCGCCCAGTCTCCGTAGGTCTTTGCCTGCGTGGGCTGATCAGCGGCATTGCTGTTGGCCTTGTTGACGATTTCCTCCGCGGCGACGAGGGCGGCGGTCTTGCGAGCGCTGCTGCCGCTGATCTGCTCGGCGGTGTCGCCGACTACGTTCTGGACCAGCACGACCGCGAGGGCTGCTAGACCGGCCACAGCGGCGACGATCAGCAGCCACTCAAGTGTGGTGAGGCCGCTCTCGTCCTCGCGCTGTTGCAGGAACCGCCGGGCGGTGCGGTGCCGCCGGCGGATTCGGGATATTGCTGACTTCATTATTCATTGTCCTTTCAACTACAAATGATCTGTATTACTTGATTATTTGGCCGAGTCGGTTACTGGCCGTGGATTCTCGGTGATGATCTCGAGCTGGAGTTCGCGTGACGAAAGCCGCTCGTTGAGGTGAGGTTGCCGGGTCCGTCGGGAGGCGGCCGGGCGAGGGGACCCGACGGCCACCGGCGCCCAGTGGAGCTGGCGGGGCGGCGCATCAGCCGAGCCCCCCGCCGCCACTGCCGGTGAGGGCAGTGAACGGCGGGTACACGAGAATGCCGGCGAGCGCGAGCGCGACACCCGTCGCCGGGACGACGACGACCTGGGCCCGGCGAGCCGCCTTCTCGCGCTCGCGGGCCGTGGTGTCCTGCCAGAGCGACTCGGCGGCGGTGAGCACCGCGTCTGAGACACGGGTGCCGCGTCCGGCGGCGAGAGCGAGAGCCGAGACGATCGGCGACAGGCTGAAGATGCCGTAGCGCTCGACGATGTCGACGAGGCCCTCCCATGCCGGCCGGCGCTCCTGCTGGGCGGTCAGGAGGAACCGGTGCAGCAGCCGCCAGGCCGGGCGTTTGCCGATCCGGGCGGCCGCCAGCATCGCCACCGACGGATCCACGCCCGCGGATACCTGCTGCGCCACCAGGACGACCCAGACGCGGACGACATCGTCGAGTTCGAGACGCGCCTTCTTTGCTGTGTCGCGAACGCCGAGCATGGGCAGGAACCAGCCGAGTGCGGTCACCAGAGCGGTCACGATCACTCCCCCCAGGGCGCCGCGGCCCGACAGAACGCTGATGGCGATCCCGGCCACGAGACCGCCGACGAGGCCGGCGAGACGCTGGATGGCGTACGCCTCGGGGGCGATGCCGGCCAGGCGAAGGTTCTGCCCCTCGCGGTCCTTGACCGCCGGCAGCATGTCGCGCAGCCCGCGGCGCTGTGGCTGGGCGACCCGCCGGCGACGGACCGGATTGACGATGCCGACAGCCAGCAGCGCCAAGCCGACGAAGAACGCGACTCCCGCGGCGGCGGCGAGGCTCACAACGGATCCTTGCCGCGGCGGCGCCGGCGCGCGGGAACCAGCACGGAGTTCTCCTCGCGGACCACCGAATGGTGGACGAGGAAGCCCGTCGACAGGAGCAACAGCAGCGAGATCGCCACGAGCACGAGTTGGCCACCGCCGGCGCGGTACGGCTCGAAGTAGGCGGGATTGTTGCGGTACATGAGGAGCACGACCCCGCCGGCGAGGGAAAGCAGGGCGATTGTCTGGGTCCACAGCGAAACCACGGCCTCGGTCTTGACGCGGTGCAGCGCCACGACGTCGTTGATCCGGGCGCCGAGATCCAGAAGCGGCGTGGCCACCGCGCCGCCGGACGTGGCCGCCATGCGCAGGCCCGCCGCGACCTCCGGTTCCCAGACGGTGCCGGCGTCGGCGAGTTCGTCCAGCGCCGCCTCGACGCCGTGCAACTCCGCTGTGGCGGCGACCTTCTCGACGGTCGGGGCGATCTCCTGGGGGGCGTGTTGCACGCTGCCGATCAGCGACTCCGACAACCCCGCGCCCGCGCGGGCCAGTTCGGCCAGTTGGTGGGTCCAGGACTGCCAGGCCAGCGCCACCTTCGATTGGTGGCGGCGCCGGCGCGGCGCCGCCATGAACGGGGGCAGCAGCGCACCCATGCCGCCGAGCAGGACCGCCATCCCCATCAAGTCGGTCACCGCCCAGCCCAGCAGGAGCCCGCCGAGGCCGCAGACGACCTGGCTGATGCCGACGAGGCCGATGCGCCGCGGCGCGTTTCGCCGGGCCTCGGCGCGCTCGGCGCGCTCGAGGCGCCGCGTTTCGGCGCGTGCGATCCGCTCGGGTCGCGGCCTCGTGAGCCTGGCCGTCGCCGCGAGCACGGCGACGGCCAGGCCGACCGCGAACACGAGGCCGAAAACGACCGGCATCATCGAACTCAGTTCCCTTCCGGCCAGCCCGACATGTCCAGGCCGCCTTCCACGACGCGTTCGATCACCTCGGGATTGCGGGGGCGCCCGAGCAGCACCATCGGTCCGCCGCGCTGGCGGCGGCCGAAGATGTCGTGCATCTCGAAGCGGTCACCGTCCGAACTCACCACCTCGGAGATGGCGTTGACGCCGCGAAAGCCTGTGCGCGGATCGCCGCGCAAGTGGACCACGAGATGGATCACCTCGGCGGCCTCTTGGATCAGCGCCGACTGCGCGCCTGCCATGCCGGCGTTCATGCAGTAGCGAACCAGGCGGCTGAGGGCCTGGCGCGGAGAGGAGGCGTGAATCGTCGCCATCGATCCGTCCGAGCCGGTGCCGCACGCGGAGAGGAACGTGGCGGCCTCCGCGCCGCGCAGCTCGCCCACGATGACGCGGTCGGCTCCTGAGCGGAGTGATCGCTTGGCCAATTCGTCCATCGAGATCTCGCCGGAGCCGTCGCTGTTCGCCTCGCGCGTCTCGACCGCGAAGGTCAGAGGGTGCGACTGATCCAGGAAGAGTTCGAACGTCTGCTCGAGGGTGCAGACGATCTCGTTGGATCCGATCTCGGCCAGCAGCGCGCGCAGCAGAGTCGTCTTGCCCGAACCGAGAGCCCCGCACACGAGAAGATTGGCCGGTCCTGGTGGGCGGACGGCGGCCGCAAGGAACTCGGCGGCCTCCGACGACAGCGACTCCCGTCTCACCAGTTCGTCCAGGCGGATGGATCGGGCGCGGTGGCAGCGCACTGTCAGGAACGGCGTCCCGCACACGGCCATCGCTCCGAAGATGCGCTCGCCCGTGCGCAGTCGGAGATCGAGCAGCGGAGCGGCCTGGTCGAACCGCCGGCCGGTCTGGCCGTGGGTCGTCGCCAGATGAGCGATGTAGCGGATCATGTCGTCCTCGTCGGCGAAGAGCTGCTCGGCGACGAACTCCTGGCGGCCGCCCGCGAGGCACAGAAGCGTGGTGTTCGGGCCGAAGACGTAGATGTTCTCGACGTCGTCGCGGTGCAGGAAGCGTTGCAGCGGTCCCGCCCCGAGGAGTGCCAAGAACTGTTCCCACACCCATTCGAGGTCGTCGTCGCTGAGGACACGGCCGGTGGTGTTCAACTCCTCGGCCTGTCGAGAGCGGATCGCCTGCGCAGCGAGTTCACGACAGGTCTCGGTGACCTCGGCGTAGTCGGGCGCCTCGCTGTCGTCGGTGTCGCCGTTGCCGGTCTGGGCTTGCAGTCTGAATTCCTGGACGCGGGGGAGGACGTCCCTCCAGATCTCCTCACGCAGCGCCATGTTCCCACCTCTCTCTCGCCGCCGACGCCGATGCCAACGCATGTGCGAAGGGCCCGAACCCGTCCCGCGGGGACCGTTGGTCGCGTCCGGTGATCGGCGTGGCGACCGGCGGCTCGGAGCTCAACAGCGAGTCGAGGTCGTTGGCCAGGACCGTTAGCCTCCGGGCGAACGCCCGCCGACGGGGGCTTCCCGCCGGCTTGCGCTCCACCAACACGCGCAGCACCTTCTCGTCGGCGATGGCGGGGATTCTTCCCACGACTTCGAGTCCCGTTTCGCTCAGGAGTTGCTCGTCGCCGAACGTCGACGGTCCGTCGACGACCAGCAGGCGACGGCGTGCGTCGACATCTGCCAGCCCCGAGTCGCGACACAGCGCCCGCAACTCCGCCACTTGTTTGTTCGTCTCGGCGGCCGCCAGCACGACAACGGCCGGCGCATCCCCCAGGAGCGGGTGCAGGTGGGGGTCACGGCGTTGCAGCGAGGACGAGACGACGACCTGGCGCTCGGCGCTGAGCCTCAGGACGTCGCCGCTACGCTCACCCAGCCAGCCGGCTGTGTGCCTCGCGCCCGTCTTGTTGAGCGGCGCGAAAAGGAGCCACATGTTGTCCGACGCGCCTGCGACGGTGTAGCTGTGCCTGGCGACCGTGTCGAGTCTCAGCGGCTCCCCCGAGACGACGAGTGAGGGCATGCCTCGCAGCGCCGGCGAGCAGTCGGCGCGCATCGCCTCGTTGAAACGATCGGCGAGCGACGTGCCGTTGAGGTCGGCGTCGATGAACAGCGACCGCCGGCCGGCGTCGCTCCAGTATCGGCAGATCGCCAGCGCGACCGATCCTGCGTCGAGTGTGGCCGAGCGCGCCGCCAGCACCATCAACATGGGAACCCCTCGTCGCGCAGCTCGCCGATCATGATGCCGGGTACCACGCGCGGAACGCCGCGTCGAGTTCGCGGATCACCTCGGCCAGTTCCCCTGGCTCGGGCTGTTCGTTCAACCGCATCACGAGGGGAACAGCTCCGAGCCTGTCGCTCAGGAACGTGTAGTAGGCCCAACGGTCCGGCTCGACCCAGAAGCGGGCCGCCCGGCCGTCCCAGCCTTCCAGGACGCGCGACTCCATGACCCTCGGCGGGCGGGCGGGCGCGCCGAAAGCAGCCGGCCCGCCCGGATCGATGATGAGCACGAGATCGCCGTTGCGCAGCGGACCGGATGTGGCGATGGGCGCGAGAGGAAGCGTCGCGAGGAACTGTCCGGCCTGTGGAATCGCGACGTCCGCGGAGGCGAGTTCCCACTCCGTGCGCCAAGCGGCGTCGAGCCTGCGGGTCATGTCCTCCACATCGGTACCGTCCGGGATCGGCACGGCGAGCGGCCGGGCTCCCAGGTCCCCGCGCAGGCTGCGCCACGCCGCCCATTCCTCAGGCGACGCGAACAGGCGGACCACTCCACCGTCGAATGTCTCCAGATCCAGCGGTTGCAACACCGAGCGCGGGCGGCCGGGATCGTTCCCGGCGGGCAGTTGGCCAGGGTCGACAAGGAGAACGGTCTCTCCCTCGGCGATCCCCGACGGGGCCAGGGCGAGATCGAGCTCCAGGCGCACCTCCACCTCGCCGGGTCCGGGCTCGGCCGGCGGCTCCGGGGTCGGCGGCTCCGGAACGATCTCAGCGGACCATTCCTCGTACCACCCATCGTTGAGCTGTCGGGCGAGCTCCTCGGGGTCGCCGCCGAGCGAAACGGGAAGGACGAGGGGCGCGCCGCCCAGTTCCTCGGGGAGTGAGCGCCAGGCCAGCCACTCCTCGGGCGGTACGAAGAGCCGTACCCTCGTGCCGTCGAATTGGGTGAGTTCGAGCGAGCGGAAGGCCGTCCGCGGTCGTCCGGGGGCGCCGATGGCGGGCGGCACGCCGGGGTCGATCAGCAGGACGGTGTCACCCTCCAGGACCTCCGTGGGCGAGAGGCTGGTGTCCAGCGTGACGAAGATCTCCAGCTCCTCTCCAACGGGGACATCCTCCCGCAGCGTGAACATCTCTTCGAGGACCGGCGTGCCCGCGGCGATCGGGCGATTCGCGACCAGACCATCGAACAGGTCTGCCGCACCTGGAGTCCACGGGACGTGTGGGATGTCGCCCAGGACCGCCCCTGTCGAGGTCAGTTCGGCGGTGGACACGAGCCCCCCTTCGGGGATGTCGACCGCCGCCACGAGCACCGGTGTTCTGTCATCGAACGCGTCGGCGGTGTAGTAGAAGCCGCCGACGCTGCCGACCAGCGCGAACGCGCTGAGAATCACCAGGAGGACGCGCCTCGTCGACGGAGACAGCGTGCGGCGCGCCCGCGGGGCGCCGACAGTCTGCGGCGACGCATCAGCCGCGCGAGAATCCAACTCTGCCAACGTTCGGCTCTCCTAAACTCGACTAAGTCAATCGGATCTGATTGATAGAGACTATAACGATATTAGTACTACTTATCCAACACGAATTTGCAGATTATCTCCGCGGATGTGCGATTGGCGGAGTTTCTGCGATTGCACGCGATCGGGCCGCGAGGCGCGTATGCGAGCTGCCGGGCCTGGCCGGCTAGGGTTCGACCGGTGCAATCCCCTCCGGCGAGTTCCGTCGCGCGGCCCGGCGAGATGTGTCAGGCGCTCGGGGCGACATCTCGTGCCAGCCACAGGCTGCAGAGCACTTCGGGCGATCAGTCATCGATGTGCCCTATGTGCTGCCGGCCGCGGGACGTGGTTTCGGATGACGGACTTGCAGCCCGCCACCGGTCGGGAGCCACCCGGCGCGGCGAAACCCGGCAGCCCGGTTCCGGCCCGCGATCCCCCGCCGGCGCCCGTTCGGCGCGGCACACAGACCGAACCCTCGGCTGACCCCATCCGATCACCGGTCCGCAGGTCGCCGACGCGATCTCCGCGGGTCGGACCGCGCGCTCGGTCCAGCCCTCGCAGGGGAGAGTCAGACCGAGCGCGCGGTGGGGAGTCCGCCCAGTAAGGGATGTCCATAGTCAATGCCAACCAAGTCAATGAGTTGAGATAGCTATCAGTACGAGCTATCAGTAGCCGCTATTCTCAGGCCACTTTGCGGCTGTCGCAACCTGGTGTGACAAATGTCCCGGTCTTCCCCGCGGTCGGCCGGGTCCTAACGCCACGGCCGCCGTTGCGAGCCTCGAAACCACCCCCGCCCCCGCTATACGGGACCGGCAGCCCAGATTCGCAGTGCCAAGACCGTGGCCGTGCCGACCACGAGTCCCGGCGCCCAGCGGACACTCGCTGCGCGCCCTTTGCGGGCCAGCGACACGACGCCCGCGGGAAGCGCCGCCACCGCTCCGGCGCCGAGCGCCCACCACGACCACTGCACCCCCCACCAGCCCGCGAGCAGGCTGTTTACGATGATGAGCCGAACGTCACCGAAGCCGACGCGGCCGGGCAGGGTGCGATAGGCCACTTCCAAGAACAGCCCGACGGCGGCTGCCGCGACGGCCGCCCAGGCAAGCCGGAGCGGATCGCCGACCACGCCCGCCGCGGCCGCGAGGAGCGCCGCGACCAAGCTGCCGGCCTGCCACACGGCGCGTCGGGGGATGATCGCGCGACGCAGGTCGGTGACCGACGTGTACACGCCCAGAACCGCCCACGCTGCAACCGCCGACCAGACCAGTGCCGAAGCCATCATCGTGCTATAGGTGCCACAGATTGTACCGTCAGCCGGAGAACGTCGTCCGAAGCGGAATCGACTCCGCCATCCGGCGGCCTTCGAAGTCGGGGTCACCCAACCAGCCGGGTTCGCCGGACTCTTTGTGCAGCGTGAATCGCTTCCCGCACTCGTTGCCCCGGTCGTCGACCGGTTCGCCCGCGGACTGATCGAAGAATGTCGTTTGGAGGCGACCCACGGCCTCGGCTCCCTGGCGCGTGCCGTCGGGCCACACCTGCGAAGCCGCCCAACCTCCGTACCAGTCCGCCACGAGAGCGACGTGAACGGCGTCCAGCAGGACCGCGGAGCCATAGATGCGGCACGGCGGCCGATCGGCGAAGCTGTCCGACGCCGTGTACAGGTCGCTGTAGAAGCCCCGCAGCGACGTCACATCCACGCCCGCCAGCCCGAGGTCGGTAACGACGGGCTCCCACAACTCGCGGCACAGCGCCTCCCGGGCTGCGTCGGTCGTGCTGACACACTCGGGGACGAACGAGTCGATGGCACCCTGGGGCACATTCTCCGTGGCGCGCCACGCCACCGCGAGAGTCGCCACGTCCAGCGCCACGTCCTCCATCGTCGCCTGCGCCGCCATCCGCTCCGGCACCGCCATCGAGGCCACCGCCCCGAGAGCGAGAACCGGCACCAGCATCACGACCCACAGGCTCGCCGCGCCGCCCCACTCGTCCCGTGGAGGGTCTCGTCGGACGAGCCCGCAGCGCCGGCGGGCAGGCGACGCGTCGCGCCGGGAGGCGACGGCTCGGCGAGCCGGGCGGGACAGTCGCATATGAAGCCTCTAGTCGTCGTCGAGGATCGTCACGGTGATCGCCTCGCTGTCGAGCGCGTTCTCCGTCTCGGCCGAATCGAGGACCAGGAAGAACTCCTCGTCGCTCTCGGGGATGTCGTCGTCGAGGATCTCCACGGTGATCCCGGGGTAGAGGCTGGACCCGCTCGCGCACGGCTCGATCGTCCAGCCCAACTCCGGGATGTCCTCGTTGTAGTCCACCCCGACCGTCGCCGTGCCCCCGGTGATGTCGTAGGTGAACGTCACCGGCACACCGTTACCTATCTCGTGTCCGTCGGCGTTCAGGAGCCGCACGTCGAGCGCGAGAACGCCGGCGCCCTCATCTACCACGAGCTCCGTCGCGGAGCCCAGGGTGCCGTCGAAGACACCGAGTCTGGGGGGATCGTCGTCGTCGGTGATGACGACCCGCACGACACGGTCGCTGCCCAGAGCCGCGCCGGAGGCCTGCTCCAACCGCACCGTGAACTGCTCCGGGCCCTCGTGGACGTCGTCGTCGAGGATCTCCACGCCGACGGCGTCGCCGGCCTCCAGTCGCGAGATCGAAAAAGCGCTTCCGGCCTGCCCGATTCCCAGCGCGGTGTAGTCGGCCGGGCACAGACCGCTCGGCACAGCCGACGCCGTGTCCAAGACATCGTCGACGGTGGCGAGCTCGCCGGTGACCTCCAGCACGCCGACGGTCCGGTGATGCGGACTCGAGGCGTTGCGCAGAGTCAGTTCGAGCGGCAGGTGCTGGCTCCGGTCGGTCGGTTCCGGCGGCGCTTCGCCGACCTCGATCACCGTGTCGAGGAACGCCACGAGCGGTAGGTCATCGTTGCTGACGATCGTGCCGACTGCCCGTCGTGTCGCGACCAGGACATCGGCTTCGTTCTCGTTGTACAACTCAAGTTCGATGTGCTCGAGGTTCTCGTGGAGGCAATCGTCGAGGATCGGCACTCTGATGGTGGCCGTGGTCTCACCGCGGGGAATCCGTACGCGTCCAGTCGTCTGCAAGTAGTCGCGGTGGCTCGCGGCATGAGCAGAGGGGTCGTAGTCCCCCACCACGTGCAAGATCTCGTCGATGGTCGCGTTGCAGAAGTCGAACGGATCATCAGTGGTCGTGGCCGGCTCGGCGTTGAGGTCCGAGTCAGGATCGGCGCCATCGAACGGATTCAGCCGGTAGAACACCGAGATGTCTCTGTTCGGCGCAACCGGCCGGTCCAGTTCGAGGACGAACGTGAGCGCTTCGAATCGTTCATTCGTCCTCGCGTCGGCGACGGTCAGGACCGGCCGCGTGTCGACGTCAAGGGCGGGGCCCGGTGGCAGCAGCAGCACCTCGGTCGCGCGGCCACGGATCTCCGAGGACGGGAAGATCGTCCCCGGTACACCGACGCCGCCATCGGTCTCGCAGCCGAAACCAACCGAGAGCACGCCGACACCGCCGGACGGGACGCCGTCGGCGGTCGTGAACGGGAACGAGGACTGCGACACGTACCGATCCTCGAGGGGGCGCGGCGGCGCGACGCAGAGACGGCTCAACTCGGGCTTGCCGCTGAGGATCGCCTCGACGACGAACTCGCGCCGCTCGTCGTCGTCGGACCCACAGCAGAGCGCGGCCGCCGTGGCGGCCTCCTCGGCCGCCAGATCCGCGGCGAGGCGGGCGTGTCCCGTCC
>VXXM01000081.1:0-1339 GCA_009835395.1 Acidimicrobiia bacterium
CTGGCGCACACCCTCGGCTGCATCCCGGGCCTACCCCCGCTTGCGCGGGGAGCACGCTAGCCGCACGGCTCACCGCGTCGGCAAGCCGGGCCTACCCCCGCTTGCGCGGGGAGCACTGCCTCAATGTCTCGCAGCATGGCGCGCCGCAGGGCCTACCCCCGCTTGCGCGGGGAGCACATCCAGGTGTCCTCGGCGACGACGTTGGACGAGGGCCTACCCCCGCTTGCGCGGGGAGCACCCCGAGCAGATGGCACGCTGCTGCGCGGCGCTGGGCCTACCCCCGCTTGCGCGGGGAGCACATGGGCGATCTCGTCGGCATCGTCCATGAGCAGGGCCTACCCCCGCTTGCGCGGGGAGCACAGCACGCTGCTGCCCGGTCCGTCGCTCGCGATGGGCCTACCCCCGCTTGCGCGGGGAGCACGCTGCGACGGCCAAATGCGTCACCGTGTCGCATGGCCTACCCCCGCTTGCGCGGGGAGCACTGATGGCCGCCATCAGGCGGCTGCTCGCAGCAAGGCCTACCCCCGCTTGCGCGGGGAGCACAGCGCCCGGATCGCGTGCAGCGCGGCGGCGGAAGGCCTACCCCCGCTTGCGCGGGGAGCACCGAACCACGTGATGGCCATGCTGGACGTGTCGAGGCCTACCCCCGCTTGCGCGGGGAGCACGATCACCTCCATCTCAGTCCTCCTCGCCGTCGAGGCCTACCCCCGCTTGCGCGGGGAGCACATTCGGCCGAATTCGAGGCCCGAAACAACCGAAGGCCTACCCCCGCTTGCGCGGGGAGCACCCCGTGATGCGAGCCAGCTCGGCCGCAGCCGCGGGCCTACCCCCGCTTGCGCGGGGAGCACCAGTCGGGGCCGCCGCGGGCGCCGGCGGTGAGGGGCCTACCCCCGCTTGCGCGGGGAGCACGTCCACAGGCCACACCTTGTCCCCGTCCGGCACGGCCTACCCCCGCTTGCGCGGGGAGCACCGCCTGACCCATCTGGCCCGTCGTCGACTCGAAGGCCTACCCCCGCTTGCGCGGGGAGCACCAGGGTCTGCTCATACGAGTAGGTCATGGGGCCGGGCCTACCCCCGCTTGCGCGGGGAGCACTCCATCACGACTGCCGAGCGTCGCTGCGTAACGGGCCTACCCCCGCTTGCGCGGGGAGCACCACTCCGGCGACGTCTTGTCCTGCTTGGCGCTGGGCCTACCCCCGCTTGCGCGGGGAGCACGGAGCAAATCACGAACGACGGTCGCGTAACCGCGGGCCTACCCCCGCTTGCGCGGGGAGCACGGAGCAAATCACGAACGACGGTCGCGTAACCGCGGGCCTACCCCCGCTTGCGCGGGGAGCAC
>VXXM01000081.1:1349-3329 GCA_009835395.1 Acidimicrobiia bacterium
ATCACGAACGACGGTCGCGTAACCGCGGGCCTACCCCCGCTTGCGCGGGGAGCACCAGCAGCGCCGTCGAGCTCGCCGGCGCCTGCGCAGGCCTACCCCCGCTTGCGCGGGGAGCACAACGTCTGCTCGTAGCTGTAGGTCATCGGGCCGGGCCTACCCCCGCTTGCGCGGGGAGCACGCCTCGGCTGCGGTAAGTGCTACAGGTCGGCTCAGGCCTACCCCCGCTTGCGCGGGGAGCACTGGCGAAGCTGTTCGGTCGGAATAAGGCGACCGGGCCTACCCCCGCTTGCGCGGGGAGCACCTCAGTTGTGTACGTGTCGGGTGCATGTCGGGGGGCCTACCCCCGCTTGCGCGGGGAGCACACACGAGCGCCAACGCCGAGGCCAACCGGCACCGGCCTACCCCCGCTTGCGCGGGGAGCACTGGGCGCACCACCGCGCAGCAGTAATAGGTCAGGGCCTACCCCCGCTTGCGCGGGGAGCACTTGTGGCTCGTCGCCAAGACGCTGGGTAGCGCGGGCCTACCCCCGCTTGCGCGGGGAGCACTTTGATTACACCTTCGTAGGTCATCCCGACGAGGGCCTACCCCCGCTTGCGCGGGGAGCACTCGGCTGGGCATCGACGGCGTGACCGCTGGGGGGGCCTACCCCCGCTTGCGCGGGGAGCACGTCGCTGATGGTGCTCATTGCGCTACCTCCACGGGCCTACCCCCGCTTGCGCGGGGAGCACTGGCGATCGGGCGCTGATCCGGGCGCTGGCGTGCGGCCTACCCCCGCTTGCGCGGGGAGCACCGACGTGATGGACGAGACGTCGACCGGCGTCTCGGCCTACCCCCGCTTGCGCGGGGAGCACGGCAGGATCAGCCGCCCCTCCACCTTGAGCTCGGGCCTACCCCCGCTTGCGCGGGGAGCACCGCAGCTGCTCATCGGCGCCGAGCAGCCAGCCGAGGCCTACCCCCGCTTGCGCGGGGAGCACCGCTCCGGCGACATCGGCCCAGACGTGCCAGCGCGGCCTACCCCCGCTTGCGCGGGGAGCACTCGGCGGGTGCTGGGGATCGTCGGCGGCGGGTGCGGCCTACCCCCGCTTGCGCGGGGAGCACGGTCGAGATCTGATGGCCTTGAAGGATCTCGTCGGCCTACCCCCGCTTGCGCGGGGAGCACCACGGGGGGTGCGGCCAAGACTGCGCAAAAAATGGCCTACCCCCGCTTGCGCGGGGAGCACTGGCTGCACCGCAGCGACGGCGACCCGCCACAGGGCCTACCCCCGCTTGCGCGGGGAGCACTCTCCGGCGGCCTTTGTTGCTCGCTTGAATCTCGGCCTACCCCCGCTTGCGCGGGGAGCACACCGACGTGATGGACAGCAGCCGTCGACCAGCGGGCCTACCCCCGCTTGCGCGGGGAGCACCCACGGGGGGTGCGGCCAAGACTGCGCGCGAAATGGCCTACCCCCGCTTGCGCGGGGAGCACCATCCGGATGCGCAGCACCGTCGAGCAGCACCGGGCCTACCCCCGCTTGCGCGGGGAGCACATCAGCGCCCGCAACTCGGGGATTGCTGCGCTGGGCCTACCCCCGCTTGCGCGGGGAGCACATCACGTGCGGGCCGGGGATGTCGGCGCGTGGGGGCCTACCCCCGCTTGCGCGGGGAGCACCGACGGTCGCAATCGGCCGGCTGGCCCGATGTGGGCCTACCCCCGCTTGCGCGGGGAGCACAACGACTGGGACGACGACGGCGTCCCGATCGTCGGCCTACCCCCGCTTGCGCGGGGAGCACCTCGACGAGCTCGGCCTCCTCGGCGTCGGTGAGGGCCTACCCCCGCTTGCGCGGGGAGCACGAACGCCCACGCCGGCCACGGCGGCACCAGATAGGCCTACCCCCGCTTGCGCGGGGAGCACCCGGTCGGTGATCTCATCGGTGCTCCTAGATGGGGGCCTACCCCCGCTTGCGCGGGGAGCACTCTCTGTGACCTGCGGGTTTAGGAGA
>VXXM01000013.1 GCA_009835395.1 Acidimicrobiia bacterium
GGCGTACCACAGCGGCCGGCGCAGACCGCCCGGTCCCGGCGCGGGGCGGGTCATCGCCAGCCACTCCCGGTAGGCGTCCCGCGCCGCGGCGGTGTCCACCACCACGTCGCCGTAGTCGTCGCCGGGCTGGGCGGGCGCCACCCGCACCCGCTGATGCCAGCACTGCATGCCCGACACCGGGTCGGGCTGCACGCAGAAGGTGAGGTTCTGGTGCACGCCCGTGTCGCTCCACCAGATGCGCTCGGTGTCGTCGTCGGCGCTGCTGTGGCTCTGCGGGCGCCCCCGGCGCTTCAGCCGCCAGATCGTGCCGTCGTTGCTGATGTCGGCGTCGCCGCCCGCCCACGACCCGCCGGTGGACGGATCCAGGCGCCAGCGGCCCATGTGGTGCGACGCCGCCACCACGCCGGGACGGATGCCCTCGGTGCGCCAGGCGCCGATCACGAAGTGGCCGATGCGGGTGGTGATCCGCACCAGGCCGCCCACCTCGATGCCGAGGGCCTCGGCGTCGGAGGGGTGGATCCACAGCGGGTGCCGGTGGCTCAACTCTGACAGCCACTTGCTGTTGGCCGAGCGGGTATGGATCAGGGTGGGGATGCGAAAGGTCGGCAGCAGGATCCGCTCGTCACCGGCGAGGTCCAGGTCCTCCCAGTGCACGTGGGAGGGGATCCAGGTCGGCGTGGCGTACTCGGGCCAGCCCCAGTCGGCCAGTGTCTGGGAGTACAGCTCCAGTTTGCGCGAGGGAGTGGGAAAGCCCTCCCGGGCCGTGCCGTCCACCTGCACCGCCGGCGAGCCGTCGCCGAGGCCGGGCAGGTGCAGGCCCGCCAGGTCCTCCGGCGAGCCCGACCAGGCGCCGGGGGTGCCGGAGCGGCGGAAGACGCCGGAGTCGTCAAGGTCGCAGTCTCCCAGCTGGGACGGATCCACCTCGCGCTCGTACGGCAGGTACATGTCGCCCTCGAGCGCGTAGGCACCGCGGTCGCGCATGAACTCCAGCGGCGTCTGATCAGCCGCGGCGGCGTCTTCGGCGAGCCCCGGGACCGCTGCGAACATGGCCCCGTAGTACTCGTCCACGCTCATCGGCGTGCCGGGTTGGGTGGGGCTCTCGAACCAGCGGCGGATGCCCAGGGAGCTGTCGGGGTCGATGCGCCACGACAGCTCGATCCAGAACTCGTTCTCCTCCCACACCTCGCCGGGGTTGAACTCGTGCGTGCGCGATTCGTGGGTAACGGCGTCGCCGCGAATCTCGGCGTAGCGGCGCATCACCGGTTGGCGGAAGCCGATCCAGCGCCCGGCATGCGTCTCGAAGCTGGCCACATCGTGGCGCTCGGCGCCAACGCCCATAGGCAGTACGTAGTCGGCGAAGACGGCCGTCTCCGACCAAGTGGGCGTGAGGGCCACGTGGCAGGCGACCTTGTCGGGGTCGCTGAGGGCCTCCAGCCAGCTGAACCCGTCGGGGTTGGTCCACACCGGGTTGTAGACCCGGCTGAAGTACACCTCGAGGCGGCCCCGACCCTCTGCCAGAAGGTGGGGGAGCAGGATCGACATCTCGTGGTAGGCCAGCGGGTACTCCGGCGGCCAGTTGAGTTCGTTCCACTGTTCGACGGGGGGAGCGCCCGGCGGGTGCGGTGCCTTGTACTTGTTCCAGCCGTTGCCGGTGGTGCCGCCGACGGTTCCCACCGAGCCGGTGAGCACGTTCAGGAAGAACAGGCACCGGGCCGTCTGCCAGCCGCCGAGGTTGCCGGCGCCGGCGGCGCGCCAGTTGTGAGAGGCGAACCTCGTGGGGTGGGCGCCGATGATCCCGGCGATCTCGACGATCTGCGACGCTGCCACGCCACAGACCCTTTCGGCCTCTTCGGGCGTGTATGCGGCGTAGTCCTCCGCTAGGGCGGGACCCACCGAGTCGAACTCCACCGGCCGCTGCGGGTGGCGCTGTTGCAGGTAGACCTCCCAATTCGTCCAGCGGCGCACGAAGTCGCGCTCCCAGGTGCCGTTGAGCACCAGCAGCCGGGCGATGGCAAGCAGCAGGAACGGCTCGGTGCCGGGCCACGCCGGAAGCCAGTGGTCCGCCTTGGCGCCGGTGTTGGAGAGCCGGGGATCCACGCAGATGACCGTCGCCCCGTTGCCCTGCGCCTCGATGATCCGCTGGGCGTGCGGGTTGAAGTAGTGGCCCGACTCCAGGTGCGAGGAGATGAGGAAGATCACCTCGGCGTTGGCGAAGTCCGAGGAGGGCCGGTCGTGGCCCATCCAGCTCTGGTAGCCGATGCGGGCGTTCGAGCTGCAGATGTTGGTGTGGCTGTTGTGGCCGTCCACCCCCCAGCACTGCAGCACCCGCTCGGCGTAGCCGTCCTCGCCGGGGCGGCCCACGTGGTACATCACCTCGTTGCGGCGGCCCTCGGCGATGGCCGTGCGGATACGGTCGCCGATGTCGGCGAGGGCCTCGTCCCAGCTCACCCGCTCCCACTGGCCCGAGCCGCGCTCCCCGGCCTGCCGCAGCGGGTACAGGATGCGCTCGTGGTCGTCGATCTGATTGAGCGTGGCCGGACCCTTGGCGCAGTTCCGCCCCCGGCTGGCCGGATGCAGGGGATTGCCCTCGACGCGGTCGATGCGCCCGGTGGCCTGGTTGACGTGGCACAGCAGGCCGCAGGCGGCCTCGCAGTTGAAGCAGGTGGTGGGCACCAGGGTGTGACGGTTCTCCACCCGGTGAGGCCACGCCTTGGCGTCGAGCGAGGTGACGTCGTGCCAGGTCTCGTGCGGGGGGTAGCTGTTCAGCTCTGCCACGATCGGATCTCCGTCTAGGACAGCGGCACGGACTGGCCCGCCCGCACGAAGCTGTCCTCGTAGAACCACATGCCGGCGACGGCGCAGATGCCGGCCGCGGCGGCCGGCCACGGGCCTGTTTCGGTTGCGAGGCTCGCAGCGACCAGTGCGGTCGGGACGGCCAGGCCCAGCACCACGCCGCCGGCCCAGAACCGGCGCGCGTAGCGACCGCGGGTCATGGTCGTCACTGCAGCCTCAACATGGGGCGACTTGCGGGACACGAGTTCGGTCGCCACGAGCACCGCGGTGGCCAGCAACCCCCCAAGCAGCGCCCACTGCACCGCGTCAGGGCTGGGCACCTCCGCGACCAGGTCCAGCACGGCGTATCCGGCGCCGCCGGCCACCACCGCCTGGGCGAGCAGCGTCGGCAGCAGCAGCGGCGTCTGCCAGAGGTCGCGGCCCTCGCACTGGCCGAACAGGAAGGCGGTGTAGCCCGCGGTGGCCGCGGCCAACAGCGCGGCAGGGGCGGCGAGCACCTGCAGCGCCCCGACCGAACCGACCAGGCCCGCAACGAACCAGGCGGCGCAGACCGCGGCGTAGGCGCCGAGGACCACGGCGCCCTTAACCAGCCAGGAGCGGCGGTTGGCTCGGGTCAGCAGGTAGTAGAACCGGTCGGGCCGGCGCAGGTCCCACACCAGGAGTAGGCCCGTGGCCGCCAGGAACACGCCGGCGGTCACCGCCGGCACCACGCCCGCGACGGCCTGCTCGCCGCCGTGGCCGAGCAGCACCAGCAACGCGGCCACGGCCATCATGCCCGCGGCGACCGCCTTGGTGACCAGGTAGCTGGACACCTTCGCCTTCCAGGTCATCTGGTGCGCGGTGGTGTAGGTGGTGCGGGCCTCCACACCGGCGCCGCCCGTATCGAGAGTCGGGTGCTGGGGGGTGGTGTCGGCCCAGATCATCCCGTCGCCGGCGATCGCCGTGCGCAGCGGATCCAGCGCCGCCGGGTTGGCGCCCAGGTAGTGGACCTTGGGCAGGGTCCCCTGCTCGGGCGCCCGCACCGCGGTGTCGCTCCGGGCGATGAGCCGGGTGGCCTCGTCGTCGGGGTCGTCGAGGTCGGCCACCTTGATGGCGTGGGTCGGGCACACCACCACGCAACTCGGCTCGAGACCCTGCTCGATGCGGTGGTTGCAGAAATTGCACTTGTTGGCCGTGTTCGTGTCCGGGTTGATGTAGATGGCGTCGTAGGGGCAGGCGTTCATGCAGCCCTTGCAGCCGATGCAGTTGTCGTCGTCGAAGTCCACGACGCCGTTGGACGCCCGGAACAGGGCGTTGGTGGGGCAGATGCTGATGCAGGGCGCGTCGTCGCAATGGTTGCACCGCATCACCGAGAAATGCCGGTCGGCATCCGGGAACGACCCCGTCTCGATGTACTTCACCCAGGTCCGGTTCACGCCGAGGGGCACGTCGTGCTCGCTCTTGCACGCCACGGTGCAGGCGTGGCAGCCGATGCAGCTCTCGCTGTCGAGCAGGAACCCGAGCCGGGTCACAGGACGTCTCCGGTGCCCACAGCCGATCGGCGGGAGAGCCGGTGGACCCCGGCGCACAGCAGTACCACGAGATGCCCGAAGGTGTCCTCGGGGTCGTGGGGGAGCGGATGGCCATCCCCCGACTCGAGGTGGCTGAACCCGTGGAACGCGCTGCGCAGGGTGCGGGCCGCATGCACGCGGTCCGCCTCGCTGAGGTCGTAGCCCCGCAAGGCCTGGCCCAGAACGGCGAGCACCCTCTCCACCGCGGCCTCGAGCTCGGGGTCGCCGGCGCACGGGTAGCGGTCGGTGGCGGCATAGAGGCCGGGATGGTCGCGAACCATCTGCCGCCAGGCGTGACCGACCGCGGCGACGGAATCATCGCCGGAAAGTCCCACGGCGGCGTCGGTGAGTCGCTGTGCCAGGATCTCCCGGCCCCGGAGGCTGAGACTGCGCAGCAGATCGTCGAAGCCGTCGACGTGGCGATACAGGGCCGGCTGGCGCACGCCGAGCATGCCGGCGACCCGCGTCAGGGTCAGTTTGTCGAGGCCCTCGGTGTCGGCGAGTTGGGCTGCTGCGGCGACCACCTGCCTGCGGTCGAGCGGCCGCCGCGCGGGCGGGTGCCTGTCGTTGTGCTGTGTCATTGCGATCTGCCTCCCGCCTCTGCTCCGCTCCCCGGGGGGTCCATCACGTGGAAGCTATCAGGTATATCGCAATCGTTAGATGTCAGTGCGGTGCTGCGGGCGGCCTGGCAGGCTGCGATCACGGCCACCGCCACGATGTCGTCCACGTCACAGCCCCGCGACAGGTCGTGCATGACGCCGGCGGTGCCCTGCAGCAGGGGTCCGTAGGCACGGGCGCCTCCCAGGCGTTCGGTGATCTTGTAGGCGATGTTGCCCGAGTCCAGATCGGGGAAGACGAACACGTTGGCCTCGCCCGCCACAGCCGAGCCCGGGGCCTTCCTTCGAGCCACCTCGGGGGCCCAGGCGGCGTCGAACTGCAGCTCGCCGTCGGTGGCCAGCGACGGTGCCCGGCGTCGGACGATCTCTGTGGCGGCACGTACCCGCTCCACCCGGGGGCCTGCGGCGCTCCCCTTGGTGGAGTAGGACAGCATCGCGACCCTGGCCCTCTCGCCGACGAGAGCCTCGTGCGTGGCCGCACTCGAGATGGCGATCGAGGCGAGTTGCTCGGCGTCGGGCTCGGGCACCACGCCGCAGTCGCCGAAGGTGATGGGCGTCCCGCCGGGCAGCACCAGCAGGAAGCAGCTGCTGATGATCTCGACACCCGGCGCCGGCCCGATGCAGTACAGGGCCGCCCGCACCACCTCGGGGGTCGGCCGGGTCGCCCCGGCCACGCATGCCTCGGCCTCGCCGGCGGCCACCATGAGCGCGGCCACGTGGAGGGGGTCGCCGAGATCGATCCGCTCGACGTACGGCGAGGCTCGCGCCGCTGCCTGCACCGCCGGCGAGGCGAAGGCGGCCGGTTCATCTAGCAGGATCGCGACCGCCAGTCCTTCGGCGTCCAGGCGTCGGGCGGCCTCGGCGGCCCGCTTGTCCTCGCCGTCGGCCAACACCACACGCGGGCGCGCGGCGCGGGCCTCGCGCCGCCACGACTGGGTAACCGTGCTGTGACCCGCCGTGGGCCGAGTGCCGGTCAACCCTTGCCCCGCCAGGGGATCAGCCGCTTCTCCCCCACCCGCATCGCCACGTCCATGCTCACGCCGAGGATGCTGATGAGGATCACCGCCGACAGCATCGTGTCGAGGAGGAAGAACTGGCGGGCCTTGAAGATCGTGAAGCCGAGGCCGGAACTCGAGCCGAGCAACTCGGCCGCCACCAGGGTGCCCCAGCACACGCCGATCGCCACACGAAGCCCGGTGAAGATCTCGGGGAGGGCGTTGGGCAGGATCACGTGCCGTAGCACCTGGGCCTTGGAGGCTCCCAGCGAGTAGGCGGCGTGGACCTTGGTGGTGTTCACCGCCAGCACCCCGGAGCGGGCCGCGATCACCATGATCCAGATGGCCGCGAACAGCAGCAGATTGACCTTGCCCTCCTCGCCGATGCCGAACCACACGATGAACAGGGGGATGAGCGCCAGCGGGGGTATCGGCCGCAGCAACTCCACGATCGGGTCGAAGACGCCGCGCCAGCGATTCGACAGGCCCATGGCCAGGCCGATGGGCACACCGATGATCACCCCCCAGAACAGGCCCTTCCCCAGGCGGCTGAAGCTGTCCCAGACGTGCTCCCACAGCGTGACGTCGCTGTAGCCGTTGCGGCCGAAGTCCCAGCCGGCCCAGAAGACCTGCTGGGGGCTGGGCAGCGTGCGCTCGTTGATCCACTGCGTGTAGGAACAGGGCGGCAGGCCGGGGAACTCCTCGGGGTTCTCCGCCGCACGCTCGCAATCCCGCAGCAGATCGCGCTGGCGGTAGCTCTCGTCCTCGGTGAGGCCCGCTCGAACCTCGTCCGCGTAGTCGTACCACTCCTGAGGCATTCCCCACACGGTCGTGCCCATGAACCAGAAGAACAGGATGACGAGCAGGCTGATGAGGCTCCACCGCAGGGCGCCGCTCACCTCGGTGGCATCGCCGAAGGTGACCGTCTTGCGGGTGCTCTGGTCCTGCGAGCGTTGCAGCGGGTTGAGGCGCAGGCTCATGCTTCCGCCCCGCCGATCGCCACGCCGCCGGAGTCGTGATTGCCCTCTGCGTGCGCCATCAGCCGCCACCTCCGGTACCCATGATCTGTTCCTCCATCTCCCAGATCATCGACAGGATCTCCTCCCGGGTGCGGATGAACTCCGGCGAGGTCTTCAGTTCGCGGGCATCGGCGGTGAGCGCCTGGCGGGCGAAGGGCAGGTTGTAGACCCGCTCTATGCGGCCGGGCCGGGGCGCCATCACGAACAGCTGATCGCCCAGGTAGAGAGCCTCCTCCACGCTGTGGGTGACCAGCACGATGGTCTTGCCGGTCTCGTTCCAGAGGTTCAGCACGAGGCCCTGCATCTTCTCCCGGGTGAGCGCGTCGAGGGCGCCGAGCGGCTCGTCCATCAGGATGATGCTGGGGTCGTTGGCCAGGCAGCGGGCCAGCGCCACGCGCTGCTGCATGCCGCCGGAGAGTTCGTAGACGGCCTTGTCGCCGAAGTCCTGGAGCCCCACGATGTGCAGGAGATCCTGCACCGCCTCACGGGAGGCCGGCCGGGAGCGGCCGTTCATGCGGGCGCCGAAGCCGACGTTGTCGTTGACGCTGAGCCACTCGAACAGCGCGCCACGCTGGAACACCATGCCCCGGTCCTGGCCGGGCCCCGTGATCGGCTCGCTGCCGAGCTTCGCCTCCCCGGAGGTGGGCGCCAGGAAGCCCGCGAGGATGTTCAGCAGCGTGGTCTTGCCGCATCCCGAGGGACCCAGCAGGGTCAACAGCCGGCCCGGCTCCAGGGTGAACGACACGTCGGCCAGAGCCTCGACCTCGCCGCCGTCGGGCAGTTCGTACACCATGCCCACGTTCTCGACGACCAGCGGTCTCTCGGTCCTCGACTCGGTCGTCGCCTCGACCCTCGACTTGTCGAAATGCACCTCGGGGCGGGCCAGCGCGAACCAGGCCCGAACCACCATGAACACCGCGCCCAGCAGCGCCACATACGGGATCGTCGAATCGTCGCGCTGCAGGTAGGCCAGGAGGACGGCGACGAGGGAGGCCGCCGCGAGCGCCAGCCACACGTACCGGGCCATTCCGGCCCCGCGGGACTCGCCGGCGCGCCGATACACCGTCAGGAGTGCCAGCAGAGCCGCTCCGCCCACGAGAGACACGGCGGGCTGCCAGGGCGACGCCGTGTCCCGGAAGCTCAGGACGATCCCGCCCAGCAGGGCGGACACCGCCATGAGCTGGCCGATGAGCAGGATGCCGTCGCTGGGCTGCGCCCCCCGATCGGCGCCCTTGAAACGGCGGCCCGGCGTGATCAGCAGGTCGAGGGTCATGAGGACCGCACCCAGGGCCACCGCCGCGAGCGCGATCACCTTGAGCCAGATGGCGGCCGTGACGACCCCGGAGGTCACGGCGTCCCATGCGTCGGCCAGACCCTGGACGAAAGTCTCCATCGCTGCCTCCTCTTCGGATCTGGCGGATTCGGTTGCCGGCCGGGATGTGAACCAGGCGTCAGCCGGACACTAGACAACTCGTGTCAGGCCGGACGGACGGGCGCCAGGGGAGAGGCGCCCGTCCGCCCGCGATCCGGCGTTTACCTGACCGCTTCGAGGAAGCTGGTGTCGACGAAGGGGTCGTAGCTCCGCAGCGCGGAGTCGATTTCGCCTTGGGCGGCGAAGAAGTCCATCTGTTCCTTCATGACGTCCTGGACGGTGCCGCCGAGCCACGCGTCGGACAGTTGGGTGTCCCGCTCGGGGAAGTTGAAGGCGTCGAGCAGGGCGATGGTGGCGGCGCGGTCCATGCCCGCGGCGCCGGCGATGGTGTCGATGAACGGTTCCCGGTCGTCGTTGTAGGCCCGGTTGGCGTCCTCGGTGACCTGCAGGAAGCCCGTCACGATGTCGGGATGGGCGTCCGCGAAGTCCCCGGTGGTGGAGATGATGTCGAAGACCCGGATGCCGATGGCCTCCTGCTCGGCGCCGGTCATCACCAGGTTCCCGCCGTTGTCGATCATCTGGTTCACCGCGCCGCCGAAGGCGCACGCCATGGCCACCTCGCCGGAGTCCAGCGCCGCCACGGCCGCGGGGCCGCCCTCGGACTGGATCAGGTTCACCGTGGAAGTGTCCACCTCCAGGTACTCGAGCATCTTCAACAGCTTGAAGTGCGTGACGTTGCCCAACGGCGTGTAGATGCTCTGGCCCGCCAGGGTCTCCGCGGCGTTGTCGGCGGTGACGCCGTAGTCGGGGTGCGCCACGCAGTTGTCGGCGTCCGCGTAGGTCACCGCCACGCCCACCAGCAGCAGGTCCGAGCCGCCGGTCACGAAGTTGGCGAACGGCGTCAACCCCTGCGAATAGGAGATGTCGATGTCGCCGGCCTCCATGGCCTGGGCCATGTCACCGCCGCTGGCGAAGGGGATCCAGTTCACCGTCAACCCCAGCGCCTCGTCGTAGGTCTGCTCCGCCTGCGCCACCTGGTTCGCCGTCGGCCACTCCAAGAAGAACGCCACATTCAACTCATCCAACATCGAAGCCGACGGAGCCTCGTCGGCGGGCCGGCCGGTCACCGCTTCGAGGAAGCTGGTGTCGACGAAGGCGTCATAGCTGGCGAGCGCGGAGTCGATTTCGCCTTGGGCGGCGAAGAAGTCCATCTGTTCCTTCATGACGTCCTGGACGGTGCCGCCGAGCCACGCGTCGGACAGTTGGGTGTCCCGCTCGGGGAAGTTGAAGGCGTCGAGCAGGGCGATGGTGGCGGCGCGGTCCATGCCCGCGGCGCCGGCGATGGTGTCGATGAACGGTTCCCGGTCGTCGTTGTAGGCCCGGTTGGCGTCCTCGGTGACCTGCAGGAAGCCCGTCACGATGTCGGGATGGGCGTCCGCGAAGTCCCCGGTGGTGGAGATGATGTCGAAGACCCGGATGCCGATGGCCTCCTGCTCGGCGCCGGTCATCACCAGGTTCCCGCCGTTGTCGATCATCTGGTTCACCGCGCCGCCGAAGGCGCACGCCATGGCCACCTCGCCGGAGTCCAGCGCCGCCACGGCCGCGGGGCCGCCCTCGGACTGGATCAGGTTCACCGTGGAAGTGTCCACCTCCAGGTACTCGAGCATCTTCAACAGCTTGAAGTGCGTGACGTTGCCCAACGGCGTGTAGATGCTCTGGCCCGCCAGGGTCTCCGCGGCGTTGTCGGCGGTGACGCCGTAGTCGGGGTGCGCCACGCAGTTGTCGGCGTCCGCGTAGGTCACCGCCACGCCCACCAGCAGCAGGTCCGAGCCGCCGGTCACGAAGTTGGCGAACGGCGTCAACCCCTGCGAATAGGAGATGTCGATGTCGCCGGCCTCCATGGCCTGGGCCATGTCACCGCCGCTGGCGAAGGGGATCCAGTTCACCGTCAACCCCAGCGCCTCGTCGTAGGTCTGCTCCGCCTGCGCCACCTGGTTCGCCGTCGGCCACTCCAAGAAGAACGCCACATTCAACTCATCCAACATCGACGGCGCCGTCGCGGGTTCGTCCGCCGGCGGTGGCGCCGGCGCGTCAGCCGGGGCGTCGGCCGCCGGCGGTGCCACCGGTGCCGGTGCCGCCGTGTCGTCGTCGCCGCAGGCCGCGGCGACGAGCACTGTCAGTGCCAGTACAGCGATCAATCGTTTCATTGATCTCTCCCTTTTTTCCCTTTTTTGTGGAACTGAGACCTCACCCAGAGGTCCGCAGCCAACCGCTCACGCGGTCGAGCACTCGGTCGACCCGTTCCACCAGGTCGTCGATCACGGCGGCGTCGGCCACCAGCGGCGGCGCCACCGACAACATCACCGCACCCCGCCCGTCGGGCCGCACCAGCACGCGGGCCTCGCGCACCAGGCGGTCCAGCACGCCTCCCGTTAGTAGTTCGGCGCGCTCGGCGGCGGTGAGTTCGGCGCCCGAGTCGCGGTCGCGCGTCAACTCCAGGGCGTAGAAGTAGCCGGCGCCCCGAACGTCCTTCACGCAGGGATGGGCCTGCCTCAGCGCCCGCACGCCATCGCCCAGGCGGTCCTCGTTGCCCAGCACGTTCCCGAGCACGTCCTCGTTGTGCAGGGCCGCCATGTTTGTGACGGCCACCGCCGTGGCCACCGGGTGGCCGCCGAAGGTGGACCCGTGCAGGAAGGTGCCTGCCGGCGAGTCCCACACTCGCTCCACGAGCGGGCCGCGTGCCAGCATGCCGCCGAGGGGCTGGTAGGCGCTGGTGACCCCCTTGGCGAAGGTGATCATGTCGGGCACCACGCCGAAGCGCTCGCTGCCGAACCAGTGGCCGAGGCGGCCGAAGGAGTTGATCACCTCGTCGGCGCAAAGCAGGACGCCGTAGCGGTCGCAGATGCGGCGCAGTTCCTGCCAGTAGCCCTCCGGCGGCACGAGCGCGCCGCGGCCGTTCTGGACGGGCTCGGCGATCACCATGGCGACGTTCTCGGGACCTTCGGCGGTGATCGCCTCCTCGACGGCGGCGACGCACGGCAACTCCCGGGCACTCCGTCCGGGCTCGAGGTGGCAGCCCAAGGTGTTGGGCACGTGCCGCACCGTGCCGGCGAGCATCGGCAGGTAAGGGTCTCGCAGGTTGGGGATGCCTGTGAGCGTCAAGGCGCCGAGCGTGGTGCCGTGGTACGCCCAGTGCCGGGCGATCACCACGTGGCGCTGCTCGTCACCGTTGGCCAGGTGGTAGCAGCGGGCGAACTTGAGTGCCGACTCGACCGCCTCGGATCCGGAACTCACGAAGAACACCCTGTCCAGATCACCCGGCGCCACCGCCGCGATCATCGCTGCAGCCTCGCTGGCAGAGGGGTGGGCGAAACCCCAGTTGGGGTAGAACGCCAACTTGTCCATCTGCTTGGCGGCGGCCGCCGTCAGGTCTGCACGACCGTGGCCGAGGTTGGTGCAGAACAGGCCCGCAAGAGCGTCGAGATACTCGTTGCCGTCCGCGTCCCAGACGTAGCAACCCTCGCCGCGCTCGACCACGACCAGGTCGTCCGCCCGCCAGGCGGCTGCCTGCGTGAAATGCGGGATGAGATGGCGCTGAGCACGCTCGCGGTTGGGCGCCATGAGTTAGTCCCTAATCCCCCTTGGGAACTACCTGGCCTATGTCGAGTAGATCGTAGCAGATACTTGCAAGGCTGTCTAACTGCAAGAGTGCAACATCTAAGCTCAGCTCGTCGCGGTCGGGAGGACGAACGATCAGACGTGTGGCGTCGGATCCAAGTGGATGGCGCCGATGGGACAGTTGTCGACAGCGGCGGAGGCGCTGGGCAGCTTGTCACCGGGCACCTCGTCGACGAGCACGACGGTGACGCCGTCATCGTCGAAGCCGAACAACTCCGGGTCGATGAGCACGCACTGGCACGCGGTGATGCAGGCGTCGTCGATCCACAACCGGAACCGACCGGTGGACGATTGCCGGTCATCGCCCATGGCTCACCCCGCTCATCGTGCTCGCCCCGGCAACCGCCTGCGTTCTGGCGGAACCCCTCGAGGAGCCGCCGGGATCGATCCAGAGCTCTGCCAAACCGCGCTGGTCGCGGGGCGCCTTCCAACGCGGCGTCTCGCGCACCAGCCTCGCGGAGGGGAAGCGCTCCAGGAACTCATCGACGGCGATGGGCACCTCCAGGCGGGCGAGCGATGCACCGAGGCAGAAGTGCGGACCACGGCCGAAACCCATGTGGTCGGCCTTGGTGAGACGGCGAGTGATGTCGAACCGCTCGGGATCGGGGTACTGGGCCGGATCCCGGTGCGCCGCGGCGATGTTCACCACCACGGTGTCGCCGGCCTCGATCGGCCGTTCGCCCAGGCTGAGCGGGCGCGTGGCCCGGCGCCGGCCGTTGACCGCAGGCGCTTCGAAGCGGAGAATCTCCTCGATCGCGTAGTCGAGCCACTGGGGCCCCGATCGCGCCAGTTCGAGTTGCTCGCTGTGCATCAGCAGCAGGTAGATGCTCGTGGCCATGAGGTTGGTGGACGTCTCGTGGCCGGCCTGCAGGGCGTGGACGACGATGGCGATCCCGTCCCCGCGGGTCATGCGCCCGTCCCCGATGGCACCGGCGACGACGCTGATGAAGTCGTCCCGCGGCTCGGCGGCGCGCCGGTCGAGCAGATCGCACACGAACTCCCGCCACTCCACGAGGGCGCCGTCGAGGTCGTGGGCGATGGCGGGCTGGGGGAGCGGGCCGGTGAAGAACCGGGCGAGCTGTACCGACCAGCCGGGGAAGCGGTCGAGGGCGTCGGCCCCGACGCCCAGAAGTCCGGCGATGACCTTCACCGGCAGCGGCTTCGCCAGGGTCTCGACGACATCGAACGGCTGACCGGCGAGCCGGGCGGGCTCGAGCAGTGCGATGACCTCCCGGCGGATGTCGGCGGCCAGCGGGGCCAGTGCCGCGGGCGTGAACGACGGGTTCACGGTGCGTCGCAGCGCGGTGTGCTTGGCGCCGTCGGAGTGGATGAGGCCGGGATGCCGGAAATGTTGGGGAAGGATCTGCAGGCTCTCGATCACTTCGGCCGGGAGTCGCCGGATGTAGGCCTCCTCCGCGCCCAGGCTGGAGTAGTCGGCAGGATTGCGCAGCACCTCTTCCACCAGGTCGAACCGTGTGACCAGCCAGTAGTTGAGCGAGGGGCTCCAGTAGACGGGCGCACGGCTGCGGAGTTCGGCGAACACCTCGTGCATGTGGTCCTGGAAGTCGGGGGCGCCGAGCGCCTCCTCGATCTCCGGAATCCCCCCTTTGTGCACCGCGTCACCGTACCCCGATCCCAGGGCCTCCCTCGGTTGGTGGTCTGTCCGGTCGGGGCCGCCGGTGGGCGTCGGCGGATCGTCTGGCGAAATCGATCCGGCGCCGTCCCCCCGGCGTCCCCTCCCTCGGCCGGTGATATTCCGCTCTCCCTCATTGGTCATTCCGACGAAGGCCGGAATCCACTCGGTCGCGGCGACGCCGTGTCTGCCCGGGCAGACTGAGTGTCATGAGCGAATCGTCTGTCCGCTTCGCCGGTGTGGGATTGTCTCTGTCGAACGAGGAGCCGGCGGCGGTGACGCTGGCGCAGGGTGTGCAGGCCGATGAACTGGGCTACGACGAGGTGTCGATCCCGGAGAGCCGGCTGCATCGCTCCACCACGTCTGTTGCTGCGGCGATTCTTGCCCGAACGCAGCGTGTGACGGTGCGCGTGGGGGTTGCGAATCCCGTGACCCGGCATCCCCTGCTGCTGGCCTTGGAGGCTGCCACGCTCGCAGACATCGGGCCCGGGCGGGTGCGGTTCGGGGTCGGTGCTTGCGAATGGACGATGCGGGCCTTCGCGTGCGATCCGGAGGGTTGGTTGCCGTACACGAACACCGTCGAGGCCGTGCGGGCGATGCGGTCGATGCTGGCGGGTGGGCCGCTGGGGTTCGAGCCGGAGACATTCGCCGCCGATGCCGGCCTGCGCCTCGAATTGCCACCGCCGGTGCCCGTGCCGGTGGATGTGGGGGCCGTCAACTCCCGGATGCTGACCGCTTCGGGACGCCGGGCCGACGGCGTGCAGTTGGGTGCACTGATGAGCCCCGCCTACGTGGCGTGGGCGGCCGAGCGGATCGCCGAGGGCGCCCGGGCAGCGGGACGCGATCCTGGCGAGGTGCTGATCTCCGGCAACGTGCTCACCAGCCTGGGCCGTGACAGAGACGCTGCTCGCCGGGAGGTGTGCGAGGTCCTGGCCTACTACCTGGCTCGGGTGGAGGGTGTGGTTGTGGACCGTTCGGGCGCCGATCCCGAAGCGGTCGCAGCGGTGCGGGCCGCCGTGCGGCGGGACGGACTGGCCGCCGGCGCCGCAGCCGTCAGCGGTCAGTTGGTCGACACGTTCGCCGTGACGGGCGACACTGACGAGGTGATCGAGCGCCTGATGCCGTTCGGCAAGGCGGGGATGGCAATGCCGCTGCTCTGGTACACACTCGGGCCCGATCCCACCTGGGCGGTGGAGGCCCTGGCCGCCGAGGTGGTGCCCGCCGTGCGATCGGAGCCGTCGTGACTGGCGTCTCGGCCCACGGCGGTCGACCGATCCTGCCCGCCCCGGTTGTGCCGGAGTGCCGGGAGCGGTCGTGAGCGGCGACGCGATGGCTACCGGCGGCCCGCTGGTGAGCACCGCCTGGCTGGCGGAACGGCTGGATGCCGGCGACGGCGACGTTCGGGTCGTGGACTGCCGCTGGTACCTCAAGCCGTTCGACATGCGGGATCCCGACGCCGAGTACGCGACCGGCCACATCCCCGGTGCCGTGCACCTGCGTTGGGACACCCACTGGGCCGACCCCGACCACCCCATCCCGGGGATGCTGGCGCAGCCCGAGGCGTTCGCGGAGACCATGGCCGCGGCCGGCATCGGTGATCGCACGACGGTGGTCGCCTACGACGATGGACATGTCACCGTGGCTGCCCGGCTGTGGTGGGCGCTGCGGGTCTACGGCCACGAGGCTGTGGCGGTCCTCGACGGTGGCATCGGCCGCTGGATCACCGAAGGGCGCCCGCTGAGCACAGAGGTGCCGTCATGGCCGCGCGGTGATTTCGCCGCTCGGCCGCGCTCGGCCGCCTACGCCACGCATGCCGACGTCGCCGATGCCCTGGACGACCCGTCGGTCGGCCTCGTGGACTGCCGGATGGAGCCGGCCCGCGCCGAGGACGGGGCGATGATCCCCGGCAGCGCCTACCTGCCCGGGATCGAGTTCCAGGACGCCCAGGGCCTCATGCGCTCCCCCGAGAGCTGTCGCGAGACGATCCTGGCGGCGACCGACCGGTCCGCCCGGACGATCCTGTACTGCCGGGGCGGGGTCGGCGCCTGCGGGACCGCCCTGGCGTATGAGGTGGCAGGGCTCGGCGACGGCGTCTCGGTCTACGACGGTTCCTGGAGCGAGTGGGTCACCGTCGCCGAGGACTCGCAGAAGGAATCGCTCTAGGCGGCCCGCCCCGTCATTCCGGCGCAGAGCCTGCCCCGGACTGATCCGGGGCCGGAATCCGGTGCCGGGCGCCGGTCAGTCCAGGAACTCCTCCGCGCCCAGGTCGAGGGCGTGGGTGGTGTGACGGCGTGCCATCGTGGCGATCAACTCGTCGCCACGCTCGGTGCGCTCCACCCCCATGGACGCGAAGACGACCGTGGCCAGGCCGAAGATGGATGCCCGGCGGTACGCCTCCCAGCATTCGGCCCATCCGAGTCCCGCCGCGCCGAAGTCCAAGAGCGCGTCGTGGTAGTCGCGCACGATGCGCTCCTCGACGGAGCGCCGCTGGTCGACCCGCAGGTTGCCGCCCAGGAAGTACGAGACGTCGCTGAGGGGGTGACCGACGGTCAGGGACTGCCAGTCCACGACGGTGACCGCCGCGGGTGTTCGCGTCGTGTCGAGGAGCAGGTTGTCGAGCCGGTAGTCCTGGTGGATGGCGCAGAACGCCTCGCCGACCGGTGGGCTGATGGGGAACTCCGGTGAGTCGGCCAGGCGCTGGAACAGGTCCTTCTGCTCGGTCGCGAGTTCGTCGCGGTGCCTGTCGAGGAACTCCGGGAGGACGCTCCGGAAGAAGGCATGGATGGCGTTGTGCAGCTCCACCGGGTCGTCGAAGCTCAACCATTCGGCGCCTGCGAGCGAGGTGTCGCGCCAGGTCGGGCCGTGGAGCCCGACCAGCGCCAGGGTGATCTGACGGGCCAGCGACGGGTCGCAGCCGGCGATCTGATCACCCTGCTTCGCCGGATGCATGTCCTCCATCAGGATCACGAACTCCGGGCCGTGGTCCCGGACGGCCGCGTAATAACAGTGCGGCGTCGCAATCTGAACCTCCGACCGGAGACGGTTGTAGAAGCCGACCTCCCGGGAGTAGGCGCGCACGGCGACGGCCATGGTCCGGGTCATTTCGTCGGTGGAGGGGAACTTCCCGACGATCGTGGCCGGATACTCGGGCTGCGGCCGGGCGTAGGAGAGCGTGAAGCGCACGCAGTTGCCGAATTGGCCGGTGCCCACGGGGACGTGGCGGAAACCGGCGACCTCGGCGTCGGGATGGCCGGCGGCGCGCAGCACCTCGCTCAGCCACCCGGCGGTCACCTCCTCGAGGGTGGGTATGGAATCGGCGGCGCTCACGGCCGGCTCTGGCGGTAGGCCTCCACGACGGGTGTGAGCTCGGCCGGGGTGGCGCCGTGCATGATGACGCCGTCGCATCCCAGGTCGAGTTGGTGGCGGACGGCCGCAGCGCACTGGGCGGGCGAGCCGGTTGCGCTGGCGGCGAACCACTCGTCGGGAATGATCGTGGCGATGTGTTCGAGCACCTCGGTCGAGCCGGCGGCGTCGAGCGCGGTCCAGCGGTGCTTGGCGACCACCTCGTCGGCCTCGAACCTCTCCAGAACGGCAGGATCCCAGCGGTTCGTCCGCACGAGGAGCTCGCCGTAGGCCTGCAGGTAGCTCGCCAGCCGTCCGATGGTTCCCCGCAGGCGCTTCTCATAGGGGATCAGGTCGGAGATCGTGGCCAGACACGACCAGACCCGGACATCGTCGGGGTCGCGGCCGGCCTGGATGGCGGCTGACTTCACCGTGTCAACGCATCGGACCACGGTCTCGTCCGCGAAGTACGTGTGCAGGATCACCTCGTCGAAGCAGCGGCCACCGAGGCGCAGGCTGTTCTCGCCGAAGCATGCGATGTTCATCGGCAGGTGCTCGTCGAGAGTCGGGTCGAGGAGGAGGAGCGGGAAGCGCCCCGCCGGACCGTCGTGGTTCTGCACCATCTCGCCCCGGAAGAGCCGCCGCATGATCCCGGCGAAGTCCTCCATCTCGGCGGTGGTGATCTCGGGGATTCCCATCAACTGCTGCAGGATGGGGATCCCCCTGCCGATGCCCAGCACGAACCGCCCACCGCTGAGGCTCTGCATGGTGTAGGCGAAGCCGGCGGTCAACAGGGGATGGCGGGTGTTGTTGTGCGTGGCGCCGGTGGCGATGGTGATCGACTCCGAAACCGCCGCGGCCGCACCGCACAGCGCCCCTGCCTCCTTCTTGTTGTAGCGCTCGGAGATGAACGCCGTGCCGAGGCCCAGCGCCTCGCCTGCTCGCACCTCATCGAGCAGGTCACGCGAACTGGCCGGCTGACCGGCCAAGCCGTAGAAGCCAAGCTCGGGAAACTCAGGGGTCGTCATGGTTGCGGTCGCCTTTCGTTAGACGCAGAGGCCGTCGGCTGTGACACCTCGATGACTGTGGCAGATGATGGTGCGCTCGACGGTTCGCAGCGTGAACGGCCCGGGATCCTCGGACATCCAGTCCTCGGCTTCGGGGATGGCGAACACGTGGAGGCGGAAGCCTGCCAGGGAGTCGTCGCCGATGTTCAGCACGTCCACCGTCACCTCGCCGAGGCCCTCGAACACGATGGGTCTCGTCACGGTGTGGACGAGGGAACGCGGTTCCTCCGTCGCCATCGCCCCACCGACGATGAGGGCCAGATCGATCAGTGTGTCGGCCACCGGTCTCTTGCCGAGGAGGTCGATGAGGTGTGCCGTCACGTCGTCGGTGAGGCCGGTCGGTGCGAGGTGGGCGGCGCGCGCCCAGCCCGTCAATCCTGCGACGTGCACTTCGTTCCAGACGGCCTCGGGCCATTCGGCGTCGGGCAGCCTCCTGGTCCGGCCGGTGGCCACGATCCCGTCGGTCGGGGAATCCATCGAGGCGATGAACTCGCCGGAGGGTGCGTCCCGGACCTCGAGCAACGATTCGTACGGATTCGATATGTCCATGGTGGCGATGATCTGCCCCGCCGGTATGTCGTGCAGCGGCAGTTGGGGCACACCCACGACGCTCAACTGGGTGCCCTCGTCCGGCCCGTACTCGAAGGGTTCGCCTGGGAGGGACTCGTTCACGGCAGGCACTGGCTCCTGGCTGGCCGTCGGATCCTCGTCGGGCGGCTCGTTCGCGGGTGATGGCTCGGGCGGGTCGATCGGCTCGGGAGTGACTTCGGTAATAGCCGCTGCGGCTGCGGAGGCGTCGGTTGTCGCCGGAGGCGCCGGCTCCTCCGCAGCGGGAGGCGGATCGGGCGGCGGATCGGGCGGCGCTGGAGGTGCCGGCTCGTGCGGTGCGGGAGGCGGGTCGGGCGCCAGTGGTGGGTCGGTGGGGCGAGGAGTCGTCGCCGGTTGGGTCGACGCCGACTCCGCAGGCGGCGGCAGCGTGTCATTGGCGCCTGCCGCACCGGATTCGATGCTGATCGGGTCCTCCGCCTTCGCGCATGCGCCGGTGAGCAGCGCCAGCGATACGACCAGCGGCAGCGTCGCGGCCACCGGTGACGCTCTCGTCGCTCTCGTTCTCGTCATCGTGCTGCCGATTTCCGCCGTTCCCACGCGCGGATGAACTGCCGGACTTGTGGTCCGTGCCTCGTGGCCACTCTATGACCCGGTGGCCTGCGTCTGTGCCGCGTGAGAATGGCGGGATGGCCGCCTGGAGACCTCGGCGGCGTCTCGGCGATCACATTAATCAGCAATAAGTTCCAGAAATTATCCGAACTGATGTTGTGACTATCTCACAGGTGCGCTAGAGTAGGGACTACCGGTTATCGACCCCGGCTGTGACGGGGTCGAGATTCCCCGACCGGCTCGTCGGCCCAGCCGACCTGAAGCCGACGACACCCGCTCTCGGGGAGCAGCCGATGACCGATCCGACTCGCTTTTCCCAGGATCCGGTTCCCGGCGTGTCGTCAGTGTCTGACTCTTCGACCGCTCCGGCTCTCCCTGGTTCCCCTTCGTCGGGGTCGGAGGACTTGGTGGGGCGGGTGTTGGGTTCGTTGGATGTGCTGGTGGAAGGGTTGCGGGCTCTGTCGGGGGCGCGGGTGGAGGAGCGGTTGCGCCTGGTGGCGCGGTGTGAGTCCCGGTTGGCCGCGGTGAAGAGCGAGGCCGTGGCGGAGTTGGCGGCTTGGCGGGGCGAGGCGCAGGCGGCCGATGTGTTGCGCGGCGACTTGAAGCAGTCTCGGGGCGCCGCCAAGCGGGAGGTGCAACTGGCGGGCCAGATGGCAGGGGTGCCGGCGACCGCGGGGGCTTTGGCTGATGGCGCCATCACGCCTCAGCACGCCCGGTTGATAGCGGAGGCCGCTGAGGCGGCACCGCCGGGGTCGCCGATCGACGAGGATGAGTTGCTGGAGGCCGCTACGGAGCAGCCGGCGGACCTGTTCGGTCGCACCGTGCGGGGCCATCTCGACGAGCGTGTCGGTGAGGGTCTTGCCGAGCGCCGCGAGCGCCAGCGTCAGCGGCGCGCAGTGAGTTGGAAGCACGAGCCTGACGGCATGTTCAAGCTGTTCGGCTCGTTCGATCCCATTGCTGGCGCGCGCATCGAGACGGCGCTCACGGCGACGGGCAACAGGCTGTGGCACCGCGAGGACGCCAAGAACCGCGCCACCGCGAAGCAGCGCCTTGCCGACGCGCTGGAACTGCTACTTACCGGCGGCGGAACCCGCAACGGCAACAACAACGGCGACGGGAACGGCAGCGGCGACGGGAACGGCAGCGGCGACGGGAACGGCAACGGCGGAGAGAACGGCAACGGAGATGGGAACGGCAGCGGTGACGGTGCCGCCAGGGGCAAGGCGCTGTTCGCCGCCCAAGGTGTCGACTTGCTGGTGATCGCCGACTACGACCTCGTCGCCGGCCGGCTGGCCAACCCTCGTCTAGGTGACGGCACGCCGCTGTCGCCCGAAGAACTCGTGCGGTTGGCATGCGATGCGAACATTCTCCCGGCCATCTTCGACCGCAAGGGTCAACCGCTGTGGCTGGGCCGAGCCAAGCGTCACGCCACGCCGGGCCAACGTGCCGTGCTCATCGAGCGCGACAAGGGCTGCATCGGCTGCGGCGCCTCGGCCAACTGGTGCCAGGCTCACCATGTCCGGCATTGGGAACACGGCGGGCCAACCGACATCGACAACATGTGCCTGCTCTGCAGCCACTGCCACCAACTGGTCCACACCGACCGCGCCGAGATCACCCGAACCCCCGACGGCAAACCCACTTTCGCTCTCACTCACCCGGGCAAACGTCCCCCGCCACGACCCCCGTAACC
>VXXM01000058.1 GCA_009835395.1 Acidimicrobiia bacterium
GCCAGAGAGGCCCGCGCCCGGCCCATGAACGCCAACCGCTCCTGCAACACCTCCAGGTCGACCTTGTGCAGCAGCGGCGGAGGCGACGCCAACCATTCACCCAGAGCAGCCCACTCGCGGACCCGCGCACCACCCGATTCGTTGCGCTTCGCATCGCCGTCCATCTACCCATCACCCCCGCATCTACATTCCCCGGGCGACTCGGCCATCTCGGCGATAGCCATGCCGCTCTTGATTGCTTGTCCTCATACTATAGTCGAGGTGAGACAGAATAGCAACGTTAGTATGAATTATTTTCGGCTTAGGTGGAAAGTGATCTGAGAGGATCGGGGCGGGGACGTTGGAGCGCGGGGGATCAGCTGGGGAGCTCTTCGCCTACCTCGATTGTCACGCCGACGATCTCGATGTAGGGCGCTGCATCGTCGTCGAGGATGGTGACCGTGGCCGGCTCGAGCGGTAAGTCGGCGTTGGTGGCTGCGGTGACCACGAGCATGAACGTCTCGGCGGGCTCGTGGAGGTCGTCGTCGGTGATCGGGACGAGGATGGTGGCGCTGCGCTGACCGGCCGGCACGGTCACGGTGCCGGACGTCCTCGAGAAGTCGCTCGGGGAGGTGGCGGTACCGTCGACGGTCTGGTACTCGACGGTCACGTCGACACCGGACACCCTGCTGAGCGACACCCTCAACCTCACGGAACCCGACCCTTCCGCCGCGACCGCGTCGCCGACCACCAGCATCGGTCGACGACCCGTCGTGGCGACGGCGTCGGCGATGGTGGCGGTGATCGAACTTCGAGACACCACCGCGTTCTGCGCCCCGCTGAGGGTCAGCGTGAACGTCTCGTTGCGCTCGTCACGGGCGTCGCCCAGGACCGGCACCACGATCGTGGCACCGGAGTCGCCGGCGGGAATGGTCAGCGTGCCCGCGACCGCCACGTAGTCCTCGCCAGCGATGGCCGTCCCGTCGGAGGTGGCGTAGTCCACGGTGACGTCGCGGCCGCTGACGGCGTCGAGCGTCACGGCGAAAGTGACGATCCGGCCGCGCTCGGACACGGTCGCGTCCGCGGCGGTGAGCCCAGGCGGGTCGTCATCGTCGACGATGGTGCCCGTGGCGGACACGGCACCGCCGGCGAGTGTGGCATTCACCGGTGCGCTCAGCGTCAGGGTGAACGTCTCGGCGGGCTCGTCGAGGGAATCGTCGGCGACCGGCACCCGGATCCTCACAGCCCCGCTACCGGCGGGAATGGTCACCGTGCCCGTCACCGGCGTGTAGTCCTCGCCCGCCATGGCCGTGCCGGCGGAAGTGGCGTAGTCCACGGTCACGTCGCGGCCGCTCATGAAGTCGAGCACCACCGTGAAACCGACCGCTCCGTCGCCCTCGGCCGCGGAAGCATCCGCGACGGTGAGCGTCGGCGTGCGTCCACCGTCGACGCTGGTGCCGGTCACGGGCGCGGCGCCCTCGGAAGCTCCGGCGCCGGACGAGGCTCCCCCGGCGACTCCGGCGCCGAATACGGCGAGGATCGGCGGGTCGTCGTCGTCGGTGATCGTGGCCGTGGCAGTTGCGGTGGCGCCGAGGGTGGCGTTGCCGGGGTTGGCGAGTCGCAAGCTGAACGTCTCGTCGCTCTCGTCGATCTCGTCGTCGCTGATCGGCACGCGGACGATCACCGAAGTCCAACCGGGCGGGATGATCAACGTGCCGGTCGTCGCCGTGTAGTCCACGCCGGCGGTCGCCGTGCGGCCGAGCGTCGCGAAGTCGGCGGTCACGAAGTGGCCGCTCGGTGAGCTGAGCGTCACGATGAACGCCACATGGCCGGCGTCCTCGGAGGCGGTCACGTCGGCCACGGTCAGCGCCGGCGGGGAATCGTTGTCGAGGATGGTGCCGGTGGCGGGCTCGGAGGGCCCCCGCGCATTCACCACGCCGGTGATCCGCAGCGCGAACGTCTCGGGCGGCTCGTCGATCCGGTCGTCGGCGACCCGGATCCGGATCGTTGCCTCGGTCCGCCCGGCGGGAATGACCAGCCGGCCCCGACGTGGGGCGTAGTCGGCCCCGGCGACGGCGGTCTCGCCGGCCGTGAGGTAGTCCAGTTCGACGGCCTCGTCGCTCGGCGCACTGAGCGTCACCGGGAAGCTCGCGATGCCGCCCTCGGTCGCCGTGGCGTCGCCGATCGTCAGGATCCCCACGCCGTCGCGGATGGTGGCGAAGGCAGTCGCCCGCGCGTCGCGCAGCCGCGCGTTCCGGGCATCGCTCAACCGCACACCGAACGACAGGTGGGGCCGATTACCGGCGTCGTCGAGGATCGGCACCCGGATCGCGCCTTGCCGCTCGCCGGCGGGGATCGTCAGCACGCCGGTGCGCGCCAGGTAGTTCACCCCGGCGATCGCCGTCCCGTCGAAGGTGGCGTAGTCCACGGACACGTCCCTGGCACCGGCCGCGCTGAGCCGGACCTCGAACACCGCGAACACCGGCGGGGCGGAGCGGGTCTCCGGTTCCTCGTTGTCGATGATCAGTCCCTCCGCACTGGATCTCGTGATCGAGACGTTCGTCGGGTCGCTCAGCGTGAACGCGAAGTTCTCGTTGAGTTCGTGGATGCCATCGTCGACGATGGTGACCTCGACGTCGTGGGAGGTCGTGCCGGCGGTGAAGGTGAGCGTTCCCGATGTCGCCGTGTAATCGCCGGGCGCCTTGGCGGTGACGTCGGCGGTGGCGTAGCCCACGGTCAATTCGAAGACACCTGGCGCGTCGAGCGACACCGTGAAGGTGGCCGTCCCGGCATCCTCGTCTATCTCCACGTCGGCGACGGACAGCGTGGGGTTGTCCCCGATCGTGACGGTGGCCGACGCTGTCGCCAGTGTGGCGTTGTCCTCGCCGCTGAGGGTGAACGTGAACGTCTCGTCGTCCTCGTCGGCGGTGTCGGAGATGATTGTGACCGGCACCTGCTTGGACGTGTCGCCCGGCGTGAACTCCAGCAACCCCGAGGTCGCCGTGTAGTCGCCGGGGGCGACGGCGGTGACGTCGGCGGTCGCGTAGTCGACCGTGACGGTCTTGCCGCTCGCCGCGCTCAACGACACCGTCATGGTCGCACTGCCAGCGGCCTCAGCGACGCTCACGTCGGCCACGCTCAACGCCGGCGGGAGATCGTCGTCGGTGATCGTCACCGTCGCCTCCCCATCGCCGATGGTGGCGTTGTCCTCGCCGCTGAGGGTGAACGTGAACGTCTCGTCGTGCTCGTCGG
>VXXM01000049.1 GCA_009835395.1 Acidimicrobiia bacterium
CGCCTAAACCCCCCCTGACCGCCCCACGGCCAACAACGCCGCCACCCGACCCTGCGGCTCACCACGGCACGCCATATGGACACAACTCGCCATCCGCGGCCATTTGTGTCCATATGGAGACCCATGTGGACACTTCCTAGCCCGTTGGGCTCGTCATCCGGTGAGGGCGGGCCGGGTGCCCGGGTGTTCAGGCGCGGGAGTGGAAGCCCATTGCCTCTGAATCGCCGACTGTGGTTCTGTGGAGGCTCTGGGGGTCCCTGGGTTTGGTGAAGGCGTGATGGTGGATGCCGGAACTAGTTGCTCATGATGAATGAGCCGCCGTGCATCGTGATGTGGAGTCTGGAGAGCACGTCCATACCCAGCAGTACGTCGTAGTCCGGCGGATGGTATGGCAACTCGAACACAACCAGGGGTCCGCCCGCGGCGAAGGTATGGACGTCGCCTTCGCCCGTGGGTGTCTCGACGGGGATCGCCAGGTGAAGACCGAACAGGTTGGCTTCGACGGGTTGGCCGCTGGCTGGAACGAAGGAGGTGCGACCCACGGATGCAACGCCGATCCGGTCCACCAAGTTGTGTGTGACGGCGGTCATCGTGGCTCCGGTGTCCACGAGCGCCATGAACCGATGGTCGAGTTCTGAACCGTCGGCTTCGATTGCCGCTGCGACTTGAATCAGGACGCGGTTGTCCTCCACACGCTTGACGAATGTGGGCATCTACAGCAGGGCGAGAGTCTGAGCGCCCAGATCGATCGGGTCGGCTCCGATCTGCTGGATCGAGAAATGCCCGAGGCCGTACTGATCGTGACCTGCGGCGTAGGCGGCGCTGGCCGTCGGGAAATATGCCTTGATCTCGCCGTCGACCATCAGCGCGACTTCGCCCTTGTGCTCGCGCTCTGCTTCGGCCTTGTACCTATTGAGATAGATGGCGTGGTTCGATTCGACCTGCGAGGTCGGATCGTTCGACATGCGGGGCCCCTCTGCGTTGCGTGTGCGCCAGCTCAAGTATGCCCCTCCGAAGCGACCTTGGCAACATCGTGATAGGTCGAAAATGATCTAAAGGGGCTGGCGATCTCCGCGCACCGGATCCGGCGGCGGCCGGTGTCGTGGGCAGATCCTGGATTCCGGCCTGCGCCGGAATGACGGGGCGGGGCGCGTGCCGTGCCGGTCAGGCGGGGGGGAGGAAGCCCATTGCGTTGCGGACCCGGGCCATGGTGGTGGCGGCGATCTCGCCGGCGGTTTCGGCGCCGGCCGCCAGCGCCCGCTGGGTCTCGGCGGGATCGGCGCTCAACTCCGCGAAGCGCCGCCGGATCGGTGCCAGCATCTCCACGACGGCCTCGGCGCAGTCGTTCTTCAGGGGGCCGTAGCGGTCGAAGCCGGCGGCGACCTCCTGCGGGCTGCGTCCCGTGACGGCCCCCAGGATCTCCAGCAGGTTCGACACGCCCGGCTTGGCCTCCCGGTCGAAGCGCACCTCCGCCTCGCTGTCGGTGACCGCCCGGCGGATCTTGCGGCGCACCACGTCGGGCTCGTCCAGCAGCCAGATGGTGCCGGGCGCCTCGCCCGCGGACTTGGACATCTTGCGGGTCGGCTCCTGCAGGTCCATCACGCGGGCGCCGGCCGGCGGGATGCGGTGCTCGGGCACCACCAGCACCTCGCCGTAGCGGGCGTTGAAGCGCTGGGTGATGTCGCGGGTCAACTCGATGTGCTGGCGCTGGTCGTCGCCCACGGGCACCACATCGGTGTCGTACAACACGATGTCGGCGGCCTGCAGCACCGGGTAGGTGAACAGTCCCGCGCAGACGAACTCCAGGTCGGCCGACTTGTCCTTGAACTGGTGCATGCGCCGCAACTCGCCGAAGCCGGCGGTGCATTCCAGCACCCACGCCAGCTGCGTGTGCTCGGGCACGTGGCTCTGCACGAACAGCACGCAGATGTCGGGGTCGAGCCCCGATGCCATCAGCATCTGCGCCAGTCTCAGCGTGGCCGCCTGCAGTTCGGCGGGATCCTGCGGCACGGTCACGGCGTGCAGGTCGACGATGGGGTGGAACGACTCGTGGGTGTGCTGATCGGCCACCCAGTTCTGCAGGGCGCCCAGCAGGTTGCCCAGGTGGACGTCACCGCTGGGCTGGATGCCCGAAAGGACGCGCTGCACGCCGCGAAGGCTAACCCCGCCACCGGGCTCCGAGGCCACCCGAACCGCTGCCCGGATGAGAGGCCGCGCGGGTAGGCGGTTATCTCGGGTTCCGGCGGTTGCGCCGGTCGTTCGATGGCGCTGAGTGCTTCGAGCGAGAAGAGGAGCACGGACGCAACCCGCTGGCGACGAGTGTTGCTGACTTGGGGTTTTGTGTGTGCCGGCCGGCAGGGGCTCGCCAATCGCCAAGATTATTTTCCATCTAAGCCGAAAATTTTTCGTACAAATGTTGTTGTCCGGTCTCAACCCGGCTATAATATGAGGACAGGTAATCACGAGCGGCGTGGCTTCCGTCGAGGTGACCGGGCCGCCCGGGGAATGTAAGTGCGGGGGTGATGGGTAGATGGACGGCGATGCGAACCGCAACGGATCGGCGGGTGCCGGCTCTGCGGCATCCGGGCCGGCCGGCGCCGGGGCTGTGCTTGCTGAGTCGACTGGCGCCGGGGCTGTGCTTGTTGAGTCAAGCGGCGCCGGGGCTGTGCGTGCTGAGCCATCCGGCGCCGGTCCGGTTGGCCGGGACGGGGCGGGTTCGGCGCGGGTCCGGGAGTGGTCTGTGCTGGGTGAGTGGTTGGCGTCTCCTCCGCCGCTGCTGCACAAGGTCGACCTGGAGGTGCTGCAGGAGCAGTTGACCTTCATGGGTCGGGCGCGGGCCTCTCTGGCCGCCGCGGAGGCCGAGGTGGTGGCGGAGATCTCCCGCCGGGAGGGCGACGCGGCCGCGGAGGAGACTTTGCGGCGGACGCAGAAGCGTTCCCGGTCCGGTGCCCGCAAGGCCGTCAAGACCGCGGCGCAACTGGAGTGGTCGCCGGATGTTGCCGACAAGCTCGCCGACGGCGCCATCACCCCCGAAGCGGCGAGCCTGATTCTGGATGCGGCCGGGGAGACGCCGATCGACCACGATGTGCTGCTCGAAGCCGCGGAGTCCGAGCCCGATGACCTGTTCCGCCGCACGTTGAAGGAACACGTGAATGAGCGCACCAGCGAGCAGGAACTCGAGCGGCGCCGCGACGCTCAGCGGC
>VXXM01000031.1:0-12073 GCA_009835395.1 Acidimicrobiia bacterium
CGTAGGGGGGCTGGGCCATGGCGCAAATGTACTTGCGGTCCGGGGCCCTTCAGCGCTCCAGGTCTTCGATGCTGCGGGGGAAGTCGTCCTTCAGGAGGCGGGAGAGCGAACGGTCGGCCAGGATCCTGCCGCCGGTCTGGCACCTGGGGCAGTAGTTGATCTCGTTGTCGGCGTGGACGATGCGCTGGATCGGGGTGGCGCACCGCGGGCACGGCTGCCCGTACTTGCCGTGGGCCGCCATGTCGTCGTGGAAGGCGGTGACCTTCTCGGGGAAGCCGTCGCCCACTGACCGGCGGTGCCGCTCGGTCCAGTCGACCAGCGTGGCGCGGGTCGCCTCGTAGAGGCGGGCCACTTGGCCGTCGTCGAGGTCGGCGGTGCGCTGCAGCGGCGAGAGCCCCGCGGCGAGCAGGATCTCGTCGCTGTAGGCGTTGCCGATGCCACTGAAGGTTGTCGGGTCGCACAGCGCCCGCTTCAGCGTGCGGTTGCGGGCACTCAGCGCTTCCCGGAAGCCGGCCAGGTCGACCTCCAGGGGTTCGGCGCCGCCCCGGTCGTGGTCCCGCATCAGGGCCTCGTGGCCGCGGACCAGCCACAGCGAGGCCTTCTTGCGCTTGCCCGCCTCGGTGAGCAGCAGCGTGCCGTGATCGAAGTCGAAGGCGGCCAGGCCGATGCGCCCCGGCGGCTTGGCATCCGGCTGGTCGCGCCAGCGCAGCCGCCCCGAGACCATGAGGTGGACGACGAGATACAGCTCGTCGGGACCGTCGAGGGCCAGCACCAGGCGCTTGCCGAGACGCTGGGTGCCGGCCACGACCCGCCCCTCGGCCGCGGCGATCGGCGGATCGAAGGTCTGCAGCAGGCTGATGCCGACGACCCGGATGCGACGCAGCACCCGCCCCACCACGAAGCGGTCCAGCGCCTCCAGGTACACCACGACGTCCGGCAGCTCCGGCACCTCAGCGCCCGCCTCCTGCTACGCCCATGCGAGAAGGATACGAAGCAGGCGATCGTGGGTTTGCGGCCCCGTCGTCGTTCCGGCGGAGGCCGGAACCCATGACTCCGCCGCCGGATCGTGCTCCCGGCGAACCCGGTCGATCCCTCCTGCGACCCGGTACCGTGCCGCCATGCAATTCGGGATCAAGACCTCGCAGCAGGACACCAGGTGGGCGGACATGCTGGCCGTCTGGACCGAGGCCGACGACATCGATGTCTTCACCTCGGCCTGGAACTTCGACCACTTCTACCCGATCTTCTCCGACTCGACGGGGGAGTGCCTCGAGGGTTGGACCACGCTGACGGCGCTGGCACAGGCCACCAGGCGCATCCGCGTCGGCTCGATGGTCAACGGCATCGTCTACCGCCACCCCGCTGTGCTGGCCGCCATGGCCTCGTCGCTGGACATCATCAGCGGCGGCCGCCTGGAGCTGGGCATCGGCGCCGGCTGGAACGAGGAGGAGTGCGACGCCTACGGCATCGAGCTCGGCGCGCTCACCCAGCGCTTCGACCGCTTCGCCGAGGCCTGCGAGATCATCAAGGGCCTCCTCACGCAGGAACTCACTAGCTTCCAGGGCCGCTATTTCACTCTCAGCGAGGCGCGCAACAACCCGCCCGGCATCCAGCAGCCCCACCCGCCGATCTGCATCGGCGGCCAAGGCGAGCGGCGCACCCTGCCGCTGGTGGCCCAGTACGCCGACCACTGGAACTGCCCCGGCCCCGACCTCGACACCTTCCGGGCCAAGCACGCGGTCCTCCGGGAGGCCTGTGAAGCCATCGGCCGCGATCCGGCCGAGATCAAGACCTCGATGCACCTGCGGGTGCCCGACGGCGGCGACCCCGCCCCGGTGGCCGCCCAGGCCGCCGCCTACGCCGAGGCCGGCGTCGACCTCGCCATCTGCTACCTCCCCCCGCCGCATCGCCCCACGGTCCTGGAACCCCTCGCCGAAGCCCTCTCCCCCCTCGCCGGCGGCTAGGCGGGCGTCCGGGAGCCGGCGCGGCTAGGCGCCCGCGGGGGCTTGGGCGTTGCTGTGGAGTAGGCCCCAGACGATGGAGTCGCAGAGCGCCTCCCAGGAGGCCTCCACGATGTTCTCCGACACGCCGATGGTGGTCCACGTGCGGGTTCCGTCGGTGGAGTCGATGAGCACCCGGGTGACGGCGGCGGTGCCGGCGGCCGTGTCCAGGACCCGCACCTTGTAGTCGGTCAGGGCGATGCGGGCGATCTCGGGGTAGTGATCGCCGATGGCCGCCAGCAGGGCGTTGTGCAGGGCGTTCACCGGTCCGTTGCCTTTGCCGACGGTGATGCGCCGCTGGCTGCCCACCCACAGCTTGATCGTCGCCTCACACTGGCGGTGCATGGCGTCGTCGTCGGCCCGGCGCGGCCCGGAGACGCCGGGGGCATCGGGCGCGGCACCAACCGACCGGTGGCGCCCCACCTCCACCCGGAACGACTCGATACCGAACCAGGGCTGCTCCCAGCCCGTGGCGGCCCGCATCCACAGCTCCAGGGAGGCGTCGGCCACCTCGAACTGGTACCCCTCGTACTCGAGGCGCTTGAGGGTCTCGATCAGCTCGGCGACCGTGGCGCCGTCCAACTCGATGCCCAGCTCCTCGGCCTTCAGCTCGATCGACGAGCGCCCCGCCATCTCCGAGACCACGAAGCGGGTGCCGTTGCCCACCGCCACCGGGTCGATGTGCTCGTAGGCGTCGGCGCGCCGGGCCAGGGCGCTGGCGTGCAGCCCGGCCTTGTGGGCGAACGCCGAGGTGCCCACGTAGGGCTGCTGGGGGTCCGGCGCCCAGTTGACCATCTCGGCGACCCGCCGGGATACCGAGGTCAGCAGCTCCAGCCGCTCCGGCGGCAGCGTCGCCACGCCCATCTTCAGGCTGAGGTTGGCGATGATCGGCACCAGGTCGCAGTTGCCGGTGCGCTCGCCGTAGCCGTTGATGGTGCCCTGCACCTGCACGGCCCCGGCCCGCACACCCGAGAGGGCGTTGGCCACCCCGCAGCCGGTGTCGTTGTGCAGGTGCACGCCCACCGGGGCGCCGAGGGCGTCGACGATCTCGGCCACGATGGCGTACACCTCGTGCGGCAGCGAGCCGCCGTTGGTGTCGCACAGCACCAGCCGCTCGGCGCCGGCCTCGGCCACCGCCGCCAGCACCGCCAGGGAGTAGTCGGGGTTGTGCTTGTAGCCGTCGAAGGCGTGCTCGGCGTCGAAGAACACCCGCCGGCCCGCCGCCACCAGGTGCGCCACCGACTCGGCCGCCATGGCGATGCCCTCATCCAGGCTGGTGCGCAGCGCTCCGGTCACGTGATAGTCCCAGCACTTGCCGACGATGCACACCGTCTCGGTGCCGGCCCGCAGCAGGTTCGCCAGCACGGGGTCGCTGTCGCAAGTACCACCAACCCGCCGGGTCGAGCCGAACACCGCCAGCCGGGCGGTCTCCAGGCGCAACTCCTCGGCGGCGCGGGCGAAGAACTCGTCGTCCTTGGGGTTGGCGCCGGGCCAGCCGCCCTCGATGTAGTGCACGCCGAGGCGGTCCAGCTCCCGGGCGATGCGCAGCTTGTCCTCGACGGTCAGCGAGATGCCTTCGAGCTGGCTGCCGTCCCGCAGCGTGGTGTCGTAGATCTCCACCGCGGCGGGCGTGCGGGCTGCGGCCGCGGCGGCCCGCGCCCGGGCCTCCAGGTCGCTGCTCAGCCCCGCGGCGCCGGCATGAGCAGCGGCAGCGCCGGCCGCCCCGTTGCGGCCCGCACTGCTACTCGTTGACATACTCGTTCCACTCCTTGTAGCGGTCCACCCGCCCTTGCACGGCCTCGTAGAAGACCTCCTGGATCTGGCGGGTGACGGGCCCCGGGTCGCCGATCTCCCGGTCGTCCACCGAGCGGATCGGCACCACCTCGGCGGCCGTGCCGCTCAGGAACGCCTCGTCGGCGGTGTACAGGTCGCTGCGCAGCAGGTTGCCGGTCTCATAGGGGATCTCCAGGTCGCCGGCGATGGTGCGGATGGCGTCCTGGGTGATGCCCCCGAGGGCGCCGGCGCTGGTCGGCGGCGTGATGATCCGCCCGCCGCTCACCACGAACAGGTTCTCGCCGGTGCACTCGCTGACGTGGCCCTGCGGCGACAGCAGGATCGCCTCGTCGTAGCCGGCGTTCAGGGCCGACACCTTGGCCATCTGGCTGTTGATGTAGTGCCCGCAGCCCTTTGCGGCCGGCGGCATGGCGTTGGGGTCGTGCCGCTGCCACGAGCTGATCATCATGCGCACGCCGGTGTTGATGGAGTCGGCGCCCAGGTAGATGCCCCAACTCCACGTGGCGATCGACACGTTCACCGGGCAGGGGATCGGGTTGAGACCCATCTCGCCGTAGCCCAGGTACACCAGCGGGCGGATGTAGCACGCCTCCAGCTCGTTGATCGCCACGGTCTGCTTCGTGGCCTCGACCAACTCCTCGGGTGTGTAGGGAATCTGGATGCCCAGGATCTTGGCGCTGGCGAAGAGGCGCTCGATGTGGGGGGTGAGGCGGAACACGGCCGCGCCCCGGTCGGTCGCATAGGCCCGGATGCCCTCGAATACGCCGTTCCCGTAGTGCAGGGTGTGGGTGAGGACGTGAATCTTGGCGTCGTGCCAGTCCACGAACTCTCCGTCCATCCAGATCTTCTCGACGGGCTGAATCGGCATCGGGTGTCCCTTCGGTGTCTCGGTGCGCTGTGTCTTCGTGTGTCGTGTCTCGGTGCGTCAATTCTGGTCCAGTGCGGCCGGTGACGGTCGGCGGACCGTCCGCCACCTTCGCCGTCGTGCCGGCGGACCCGCCGGCGGGCCTTAGCCGGCTACGGCGGCGGCGATGGCGTCGCCGATGGCGCTGGTGCCCTGCACGCTGCCGTCGACGGCCATGCAGGCCCGGTCGACGGCGGCCGCGGCGGCGCCCTCGCCCAGGTGCTCCAGCATCATGGCGGCCGACAGGATCGCCGCGCTGGGGTCGGCGATGCCCCGCCCGGCGATGTCGGGGGCTGAGCCGTGCACCGGCTCGAACATCGACGGTCCGGTGCCCGCCGCGTTCAGGTTGGCCGAGGCGGCCTTGCCGATGCCGCCGCTGACCGCCCCGCCCAGGTCGGTGAGGATGTCGCCGAACAGGTTGTCGGTGACGATCACGTCGTAGCGGTCGGGCGAGTCCACGAAGTAGATGCAGGCGGCGTCCACGTGGTTGTAGGCGGTGCCGTAGTAGGGGTACTCGGCGGCCACCTCCTCGAAGGTGCGGTACCACAGGTCGCCGGAGTAGGTCATCACGTTGGTCTTGTGCACCAGCGTGACGTGGCGCCGCCGCTTGGAGGCCAGCTCGAAGCCGAAGCGGATGGCCCGCTCCACGCCCATGCGGGTGTTCACCGAGCCCTGCGTCACGATCTCGTGCGGGGTGCCCTTGCGCAGGAAGCCTCCCTCGCCGGCGTAGGCGCCCTCGGTGTTCTCCCGGATGACGGCCATGTCGATGTTGCGGTCGGCGTGGCGGAAGGGCCGCAGGTTGATGTACAGGTCCAGCTCGAAGCGCATCCGCAGCAGCAGGCCCCGCTCCAGCACTCCCGGCGGCACGTCGGGCGTGCCGACGGCGCCCACGTAGATGGCGTCGAGGGTCTTCCACTCGTCCACCACGCTGTCGGGCAGCACGGTGCCGTCGCGCAGGTAGCGCTCGCCGCCGAGGTCGTAGTCCACCGTCTCGAAGTCCACGCCGGCGGCCTCGACGACCTTCAGGCCTTCGCCGACGACCTCCGGACCGATGCCGTCGCCTGCCAGAACCCCGATGCGATGAGTTGCCATGCGAACAATCTACCGGGCGTTTCGCGGCGGGTGGTCAGTAGATTGATGTGATGAACGCCCCGCAGTTGACCCGCGTCGCCTATGAGCGGCTGCAGGAGGAGCTCGCCCACCTCACCGGGCCGGCCAACGAGGCAATCACGGCGCAGATCGCCGCCGCCCGGGCGCTCGGCGACCTCTCCGAGAACGGCGACTACCACGCCGCCCGCGAGGAGAAGGGCAAGATGCAGGGCCGCATCCTGCAGATCCAGGCGCTGCTGGAGAACGCGGTGGTGGTGTCGCGGGACGACCACCCCGACGACGTCGTGACCGTCGGGTCGCTGGTGGACCTGCAGTTCGACAGCGACGAGGAGACCGAGCGCTACCTCATCGGCAGCATCGAGGAGCGCCACGACGACTACGACGTGGTGTCACCCTCCTCCCCGCTCGGCAAGGCCATGATCGGCGCCCGGGCCGGCGATGTGGTGCGCTACGAGGCGCCCGCCGGCCCCGTGGAGGTCACCGTCGCGGCCGTCGAGGCCGCCGAGGACCGCCACTGATGGCGGAGGCTCCCCGCACGCTCAGCGAGAAGGTCTGGGACGGCCACGTCGTCCACAGCGGCGACGACGGCACCGACATCCTCTTCATCGACCTGCACCTCGTGCATGAGGTCACCTCCCCGCAGGCCTTCGACGGGCTGCGGATGGCAGGCCGGCGGGTGCGCCGCCCCGACCTCACCGTGGCCACCGAGGACCACAACGTGCCCACCACCAACATCAGCGGCCCGGTGGCCGACGCCGTGTCGCGCCGCCAGCTGGACTCGCTGCGGGCCAACTGCGCCGAGTTCGGGGTGCCGCTGTACCCCATGGGCCACGACCGCCAGGGCATCGTGCACGTCATCGGCCCCGAGCTGGGGCTCACGCTGCCGGGCAGCACCGTGGTGTGCGGCGACAGCCACACCTCCACCCACGGTGCCTTCGGGGCGCTGGCCTTCGGCATCGGCACCAGCGAGGTGGAGCACGTGCTGGCCACCCAGACGCTGCCGCAGGCCCGGCCCCGCACCATGGCGGTCACCGTGGACGGCGAGCTGCCGGCCGGTTCGGGCCCCAAGGACGTGATCCTGTCGATCATCGGGCGCATTGGCACCGGCGGCGGCATCGGCTCGGTCATCGAGTACCGGGGCCCGGTCATCGAGGCCCTCTCGATGGAGGGCCGCATGACGGTCTGCAACATGTCGATCGAGGCGGGCGCCCGGGCCGGCGTGGTGGCACCCGACGACACGACGTTCAGCTATCTCGAGGGGCGGCCCCACGCTCCCGCCGGCGCCGCCTGGGACGAGGCCGTGGCGCACTGGCGGGCGCTGCGCACCGACCCCGGGGCGGGCTTCGACACCGAGGTGCACCTGCAGGGCGCCGACATCCCGCCGCACGTCACCTGGGGCACGAACCCGGGCCACGTGGCGCCGCTGGACGGCGCGGTGCCGTCGCCCGATGCGGCCGCCGACGCCGCAGGGCGCGACGCCGCCGCCCGGGCGCTGGAGTACATGGGCCTGTCGGCGGGCACGCCGATCCGGGACATCCCGGTGGACACGGTGTTCATCGGCTCGTGCACCAACAGCCGCATCGAGGACCTGCGGACCGTGGCCGAGGTGGTGGCGGGCCGGCGGGTGGCGCCGGGCATGCGCACCCTGGTGGTGCCGGGCTCGATGCAGGTGAAGCGCCAGGCCGAGGCCGAGGGGCTGCACGAGGTGCTGCGGGCGGCCGGGTTCGACTGGCGCGAGCCGGGCTGCTCGATGTGCCTGGGCATGAACCCCGACAAGATCTCCGCCGGCGAGCGCTGCGCCAGCACCAGCAACCGCAACTTCGAGGGGCGCCAGGGCCGCGGCGGCCGCACCCACCTGGTGTCGCCAGCGGTGGCGGCCGCCACGGCGGTGGCCGGCCACTTCGCCGCCCCCGCCGACCTGGACTGAGCCGGGGGACGGGCGATGGAACCGGTACGGATCGTCGAGAGCAGGGCGCTGCCCCTGGACCGCTCCGACGTCGACACCGACCAGATCATCCCCAGCCACTGGCTGAAGCGGGTGGAGCGCACCGGCTTCGAAGTGGGCCTGTTCTCCTCCTGGCGCGAGGACCCCGCCTTCGTGCTGAACGACGAGCGCTACGCCGGCGCCGAGATCCTCGTGGCCGGCCCCAACTTCGGCACGGGCTCATCCCGTGAGCACGCCGTGTGGGCCATCCAGCAGTACGGCTTCAAGGCGGTCGTCGCCCCCCGCTTCGGCGACATCTTCCGCAACAACTCCGCCAAGTGCGGCCTGGTGACCGCCGCGGTGGACGCCGACTTCGGCCGGGCCCTGCTGGACGCGGTGCTGGCCGACCACACGCTCGCGGTGCGGGTCGACGTCGAGAACCTCACCGTCGCCGCCCCCGCCGCGGGCCTGGTCGCTCCGTTCCCCCTCGCCGACGCCGTCCAGGAGCGCCTCCTCGGCGGCCTCGACGACATCGCCATCACCCTCCGCCACGCCGACGCCATCACCACCTTCGAGCAGACCCGCCCCGCCTGGCTCCCCGTCACAACCGGCTGACCGATGCCGCGGCCCGCCTCTGCCGTCCGTCCGGCGAGGGTGGGGTTCCACCTGGTCGCCGTTCTGGTAGGCGTCGCTGTCCTGGCCGCAGGGTGCGGTTCGGACGAGGCCGCCGGACCGGATCCGGTAGCTGTCGAGCCGCCAGCGCCTGCGGCGGACGCCCCGTCACCGGCCGAGACGGCAGATCCGCCGGCGGAACCTCCGGTATCTGCGCCCGCCGAGCGGCCAGCACCGCCGCCGGAGTCCGAGCCCCCAGCACCGCCGCCGGAGCCCGAGCCCCCAGCCGAGGTCACGTCCGCGTCGCCGGATCCCCCGTCGCCCCTGCCGCTGCCGGAACGCATCCCTGCCGGCCCCAGCGATGCCTACTTCGCCCTCGACCGGGTGCTGGACGTCGCCATCGAGATCGCGCCCGAGGACTGGGACACACTGCGCCACCAGACCCGCACCTTCGAGGACCTGTTCGCTGAGATCGCCGAGTACGAGCTCTCCCGGCCGTTCGCCGACATCTACACCTGGTTCCCGGCCACGGTGACGATCGACGGCGAGACCCACACGCAGGTCGGCGTCCGCAAGAAAGGGTTCCTCGGCTCCCAGAGCGACACCAAGCCGGCGCTCAAGCTCCGCTACGACAAGTACGTCGACGACCAGTCACTCGGCGGGGTCATGCAGCGCATGACGCTCAACAACAGCGTCCAGGACCCGTCGATGATCAACACCTGCCTCACCCTCGAGGTCTTCGCCGCCGCCGGCAATCCGGCCTCGCGCTGCAACTTCGCCACCGTCTCGGTGAACGGCAAGGACCTGGGCCTGTACGTCCACGTGGAGGAGATCAAGGCCCCCTTCCTGGCCCGCCACTTCGCCACCTCCGAGGGCAACCTCTACGAGGGCACGGTCAGCGACTTCACCCCCGAGTTCCGCGGCACCATCGAGAAGAAGACGAACGAGGACGCCGACGACTGGTCGGACGTCGATGCCGTCGTGGCCGCCCTGCAGGACCCCTCCGACGCCGGCTGGGCGGACCTCTCCCTCATGGTCGACCTCGACGACTTCGTGACGTTCTGGGCCACCGAGGTGCTGGTGGGCCACTGGGACGGCTACGCCGGCAACCGCAACAACTACTGGTTCTACCGGGATCCCGGCGGCCCCTTCGTGTTCATCCCCTGGGGTGTGGACGGCACCTTCCACCTCGAGGACGATCCCAACCCGTTCGACAACATCAGCGACCCGCCGCCGTCGGTGCTGGCCCTCACGGCCATCCCCAACCGGCTGTACAACGACAGCTACTGGCGGGCCCGGTACGTCGAGCGCCTGAAGCACCTGCTGGAGACCGTCTGGGACGAGGAGGCGCTGCTGGCGAGGGTCGACGAGATGGCGGCCATCGTCCAGCAGCACGCCCTGCCGGAGGATCGGGCCGAGGCGGCCGCCGACGCCGAACGGATCCGTCAGTTCATCAAGAAGCGCCGGGCGGAGATCCTCGACGACCTCACGCCACAGCCGCCGGAGTGGCCCGCCCCCGACTTCCCGGCCGTTCCCGCCGGCGAGGGAGACGGGTTGGAAGTGACGGTGCGCTTCGAGAGCACGTGGGGATCCAACAAGAGCATCGATCCTCTCGCGGAGGGCGAGATCCTGCACCTGGCCCTCGACGGCGCCGAGGTCCCGCCCGGCGACAGCGGCGTGATCGCCGGCCACGCCTCCCCCGAGGAGTCGGTGGGGTTCGACGAGCCGGCGGCCTCCATCACGCTTCTGGGTCTGCAGGCCGACGGTTCGGTGGAGGGGATGACGGTCGTCCTTCCGCTGGCCCGGTTCACGGGTGGCACCGAACTGGTCATCGGCACCGACGACGTCGGGGGCGGGGTGTGGACGATCCCGGCCGGCGGCACCGCGCTGGACAGCTTCACGCCGTTCACCGAGGGCACCCTGAAGCTGGTCGAGGCCGGCACGTCCGAGGGGGCGGCGATCCTCGGCAGCTTCGTCGGCGAGTTCGGCGGCGCCCCCGTCGTCGCCGGCGGCGGCACCGGCGGGGGTGGCACCGGTGGGGATGGCGCGGCCGGCGGCGCCGGCGGGAGCGACCCGGGCCCGGTGCCGGTCGACGTGGGCCTCGTCATCAACGAGGTGGCGTCCAAGGGGGACCCGCTGGACTGGTTCGAGTTGCACAACTCCTCGGGGGAGTACCTGGCGCTGGCGAACTTCGTCTTCGCCGACGACCTGACCGATGTCGCCAAGCGGGTGTCCTTCCCGTCCGACCTGGTGATCCCGCCGGGCGGGTACCTGCAGGTCGAGCTCGACAAGGACGCCTGGCCCGGCTTCGCGCTCGGCGGGGACGAGGAACTGGGCATCTGGACCGCCGACGGCGCGCCCGTCGACCGGGTCGATTGGGCCGAGGGCGAGGCCGGCGAGGGAGCCAGCTACGCCCGCCTGCCCGACGGCACCGGCGACTTCCGGACTGTCACCAACCCCACTCCCGGCGCCCCGAACGCACCGGCCGGGTAGTCGACCCGGGGCCGCTCCCCGGCACCCTCGTCCTCGCCGGCCTGCGGCGGTCTGCCCTCGCGGTTCGTCATTCCGGCGAAGAGCCTGCCCCGGACTCGATCCGGGGCCGGAATCCAGGTGGCGGCCGGTGGCTGGCGCGGCGGGCGCCGCCGGGGTTCAGGGCCCCTCGATGCGGCCCCAGCAGGTGACTGTGCCGTCGCTGCGGAGGCCGCAGGAATGGTTGCCGCCGGCGCTGACGGCCGTGAACAATCCGCCGGCCGGGGTCGCCTGCCCGTCGGAGTCGTCACCCCAGCAGGCCACCGTGTCGTTGGCGAGCAGTCCGCAGGTGTGCCTGCCGCCGGCGCTGACGGCCTTGAAACGCCCCTCGGGCGCGTCGGTCTGGCCGTGGGAGTTGTCGCCCCAGCAGGCCACGGCGCCGTTGGCGCCCAGTGCGCAGTGGTGGCGGCCGCCGGCGCTGATGGCGCTGAACGGGCCGTGGTGCAAGGGGGTCTCGTAGGTCTCGTCAACGCACAGGACGCTGTCGTCGTCGGTGATCAGGCCGCAGGCGTCCCTGTCGCCGGCGACGACGGCGCTCACCAGCAGGGGGGGAACGAACGAGTTCGTGTCGAACTCGCTGAAACCGCGGCCCCAGCAGACCGCAGTGGCGTCGGTGCGCAGCCCGCAGGACAGGTAGCCGCCGGCGCTGACGGCCGTGAACTGCCCGTCGAGCGCGTCGCTCTGGAGGTTCTCGTTGCCGCCCCAGCAGGTGATCGTGCCGTCGGTGCGCAGCCCGCAGGAGTGCGTCAGGCCGGCGCTGACGGCGCTGAACCGCCCGTCGGGCGCATCGGTCTGGCCGTGCGAGTCGCCGCCCCAGCAGCTGACGGTGCCGTCGGTGAGCAGCCCGCAGGCGTGCGTCCCGCCCGAGTCGACGGCACTGAAGCGCGCCGGGGCCGGCGCGCCGGGCTCAGCGGGAGGCTCGGGCGCCGCGACGGGGTTCCAGACGACGGGGGAGCTCACCAGCCAGCGATCCACCCGCGCGCCGGCGGGGAAGAAGCGCCGCGCCGGCAGTAGCGGCTCCCCCCAGGAGCCTCCGGCCAGTTGCTGCTGCACCGCGAACTCGATGCGATCGTCGGCCTGCAGGCGCGCCATGATCCGCACGGTCACATCGGCGCCGCCGGCCGGGGACACCGTCAGGGGCGAACTCACCAGCCAGCGATCCACCCGCGCGCCGGCGGGGAAGAAGCGCCGCGCCGGCAG
>VXXM01000031.1:12083-19416 GCA_009835395.1 Acidimicrobiia bacterium
TCACCAGCCAGCGATCCACCCGCGCGCCGGCGGGGAAGAAGCGCCGCGCCGGCAGCAGCCGCTCGCCCCAGTCGTACGGCGCCCCGGTGTGCGCGTCCGGGTCGTGCTGGAGCGCGAACTCGGTGCGCCCGTCCTCCCCACGCTGAGCCGCGATGCGCACCCCGACCGTCGGCTCCCGCGCCGCCTCCCCGACCTCCTCCGACTGCCCCCCGGCCGGAGCCGCAACGGCGGCCAGGGCTCCGGCCCCAAGCAGGGCTGCGACGGCCGCCCGGATCAGCCGCCCCCGAGTGTCCGCTCCCCGGCGTTCACCGTCGGCCCTACCGGTCCCCACAACCGCCGACACTTATGCGCGTTCCCGCCAAAGTCGAATCCCGGTCGCCGACACGCGAGGGCGGGGGCGCCGGCGGCTAGCGCAGGCGCGCCATTTTCAGAGGCCGCCGGAGCGCCGCCGGCGCCCCCACCCGAGCCACCGCAGAATCGGGAGGGCTAGGGGTCCCGGCCTCCTGCCCCGGGGCCACCGCCGCCACGGTCGCCGCCACCGCTGCCGGCCAGCAGTTCCTCCAGGCGGGCCAAGCGCTCGTTCATTTCCCGCAGCTCGTCCCGCATCTCCTGCTCGCGGTTGCTCTGGCCCCGGATCCCCTCCAGCAGCTGCTCGTGGCCCTCCTCGGTCTCGAGCTCCACCAGCCGGGCGGCGGTCGCCGCCGACAGCAGGGCGATGAAGCTGATGCCGGCGATCATCAACACCGTGGCCACGAGCCTGCCGAGCCCCGAGTTGGGGACGACGTCGCCGTAGCCCACCGTCGTGGCCGTCACGATCGCCCACCAGATGCCCTCGGGAACGTTGCGGCCCTCCTCCAGGTACGAGAAGAGAGTGCCGCTGACGACTACCAGCACGATCAGGCTCGCCAGCAGCCAACTCAGCCCCGATCTCCCGAAGATCCGGTGGATGAGTGTGGCCGCCCGGTTGGCGATGGCGGCGAGCCGCAGCAGCCGCAACAGCCGCAGCACCTCGATGAGACGCCCGAGGCGGGCCAGCCGCAGGCTCGCCAGCAGGTAGGGAACCAACGGCACCGTGAACACCACGATGCACACATCCAGCCAGGCGCAACGCAGGTAGGCCCTGCGGTTGGGCGTGACGATCAGCATGACGGCCAGTTCGGCCGCGAAGACGCCCCAGATGGCCCAGTCGGCGACGTGGAGCCAGAACACGGCAGCCGAGCCGGTGAACTGCTCCTCCATCACCAGCAGCGGGATGACCGCCGCCGCCGCCGTCACCACCAGCACGCTCATGCGGCGCTTCAGGATGCGGCCCCGCGGCGTCAGGATGGCGTCGAACCCTGCTCCCCCGAGGAGCGGTAGGGGCCCGAACAGCAGGTGAGACCTCGTGGTCGGCTGCTCTGCGGGGTCGGCCCGGGGAGGTCCGCTCGTGTCCTTCTGTCCCGACAAGGGCGATCTCCTCCTTCCGTACCCGCAACGAGCGTAGTTCTGCCCCCCTCCCGCCCCGGTCATCTCCGAACACCCCGGAGAGCCCCGCCGGGGACCGGCGACGCACGATTCGAATTCCCTACCCCGACAGTCGTATTTCGCCGCAAGTGCCGTAGCCTGATCGGTGGCCGTGAATCCACGGCCGTTCCCATAGGAAAAAGGAGAAGACGGACGTGTCCGAATCAACCTGGGGTTTCGAGACCCGCCAGATCCATGCCGGTCAGGTACCGGATTCGGCGACGAATGCTCGAGCGGTACCCATCTACCAGACCACCTCGTACACCTTCAACAGCAGCGAGCACGCTGCCAACCTGTTCGCCCTCGCAGAGATCGGCAACATCTACACGCGCATCATGAACCCGACCCAGGCGGTTTTGGAGGCGCGAATGTCGAGCTTGGAGGGTGGCACCGAGACGGCAGTGGGCATCCCCGGTGCGCTGGTGCTCAGCAGCGGCCAGGCGGCCGAGACGCTGGCGATCCTGAACCTGGCCGAGGCCGGCGACCACATCGTCTCCTCGGCGTCGCTCTACGGCGGCACCTACAACCTGTTCCACTACACGCTGCCGAAGCTGGGCATCGAGGTCACCTTCGTGGACGACCCGCATGACCTCGACGAGTGGCAGTCGGCCGTGCGCCCCAACACCAAGTGCTTCTACGGCGAGGTGTTCGGCAACCCCGGCAACGACTTCCTCGACATCGAGGCGGTGGCCGACCTGGCGCACGCCAACGACTGCCCGCTGATGATCGACAACACCGCGGCCTCGCCGTATCTGGTGCGGCCGATCGAGTGGGGTGCCGACATCGTCGTGCACTCGCTGACGAAGTACATCGGCGGTCATGGCACCTCCATCGGCGGCTGCATCGTCGACGGCGGCACCTTCGACTTCAGCCGTAGCGGGAAGTTCCCCAACTTCACCGAGCCCGACCCCAGCTATCACGGCCTGGCCTACTGGCCGGCGCTGGGTCCGGGGTCGTACATCATCAAGGCCCGGGTGCAGCTGCTGCGGGACATCGGGGCGGCGGTCGCACCGCTGAACTCGTTCCTGTTCCTGCAGGGGCTGGAGACGCTGAGCCTGCGGATGGAGCGGCACTGCCAGAACGCCCAGATCGTGGCGGAGTACCTGGAGGGCCGTGACGAGGTGGAGCAGGTGTTCTTCGCCGGTCTGCCGTCGAACCCCACCCACGAGCGGGCCACCCGGCTCACCGGCGGGCGGGGCTACGGCGCCATCCCGTCGTTCATCGTGAACGGCGGCCGAGACGCCGGCCAGCGCTTCGTGGAGGCGCTGCAGATGCACAGCCACGTGGCCAACATCGGCGACGTGCGCAGCCTGGTGATCCACCCGGCCTCCACCACTCACTCGCAGCTCACCGAGGAGGAGCAGGCGGCCGCCCAAGTGCAGCCCGGCCTGGTGCGCCTCGCCGTGGGCCTCGAGTCGGTGGACGACATCATCGCCGACCTGGAGCTCGGCTTCAAAGCCCTCTAGGAGCGGCGCGGCGGGCGCCACGGCGCCTGCGCAGAGCACGCACTGATCACAATCCGGCGCCCCGTCACCCAACCCGGGAGGCGGGGCGCCGCCGCACCCGGCCGGCGGTTCGCTGCCTACTCGGCGCGGTGGAGGGTGGCTTCGAGGTGGGGGGTCAGGGGCTCGCCGACGGCGGCCATGTGGACCTCGTAGCGCATGGTGTCGCCGTCGATGGAGACGCGGCGCTCGGTGGCGTCCACCCGCTTGGCGGTGGGCGCCAGGACCACCCGGCTGCCTTCGGGGCCCGCCCAGTCCGAGAGGTCGTCCGCGCCGGCACGTAGCGTCACCAGCAGACCGAAATGGGTCTCGGTCACCTCGCCGACGAGCACTTCGGCGATACCGCTGGGATGCACCACCAGCAGCTCCAGGCCCCGGTCGCCGGCCGGGCGCAGGTAGCCCGACTCGGCGTGCAGCGGCGCCCCGTCGGCGCCCCTGGTCCGCTGGCCGTAGGCCAGGAACGGCTTGCCGACGTGGCCGATCGTCACCTCTTCGGTGTACTCGAAGGCCTCGATCGTGGGGTAGTCGCCTCGGCCGCCGCCCCGCCAGGTCCCCAGCAGGGGAGCGAGATGGTCAACGGCCGGGTGCAGATCCATCGGGCTGTTCTAGCGCACGACCGAGCAGGGCCTCATCCGGCCCGCATCGTCATTCCGGCGGAGGCCGGAATCCATGGTGCGGCCGTGGGAGTGCGCCTGCGGCTGATTGCTCGGCTTCGTCCTAGAAGTCCATGTCGGGCATGCCGCCGCCGGGGGCGCCCGCGCCGTCCTCCTCGGGCTTGTCGGCCACGACCGCCTCGGTGGTCAGGAACAGCCCCGCCACCGAGCCGGCGTTCTGCAGCGCCGAGCGGGTCACCTTGGCGGCGTCGATGATGCCGGCCGCGGTGAGGTCCTCGTAGTCGCCGGTGGCGGCGTTGAGCCCGTCGCTGCCCTCCAGGCCGCGCACGTGCTCCACCACCACGCCGCCTTCCATGCCGGCGTTCACGGCGATCTGGTGCAGCGGCGCCTGCAGCGCCCGGGCCACGATGCGCGCCCCGGTGGCGGCGTCGGGGTCGTCGAGCCCCGCGGCGGTGTCCTCCACAGCGGCCTGCGCCCGTAGCAGCGTCACGCCCCCGCCGGCCACGACGCCTTCCTCGATGGCGGCCTTCGTGGTGCTGACGGCGTCCTCGATGCGGTGCTTCTTCTCCTTCAGCTCCACCTCGGTGGCGGCGCCGACCTTCAGCACGGCCACGCCGCCGGAGAGCTTGGCGAGGCGCTCCTGCAGCTTCTCCCGGTCGTAGTCGGAGTCGGTGTTCTCGATCTCCTGCTGGATCTGGCGGATGCGCCCGTCCACGTCGGCCTTGCTGCCGGCACCCTCCACGATGGTGGTCTCGTCCTTGGTGACGACCACCTTGCGGGCCCGGCCCAGCAGGTCGAGGGTGGTGTTCTCCAGCTTCAGCCCGACGTCCTCGGAGATGACCTGGCCGCCGGTCAGGATGGCCATGTCGGCCAGCATCGCCTTGCGGCGGTCGCCGAAGCCGGGGGCCTTCACCGCCACCGAGGCGAACGTGCCCCGGATCTTGTTCACCACGAGCGTGGCCAGCGCCTCGCCCTCGGTGTCCTCGGCGATGATCAGCAGCGGCCGGCCCGCCTGCATGACCTTCTCCAGCACGGGCACGACGTCGCGCACGGCGGTGATCTTCGAGCTCACCAGCAGCAGGTACGGGTCGTCGAGGACGGCCTCCATGCGCTCGGGGTCCGACACGAAGTAGGGCGAGATGTAGCCCTTGTCGAAGCGCATGCCCTCGACGAGGTCCATCTCCATGCCGAAGGTCTGCGACTCCTCGACGGTGATGACGCCGTCCTTGCCCACCTTGTCGATGGCCTCGGCGATCTGCTCGCCGATCTCGTCGTCGGCGGCGGAGATGGCGGCCACCGAGGCGACCTGCTCCTTGGACTCCACGTCCACGGCCTGGCCGGCGATGGCCTCCACGGCGGCGTCGACACCGGCTTCGATGCCCGCCTTGATGGCCATGGGGGCGGCCCCGGCGGCCACGTTGCGCAGGCCCTCGCGCACCATCGCCCACGCCAGCACGGTGGCGGTGGTGGTGCCGTCGCCGGCCACGTCGTCGGTCTTCTTGGCGACCTCCTTGACCAGTTCGGCGCCGATCTTCTCGTACGGGTTCTCGAGGTCGATCTCCTTGGCGATCGACACGCCGTCGTTGGTGATGGTGGGGGCGCCCCACTTCTTCTCGAGGACGACGTTGCGACCCTTCGGGCCGAGCGTCACGCGGACGGCGTCGGCGAGTTGGTTCATCCCTGCTTCGAGCGAACGGCGAGCCTGTTCGTCGTAGGCGATGATCTTGGCCATGCTGGGTTTCCTCCGTGGCAGAGTCGATCTACTAGCACTCTCGATCTGAGACTGCTAGGAAGCCTAAGGGTGGCCGGGGCGGTCCCCAACACGGTCGCCCCCGCTGTTTCGTTCCGCCGCCTTCCCTCTTCCGTCATTCCGGCGAAGGCCGGAATCCAGTTGGCAGGGCGAGGATCAGACCTCGGCGGCGCCGCCGGCGACTGCGGGGACGATGGCGACGGTGGACCCCTCGGGCACCCCCGTGCCGGGGCCGTCCAGGAAGCGCACGTCCTCGTCGTCCAGGAAGACGTTCACGAACCGCCGCAGCGCGCCCGACTCGTCGAGGACCCGCTCGCGCAGGCCCGGATAGCGCGCCTCCAGGTCGTTCAGGACGTCGGCCACGGTGGCGCCGCTGGTCTTGACGGTCGCTGCGCCCGCGGTCAGGGGCCGCAGCGTGGTGGGGATCCGCACGGTCACAGTCATGGCCCGACATGCTACCGAGCCACCCCCGTCCACCCCCCACCCGGGGCGCCGCTAGCCCGACAGGTGCTCGGCCAGTAGCTGCTCCACGCAGGCTGTCGGTTCGGCGAAGGCGCGGTCGGGGCCGAAGCGCTCGCTGAGCGACAGCACCGGCACGTCCGCCGGCGCCGCCGCGTCGCCGGCCACGGCGCCCGCCATGGCCAGCGCCGGCACCCCCAGGCGCTCCGCCAGGCCGCAGACGCCCCCCACCACCTTGCCGTTGAACGACTCGGCGTCCAGCAGGCCCTCCCCGGTCACCACCAGGTCGGCACCCTCGAGCCGCTCGGCCAGGCCGGTCTCCTCGGCCACCACCTCGAACCCTTCCACGAGCCGGGCGCCGAGGGCGGCCAGCCCGCCGGCCAGCCCGCCGGCGGCGCCGGCCCCTGGCAGGTCGGCCACGTCCACCCCGTACTCGGCGGCGTACATGTCCACGAGTCGCGCCAGGCGCCGCCGCAGCAGCTTCACCTCCGCCGGCGTGGCCCCCTTCTGCGGGGCGAACACCTCGGCGGCGTCGCAGAAGCGGGTGCGCACATCGCAGGCCACCACCAGTTCCACCCCCCGCAGCCGGTGCCCCGGCAGCAGCGCCCGCAGCGCCCCGAAACCGCCGTCGGTGGTGGCCGATCCGCCCACGCACACGATGATCCTCCGTGCGTCCCGCTCCAGGGCCGCCTCGATCAGTTCGCCCGTGCCGTAGGTGGAGGCGGCGAGGGCGTCGTTGCCGGCGGCGCCGCCGACGAGCTGCAGGCCCGACGCCTCGGCCATCTCGATGACCGCCACCTCGCCGTCCAGCCGCCAGCCGGCGTTGACCGGGTCGCCCAGCGGGTTCGTGACGACGGTGTGGCGGTTGGCCCCGCCGAGTGTCGCCAGGGTGCCCTCGCCCCCGTCGGCCATCGGCAGCGGCTCGGCCTCCCAGCCCGCCGCTTCGGCCGCCCGGCACGCCGCCGCGGCGATCTCTGCGGCGGACGCGGTCCCCTTGAACTTGTCAGGGGCGGCGATGAGGCGTGGGGTTCGGCTCGCCATGCCGGGGGTTGGCTGTCAGCCCCGGCGAGGCCTCAGCAGTTGGGCTGGGCCAGGTCGTCGGCGCCGATGTGGATGACGACGTGGGCGTCGCCGGGCGCCGTGGGGGGCGTCGCCGGCATCGGCAGCACCTGCGCGGACGGCACCTGGAGCAGCGAGGCCACGACGCCGGCGTCGGCGCCGTACTCGTCCACGTAGAACACCGAGGAGATCTCGGCGGGGTTCTCGGCGTTCACCGCCGGCAGCACGTTGTACCCCTGGGCGCTCAGCGAGGTGGCCAGCCGGCCGGCGGCGCCGCAGACGGTGGTGCCGTTGGCCACCAGCACCCGCACCTGGTCGCGGTTGTGGGTGGGAGCCGGCGGCGGCGGAGGGTCGGCGAACATGTCGTCGGGGGCGACCTCCGGGAGTTCCACCTCTTGCGCCGGCGGCGGCGGGGGAGGCGCCGACGGCGCAAGAGGTGGAACTCC
>VXXM01000090.1 GCA_009835395.1 Acidimicrobiia bacterium
GTGGTGGTGGTGATCTGCCCGGCATCGCCCGGTTGCGGCTCCACTTGAGTGGCCGCAGGAGGAGGAGGAGGTGCCGGTGCTTGCGGGGTCGGCGGCGGGTCGACCGTGGTGGGTGCCACCGCGGTCGGATCTGCGGTGCCGGCCACCGGCGCTGTCTCGGTCTGGATCGGCCCTGTCGTCGTGGGCCCCGTCACGGAGACCGAGATGACGACGGCGATCGCCGCGCAGGCCGCTGCCGCCAGGACGAGCGCCGGCCGCAGGCGCACCTCCGGCAGGCGCGGCACCCGTCGCCTCTGACCGATTCGACGCTGGATCTCGAACAGGGCGCCGGGCGACACCTCGACGCCTTCCGCCCGCTGAGCCAGAGCGCTTCGAAGGCGTTCCTCGATGCTCACGACGGCTCCTCCGCCGTGTCCTCCTCGGGCGGCGTCAGTTTCCGCTCCAGGGCCGCCAGACCGCGGCTGGCGTGCGTCTTGACCGATCCCGGGGAGATGCCGAGCGTCTCGGCAATCTCGGCTTCACTGAGGTCCAGGTAGTACCGCAGGGTCAGCACCTCGGACTGCCGTCGCGGCAGGCCGCGGACGGCGTCGAGCAGGGCTTCGCTCTGCAGTTGCTCGAGCGCGCCGACCTCGGCGCTCTCGGCGGGGGGCGCCGCCTCGGGTACGACGCGCCGGCGCACCATGCGCCTGCGCATGCGCGAGCGCGCCCCGTTCATGACCATGCTGCGCAGGTAGGCGGCTTCCTTTCCCTCCTCGGGGCGAGCGGTGAGGGTGTGCATCTTCACGAAGGCGTCCTGCACGACTTCCTCGCAACTCCCCACATCATCGAGGAGCAGGGAGGCGAGGCGAACGAGATCCTTGTAATGGTCGGCGAACAGCCGGACCAGAAGGTCATCTTGGGTCTCGCTTCCTCGTGGGCCGCCTCGCCGCTGTGGGGCGCTCATGGCTGCAGGCTCATGACTCGGTGCAGGTTCGTTTCAACCTACGCAGGTACAGACGCCCGAAGTCCTGCGCGCGTTGACAGCGCCGGCGAAGAGATTCCCCGAGTGCATAGTGATCGCGGACAAGCTAACCAGCGGTCTCGCCGAATGGCGGCGCGGCGGCGCCGTGGCCGCCCGCGGGTTGACCGATGGGCCGGACTCGGCCGGCCGATCGGTTATGCGCTGCGCGCCGGTCGCACGGGACGTTGTCAGGAGTCGGGCGTCGCCTCGACCTTGGCGTCACACAACTGCTCGAAGGCCTGCACCAGACCGGTCAACTGTTCGACCTGCAGATGATCGGCCAGGCCGCGGAGCCGTTCGTGGCCGATCGTCCAGAACCCGTCGGCAGCCTGGCGCCCTTGCTCGGTGAGTTCACAGATCACCACCCTGCGGTCTTTCGGATCCGACAGGCGTGTGGCCAGACCTCGGTCGACGAGACGGTCCACGACGGTTGTCGTGGCGGACACGGCGATCCCCAGTGCTCCCGCGATGGATCCCATCCGTTGCGGTCCCTCCCGCTCGAGGAGGAAGAGAGTCTTCGCTTGAGGGATGGTCAAGTCGAGGTCTTGCCACTCGCTAAGTCGATCGAGCCGCAGTTGTCTGTTCAGGTGCTCCACCGACTCTATGAGCCGCTGGGTCAATTCTTCCCTCGATCCGGTTTCCATTGATTCCACCTAGCTTCTGGAGACTTGTAGTGCGAGTCCGTCTTCTACGCTTCTACAGCCGCAGGACACTAAGACTAGGTCAATACCTTCGGACGTGCGCGGCAGGTTCATCTGCACGAGGCTAAGCGGCGCCTGCGGAGTGAGTCACGTAGCAGAATTCTCATCGCCACCGGTGCCGACTTCCCATTGCTTCCGAAGATAAGATATTCGTCTACAGGGAGACTCTTGGGCTGTATTTTCTCATGGTTCCGGGAGTTGTTCTCCCGAACCTGCCGAAATCGGATCAGGGAGGACCTTTCTCGTCACCACAGGGTCCGGCTCTCGGCGAGGTTCGACTCTTTTTGAGGCATCTCGGTGGTTGCGAGCCTCGCTGCAACGGTAGATGCGACCGGCCAACACAGGCGCGGGCGGTACGGGGAGCGCGTGCTCGCTGGAGGTGCGTCGTCAGATGTGCGCAGCGGTCAGATGTGCGCAGCGGTCAATCGACATACGTGGGGCGAGACGGGTGCAGCCCGCCGCCCGAGTCTCTCGTGATCGCAGTGTTGGAACGCGCCTCCAAGTGAAAGAAGCGACACGCCAGGGGCAGTCTGTGAAGGAATGTGAGTGCGCTTTCTTGGCGGACAATGACGAACATGATCCGGTTGTGATGGCGAGAACATGGCGTGTGGGCGACCGGAGATCGGCGTCATTTCGCCAGACGGAGTATCTTCCCATCGGCGCACGCGGCGAGGGCAGTTGATCGTCCCGATCCCGAAAGCGGTTATCCGAGCGACCAAGCGGGACCGCAGGTCGATTCTCCGGCGGCGTAGAGCGCGCCGGGTGCACGACTATTCGATGTCGTGACGGCGGCTCCGGCAACCCGGTGGAGCTAACGGGACTCGAACCCGTGACCTCTGCCATGCCATGGCAGCGCTCTAGCCAACTGAGCTATAGCCCCGGCGGCAGCAGGTTACCAAGCACCGCGCATTCTGCCTGCGGCGGCCCGGCCCCGGATCGCCTAAAGGCGCACCGAGCCATCTAGCATCGGGGTGTGCAGGAGCACTACGACGCGGTGGCGCTCGAAGGGCGCTGGCAGCGGCGCTGGCGCCGCGACGGTACCTACGAGATCGACAACGACGATCCGCGCCCGCCGTACTACGTCCTGTCGATGTATCCCTATCCGAGCGGTCCCGCCCACATGGGTCACGTGCGGAACTACACGTTCGGGGACCTGCTGGTGCGCTACCGCACGATGCGGGGCGACGGGGTGCTGTCGCCCATCGGCTTCGACAGCTTCGGCCTGCCCGCGGAGAACGCCGCAATCCGCACCGGCGAGCATCCCCGCACCTTCACCGAGGCCCGCATCGCCGAGCTTTCCTCCTCGCTCGAGCGCATCGGGGCCGTCTACGACCTGCGCCGGGTGTTCCGCAGTCACGACCCCACCTACATCCGCTGGACGCAGTGGATCTTCCTGAAGTTCTACGAAGCCGGCCTGGCCTACCGGGACTCCGCGCCGGTCAACTGGTGCCCGGGCTGCCGGACGGTGCTGGCCAACGAGCAGGTCCTGCCCGACGGCACCTGCGAGCGCTGCAGCGACCTCGTGGAGCACCGCGAGTTGGCACAGTGGTTCTTCCGCATCACCGCCTACGCCCAGCGCCTGCTCGACGACACCGCCGAGATCGACTGGCCGGAGCGGGTCAAGAACATGCAGCGGAACTGGATCGGTCGCTCGGAGGGCACCGAAGTGCGCCTGCCGGTCGCCGACGGCGAGGGCCGGGCCCGCGCTGACGTCGCCCCCGTCGAGGTGTTCACGACCCGGCCCGACACCGGCTTCGGCATCACCTACGCGGTGCTGTCCCCCGAGCATCCCCGGGTGGAGGAACTGACTGCACCGTCGCATCGGGCCGCCGTCGAGGAGTTCCGCAGGTCGGTGGCCACGCAGAGCGAGATGCAGCGGCTCTCCACCGAGGGGCGCCTGGACAAGCGGGGCGTGCCGTGCGGGACGTCTCTCGTGAATCCCTTCACCGGCCGTGCGATCCCGCTCTACCTGGCCGACTACGTGCTGATGACCTACGGCACCGGGGCGATCATGGGCGTGCCCGGCGAGGACCAGCGCGACTGGGAGTTCGCGGTGGCCCACGAACTGCCCATCGTGCGGACCGTGCGGCCGCCCGACGGTTGGGAGGGCGAGGCCTACAGCGGCGAGGGGCCGTCGATCAACAGTGACTGGCTCGACGGCCTGGGGGTCGCCGACGCCATCGAGCGGGCCGCCGACTGGGTGGAGTCCGAGGGCCTGGGGCGACGCAAGGTCAACTACCGGCTCCGAGACTGGCTGGTGTCGCGCCAGCGCTTCTGGGGCTGTCCCATCCCGATGGTCTACTGCGAGGCGTGCGGCTACCAGCCGGTGCCGGAGTCGGAATTGCCGATCCTGTTGCCCGACGACGTGGACTTCCTGCCCACGGGTCGCTCGCCACTCAACGCCCACGAGGGTTTCCTGGAGGCCACGTGCCCGGTATGCGGCGGTCCGGCGCGGCGCGAGACGGACACCATGGACACGTTCGTGGACTCGTCCTGGTACTTCCTCCGCTTCGCCGACCCGGCCAACGACGGAGCGCCGTTCTCTGCGCAAGCGGCGGCGCGCTGGTTGCCCGTGGACCAATACATCGGGGGCATCGAGCACGCAATCCTGCACCTGATGTACGCCCGCTTCTTCACCAAGGCGCTGGCCGACATCGGCGTGGCGCCAGCGGGATTGAGCGAGCCCTTCGCCCGGCTGTTCACTCAGGGCATGATCCGCCTCGGCGGAGCGAAGATGTCCAAGAGCAAGGGGAACCTGGTGGCGCCCGAGGAGATCCTGGACCGCCAGGGCGCCGATGCCCTGCGTCTGGCGCACCTGCAGGTGAAGCCACCCCAGGATGACGTGGACTGGGAGGACTTCGGGATCGACGGGTGCGCCAAGTTCCTAGGGCGCGTCTGGCGCCTGGTGACCGGCGAGGCCCAGGCTGGAGCGCCGGCTCGATCGGGCGACCCGCAACCCGCCGACCTCGAGGTGGACCGCGGCGCCCACCGGCTGGTGGACCGCGTGACCCGCGATTTCGAGCGCTGGTCCTACAACACCGCCGTTGCCGCCTGCATGGAGTACACGAACGAGCTCTACCGCTACGTGCAGGCCCCCGACGGTCCGCACACCGACGTGCTCGACGAGGCACTCGACCGGCTGCTGCTGGTGATGGCCCCGATGGTGCCGCACATCACCGCCGAACTGTGGGAGCACCGCTGCGGCCGCCACATCCACACCGAGGCCTGGCCGGTCGCTGAGGAGGCGAAGCTCCGCGCCGAGCGGGTGACGCTCGTGGTCCAGGTGAACGGCAAGGTGCGAGACCGCTTGGAGGTGGACGCCGCCATTGACGAAGCCGAGGCCGTACAGCACGCCCTCGCCTCCGAGCGCGTGCAGCGCCACCTCGACGGAGGGAGCCCCCGCCGGGTCATCGCCCGCCCCCCCAAACTGGTCAACCTCGTCGTCTAGGGACGCCAACCGCCGGGCGGCGTCAGCCTCGGGAGGCGTTCCGGAGTCTGGCGAAGAGGGGATCCCATTCGGCCGGAAACAGGACGCTCGTCTCAGACGGTGCTCCCGGCAGGTCCGCGGCAGGCATGAGCGTGATGCGGTCCACCAGACCTCCGAAGCGTTCCAGCAGGGTGTCGGCCACCTCGGTGGGCGTTCCCACCGCGGCGAAGGTGCGCAGCATCTCGTCATCGATCACGTCGACCATGTCAGCCAGACGGCCCTGCCGGAACAGCGCCAGCAACTCGGTCTGTGCGTCGCCCCAGCCGTGGTGTTCCAACACACCCCGGTAGGCCGGCGTTGAACCGATGACGGCGATCCTCTCGCGGATGTCGCGGGACTGGACCTCGAAGGACTCCGGAGCGGTGGCCGCGACAACCATGGCGAGTTGGGAGACCTCCACGGCTTCCGCGGCCCGGCCCGCGGCATCCGCCGCCGCCCGCAGGTTGGGCAGAGTGACGTCTCGCAGGTAGTCGGCCGTGGTGAAGCTGTGGCAGAGCAGGCCGTCGGCCACGCTCCCCGCGACTCTGGTCATGAGCGGGCCGACCGCAGCGAGATGAATCCTCGGGCGTCCGAACGGGTGTCTCGGCGGGATGAACATCGCTCTGGTGATCGTGTGCTCGTAGAAGTCGCCCCGGAAGTCCAGCTTGGTGCCGTGCTCCCACGTGTCCCAGATGGCGTGTAGGGCCTCGACGTATTCCTGCATACGGGCCGCCGGTCTCGACCACGGCATGCTGAAGCGACGCGTGACGTGGCCCTTGATCTGCGCCCCGAGACCCAGGATGAAGCGACCCTGCGACAGCATTTGCAGGTCCCACGCCGTATGAGCGGTCGTCATGGGACTGCGGGCGAACGCCACGGCGATGTTGGTACCGAGTTCGAGGCGTTCAGTGGTGGTGGCGGCTAGCCCCAAGGCTACGAACGGATCGTGTCTTTCCTCGTGGGTCCAAGCCCGGGTGTAGCCGGCGGCTTCGAGCCGCTGCGCCCGCTCTGCAACCGATGACGGACCGGGATTGAGGCGGGCATCCAGTTCCATGAGCTCCGCGAGTACTCTCCCCCGCTCGCGCTACTCGCCGTGGCGCGCCTCGTCGAGCACATCGATGCTCGATATTGCATACACCGCCATGGTCAGATCTCCATGCCATCGGGCGAGCCTGTGTATTATCCCACATATTGTCAGGTGTCCACGACCTCCTGCCAATCGGCTCAGCGAATCTCAGGGCGGCCGGGTCCACCCCGCCTCGCGGGCCGCCGGTCAGGCCAGCGCCAGTCCCCGGAATGGATTGTGAATCCTCTCGCTCATCCAGACGCCCTGTAGCCCGCCGTTCCAGCAGTTCGGATCGTTGTGCTGCGAGCGTCGGATCCGGACCGGTCTGTGCATCGATCCGCATGTCAGAGCCGTACAGCACGCGCTCGCCTCCGAGTGGGTCGAGCGCCACCTCGACGGAGGGAGCCCGCGCCGAGTCCCCCCAAGCTGGTCAGACTGGTCGTCTAGGCGCGGCTCGGTGCCCTCCGCCCGCGAGCGGGCGCGGCTTCGAGGGCGCTCGGCGCCTAGACGCCGTCGACGAGTATGAGCGTGCCTTCGACGGCGCCAGCGGCAAGTTCCCTGAGTTCGGCGAACTCGTCGGATGCGAACATGGCCTGCACGCTGTCGGCGTCGTCGAACTCGACGACGGTGAGTCGCCGCGGGGTCCAGTCACCTCTCAGAACGTTGACGTCGCCGCCGCTGATGAGGTACCTGCCGCCGTGAGCCTCGACGAGCGCTTCGCCCCGCTCGTGATACTCCCCGTGACTGGCCTCGTCGAGAACATCGATGCTCGAAATCACATAGACCGCCATTGTCCGACCTCCGTATCGTCGGCGACACTGCGTGTTGCCGCAATACTGTCAAGTATCGCCGACCTTCCGCCAGTCGGCTCGGCGAATTCCCAGGGCGGCCCGGTCCCCGAAGATGGTCAACCTGGTGGTCTGACGCTCGCCTCCGGCGCTGTGTTCTTCGCGTAGACGGCGTCGCGAAGGTGCTCCAGCAGGATGGCCCACTCACTTCGTTCGGTCCTGGGGCGGTCTGAGCCGCTGTCGAATGTGGTGACCAGGGCGAGCCGGTCGGCCAGCCCACCGAAGCGTCCCACCAGGATGCCTGCGGCCTCGTCGGGCGCGCCGACGGCGGCGAATGTGCGTAGCATCTCGTCGTCGATCACGTCGGGCATGTCGGCCCAACGTCCGAGTCCTGCGAGCCCGCGGAGATCATCGCAGGCGTCGCTCCAGCCGTGGTGTTCGAAGAGGGTCCGGTAGGCCGGCACCGTGCCGCTGAACGCAATCGTCCGGCGAGTGCCCTGACACTGCGCCTCGTAAGACTCGACGGTGTCTGCTGCAACGACCAGCGGGGAGACGGCGATCGACACCGACCCGTCGGGTCGGCCGGTTGCCTGTTGGCCCTGGCGGACCGCCGGCAGGGCCACGCTAGGCAGATAGTCGGCGGTGGCCAGCGAATGGCACAGGAGCCCGTCGGCCGCCCGGCCCGCGGTGCGGGTCATGAGCGGACCGACGGCGCCCATGTACACCTTCGGGCGACCGTGCACCTGGGGTGGGGGGACGAATATCGGGGTCATGAGCGTGTGCTGGTAGTAGTCGCCCCGGAAGTTGAGTTTCCCGCCGTCCTCCCACACATCCCAGATGGCGTGGAGCGCCGCGACGTACTCCTCCATGCGCGCTGCGGGCTGGGACCAGGGCATGCTGAAGCGACGCGTGACGTGGGGCCTGATCTGGGATCCGAGACCGAGAATGAACCGTCCGCTCGACAGCATTTGCAGATCCCATCCGAGGTGGGCCGTGGTCATCGGGTTGCGGACGAGGGCGGCCGCGATGTTGGTGCCCAATTCGATGCGATCGGTGCTCACGGCGGCCGCCGCCAGCGTCACGAACGGATCGTGGTTGACCTCGCTGGCCTAGGCGCCGTCGAAGCCGGCGTCCTCCACCCGGCGGGCGCGTTCCGCCGCGCTGGTGGGGTTCGCCCCGATTCGAGCCTCCAGGCGCACGGGTCGCTCCCTCCTGCGCTGCCGTGCGGGGTCCGGACTTCCGACGCGCAGGGTATCCGGCGTCGGATAGTCAGTGAGGATGTCTAGTGCTCGTTGCGCCCGAGCGCGTCGCGGAGACTGTGCAGCAGGCTCTCTCGGTCGGCAGCGAGGGCCTCGTGCCCATCGGCGTCGCGGTTGAAGGATGTTGTGATGATCAATCGACTCGCCACGTCGCCGTACCGGGCCTCGAGGATCCGTGCCACCTCGGCCGGCGTGCCGACAGCGGCGATCGTCCTCAGCATCTCGTCGTCGATCACGTCGGGCATGTCTGTCCAGCGACCCTGTTTCGTCAGCAAGAGCAGTTCTTCGTGCGCGTCGCTCCAACCGTGATGCTCGAGGATGGCCCGATACGCCGGCGTGGAGGCTCCGTTCGCGATTCGCCGGCGCGTCTCGCGGGCTTGGACGTCGAAGGACTCAGCAGTCTCGGCGGCGATCAGGAGTGGGAACACTGTGATTTGTACGGCGCCTGTGGGCCGCTCGGCCGAATCCAGTCCGGCGCGCAGATTCGCCAGCATGACCTCGTTCAGGTAGCTGGCTGTGGTCAGCGGGTGGCACAAGAGGCCGTCGGCCGCTCGGCCCGCGGTTTGCGTCATGAGCGGCCCCACCGCGCCCAGGTGCACGGCGGGCCGGCTGTAGGGCGACGGCGGCGGGATGAACATCGGGTTCGTGAACGTGTGCTGGTAGTAGTCGCCCCGGAAGTCGAGTCTCCCGCCGCTCTCCCAGGCGTCCCAGATGGCGTGCATTGCCGCCACGTACTCGCGCATGCGCGCCGCCGGTTCCGACCACGGCATGCTGAAGCGACGCGTGATGTGAGGCTTGATGAGGGATGCGAGTCCCAGGTTGAAGCGACCACCGCTGATCGACTGCAGGTCCCACCCGAGTTGGGCCGTCGTCATAGGGTTGCGTGCGAACGCCACGGCGATGCTGGTCCCCAACGTGAGCCGCCGGGTGCGTGCCGCCGCCAGCGCCAGTCCAAGGAATGGATCGTGGATCCTCTCGCTGATCCAGACACCGTCGTAGTCCGTCGCTTCGAGCAGTTCGGCCCGTTGTGCCGCACGTGTCGGGTCGGAGCCGATCTGGGCATCGATCCGCATGCAGGTTCCCGTCGAAATGGTTCCCGCCGGTCCGCGGCGGCTCACCGCGGCCAGTGCCCGGGCGCCGGTGTGCCCGGAATGGTCGTGCGCATCTTCAGTGCCGCTCCGGGGAACGCGATCTGCGGAGGCTCGCCAGCAAGCGCGACTCGACGCCGGGGTCAACTGCGGCCTCCCCTGAGGGATCGTCGTGGGTGATCACCGGAGTGAGCCGATCCACCATGGCGCCGTAACGGCTGGTCAGGAGGTCGGCGACCTCGGCGGTCGTGCCCACGACCGCAATCTACCGCAGCATCTCGTCATCGATCACCGCGGCCATCTCCTCCCAGCGGCCCTGCAGGGACAGGTCGCGCAAATCCATCTGTGCCTCCCCCCATCCGTGGTATCCAGCGCACCCCGGTAGGCCGGCGTCGACCCGTAGAAGGCAATCCGCAGCTGGGCCGAGAGTGACTGCCGGTCGGACTCCTCCTGCGTTTTGTGCCGGGCAGAAGAGCTGCCGGTCAGGTCAGAGTCATCGTGCCGTTGTCGATGATCACCCGGTCCCCGGACAGCGTGCGGAACCAGACCCGGCTGCCGTCGACCCAGATGTGCACGTCGATGGGGTCGCCGGGCAGGATCGGGGTGGAGAACCGGCCGTCCATGCCGCCGAACCGGGCCGGGTCACCGTCGCAGACGGCGTGTAGCAGAGCCCGACCGGTGAACCCGTACGTGCAGAGGCCGTGGAGGACGGGGCGGTCGAAGCCGGCTCGAGCGGCGAATACGGGGTCGCTGTGTAGCGGGTTCCGGTCGCCGTTGAGGCGGTACAACAGCGCCTGGTCCGCGCGGGTGGTGTAGCTCAAGACCTCGTCAGGGGAGCGGTCCGGCCGATCGCTCGCGCGTTCCGGAGGGCCACGCTCGCCACCCCAGCCTCCGTGACCGCGGAACACCAGCGTGGACGCGCTGGTGTAGACGGGGGTCCCGTCAACGGCATCGGTGGCGGTCGAAGTGATCTCGACCACCGCGTGCTCTCCCTTGTCCCAAAGTTCGGTGATGCGAGCCACGGTGCGGATCGTGGCCGCCACCGGCAACGGTTTGTGCAGGCGGATCGACTGCCCTCCGTGTATCAGGAGCGTCAGCTTGAACCGGCCCAGAGCCTGCAGCGGGCCGTCGCGGGCCGCCAGCCCGTCGCCGGTCACGACGCACATCGTCGGCAGCGCCTTCTGGCCGATGCCGTGGCTGTTCTCGGTCGTGAACTCCAACTCGGAGCCGGCGGGCTCCTCCATGCCGGCTCCCACCGAGAGGGCGTACAGCAGGCAGTCCGTCGAGTCCCAACTGCTCTCGACCGGTGACCCCTCGGCGCCCAGGGCGGCAGGGTTGATTGTGATCGCTCGATTCCCGAAGCCGGTCAACCTCGAGACCTAGGTTGGTCCCGAGGTCCCGGGCCGGCGAGAGGGGCCTAGGTTGCGGAGGTTCTCCATCAGCGTCCTCAGGTCGGCGTACACGCCGCAGGGCCCGTCGCTGCCGTCGGCAATCGGCATCGAGATGAGCAGCCGATCTGCCATGTCGCCGAACCGGGCCAGGAGCATGTCGGCGACCTCGACAGGTGTTCCCACGGCGGCGATGGTGTGCACGATCTCGTCGTCGAGCACGTCGGGCATCTCCGTCCAGCGCCCCTGCCGGGTCATGGTGTGCATCTCCGTTTGCACGTCTCCCCAGCCGTGGTGCTCGAGGATTCCTCGATACGCGGGTGTGGAGCAGCCGTTCGCCATCATGCTGCGGACCGTCTTCATCTGTGACTCGAAGGACTGCTCCGTTTCGGCGGCGACGATGAACGGGAACACCGTGATCTCCACGGCTCCCTCCGGCCGCCCGGCGGCTTCCCGCGCCTGGTTGAGGACGGGTAGGGCGACGTCCCTCACGTACGCGGACGTGGCGAGCGAGTGGCACTGCAGGCCGTCGGCCGCGCGCCCGGCCGCGCGCGTCATGAGCGGACCCACGGCACCGATGTGCACCTTGGGGCGGCCGTAGGCGTGCGGTGGCGGGGTGACCATGGGGTTGGAGAACGTGTGCTGGTAGAAGTCGCCGCGGAAGTCCAGCTTGCGGCCGTGCTCCCAGTAGTCCCAGATGGCATGCAGCGCGGCGATGTACTCCTCCATGCGAGCCGCCGGTTTCGACCAGGGCATACCGAATCTCCGGACGATGTGCGGCTTGATCTGCGACGCCAGCCCGAGGTTGAACCGGCCGGCGGCGATCAACTGCACATCCCATGCTGATTGCGCCGTGATCATGGGGCTGCGGGCGAACGCGACCGCGAGGCTCGATCCCAGTGTGACGCTCTCGGTTCGATCGGCGGCCAGCGCGAGCGCCAGGAAGGGGTTGTGGACCAACTCGGCCGCCCAGACTCCGTCGAATCCGTCGGCCTCGAGCCGTGAGGCCCGTTGCGGCGCCTTGGCGGGATCCGACCCGATCCGGGCGTCGATGTGCATACCGCTCCTCGATGCGGCACCACGGCGTTGCTCCGCATCGTCGTTCTGGTTCGAGCCCCCTGGTGTTGCCGTGAGGCCCACTGAGCTCTTGCATCGCCGCCTGCCTGAAGTCTAAATGATAGTTGGAACTATGACTACAAGGTGCGCATCTGCACCGTACGGATGTCTGGGAAGCGACGCCTGTTCGTTCTGCTACGACCGATCCGCTTCCAGTCTCGCGGAGGGGAGCACTGCCGAAGTCTCTGGTGCCTCAGTGTCCAGAGGGCTCGAACGAGCCGCGGAGGCATGCCAGCAGTTCAGCCTCGGCCTCGCGGTCGATCTCGGGCTCTGTCGGTGTGCCGCCGCTGACGGACAGCACCGTGAACCGGTCGATCAGGTCGCCGTAGCGGGCGGCGACAATGGCGGCGATCTCGTCGGGTGTCCCGACCGCGGCGATGGTGTGCAGCATGTCGTCGTCGATCACGCCGGCCATCTCCTCCCAGCGGCCCTGCAGGGACAGGTCGCGCAACTCCGTCTGCGCGTCTCCCCAGCCGTGGTGCTCAAGCACGCCCCGGTAGGCGGGCGTGGACCCGTAGAAGGCGATCCGCAGGCGCGTCGCGAAGGCCTGCTGTTCGAAATCCTCGGCGCGCTGCGTGTTGACGGTCAGGATCCCGAGGGAGGCCTCGGCCGATCCGGCCGGCCGGCCGGCGGCCGCCTCACCGGCGCGGAGCGCCGGCACCGTCACGTCGCGCAGGTAGTCGGCCGTCGTGAAGCTGTGGCAGAGCAGGCCGTCGGCCACCCGCCCTGCGACCCGCGTCATCAGCGGCCCCACCGCCGCCAGGAACACCTTCGGCCGGGCGCACTCCAGCGGCGCCGGGCAGAACAGCGGCGTCGTGTACGTGTGCTGGTAGAAGTCGCCCCGGAAATCGAGTCGACCGCCTGACTCCCAGATGTCCCAGATGGCGTGCAGGGCGCTGATGTACTCCTCCATGCGGGCAGCGGGGCGCGACCAGGGCATGCTGAAGCGCCGGGAGATGTGAGCCTTGATCTGCGAGCCGAGCCCGAGGGTGAACCGGCCTTCGGACAGCAGTTGGAGATCCCAGGCCATGTGTGCGGTGTTCATCGGGCTGCGGGCGAACGCCACGGCGATGTTGGTGCCCAGTTCGATGCGCTCGGTGTGCTCGGCCGCCCTCACCAGCGGGATGAAGGGGTCGTGGTTCATCTCCCCGGTCCAAGTCCCGTCGAAGCCCGCAGCCTCGAGTTGGCGTGCCCGCTCCGGCGCCGTGACCGGGCTCGATCTCAGGAGGGCGTCCACTCGCATCGTTGCTTCCTGTTCTGTCGGCATGCCGTCCGGTTCACTCAAGGCACCCGGGCGGCGTGGTGTTGGGCACGCGCCACGAGGCCGTCGATGCGGCCGGCGAAGCTCTCGATCCCTTCCAGGGGGGCCTTGTCGCCCATGGCGCCGGCCAGGTAGCGCGCCTGCACGCCTATGAGGATGCACGCCAGGCGCCAGGCGGCCCACGCCAGGTAGAAGTCGATCCGCTCCAGCGAGCGCCCGGAGGCCTCCGAGTAGGCATCCAGCAACTCCGCGCGCGAGTAGAAGCCCTCCACCGCGGTCGGGGGGTTGTCCAGCGCCTGTGACTGCTCGCCGGGCTCGCTCCAGTAGGTGAGCAGCATCGCCACGTCGGCCAGCACGTCGCCGAGGGTGCACAGTTCCCAGTCCAGGACGGCCCGCACCTCCCCGCCGGTGCTCACGATGCAGTTGTCCAGCCGGTAGTCGCCGTGCACGATTCCGGTGGTGCTCTGTTCGGGAACGCGCGCCGCCAGATGGTCGTGAACGGCGCGGATCTCGGGCCGGTCGACGGTGTCGGTGTCGGTCACCTGGCGCAGCCAGCGGCGCAGCTGGCGGGCCACGTAGCCCTCGCGTCGCCCGTGGTCGCCCAGACCCACGGCATCCACGTCGAAGCTGTGCAGTTCGGCCAGCACCTCCACGAGGGAGCGGCTGAGGGCTCGCCGCGTGCGCTGGGGCACGGCGGCGGCGTCGCCGGCGTCGCGGATCACCGACCCCTCCACGTGCTCCATGACGTAGAAGGGAGCGCCGTTCACCGCGGGGTCGGTGCACAGCCCCAGCGGGCGCGGCACGGGGAACCCCTCGGGGTGCAGCGCCGCGATAGCACGATGCTCGCGCCCCATGTCGTGGGCGGTGGCGAGCACGGTGTGCAGCGGGGGCCTGCGCAACACCCAGCGCCGGCCCGAGGCGTCGGTCACCACGAAGGTCATGTTGGAGTGTCCGGCCTCGATCAGGGAGAATCCCAGCGGCCCACGGGCGGCGGGCACGTGTTGGCCGAACCAGGCCGTCACCGCCTCGGCGTCGATGCCCTCGGGAGCGGCGGTGCTGGCGATGGTGCTCATGGGATGTCGTCACGCTACCGCGAGGCCGGACCGCGGCTGTCCGGGCCGCCCGCGCGGCACCGCCCGCTTGCCCGGATCCGGCATTCCGGCGAAGGCCGGAATCCAGGTCCCCTCTGTCCCGACCGCGATGACCGCCTTTGCTACAAGTAGAAAGCTATTGTAAAACATTGAAATAATACGATAGATATTGGATTCGTGGGTCTCAGACTCGACGTGAGGTGGGCGGATCTCGTCCAGCGGCTGGCGGCGGCGGGCTGGCGGTCGGTTGCCGGACTGGTGGCGGTGGTGGTCACGATCGTCGGAGGTTGTCTCGCACTGCGGTCCGATGAGCGGGCGGCGGCCATCGTGCTGCCCCGGGCGGGTCCGGCACCGGCACTCACCGAGACGGCGTCCAGTGAGGTGGGTGGAGCCGCCGCCGCTGCGGAGCTCGTTGTCCACGCGGCGGGGGCTGTCCGCAGGCCCGGTGTCTACCGGATGCCGGCAGAGGCACGGGTTGTCGACCTGCTCGAGGTGGCTGGAGGGCCCGGCTCCGGTGCCGACCTGAGTGGGATCAACCTCGCCGCCTCGCTGTCCGATGGCGTGCGGGTCTACTTTCCCCGTTCCGGCGAGGATCCGCCCGCAGAACTGGCCATCGTAGAAGCGCCGCCCGGGCAGTTCGGCGCGGGGTCCGCCGACGCTCGGGTGTCCCCGGTGCTGGTTGATCTGAACGAGGCCGGTGCCGCCGAACTCGAGTCGCTTCCGGGCATCGGCCCGGTCACGGCCGCGGCGATCATCTCCCATCGCCAGCGGGAGGGCCCGTTCCGCTCCGTCGAGTCGCTGCAGGGAGTCGTCGGGATCGGCCCGGTGAAGCTCAGCCGCATCGAGGACCTGGTGACGGTCACGCCGTGAGTGGCGCCGCCGCCTGCGATGACCGCGAGCCGGTTCGCCGTCCTGGCGGCCGATCCGACCGCCGGTGCCAGGCGGATGAACCGCCGCCGCAGCCGCCCGCGCCGGTCCGGGCCATGTCCGATCGCTGGACATACCTCCTGGCCGGCTGCGTCCTGGCCGGTGCGGTGGTGCCGGCTCCGGGACCCCGGCTGGTGGCACTGGGCTGCGTGCTGGGCGCACTGGCCCTGCGGCGGCCGTTGCTGCTCTGCGCCGCTGCGGGGCTGCTGGCATCGTTCTCGGCTGCGGCAGCCGCCGCAGAAGCGAGCGCCGCCGTCCAGCCGGGCCCCTTCGAGGGCCGCATCGTGCTGGTGGCGGACCCCGTGGCGCGCAACGAGGCGACGCGCGCCGTGGCCGACACCGCGCGCGGGCGCCTGGAGGTGTGGGCCTGGGGCGGGGCGGGTGCCCGGCTGTCGGGGCTGCCGGCCGGGGAGGTCGTGGAGGTGACCGGCCGGGTGGCGCCGGCCGCGGGCGACTCCCCGCGGATGCGCAACGCCGGGATGATCGGGCGCCTCACGCTCAGCGAGGTCGGCGCCACCCATCCCGGCGCCCCGCACTACCGGGTCGCCAACGCCCTGCGGGACGTCCTGGTGCGAGGCGCGGCGTCGCTGGGGACCGAGGACCGCGCCCTGTTCAGCGGCCTTCTGATCGGCGATGACCGGGACCGCTCGCCCCGGACGGCCGATGACTTCCGTGGCGCGGGGCTCACCCACCTTCTGGCGGTCTCGGGGCAGAACGTGGCCTTTGTGCTGTTGCTGGTGCAGCCGCTGGCGGTACGGCTCGGTCTGTGGGGGCGATGGCTGGCGATCCTTCTGGTGCTGGGTCTGTTCGCCACCGTGACCCGCTTCGAGCCGTCGGTGCTGCGGGCAACGGCGATGGCCGGTCTCGCGGTGAGCGTCTGGCTGGCCGGACGGCGGGTCTCGGGACGGCGCATCCTGGCGCTGGCTGTGGCGGGGCTCGTGCTCTGGCAGCCGCTGCTGGTGCATTCGCTGGCGTTCCGCCTGTCCGTGGCGGCGTCGGCGGGGATCCTCTTCTGGGCGCCGCGCCTTGCTGAGCGAATCGGTGGGCCGCGGCCGGTGGCGAAGGCACTGGCGGTCACTGCCGCCGCACAGCTGGCGGTGGCACCCCTGGTGGTCCCGGCCTTCGGCGGCATCCCGGTGGCGGCGCTGCCCGCCAACCTGCTGGCGGCCCCGGTCGCCGCGGCAGTGATGATGTGGGGCCTGACCGGGGGTCTCGCGGCGGGACTGGTCGGAGAGCCGCTGGCGGGGTGGCTGCACCTGCCCACGCGAGGGCTGCTGGTGTGGATCGAGGGCGTGGCGGCCACGTTCACCGGGATGCGGCTCGGCCAGTTGCGGATGGCTCACGTGCTGCTGCTCGGCGCCGCTCTGGCGATCGTCGTGGCCGCCCGGCGCCGGCGCGGAGCGGTGCTGGTCGCCTGGCTGGGGGTCGGGGCCGTCCTCGTGGCGCCGCTGCTGGCGGACCGAGCCCGGCCGGCGCCGAACCCGCAGGTGCTGGCCGTCGGCTGGGAGTCCACGCTGTGGCGGACCCCGCGCAGTGCCGTGCTGCTGCTGGGCGGCGGCGAGGACGCCGAGCGGCTGCTGGGGGACATCCGGCTGGCGGGCGCCGAACGGATCGACCTCATCGTGGCCTCGGGCGGCGGCCGGTCGCCGGCGGGCGATGTCGCCGTGCTTCAGCAGCGCTACGGGCCGGCGACCGTCTGGGCGCCCGCCGGGAGCCGGATCGCCGGGGCCACGGTTCCCGCGGCCGGATCGGTGGCCGCTGTCGGTGACATCGTGGTGACCGTCGAGGGAGGCGGTGAGCGGCTCGCGGTCCGGGTGAACGTCGCCGCAGGCGGCGGGTAGCGTCGCGGTCGTGCTGCTGGAGTTGGGCGAGCGCCGCTACGACCTCGCCGAGCGCCCGCTGGTGATGGGAATCCTCAACCGCACACCCGACTCGTTCTTCGACGCCGGCGAGTACTGGGGCTTCGACGACTTCCTGGCCAAGGCCGAGCGGCTCTGGCGCGAAGGCGCTGACATCCTCGACGTGGGCGGCGTCAAGGCCGCGCCCGGCAGCGAGGTCACCGCGGGCGAGGAACTCGAGCGCGTCGTGCCCGCCATCGAGGCCCTCGCCGCCCGGTTCGACGTCGCGCTGTCGGTGGACACCTGGCGCGCCTCGGTGGCCGAGGCGGCCTACGCCGCCGGCGCCGTGCTGGGCAACGACATCAGCGGCTTCGCCGATCCCGACTTCCTGCCGGTCGCGGCGGCGGCCGGAGCCGCCGTGGTGGCCTGCCACGTACGGCTGGCGCCCCGCTACGCCGACCCGGATCCCGTCTACGAGGACCTGCTGGGCGAGGTCCGGAGCTACCTGGCCGAGCGGGCCTCCTGGGCCGACTTCGCCGGGCTGGGACCGACCCGGGTGCTGCTGGATGCCGGGCTCGACCTCGGCAAGACCCCAGCCATGTCGGCCGCGCTGCTACGCCGCGGCGACCACCTGGCGGCGCTGGGGTATCCGATCCTGCTGTCGGCCTCCAACAAGGGGTTCCTGGGCTGGCTCTGCGGGACCGAGGTCGGTGAGCGCCGCGCCGGCAGCATCGCCGCCCACGCGCTGGGCAGCTTCGCCGGATGCGGGGTGATCCGGGCGCACGACGTGCGCGGCACGCGGCGCGTGGTGGAGGTCGCCACCGAACTGCGGCGGCGAAGCGGGGGTTGGGCCGGCGGGACGCGTGTGGCCGAAGCGACGGGGGCGGTGCCATGAGCTCGCCGGCCGGGATCGAGTTGGTGTCCGGCGGCGACCGTGCCGCGCTCTCGCGGCTGGTGAGCGATTCGCTCACCCGGCTCGTGGGCGATGCCGACAGCGCTCTGGTCGTGACCGAGCTGGGGGAGGAGGCCTACTCCTCCGCCGACGGCACGCTCGCGGTGTCGCCGGTCATCGACGCCGCCCAGACTCCGCCGATGCTGAGCGACTACCGGGTCGTCGTGGCCCGGCACCTGGGTGTGTTCGCCGCTGCCGAGGTCGGCCCGCTGGTGGACTACCTGGCTGCGCCGCTCGAGACGACGCGCCTGCTGCTCGTCTGGGAGAAGGGCGCCGCCCAGACCCAGAACCGTCCCTTGCCCGCGGCGCTCGCGGCGGCCGTCGAGGCGGCGGGGGGCGTGTGCCATCGCGCCGAGGTCGGTCGGGGCAAGGCGGGAAGGGCCTGGCTCGGCGAGCAACTGGCCGCCGCCCGGGTGACGCTGGATCGCCCCGCGGCCGACCTGCTCGCCGCGCACCTCGGTGAGAACCGCACCCGTGTCTGGGCGGTGCTGGAAACCCTGGAGGGGGCCTACGGTTCCGGGGCCCGCCTCGGCGCCGCCGACGTGGCCCCGTTCCTGGGGACGCCCGGCACGGTGCCGCCGTGGGAACTCACCGACGCCATCGGCCGCGGCGACATCGCCGGCTCGCTGGGCTGCCTGCAGCGCCTCTGTGACCCCGAGGCGATGCACCCGATGCAGATCCTGACGATCCTGCGGAACCATTTCGACCGCGTCCTGCACCTCGACGGGTCCGGAGCCCGCGATGAGGCGGCCGCGGCGGAGGTGCTGCGCGAGGCGGGCCTGCTGCGCAGGACAGGCTCCACGTTCCCCGCCCGCGGGGCGCTGGCGGCGTCCCGCCGGCTCGGCCCGGAGGGGGTCCGCAGTGCGGTGGCGCTGCTGGCCGCCGCCGACCTGGATCTGCGCGGCCGGACGGCGCTGGAAACCGAGGTGACCCTGGAGGTGCTCGTCGCCCGGCTCAGCCGGTTGCACCGCCGCTGAGGCGGCGCCTCCTCAGCCCTCCTCGCCGGCGTTGATGCGGGCGATGCGGCGGGTCAGCCGGGACTTCTTGCGGGAGGCGGTGTTGGGGTGCAGGACGCCTTTGGCGGCCGCCGTGTCGATGCGCTTGACGGCGATCCGGAGCTTCTCGGCCGCGTCCTCCTCGCCGGCCCGTGCCGCCGCCTCGGCACCGGCGCTGCGGGTGTTGATCTCCGACCGCACCGATCGGTTGCGCATCCGGCGCTTCACGTTCTGGCGGTTCCGCTTGATCTGGCTCTTGATGTTGGCCACGTTGTCCCTCGCGATCGCTGTCGGGATGAGCCGGGCATTTCGCATCGGCGCCCGGCTCGGGGAGCCCGAATCGACCCGTGCATGCTACCGATGGCCGGTAGCCTTGCGTGCAGGAATCCCG
>VXXM01000018.1 GCA_009835395.1 Acidimicrobiia bacterium
GCGCGGGGGGCGGCGCAGGATCATCGCCGGCGGGCGCCGGAGCGGGATCCGGCGGCGGCGCGGGTGAATCCGCCGGGGCGGGCGGCGGCTCGGACGCCGGCGGCGCGCCGGTCGTGCCGGCATCGCCACCGCATGCGGCGGCCACCAGCGCGATCACCGCGATCAGTGCCGCCCAGCGGGACCGCGTGGCCAACCGCCCCCTCGAACCGAGCCTGCGTGCCGTGCGAGCCTGCTTCATGGCCACCTCCTCGTGGCTCACGGGCGGGTGCGTTGCTCGACGTCGCAGCGACCGGCGCCGCCGCGGCAACGACCCGATCCCGAATTTCCGCCCATCCTATCCAGCGCCGAATTGACGGCTCAGCGCGCTCCCCGCCCGGCCCAGCGGACCCGCAGCGACCGCACGACCCCGGCGATGCCCTGGGGTTGGAAGAGCAGGGCCAGCACCAGCAGCAGGCCGAACAGCACCTCGCTGAACGCCGAGGTGCTGAACAGCGGCTCGGCCGCCACGGTGTCGGACACCAGCGGGCGCCCGAGGCCCGGCACGGTCACGTCCAGGTAGCTCACGAACTCCTTCACCAACTCCGGCAGCGGCCCCAGCAGCAGCGCACCCACCACGGCCCCGTAGACGGTTCCCATGCCCCCGACGATGATGATGGCCACGAAGCGGATCGACAGGAACAGTTCCGCCAGCGGCTCGTTGGGGGTGATGAAGCGGAGGCCCACCGCGTAGACGGCGCCGGCCACCGAGGCCATGGCGCTGGAGATGGCGAAGGCGGCGATCTTGTAGCGGGCGTTGCTGACCCCGATCACCTCGGCGGCCAGGTCGCGGTCCCGGATGGCCTGCATGGCACGGCCGGGGCGGCTGCGGACCAGGTTCCGCACTACCAGGGCGCTGATCCCCACCAGGATCCACGACAGGTAGAACAGGCCCTGCTGGCGGTCGAGCCGCTGGCCGAAGGCGCTCATGTCTCCGAAGTCCAAGCCACCCAGCGCCAGCGGCGCCTTGTTGGTGGAGATCCCGTCGAAACCTCCTGTGAAGCCCTCCCAGTTCCGGGCGACGTGGGTCACCACGAAGATCAGCGCCAGCGTGACCACCACCAGGTAGTTGCCCTTGAATCGCAGGGCGAACGGGCCCACCAGCGCCCCGATGACGGCACCGGTGGCAGCCGCCAGGGCCAGCCACGCAGGCAGTGGCCAGCCCCAGCCGGCGCCGAAGAAGGCCACCAGGTAGCCGCCGACGGTCAGGAACGCGGCGTGGCCGAGAGACACTTGGCCGCAGAAGCCGGTCAGCAGGCTGAGCCCCAGCGCGGCCACGGCGAAGGTGCCGGCGTTGCCCAGCACCGTTATCCAGAACGGATCGTCGAGCACCAGCGGGCAGATCACCACCCCCGCCGCACCCAGGGCGGCCATCAGCTTGGACCCCGCGCCGGGCAGCAGCGGGTTGACCGCTGTCGCCGACGCGACCGCCGGGCGCGCCGGATCCGGTGACGGCAGCACGCGACGTAAGAATCCGCCGCTCATACCCGCTCCACGCGCCTGGTGCCCAGCAGTCCCTCGGGGCGCCACAGCAGCACCAGCACCATCAGCACGTAGGGGACGACCACCTCCACATTCGACCCCAGCCAGGAGACGTCCAGATAGCCCTGGGACATGACCTCTGCCAGACCGATCAGCACGCCGCCGAGCACGGCGCCGCCGGTGGAGTCCAGCCCGCCCAGGATCATGGCGGGGAAGGCGGCCAGGGCGACGAAGCCGATGGCCGGCGAGAGTGCCCCGCCGCCCCGGCTGACCAGCATGACGCCGGCCACCACCGCCACCGCCGCGGCCACGGCCCACGACACCGCGAACGAGCGCCCCACCGAGATTCCCTGCGCCGCGGCCGCCTCCTGGTCCAGGGCGGTGGCGCGCATGCCCAAGCCGGTGCGGGAATAGCGGAAGAACAGGAAGAACGCCGCCAGCAGCACCGCCGCGGAGACCATGGTCCAGAGGTCGGCGTGGCGCAGTGTGACGTCGCCCAACTGGCTGCGGCCGTTGCCCCACGGGACGCTGAGCACGAGCCCGGGCATGGTCCAGACCGCACGCACCACCTGCTCGATGATCAGCAGGAGGCCGAGGGTGATCAGCACCACGGTGAAGACCGGCTTGCCCACCATGGGTCGGATCACCAACCGTTCCACGAGCATGCCCACCGCGGCCATGGCGAGCATCACCAGCACCAGGGCCAGCCAGAAGGGCAGGCCCCAGTCGGTACCGAACTGGTACACCATGTAGGCGCCGAGGGTCACGAATCCCCCCTGAGCGAAGTTGAAGGCGCCGCTCGCCTTGTAGATCACCACGAACCCCAGCGCCACCAGGGCGTAGATGCCGCCGAGAGCGACACCGGAGAGCAGCAGCTGCAGGAACTTGTCCATCAGTGCGCCGCGCCGTTCCCGTTCGTGCCGGCGGCGCCGAGGTAGGCCTCGACCACCGCGGGATGGTTCGCCACCTCGTCGGGGCCGCCGGAGGCGATGACGGCACCGAAGTTCATGGCCACCACCCGGTCGGCCACCTCGAGCACGAGGTGCATGTGGTGCTCCACCAGCAGCATGGTCAGACCCATCTCGGCCCGGATGCCGCTCAGCAGGTCGCCGGTCTCGTCGCGTTCGGCGCGGGTCATGCCCGCCACCGGCTCGTCGAGCATCAGCAGGCGGGGCTCGGCGGCCAGGGCGCGTCCGATCTCGATGCGCTTCTGCACGCCGTAGGGCAGCAGGCCCACCGGGCGCCCCACATAGGCGCCGAGGCCCAGGAAGTCCACCAGTTCCGCGCAGCGTCGGCGATGCCGGATCTCCTCGCGGCGCGCCCGACCGAACCAGGCGGCGCCGGCCAGCAGGCCCGTTCTCATGAGCGTGTGGCGGCCGAGCATGAGGTTGTCGACAACGTCGAGGTTCTCGAAGAGCGCCAGGTTCTGGAAGGTGCGGGCCACTCCCGCCGCGGCGATCCGGGAGGGACGCATGCCGATCAGGTCGGTCTCCTCGAAGAGCAACGCACCCCGCTCCGGCCGGTACACGCCGCTGATGCAGTTGAACATCGAGGTCTTGCCGGCGCCGTTGGGACCGATCAGCGCCACGAGCTCACCGGGGCGCACGCTGAACGACACGTCATCGAGTGCCGTGAGGCCCCCGAAGGACAGGCTCACCCCGTCGGCGCGCAGCAGCGGCGTCACGAGGGCGGCCGGGGTCACCTCGGCCGGTCCTCGCCGCTGCGGTCCCGGTGGTGCCGAGTCTCCGCCGGCTGCGGTGGCCTCAGCCATCACCCAGGTAGAGCTTCTGCACGTCGGGGTCGTCGCGCAGCACTGTGGCCGGCCCACCCATCGCCACCCGCCCGGCCTGCAGCACGTAGGCGAATTCGGAGATCGAGAGCGCCATGGCGGCGTTCTGCTCCACCAGCAGGACGGTGGTCCCGGCCGCACCCACCGCGACGATCCGCTCTGCGATCTGTTCGGTGATGCGCGGCGCCAGGCCGAGCGACGGCTCGTCCAGCAACAGCAGCTTCGGCGAGCTCATCAGTGCCCGCCCGATCGCCAGCATCTGCTGCTCGCCGCCCGACAGGTAGCCGGCCTGGTAGCCGCGCCGGTGGGCCAGTTGCGGGAACGCCGCGAAGATGTCCCGGGTCACCTCGGCCACCCGCCGGCGGTCCCGCACCGTGACCGCACCCGCCCGCAGGTTCTCCTCCACGGTCAACTCGGCGAAGATCCGCCGCCCCTCCATCACCTGCGCCATCCCGCGCCGCACCAGGGCGGTTGCGTTGGCACGCCCCACCGGCTTCCCCTCCAGGAGCACCTCACCGCCGGTCACCCGCCCGTGATGGAATGGCAGCAGCCCCGTGAGAGCGCGCAGCAGGGTCGTTTTCCCGGCCCCGTTGGGCCCCAGCAGGGCCACGACCGCACCGGCCGGAACCTCGATGTCCACGCCGTGGAGGACCGTGAGGGCGGGGCCGTAGCGCACGCTGAGGCCGCGAACCTCCAGCACCGGCGTCGCTGAACCGTCCCCCACCATCGCAGGGCACCGTACCAGCGGGCGCCCCGGCGGCCGGGCACCACAGTTCAGCGGTGCGCGCGCCTATCGTGCGCCCCGCAGGTGGGCGCGGCGCGCTAGCCTGATACGAACAACCGTTCTGAACCCCGCTCCGAATGCGGCACGGCCTGCGGAGCACATACCCGGCCGGATGCCGACGCCTGGATCTCGAGGAGTCACCAAGTCAACGTGACCGCCGTCAACAGCGACACACTCGACCGCGCCGCCTCGCCCGCCGGCGTGCTTGACGGCTTCCACCCGGCTGTGCGGGCCTGGTTCTGCAGGCGCTTCGCCGGCGGGCCGACCGCCGCCCAGGTGGGCGCCTGGCCGGCGGTCCGGGCAGGGGCCGACACGCTGGTGAGCGCGCCCACCGGGTCGGGCAAGACCCTGTCGGCGTTCCTGGTGGCCATCGACGCCCTCTGGCGGGCGCACGAGCGGGGCGAGCAGGTGGCCGGTCGGGCACAGGTGGTCTACGTCTCGCCGCTGAAGGCCCTGGCCACCGACATCGCCGAGAACCTCACGGGCCCGATCGCCGAGATCGAGCGCATCGGCCGGGACATGGGTTTCGAACCGCCGCCGCTGCGCGTGGCCGTGCGCTCCGGCGACACCACGGCCTCGGCGCGGGCGTCGATGCTGCGCAACCCGCCGAACTTCGTGATCACCACGCCCGAGTCGCTGTACCTCCTGCTGACCGCGGCGCGCAGCCGGGAGATGCTGCGCAGCGCCCGCTGGGTGATCGTGGACGAGATCCACGCAGTGGCCCGCGACAAGCGCGGCGCGCACCTGGCCCTCAGCCTGGAGCGGCTGGAGCACGTCTGCGAGCAGCGGCCGCTGCGCATCGGGCTCTCGGCGACCCAGCGGCCGATCAGCACCATCCAGCGGCTGCTGCTGGGCACCGGCGCCGCCGCGGGCTCTCCCCCGCCGGTGGTCGTGGACGTGGGGCACCGCCGGGAGTTGGACCTGGCGCTGGAGCTGCCGCCCAGCGAGTTGGAGGCGGTCGCGCCTGCCGAGCAGACCGCCGAGATCCTCGACCGCATCGCCGAGCTCATCGAAGAGCACCGAACGACGCTGGTGTTCGTCAACACCCGCCGGGAGGCCGAGCGGATCGCCCACCTCCTGGCCGAGCGGCTCGGCGACAGCGCCGTGGCCTCTCATCACGGCTCGCTCTCGAAGGAGCGGCGCCTGCGGGTCGAGACCCGGTTGCGGGCCGGCGACCTGCGCGCCCTCGTGGCCACCGCCTCGCTGGAACTGGGCATCGACATCGGACCCGTCGACCTGGCCTGCCAGATCGGCAGTCCCCGCAGCATGGCGACGTTCCTGCAGCGGGTCGGCCGCTCGGGTCACTCGGTGGGTGCGGTGCCCAAGGGACGGCTGTTCCCCACCACTCGCGACCAGCTCATCGAGTGTGCCGCCCTGCTGGCGGGCGTCCGGGCCGGGCGGCTCGACGCCGTGACGCCGCCGGCGGCGCCCCTCGACGTGCTCGCCCAGCAGATCACCGCCGAGTGCGCCGCCGAGCGCTGGAAGGTCGATGACCTGTTCGGGCTTGTGCGGCGGGCCGCGCCCTACGCCGACCTGTCGCGGGAGGACTTCGAGGAGACGCTGCGGTTCACCAACGCCGGCGTCGTCACCGGGCGGGGGCGGCGCGGCGACTACGTGCACCTGGACTCGGTGGCCGGCGAGGCGGCCGGGCGGCGCGGGGCGCGGCTGGCCGCGCTGACCTCCGGTGGGGCGATTCCGGACGTGGCCGACTACCGGGTGCTGCTGGATCCCGACGACACCTTCCTGGGCACCGTCAACGAGGACTGGGCCATCGAGTCGATGGCCGGCGACGTCTTCCTGCTGGGCTCGCACTCCTGGCGCATCCGGCGCGTCGAATCGGGCGTGGTGCGCGTGGTCGACGCCGAGGGCGCGCCGCCCACGGTGCCGTTCTGGCTGGGCGAGGCCCCCTCGCGGACCACCGAGTTGAGCACCGAGGTGAGCGATCTGCGGACGCTGGTGGAGGGGTTCCTCGCCGCCGGCGACCCCGACGGCGCCCGGGACGCTGTGGCCGAGCGGTGCGGCCTCGATGACGTCGCCGCCGAGACCGTCGTGTCGTACCTGGCGGCGGCGCGGGCCTCCCTCGGCTCGCTCCCCACCCAGAGCCGCCTCGTGATCGAACGCTTCTTCGACGAGACCGGCGGCATGCAACTCGTCATCCACAGCCCCCACGGCGGCCGGCTGAACCGCGGGCTGGGCCTGGCCCTGCGCAAGCGCTTCTGCCGCACGTTCGACTTCGAGTTGCAGGCGGCCGCCAACGACGACGCCGTGGTGCTGTCGCTCGGGCCCCAGCACAGCTTCCCGCTCGACGATGTGCCGCGCATGCTGGACCCGGCCACGGTGACCGACGTGCTCACGCAGGCGATCATCGTCTCGCCGCTGTTCGGGGTGCGCTGGCGCTGGAACCTGAACCGGGCACTGACGGTGCTGCGCTTCAAGGGCGGCAAGCGCAACCCGCCCCCCATCCAGCGGATGGAGGCCGACGATGTGATGGCCGCGGTGTTCCCCGGCCTGGCCGCCTGCGGGGACAACAACCCCGGCCCCATCCCGATCCCCGACCATCTGCTGGTGCGCCAGACGCTGCACGACGCCCTGCACGAGGCCGCCGACATCGACGGTCTCGTGGCGCTGCTGGATGCGATGCGCTCCGGCGAGGTGACCGTCGAGTTCCGCGACACTCCCGAGCCGTCTCCCCTGGCGCACGAGATCCTGAACGGGCGGCCCTTCACGTTCCTCGACGAGGCGCCGCTGGAGGAGCGCCGCACCCGGGCCGTGCGCCTGCCGCGCGGCCTGCCGGTCGACCTCGGCGAGATCGGGGCGCTGCATCCAGACGCCATCGCCCGGACGTGCGCCGAGGTGGCACCCGACGTGCGCGACCCCGACGAGCTGCACGACCTGCTCACACAGTTGGTGCTCTGCCGACCCCGCCCCGACTGGGAGGACCTGTTCCGGCGCCTCGCCGAGGCCGGACGGGCAGGTCTCGCCGGCGGCTACTGGTGCACGACCGAGCTGCGCCCGGCCGTGGCCGCCCTGCTGGGCGCCGACATGCCGTCGGGCAATGGCACCGACGAGCCGACCGACATCGGCGACCCCGCGGACGTGGCGATCGAGGCGATCCGCGGCCATCTGGAGGTCATGGGGCCGGTGACGGCCGCCGAGCTGGCGGCGGCCACGTCGCTGGGCCTCGGCGACGTGCGTATCGCCCTGGGGGCACTGCAGGCGGAGGGGTTCGCCCTCTCCGGCCGGTTCCGCCCGCAGGGGCCCGAGCCGGCGGAGGTGGCCGAGGATGAGTGGTGCAGCCGCCGCCTGCTGGCTCGGATCCACGTCTACTCGCAGCGCCGCCGCCGCCGGGACATCCAGCCGGTCACAGCGCAGGACTTCATGCGCTTCCTGTTCCGCTGGCAGCACGTTGCCCCCGGCACGCAGGTGCGCGGCCGGGTCGGGCTCGGTGCCGTCATCGAGCAGTTGCAGGGCTTCGAGGCGGCGGCGGGCACCTGGGAGCGCCAGATCCTCGCCCGGCGAATCGACGGCTACCTGCCGGTCTGGCTGGACGACCTGTGCCTCTCCGGCGAGCTGGCCTGGGGGCGCCTGGGACTGCGACGCGGCGACGAGGGTCGCCCCGGTGCGGCCACCTCACGCGCCACCCCGGTCACGCTCGGGCTGCGCGGCGACTTCGACTGGCTGACGGCGGCGGCCCGCGGCGCCGAAGTGCCCACGGCGCCGGCGGCGGGCGCGCTGGCGGAGATCCTCGAGTCCCTCGAGCGCCACGGCCCGCGGTTCGCCAACGAGCTGACAGCCGACTGCGGCCGGTTGCTCACCGACATCGAGTCGGGACTGACCGATGGCGTGGCCCGCGGCCTGCTGACCGCGGACAGCTTCGGCGCGCTGCGCTCCGTGCTCGGGGGACCGCGCCGAGGCTCCCCCGGCGCCCGCCTCCAGCCGCGGCGAGGACTGCGCCGCGGGGCGCAGGGCCTCGCCGGACCCGTGGGCCGCTGGTCGCGGCTCGCCGCTCCCGAGGACCGCTTCGATCCCGACGAGCTGGCCGAGGCGACCGCCGAGCAGCTCCTGGCCCGCTGGGGCGTGGTCTTCCGCGACCTGCGGGCGGCCGAGACGCTGGCCCTGCCCTGGCGGGAAGTGCTCTGGGCGCTGCGCCGCCTCGAGGCCCGCGGCGTCGTCCGCGGGGGACGCTTCGTCACCGGGTTCACGGGCGAGCAGTTCGCGCTGCCGGCCGCCGTCGACGAACTCCGCCGGGTGCGGCGCAGCGAACGGACAGGCGAGCGCCTGGAGATCCCGGCAACCGACCCACTGAACCTCACCGGCATCGTCACGCCCGGCCCGCGGATCCCGGCGGTCGCAACCCGCACCGTCACCTACGTCGACGGTCTGCCGCTGCCCGCTTTGGACGCCCCGACCCCGCGAGCCCCCGCCGGCGAGCACACCGAGCGGCCCGTGAGGGCGTCGCTGCCGTGACGACCAAGGGCCGACCGCCCATCACGATCGGTATCGATGTCGGCACCACGGCCACCAAGGCCGTGGCCGTCGACGAGGACGGGACGATCATGGCCCGGACCCGCCGTCCCCACGAGTTGCTCGCTCCCGCGCCGGGACTGCTCGAAGTTGACGCCGCCGATGCCTGGCACCGCGGCCCGCAGCAGGCGTGGAGGGACGTGCGGGACTCGGGCGATCCCCAGGCCGCATGCGTGTCGGCCATGGTGCCGTCGCTCACGGCGGTGGACGGGCGAGGCGTCCCCTTCGGGCCCGGTCTGCTCTACGGCGACGCCCGAGGCCAAGCGATCGCCGAGCTCCCGCCGGTGGGCAACGAGGAGTGGGTCGGCTTCCTGCGCCACCTGGCGGGGATCCATCCCTCAGCAGCGGGATTCTGGCCGGCGCAGACCGTCGCCAACCACGCCCTCGCCGGGGTGGCGGCCCTCGACACGGCCACGGCCATGGCCGCGCTGCCGCTGCTCGGAGACACTGGCTGGGACGAGGCACTGTGCAGCGAGATCGGCGTGCGACCCGAGCAACTGCCGCGGCTCGTGGCCGGCTGGGAGCCGGCAGGTGACATCGGGGGCGTCCCGCTCGGCGCCGGCACCGTGGACGGCCTCGCCGAACTCACCGTTGCCGGCGCCGGCGAGGAGGGCGACGTCATCGTCAACCTCGGCAGCACGCTGCTCTGCTGGATGACCACGGAGGGCTGGCGCGAGGTACCGGGACTCTGGACGATCCCCCACGTGACCTCCGACCGCTGCCTGCTGGGCGGCCCGAGCAACGCCGGCGGGCTGTTCTGGGACCGCGTTCGGGCGATGCTGGGCGACCCGCCATCCGGTGAGGACTTCGAGGCCGCGCTGAGGGACCTCGAGCCCGGCGACCTGCCGGTGTGGATCCCGTCGGTCCACCCGGAACGCACCCTCACCGCCGGTAGGGCCCGCTCGGCCTCACTGCTGGGCCTGGAGGCCACCCACCGCCGGGCGCACCTCTTCCGGGCGGCGCTGGAAGCGACGGGTTTCGTGGTGCGCCGCCACATCGATGTCGCCGGGATCGCGCCCCGACGTATCGTGGCCACCGGCGGCGGCACCGCCGTCGGACCGTGGATGCAGGCGCTGGCGGATTGCACCGGCCTTCCGGTTCACGTCGGCGCCGTCCCCGAGAGCGCCGCCCTCGGAGCCGCCTTCGCCGCCCGGCTGGTGGCCGGCCTGGAGACCGACCTCGCCGACGGGGCGCGCTGGGCCGCCACGGCGCGCGTCGTCGAGCCCGACCCCCGGTGGGCCGGCCCGAGCGAGGCGCGCTACCAGCGGTTCGTGACCCTGCTCGACGGGGAGTAGCGGCGGACCGGACCGCCGATCCCCTGCTGCTCAGCCTGCGTTGGCCCCCAGCCTCGTGCCGACCGTCCCGATGCCATTCAACTCGGCGCGGATCTCGTCGCCCGGGCTGAGGGAGACCATCGGTCCGAGCGAGCCGGTCATGATGCAGTCACCGGCCCCCAGGGGCGTCCCCCGCTCGCACAGGGCGTCCGCCAGCCAGACCAGCGCGTTCAGAGGATTGCCGAGGCAGGCCGAGCCCTTGCCGGTCGACGCGGTGGCGCCGTTCAGGGTGATCCGCATGGCGACGTCCCGCACGTCGACGGCGCTGAGCGGGACCGGCCGGCTGCCCAGAACGTACAGACCGCTGCAGGCATTGTCGGCCACCATGTCCACGATCCCGATGTCCCAGTCGGCGTTGCGGCTGTCGACGATCTCCAGGGCCGGCAGGACGTAGGCGACGGCATCGATGATGTCCACGACGGTGTGGGTCCCCCTGTCGAGGTCGCCTTCGAGCACCACGGCGATCTCTCCCTCGGCCCGCGGCTGCACCAACCGACCGGCGGGGACCTCGAGGCCGTCCGGGACGCAGCTGTCGGCGAAGAGGACGCCGCTCACGGGCTGACCGAACCCGAGTTGCTCCTGCACCGCCGCCGAGGTGAGGCCGATCTTGTGGCCGCTGACCCGGCGCCCGCCGGCGACGGCCAGAGCCACGTTCGCCTGCTGCACGGCATACGCGGCCTCGATGTCGGAGTCGCTGCCGAGGACGTGGCGCACGGGCGCACACTGCCGGCCGGCCGCGGCCGCCACGCGAAGCCGCCGCGCCGCATCGGCGATCAAGGATGGATCCACCTGCACTCCTCCGTGGTCGTTGCCGGCGACGAAAAGTTACCCCCGTGCCCGCAGCCCGGTCGACACTGGCCCGACACCGCCACCGCTGCATAGTGTCACGGGAGTGGCGACGACGATCACCATCACCGGCAGCGGGATACCGATGCCCTCGCCCGGCCGCGCCGGAGCCGGCGCCCTGCTGCGCCACGACGACACGCTCGTCCAGGTCGACGCCGGCCCGGCGACGCTCTTCCGCCTCACCGAGGCCGGCGTCGACATCACCCGCCTGGGCGCGCTGGTCATCACCCATCACCACAGCGACCACCTGATGGGGATCCCCGAGCTTGTGCTCACCCGCTGGATCCGCAACGGGGTGCGGCCGTGTGAGGCCCTGCCGATCCACTGCCCCGACGGTCCCGCCGTGGGTTACCTCGAATCGCTGCTGGACAACCTGGAGCCGGACATCGCCGCCCGCGTCGCCCTGGCCGGCTTCCCGGACCGGCCCGAGCCTGCCGTCCATCCCTTCCAGCCGGGAACGGCGCCGGCGGCGGTGGCGACCATCGACGAGGTGCTCGTGGAGTCGGTGCTCGTGGATCACGGCGAGATCCACCCCGCGGTCGCCTACCGCTTCATCACCCCCGACGGTGTCGTGGTCGTCTCGGGTGACACGCGTGCCTGCGACGCCGTCGAGAACCTGGCCACCGGAGCCGACATCCTGGTGCACGAGGTGCTGAGCAGCCGGCGCCTCCTCGAGGAGGGGCTCTCCGCGCGCCGCGTCGAGGGGCTCGCCGGCTACCACGCAGAGGCACCGACGGTGGGCGCACTGGCGGCGCGTGCCGGTGTGAGGCAACTGGTGCTCACGCACCTCATGCCGGCGCCGCGGGGCGACGCCGACGAGGCCGCACTGGTCGCGGACGTGCGCTCGGGCGGTTTCGACGGCGACGTCGCCGTGGGGTCGGACCTCTACACCGCCGCCGTCTAGCCGGCGGCGTCGCTGGATTCGCGGAGTTCCCGCGCGCAGGAGTGCAGGTAGTTGCGGCCGGTCGCCGTCACCATGCCCGAGGCGATCTCGTCGAGCGCATCCGCCTTCAGCGCCATGACCTGGGTCGGCTCGAAGTCGAGCGCCAGGAGCATGTCGCACAGTTCGGCCGCCCACTGCGCGTCGCCTCCGGCCAGCGCCTCCCCGGCCCGCTCCAGGAGGACCCCGGCGCCGCCGGCGAGGCCGGCAACCCGCCGGGCGCGCTCGGCCGGGTGCAGCGGGTTCAGCCTCGTGGGGTTGCCGTCGAACCATCCCAGCACGCCGTTGAAGATCGAACGCACCGACCAGGCGACCGTCCCGTAGTACTCGCGCAACAGCGGGTGATCGGCCAGGTCGTCGGGGAGCCGCACCTCCTCGACCAGTTCGTCGGGTGTCCGGCCGGCGTTCATGCCCTCGATCGTGGCGTGGTAGACGTGCCAGAGCCCCCGGCTGTAGACGTCGAGCGCCTCTGCCACCTCGCCGGCGCCGCTGATCGGCAGCGTGTGACCCAACACGAGATGGTCGGGCTCGAGGGCCCGGATGCGATCGACGGCCTCGCACCAGGCGCGCACGTCGCGGTAACGCGAGCCGCGGATGGCGTAGAGGTTGGGCCAGGAGCGGTACACGTTGTCGCCCGCGAACGCCACCCTCTCGGCCGCGAACCACACCAGCACCTGGTCGTCGGTCTCGCCGGGATTGTGCGACACCTCCAGTTCGACGCCGCCCAGCCGGACCGTCGTGGAGCCACGGAACCACCTCGTCGGCGCGATCCGCGGGTCGGGGAGCCCGTCGAGGCGGAAGCCGCGTGCCCCCGCCGCCGAGGCGAAGCCGCTGTTGATGTGCAGTTCCTCCGGGACCAGGTGACCGAACTGCCGCAGCGCTCGCTGCAGTGCCGTTGTGCCGACGCAGGCGAGTTGCAGGGTCTCGCCGCCGAACGGTTCGATGGCCCAGATCTGGATGTCGGGGTTCTCCTCGATGAATGCCACCGCCCCGTACGTGTGGTCGAAGTGGTGATGGGTATAGATGATGCCGAGGAGCGGCAGATCGCTGTGGCGCCGCAACTCGCCGATCGCCTCGACCGACTCGGCGGGCGTGCTGCCGGCGTCCACGGCCACGATGCCCGTGTCCCCGACCACGAAGGCGAAAGTGGACATGCCATAGCCCGCGGCCACGAAGACGCTGTCGGTCAGCCGGAGGAAGGCGCGCTCAAGGGAGGGGTTGAGGGCGCGCAACTCCCGGGTCGCGGCCGTCTCGGCGCCGCCCATCAGCCGGCCGTCACCTGCTCGACGGACCTACGGAGTTCCTGCGCGCCGGTGTGCAGGTAGTTGCGGCCCGCCGAGGTCAACAGATGCCGGGCGATCTCATCCAGCGCGTCCGCCTTCAGCGCCGCCACGTCCGAACGCCGGAAATCGAGCGCCAGAAGCATGTCGCACAACTCTGCTGCCCACTGCGCCTCCCCTGCGGCCAGCGCGCCACGGGCCTCGGTCAGCAGCACCTCGGGGCCTCCGCAGAGTTCGGCGATGCGTCGCGACCGGTCGGCAGGGTGCAACGGGTCCAGACTCGTGGGGTTGCCGTCGAAGGGGCCCAGCAAGCCGGCGAAGATCGAACGAACCGACCAGGCCACGGTTCCGTAGAACTCGCGCAGCATCCAATGGCCGGCCAAGTCCTCGGGCAACGTGACCTCGTGCGCCAACTCGTCGGGCGTCCGGCCCGCGTTCATCCCCTCGATCGTGGCGTTGTAGACGTGCCACAGGGCCCGGCTGTAGACCGCCAGAATCTCGTCCACCGTTTCAGCGCCGCTGATCGGACTGCCGTGGCCCATCACCAGATGGTCGGCCTGCAGCGCCCGGATGCGGTCCACCGACTCGCACCAGGCACGCACATCGCGGTAGCGCGTTCCCCGTATGGCGTAGAGGTTGGGCCAGGACGGGTAAAGGTTGTCGGCCGCGAAGGCAACCCTCTCGGGGGCGAACCACGCCATGATCTGATCGTCGGTCTCACCGGGGTTGTGCGACACCTCCAGTTCGACACCGCCCAGCCGGATGGTGGCGGAGCCCACGAATCTCCTCCGGGGGCGGATGCGCGGATCGGGGGCCGCGCCGAGCCCGGCCTTCCTGGCGCTGTCCGGGTCGGGAGTGCCGACGTTCGTGAACGTCTCGGGCGGGAGGAAGGACCCGAAGTGCCAGGCCGACCGCAGCGCGGCGATGCGGGCCTCGTTTCGCGCCAGCCAGCGTCCCTCGGTCCCGAACGGCTTGATGGCCCAGATCTGAAGGTCGGGGTTGTCCTCCACGAACGCCATCGCCCCGTGGGTGTGATCGATGTGGCCGTGGGTGTAGACGACTCCGAGGAGCGGCAGGTCGCTGTGCCGCCTGAGTTCGGCGAGCGCCTGCGCCGTCGGACCGGGATCGCTGCCCGCGTCCACGGCAAGGACGCCGGTGTCGCCCACGATGAACGCGAAAGTCGACATTCCGTAGCCGGTGGCCACGAACACCCTGTCGGTCAGCTTGACGAAGTCCTGCCTCAGCGAGGCTTGGCGCACCCTCAACGCATGGGTCGCCTCGGTTTCGGGCTCCCCCACGAACCGAACCCTAATCAGCCTTCGTCCCCTCGGCCGCCACGACAGCAGTGATGATCTCGGCTTCGTGGTACTGCCGGTGATGCACCGATTTGGCGTAGTGGCGGAGCAGCCGGAGCGAGACGTCGCGCTCGATCTCCAGCTCGGACATGTCGGACTCGGGCCCGGAGAGGAGTGCGATCCGGTCCTCGAGGTTCTCCGCCTCGGTGGGACCGCTGGCGAACTCCAGCTCCACCGTCGAGCCGCGGGCGGTTGCGGTGACGCGCAGGCGCCGGTAGTCCTCGTCGCCGGTGGCGGCGATCCGCTCGGTCAGGACCAGGAGCGCCTCCTCCGCGACGGCGTCGAGCCGTGCGCCGGTTGCTTCGTTCCATGACTTCCGTGAAGCGAAATCGCGCATGAAGTCCCTGATCAAGCCGAGACTGGTCACGCTCAGCTTCGTCTCCAGAGTGCGGCGGTACTCCGCCGCGTTGAACGTCAGCGCCAGCGCGACGAGAAGCAGACTCCCGGCCAGCAGTCCATGCCGCGTTGCGGCATCCCAGAAGGCGCTGTCGCCGAAGTCCACGAAACCGATCTCGATGATCAACCCGGCCAGGACGGGAAGACCTATCAGGATGATGTTCCGCACCTGCTCGAAGGATTGCCTCTGGGACTTGGCGATGCGGTAGACGAGTGGAGCCAGAATGAACGCGAAGTAGACGACCACGAGCGCGCGGGGCACGGCAATGACCGCCGCCCACACCTTCGGCAACATGGCCATGACCAGGAACGGCACGGTGACCATCGCGCCCACGCGGCGGGAGGCGCATTTCGTCTGGGAGATGAACCGGATACCCATGGGCGCGGCGCTGACGGGTATCGAACCCGCCAACCCGGAGGCGATGGTTCCCAGGCCGAGCCGGGTGTTGGCTCGTTGAACCTCCCGGAAGTCGATCGACAGCAGCCGGCGCCAGGAGACGAACTGCGTGATGATCGACGCGCCGTGGGTGCGGATGAGCACGACCAGGCCGAGGATCAGGAAGGACGGCAGGAGCGTGAAGAACGTGGCGCCGAAGGGGCCCTCGTCGCCCTGGGGGCCGAACAACCCCCAGCCGCCGTCGGGGAGTCCGAACCAGGCGGCCTCCCGCACCCTGTCGAAGTCGTAGAGCCCGAAGCCGATCGCCACGACGAGTCCCGCCACCATGCCGATCGGTGCGGCCCACAGCTTCAGGGCATCGCGGCCCCGTGCGTTCACACCGATCATGACCGCCAGGGCGATGACCATGCACAGGAGAATGCCGAGGCGCCCGCTCCCCGCCCGTCCCGCCGGACCCCCGCCGACGGTGCCGGCGAGCACCGGGATCAACGACATGACCGAGAGCACGACCAGCGTGCTGCTCACGGCCGGGGTGATGAGTCTTCGCAGCAGCGACAGGCGCATGCCGACGATGACCTGGAACAACCCGGTCACGACCACCAATGCGGCGAGCGTGGCCGTTCCCCCGCCGCGCAGCGCCAGGATGCAGAACGGCACGCTGATCGGGTCGACGGCGGCGACGTAGAGGTTCTCGGTCCTGAGGCGTCCGAAGCCGACGGTCATAGCCAGCATCAGCAGGCTGCACACCACGAGCGATGCCAGCACCACGCGGGATTCGAGCGCGCTGCGCCCGCCGGCAACCGTCACCACCAGCAGCGGCAGCAGGATCAACCGCGGGACCAGCATCAGAAACAGCTGCGCGGCGGTCGCCAGGGCGCGCCCCGCCGGCGGCGTCTCGTGCGGCTCGTATCTCCCGTCAGGGGTGGCGACGCCTCGAGCCATACAGGAAAGTTAGACGTCCGGAACCCCGCGACGAGCCAAGACGCGGCACCCGGTCGGTGCCGCGGGGCGGATCACGGTCGGCGGCCGATGGGGTGCATCGACCCCCGGTGGAAGTTCTTCATGCCCGCCACGCGCAGCACCATCTCGGCGATCCGCCAGCCGTCGGCTGTGCGCCGCATCCGGCAGTGGTACTGCCCCCACATGTCGCCGTCGGGCGCACCGCTGCGGTAGCTGGTCCAGGAATAGACGTAGGCCGTCACCGCGGCCTCGCCGTCGCCGTCGGGGCTGATGCGGACGTTGGAGATGTGGTGGGAGCAGCCGGCGAAGATCTCCTTCTGGCCAAGTGCCACCGCCTCGACGATCCGGCGGCGCCCGACGATGGTGGGGACCTCCGGCCCGTAGTCGAGCGAGGCGTCCTCGCTGAACACCTCGCCCACCTCCTCCGGCTCATTGCGGTCCAGGTGCCAGGCGTAGGCGTACAGCAGGTCCGCGATGGCGGCGCGGTCCTCGGCGTCGAGGGAGGCGCCGGGGTCGCCACCGGCGGGAAGCTCTGTCACGGCCTCGAAGCTTAGGCCCCCGGCGGAGCCCGGACCGGTGCCCGCGGGCCATAATGCAGTCCATGCGCTTCGGATTCTGGCTCGACACCTCCAACTCCTTCGAACACATGCGGCACGTCTGCGGGGTCGCCGAGGCGGCCGGCTGGGACGGCGTCTGGGCACCCGACCACTTCATGCCCCCGCCCGAGGGGTACCCCATGAAGACGGGCTACCCCGACGGCCAACCCGAACTGGCGGACGTCAACGAGTCCTGGGTGCTGCTCGCCGCCCTGGCCGCCACCGTGCCCCGGGTCCGGCTGGGGCATCTCGTGGCGGGCAACACCTACCGCCATCCCGCGGTGGTGGCCAAGATGGCGGCCACCATCGACCGGATCTCCGGGGGACGGTTCGTCCTCGGCCTCGGTGCCGCCTGGCAGGAGAACGAGCATCGCCGCTACGGCATCCGCTACGGCACCGTGCGCGAGCGGGCGGACCGGTTCGAGGAGGCGTGCGAGATCATCACAGCCATGTTCGCCAACAAGCGCACCGACTTCGCCGGGCGCCACTACCAGCTCGACGGCGCCCCGCTGGCGCCCAAGCCGGTGGGCCACCTGCCGCTCATGATCGGCGGCGCCGGCGAGCGGCGCACGATTCCCATCACGGCTCGCTTCGCCGACGAGTGGAACACCTGGGGCAGCCCCGAGAAGCTCATCCAGAAGATGGCGGTGCTGAACCGCGCCTGCGAGGCCATCGACCGTGACCCGGCGTCGGTGCAGCGCTCGGCCGCCCTGCTGGTGGACATCAGGGACGCGGCCGCCACGCACGCCGAGCGCGTCCAGGGTCTCGCCCACGCCCACCCCCTGCTGGTCGGGACGGCCGAGCAGATCGCCGAGACGCTCGCCGAGTACCACGCCGCCGGTGTCGACGAGATCATCATCCCCGACTTCAACTGGACCGCGGAGGAGACCCCCGACCGCCTGCAGCAGATAGCCGCCGAGATCATCCCCACCTTCCGCTGACCCTCGTCCATCGCCGAAGAGCGAGGGAGGCGGGCGCGAGTCCGCGGGGCGCGCAACGGCCGGTAGTAGCTTGCGATCCGGTGGTGTGAACCGCCGCCGGAGGCGCCGCTCACCCGTAACGAAGTCGACCCCGCATGCTGTTCCCCACCTTCACATTCGCCCTCTTCTTCATCGTGGTGCTGACGGTGGGCTGGTTCATGCCGGGGCGGCGCGCCTGGTGGAAGCTGTTCATGCTGGCCGCCAGCTACTTCTTCTACGCCTACTGGGACGCCCGCTTCGTGGGCCTCATCGCCGCCTCCACGGTCGTGAACCAGACGGCGGCGGTCTGGCTGGCCCGCCTGCAGCACCCGGGCGCCCGGCGAGCCGTCGTGAGCCTGGCGGTCGGGGCGAACCTGGCCTCGCTGGGGTTCTTCAAGTACGCCGGGTTCTTCGTGGACAGCGCCGAGAGCGCGCTGGAGGGCCTCGGGATCGCCGCCGACCTGCCGCTGCTGAACATCATCCTGCCGGTGGGGATCTCCTTCTTCACCTTCCAGGCCATCAGTTACGTGCTGGACGTGTATCGCGGCGACGCCGAGCCCGCCAAACCGCTGGACTTCGCCGTCTACCTGGCGTTCTTCCCGCAGTTGGTGGCAGGTCCCATCGTGCGGGCCCACGAGTTGATCCCCCAGCTGAACGAGCCGAGAACCCTCCGTCACACCGATTTCATGCGCGCCACCGTCCTCATCGCCGCGGGCCTGTTCAAGAAGATGGTGGTGGCGACCTATCTCGCCGAGGCGCTGGTGGACGACGTGTTCGCCTTCCCCGAGCGCTTCAGCTCCCTGGAGGTGCTGCTGGGGGTCTACGGCTACGCAATCCAGATCTACGCCGACTTCAGCGGCTACACCGACATCGCCATCGGCGTGGCCCTGCTGATGGGGATCCGGTTGCCCGACAACTTCAACCAGCCGTACCGGGCGGCGTCGATCCAGGACTTCTGGCGGCGCTGGCACATGTCGCTGTCCCGCTGGCTGCGGGACTACCTGTACATCCCCCTCGGCGGCAACCGCGGCGGCGAGTGGCGCCGCGACCGCAACCTGCTGGTGACGATGCTCCTGGGAGGTCTGTGGCATGGCGCCGCCTGGACGTTCGTGCTGTGGGGAGCCCTCCACGGTCTCGGCCTGCTCGTCGAGCGGCGTCTCGGGCTGCGCCTACCCGGGATCGTCGCCCGGCTGGTCACGTTCCACTTCGTGTGCTTCGGCTGGATCCTCTTCCGGGCCGAGTCGCTGGGCGCAGCCGGTTCCGTGCTGGCCCGGCTGTTCAGCGCCTGGACGGTCGAGCCGACCCAACTGACGTGGGTCGCCGTGGCGCTCATCGTGGCGGCGCTGGCAACCCAGTTCTGGCCGCGGGCCGCCACCGGGCCCACCCTCAGGGCGGCCAGCCACCTGCCGGTGCTCGTGACGGCGCTGGCCTTCGCCTTCTGGCTCGTGGTCCTCGAACAGTTCGGCCCCGAGGGCGTGGCGCCCTTCATCTACTTCCAGTTCTGAGCCATGGCACGCCGCCCCCGCCGCGGGGGGGCGCCGCGGGGCGGGCGCGGGGCGGCGGGGGGGGCGGGGGCCCGAGCGGGCGGGGGGGAGGGCGGGGGGCGGCGGGG
>VXXM01000022.1 GCA_009835395.1 Acidimicrobiia bacterium
CCCCATCCGTCATCCCGCCCCATCCGTCATCCCGGCGAAGGCCGGGATCCAGAGCAACAGCGGCCGCCCGGAATGCGCCCCGTGCCTCGGACGGGCGCACTACGGTCGCAGCCGTCCCGCCGGCCGGTGCGGATCGAGACGAGCGACGAAGCGTCGAGAGGCGGAGGGATCAGCCGGATGGACATCGAGAAGGTCGGGGTCGTGGGCGGCGGCACGATGGGTTCGGGCATCGCCGAGGTGTGCGCCCGCAGCGGCCTCGACACCACCGTCGTCGAGATCGACGCCGCTGCCGTGGAGGGTGTGCAGCGCCGCATCGCCAAGTCCCTCGGCCGGGCCCAGGACCGGGGCCGTATCACCGCCGAGGCCCACGACGCCGCCCTGGCCAACCTGTCGTACTCCCACGACCTTGCCGACCTGGCCGGCAGCGACCTTGTCATCGAGGCCGTCATCGAGAACCTCGACGAGAAGCGCCGCATCTTCGGGCTGCTCGACGAGATCACCCCGCCGCACGCCACCCTCGCCTCCAACACCTCCTCGATAGCCATCATCGACGTGGCCACCGCCACCCAGCGCCCCAGCCAGGTCGTCGGTATGCACTTCTTCAACCCCGCCACGGTGCAGCCCCTGGTGGAGGTGGTGCGCTCGGTGGCCAGCGCCGCCGAGGTGGTCGACGCGGTCGTGGAGTTCGGCGCCGAGCGGCTCGGCAAGCACGTCATCCGCTGCGAGGACCGGGCCGGCTTCGTGGTGAACCGCCTGCTGGTGCCCTACCTGCTGGCGGCCATCGAACTGGCCGACTCCGGCCAGGCCACCGTTGCCGACATCGACGCCGGCATGAAGCACGGCTGCGCCCACCCCATGGGCCCTCTCGAGCTGTGCGACCTCATCGGCCTCGACGTCATCGAAGCGGTCGCCGAGGTGATGCACACCGAGTACGCCGAGCGGCTCTACGCCCCGCCGCCGCTGCTGCGCCGCCTGGTGGCCGCCGGCCGCCTCGGCCGCAAGACCGGGGCCGGCTTCTACGAGTATTCCTGAGGACCACCGACCGGCGGCCGCCGAACAAGAACGGAGCACCCATGAGCGAGCAGCGGGAGATCCTGACCTGGGAGACCTACGGCGTCGGCGCCCGGGAACTGGCCGGAATGGTGGTCGACTCGGGCTACCGGCCCGACGTGATCCTGTCGATCGCCCGGGGCGGCCTGTTCATCGCCGGCTCCCTGGGCTACGCCCTCAGCACCAAGAACATCTTCGTGATGAACGTGGAGTACTACACCGACATCGAGGAGCGCCACGAGGTGCCGATCGTGCTGCCGCCCTACCTGGAGCTGGTGGACCTCGACGGCGCCCGCATGCTCATCGCCGACGACGTGGCCGACACCGGCCACACCCTGGAGATGGTGCGCGACTTCTGCACCGCCAAGGTCGGCGAGGTGCGCACCGCCGTGCTCTACGAGAAGCCCATCTCGGTCGTGAAGTGCGACTACATCTGGCGCCGCACCGACCTCTGGATCGACTTCCCCTGGTCCTGCGAACCACCGCTCATCGGCGGCGGCACCGCCCACTGACCGCCTGGCTCCGGCGCTCCCAAGGCACCGGAAATCTCGATTGACCGGTCCGACGGCCCGCGTTAGCCTCCCACCGGCACAAATGCCGGCTGATGCGATCCGGTTGAACCGCTCACTCGGAAGCGGTGCTCGCCGGCCGGCAGAAGGGGAACTGAAATGCGCAAGAAGACCTTGCTCGCGGTCGTAGGAATCTTCGCGGCGCTCGCGCTCATCGCGACGGCGTGCGGCGACGACGACTCGGGGGACACAGCAGCTCCGGCGCCCGCACCGGCACCAGAGCCTGCGCCTGCTCCCGAGCCCGCGCCGGCCCCCGAGCCCGCACCGTCGCCGGATCCGGCGCCCGAGCCGCCACCGCCGCCCGAGCCGGCGCCTGAGCCGCCGCCACCGCCGCCCGAGCCGGTCGTGCTGAACGAGGAGTACTTCAGCACGCCGCTGGACTGCGACGTCAACTCCACGACCGACGATCTCATCAACTACACGCCGCCGGCCGCCGACGGCGACTACGAGATCGACTTCATGCAGGTGAGCCTCGCGGCCGAGTACTACCAGGCCATGGCCTACGGTGCCGAGCAGGCCGCAGCCGACGTCACCGCCGCCGGCGGCGGCACCGTCACGGTCCGCCACACCGCTGGCGTGGGCTACACCGGTCCGGCCGATCAGCTGGCCGACGCCGAGAACATCCTGCAGCGCGGCCCCGACGCCATCATCCTGGCCCCGGTCGACACGGCCGGTTCGGTCGCCATCGTCGACGCCGCCGACGCAGCAGGCGTTCCCGTCGTGAACGTCTCCACCGAGGTGCCCGACGGCAGGGTCTACATGATCATGCAGGACGACTACCTGTTCGGGAAGGCCGGCGCCGATGCCATCGCCGCGCTGGTGCCCGAGGGCGGCAGGGGCGTCGTCATGGCCGGCCCCGCCAACGCCACCTGGTCGAAGAAGCGCCACGTGGGCTTCGTGGACCGCGTCGAGGAGGCCTACCCGAACCTCGAGATCATCGAGGCGCCCAACCAGCTGGTGGATCCCGAAGAGGGCCTCGCTGACTTCATGAACGTGGTGGCCGGCAACCCGGAGATCGACTGGATCTACGCGGCGCACTTCGCACTGCTGCTGCCGATCACCATCCCGGAGGAGTACGCCGACGTGCCCTACGTGGCCTCGGACTTCACGAACTTCTCCCAGCCGTGGATCCACGACGGCAGCGCCGACGCGCTGTTCCTGGTCAGCCCGTACTGGATGGGCTACGTCGGCCTCGGCACCGCGGTTGCGGTCCTCAACGGCCAAGACGTGCCACGCATCAACTGCGTGCCCTTCCCGGTGGTCGACCAGTCCAACGTGGACGAGGACTGGGTGCAGATCGAGCTGATTCCCGAGGGCTGGCAGGCCGAGGTCGGCTAGCCCCCCGGGGCCATCGAGCCGATTCCCGAGGGCTGGCAGGCCGAGGTCGGCCAGCCCCCCGGGCCACGGCCCACGCAGCGGTGCCTGGTGGGGTAGAAACAGAGCCACACACAGCAGGGAGGACACGGATGAAAAGCGAAGAACACACGATCTGCCTCACCTTCGACTTCGATGCGATCTGTCTCTGGCTCGGCTCGTTCGGGGCGGAGACACCCAGCATGTGCTCCCGGGGAGAGTTCGCCGTGCCGGGCTTGATCCGCGTGCTCAAGCTGCTGGAGAAGCACGACGTCCAGTCCACCTTCTTCGTGCCGGGCCACTCGGCCCACCTGTATCCGACGTACGTGAAGGAGATCGTGGACAAGGGGCATGAGATCGGGCACCACGGCTGGAGCCACCGCAACCCCACCAAGCTCTCCCGCGAGGAGGAGCGGCGCGACTTCGAGCTGGGCTTCGAGGCGCTCGACTGGGCGGCCGGGGTCACCCCCACGGGGTGCCGTACCGCCGCATGGGACTTCAGCCCCAACACGCTGGACCTCATGATCGAGTACGACCTCGACTACTCGTCCACGTTCATGGCCAACGACTTCTACCCGTACTACCTGCGCTCTGGCGACGAGTTCCCCAAGAACGAGCCGTTCGTGTTCGGCGACCTCGTCGACGTCGTGGAGCTCCCGCCCAGTTGGGGGCTCGACGACTTCCCGCCGCTGGAGTACGTGTGGGGCATGAACCAGGGCCCCAACACGCCCTCGCAGGTGCGGGAGCTGTGGCAGGGCGAGTTCGACTACATGGTCGAGCACTGCCCCGGCGGGATGTACGTCCTGACGTGCCACCCGCAGTTCATCGGCCGGGGCTCGCGCCTCAAGATGATGGACGAGCTGATCGAACACATGAAGGGTGACGGGCGGGTCTTCAGCACGCTCGGCGACCTGGCGGCCAAGTTCCGCAGCGAGAACCCCATCGAGCAGTGGGCGGCGGAGAACCCCCACCTCACCGGGGCCGCGGCCCGGCCGCCGGAGACCTCCGAGAAGCTGCGAGCCCTGATGGAGGCGCCCTAGGCGGAGCCGGCAGGCCTCGCCCGGGGCCGGAGAGCGACAGTTGACGGTGAACATGCCCGGTCGGGGCGGCGGTGACTGACCACTCGCCGGCCGAGCGCGCCCCGCCGGCGGCCGCGGGGAGCTACCGGCTCTCGCTGCGGGACTGGACCTCCAAGCACGCCACCGAGTTGCAGTTGCTGGTGGGCCTGGGGCTGCTGATCCTCATCTTCTCGCTGATCGAGCCGTCCATCTACCCCACGGTGGACAACGTCCGCAACATCGCCCGCCAGGCGGGGATCCTGCTGGTGGTGGCCATCGGCCAGATGTTCGCCATCACCGTCGGCGGGTTCGACCTGTCGGTGGGGGCCAACATGGGCTTCACCAGTGTCGCCACCGCCCAGGCGCTGGGCGCCCACGGCGTGGCGCCGGCGATCATCATCGGTCTGCTGGTGGGCGCCGCGATCGGCCTGGCGAACGGGCTGCTGATCGCCAAGCTGCGCGTCAGCCCGTTCGTGGTCACCATGGCCATGCTGTACTTCCTCACCGGGTACTCCAACGTGCGCAGCGCCGGGTCGTCGGTCATCGCCAACCACCCGTCGTTCCAGTGGTTCGGGCGCACCGACTGGGGGTTCCTGCCCTCGACGATCGGCATCGGCCTCATCGTGCTGCTGCTGGCGATGGTGTTCACGGGCCGCACCCGCATCGGCCTCTACGTGTACGGCATCGGGGGGAGCCGCGAGACGTGCCGCCTGGCCGGGATCCCGGTGGCCCGCTACGAGACCATCACCTACATGATCACCGGCATGCTGGCCGGCGCGGGCGGGATCATGGCCGCCTCCCGGGTGTCGGTCGGCCAGACCGGCCTCGGTGCCGGCTACGAGCTGCGGTCCATCGCCGCGGCGGTGATCGGGGGCGCGGTCATCGGCGGCGGCAAGGGCCGCCTCAGCGGGGTGTTCCTCGGCGTCGCCCTCATGACCTCCCTGACCGTGGGGCTGGGCGTCACCGGCACCAGCACCTTCCAGCAGCAGATGGCCATCGGCGTGGCACTGGTCGTGGCGGTGCTGATCAGCCAGGTCCGCGGCGGGCGCATCCGCCGGGTGTCCGACGTGGTGCCGGCGTTCCTGCAGCTTCTGGGTCTGGCCCGCCGTGACGAGGGCGGCGACCGGGGGATCCCCGCCGCGGCCCCGGTGGCAGATCCGACCGACGATGACACCGGCTGAGCCCGCCGCGGGGATGCTCGCGGGCGCGCCGGCCGTGCGGGACGGGTCCGGCGACGCCGCCGCGGCACGCCTGGAGGGGATATCCAAGTCGTTCCCCGGCGTGAAGGCGCTGGACGACGTGTCACTGGACGTGCGGCGCGGCGAGGTCCATGCGCTGCTGGGCGAGAACGGCGCCGGCAAGTCCACCCTCGTGAAGATCCTGGCCGGGCTGATCCGCCCCGACTCGGGCCACATCCGGCTCGACGACGCCGAGGTGGTATTCCACGGCCCCCGGGACGCCCAGCGGCGGGGCATCAGCTACGTGCCCCAGGAGGTGCAGGCGGTGCCCGACTTCAGCGTCGGGCGCAACATGCTGCTGGGCTTCGAGGGGCCGTTCGACCGCAAGGGCAAGCTCACCGCCAAGGACCGCCGGCTCACGCGGGAGGCGCTGGATCTCTGCGGCGCCTCGTTCAGCGAGTCGGCGATGGCCGGCCAGCTCAGTGTCCCGGAGCTGCGGCTCGCCCAGATCAGCCGGACGTTGCTGCATCCGGGCGACGTGATCCTCCTCGACGAGCCCAACGCCGCGCTGTCGGAGAACGACGCCGCGGCGATGCTGGAGCGCCTGCACACCCTCCGCGACCAGCAGAAGGCGATCATCTACGTGAGCCACCGGCTGACCGAGGTTCTGGGCATCGCCGACCGGATCACGGTTCTCCGTGACGGCCACGCCGTCGGCACGTTCCCCCGGGCGGAGCTCGACAAGGACAAGATCGTCTCGTTGATGACCAAGGACAGCACGCTCGGCGATCGCCAGCCGGCCGGCACGGTCGAAGCGCTCGAGCGGGTCGAGACGGCGGCCCAGCGGGCTCAGCCGGTTGCGGCGACCAATGGCAAGCCCCTGTTGGAGGTGGACTCTCTGACGAGCGCCCCCAACCTCCTGGATGTCACGATGAGCGTGCGCCCGGGGGAGATCGTCGGCGTGGCGGGCGTGCAGGGATCGGGCCACGGCCACCTGCTGCGGGCCATCGCGGGCGTCGACGGCTACGACCGGGGCCGGATCGCCGTCGGGGGCCAGAGCCTCCACCCGGCGGTCGTGCGGCATGCCTACCGGGCCGGTGTGGTGCTCGTTCCCGCCGATCGGCGCGCTTCGGCCATCGTGCCGGGGCTGTCGGTCCGGGCGAACCTCACGCTGCCCATCCACTCCACGGCGAGGCGGGCCGGGATGCGCCGGATCCGCAGGGAGCGCCAACTGGCCCGGGAATACGTCGATGCGCTCGGCATCCGGCCGGCCAACACCGAGATCCTCGCCGGGAACCTCAGCGGCGGCAACCAGCAGAAGCTGGCGCTGGCGCGGGCGCTCGTGTCGAAGCCGAGCGTCCTGCTGCTCGACGAGCCCACCCAGGGCATCGACGTGGCGGCCAAGGCCGAGATCCTGGCGCTGATCCGCCAACTGGTGCAGGACGTCGGGTTCGGCGTGGTGGTGGCGTCCTCGGAGTTCGAGGAGCTTCTCGCCGTCACCGACGTGATCCACGTCATGAGCCAGGGCCGCCTGGTGGCCACCTTCCCCACCGGAGAGGCCGACTACGAGCGCATCCTGCACGCCGCCCTGCCCTAGCGCAGGACCAGGAACGGAGACATCCCATGCAGCTGCTCGCCAACCCCCGAGGCAACTACCACTTCCTCTCGGGCATCGATCCCTACTCGTGCGGCGTCGTGGCCGACCCGAGCCACGAGGTGGTCCACGCCACGCTGCAGGCGCCGCTTCCCTGGCGCGACGGCTTCGAGTTGATCGACGCCCACCTGGCGGCGGCGGGCCGGGGCCGTGAGGCCCTCTGCGGGATCCAGCTGCGCTCGCCGGAGCCCTTCACCATGGCGGGGTTCATCGAGTTCAACAGGGGCTACATCGACCTGCTCAAGTCCTGGGGCCTCTACATGGGCGACCTCAACCCCCTCGCCCGCACGAACGTGGCCCCCGAGGGTTTCCCTCCCGAAGTCGTCTCCCTGCAGGCCTTCTCCTACACGGCGCCCGCCGAGGATGACGCGCCCCTGACCTTCGTCGTGGCCGGCGCCGGCGAGCTGCGGGAGGCGGCCCTGGACGAGGACACCATCGTCCGCAAGGGCGAGTTGGGCCCCGACGCCATGCGGGAGAAGGCCCGCCACGTGGCAGCCATCATGGAGGAGCGACTGGTCGGCCTCGGCGCCGGCTGGGACCAGGTCACCACCACCGACGTCTACACGGTGCACCTGCTGGAGGGCCTGCTGGAGGACGCCGTCCTGCCGACGGTCGGCGTGGCCGCCCGCCGCGGCCTCTGCTGGATCCCCTCACGCCCCCCGATCCGCGAGATCGAATTCGAAATGGACCTCCGCGGCACCCGAACCGAAATCACCCTGTAGCACGAGCGCCACGATGGCGCGTCCGGCGGCGGCTACGGGGCCGGCATCCGGATTCTCAGCAGGCCCCAGCAGATGATGCTGCCGTCGGTGCGCAGCCCGCAGGTGCTGCGCCCGCCGGCGGACACCGCGGTGAACGGACCCTCCGGTCCGGATCCCTGGCCGTCCTGGTTGGCGCCCCAGCAGACGACGTTGCCGTCGGTGCGGAGCCCGCACATGTGGAAGCTCCCGACGGTGACGGCGCTGAGCGCGGAGCGCGGTGGGTCTTTCCGCCCGAGGGGTTCCGCGCCCCAGCAGAGCACGGTGCCGTTGGCACGCAGCCCGCACGAGTGGACGGAGCCGGCTGAGACGGTGCTGAAATACCCCTCCGGTGCTTCGCTCTGCCGGTAGGAGTTGCTGCCCCAGCAGGTGATGGTGCCGTCGGTGAGCACGCCGCAGGCATGCGACCCGCCGACGGCGAGGGCGCTGAACCGCCCGGCAGGTGCGCGCATCAGCCATGGGGAGTTGTCGCCCCAGCAGGTGACGGTCTCATCGGAGCGCAGCCCGCACGAGAATGATCCGCCCGCCCCGACGGCGCTGAACCGCCCGGCGGGCGCCTCGGCCTGCCCGTCCTCGTCGTCGCCCCAGCAGGTGATGGTGCCGTCGGTGCGCAGCCCGCACGAATGACGCGAGCCGGTGGCGACCGCGCTGAACCGCCCGGCGGGCGCCTCGGCCTGCCCGTGCTCGTTGCCGCCCCAGCACCTGACGGTGCCGTCGGTGCGTATCCCGCATGCGTGCTCGCGGCCGGCCACGACGGCGCTGTACGCCAGCGTCGGCACCTCCAGTTGCCCCACGGTGTGGTTCCCCCAGCAGGTGATGGTGCCATTGGGCCGCTGCCCGCACGAGTGCCATCCGCCGGCCGCGACGGCGCGGAACTGTCCGGCGGGCGCATCCGACTGCCCCCAGGTGTTGTCGCCCCAGCAGGTGACGGTGCCATCGATGCGGAGTCCGCACGAATGGGACCACGCATCCGAACTCAGGGCCTCCCCGCCGGCGGAGATGGCGCGGAACCGCCCGGTGGGCGCGTCGGACTGGCCCCAGCTGTTGTCGCCCCAGCACGTGACGGTGTCGTCGAAGCGCAGCCCGCAGGTGTGGTTCCCTCCGGCTGCGACGGCGCGGAATTGTCCGGCGGGCGCATCGGCCTGCCCGTGCTCGTCGTCGCCCCAGCAGATGATGACGCCGTCGGCCCGCAGCCCGCACGTATGGATCCAGCCGGCGGTGACGGCGCGGAACCGCCCGGTGGGCGCATCGGTTTGCCCGTGCTCGTCGTCGCCCCAGCAGGCGATGGTGCCGTCGGTGCGCAGCGCGCACGCATGCCACCCGCCGACGGCGACGGCGCCGAACCGCCCGGTGAGTTCGTCGGCCCCGCGGGCCAGGACCGGGCCCCAGCAGGCGACGCTGCCGTCGGTGCGCACCCCGCACGACTGGTAGCCGCCGCCGGCGACGGCGCTGAACCGCCCGTCGGGCGGGTCCGCCCCGCCTTGATAGTCGCCGCCCCAGCAGGTGACGGTGTCGTCGCTGCGCAGCCCGCACGCGTGCCATCCACCGGCGACGACGGCGCTGAACCGTGTGGTGGCCCCGGAGGCGGCCTCGGTCGGGGCGAGCGCGATCGGGGAACTGGAGAGCCAGTTGTCCACGCGAGCGGTGACGGGGACGAACCGCAGGTGGGGCAGCAGGCGCGGGCCCCAGGTGCCGTCGCCCCGGCGTTGTTGCACGCCGAACTCGACGCGACCGCCCCCGAGCCTGCGCGCCACGATGCGCACCTCACCGGCGGTCAACTCCAGCGGCGAGCTGGCCAGCCAGCGATCGACGCGGGCCGTGGTGGGGAAGAATCGCCGGGTGGGGAACAGCCCCGCACTCCACGCGTCCTCGCTGAGGCGTTCCTGCAGACCGAACTCGATGCGGCCGTCCTCCAGCTTGCGCGCCGCGATCCGCACGGCGGGGGCGTGGTCGTCGTCGGTCTCCTGACCGTCAACCGGCGAGGCGACAAAGACGCCGCCTACCAGAACCGCCAGCGCCACGGCCACCGTCACCCCGCGACGCGCCGATCGCGCCCCCGAGGATCGGCGCGAGCCCGCACACAGCGTGCCCGGCCCGGCGGGAAGGGGATCGAGTGCGATGGCCCGAGCGTAGTAGTACAGATTATCTCTAGAGAATTGAGCGCTCGTCGCCGGCCTGTGCGTTCCAGTTTTTGACAAAATGTAAAATTTGGTGTGTACTTACGGGGTGAATCGGCTCTTGGTGGATGAGCCAGAGGTGGTCGGATCGATGTCCGGAAAGACCGGAGCGGGCGTGACGCTGAACGCGGCTGCGGGCGTCGAGGCGCCGGCGCGGCCCCGCACCACGGGGCGCATCGGCGAGAGCGTGGCGCGGCCCGACGGCATCCCCAAGACCACCGGGGCCTTCGCCTTCTCCTCGGACCTGTGGGCCGACGGCATGCTGTGGGGCCGGGCGCTGCGCTCGCCGCACCCCCACGCCCGCATCCGTTCCATCAACATCGCCCCCGCCCTGGCCATCGGCGGGGTGCGGGCCGTGCTGACCGCCGACGACGTCCCCGGCACCGGCATCTTCGGCATCGAGCACGCCGACCAGCCGGTCCTGGCCGCCGACGTCGTGCGCTACTGCGGCGAACCGGTGGCCGTAGTGGCCGCCGACCATCCCGAGACCGCCCGCCTGGCCGCCGAGGCCATCGAGGTCGACTACGAGCCGCTGCCGCCCGTCACCGACGCCACCGCCGCGGCGGACGCCCCGCCCATCCACCCCGACGGCAACCTGTTCCGCCACATTCGCATCCGCCACGGCGACCCCGCCGCCACCGGCGACATCGTCGTGGAGGGCGACTACGAGGTGGGCATGCAGGACCAGGCCTTCATGGGCACCGAGTCGGGTCTGGCGATGCCCACCGTCGACGGCGGCGTGGAGCTGTTCATCTCCACCCAGTGGCTGCACAACGACCAGCGCCAGATCGCCGATGCCCTGGGTCTGGCACCCGCCGACGTCCACCTCACCCTCGCCGGAGTGGGCGGGGCCTTCGGCGCCCGCGAGGACGTCACACTGCAGATCCACCTGTGCCTGCTGGCGCTGCACACCCAGCGCCCCGTGAAGATGCTCTACAACCGCGAGGAGTCGTTCTTCGGTCACGTGCACCGCCACCCGGCCCGGATGCGCTACCGCCACCACGCCACCGCCGACGGCCGCCTCGTCAACGTGGAGGCCGAGATCATTCTCGACGGCGGCGCCTACGCCTCCACCACCGCCGCGGTCCTCGCAAACGCCAGCTTCTTCGCCACCGGCCCCTACAAGGTGCCCAACGCCGCCGTCGACGGCTGGGGGATGCGCACCAACAACCCGCCGTGCGGCGCCATGCGGGGCTTCGGCGTGGTGCAGGTCTGCTTCGCCCACGAGGCCCAGATGGACCGCCTCGCCGACGCCCTGGGCATCGACCCCCTGGAGCTGCGGCTGCGCAACGCCCTGGAGCCCGGCGACACGCTCATCACCGGCCAGCAGATCACCGGTACCGCCCCCGTGGCCGAACTCCTCGAGGCCCTGGGCGAGTACCCGCTACCGCAGGAAACCGACGGGGCGGGCCGGCATGGCAGCGGCGGCAACGGCGCCGCCGGCGCCATGGCCCGCCCCGGCGGAGCCGGACGCACCGCAGACGACAGTCATGTGCGGCGGGGCGTCGGCTACGCCGCCAGCATCAAGAACCTCATGTTCTCCGAGGGCTTCGACGACTACTCCACGGCCGCCTGCCGGCTGTCCGACGGCGTCGCCACCATCACCTGCGCCTGCGTGGAGGTGGGCCAGGGGTTCGTGACGCTCGCCCAGCAGATCGCCCGGGAGGTTCTGGGCGTCCAGCAGGTGCTGCTCGACCCCGCCGACACCGCCATCGGCTCGGCCGGGTCGTCCTCGGCCAGCCGCCAGACCTGGATGTCGGGCGGGGCGGTGCTGGCCGCCTGCGAGGGCGTGCGCGACAAGGTGCTGGCCTACGTGTCCGCCGAGTGCGGCATCCCGCCCACCGAGCTGTCTCTGCGGGACGGCCAGGTGATCTCGGCCAGCGGCCTCAGCCGCGACCTCGCCGACATCAGCGCCGAGCGGGACTTCCGCCACGAGATCGAGTACCACCACGCGCCCACCACCGAGGTGGACGCCGACGGCCAGGGCGAGCCCCACGTGTCGTTCGCCTTCGCCGCCCACCGCGCCGTCGTGGACGTGGACGGCGACCTGGGGCTGCTGCGCACCGTGGAGGTGGCCACCACCCAGGACGTGGGCCGCATCCTGAACCCACAGCAGGCGGTCGGCCAGATCGAGGGCGGCATCGCCCAGGGCGTCGGCCTGGCGGTCATGGAGGAGATCGTCCTGGACGGCGGCCGGGTGCGCAACGCCAGCTTCACCGACTACCTCATCCCCACGGCGCTGGACATGTGCGACGTGCGCATCGCCCGCCTGGTGGAGGAGCCCGAGCCGGGCGCCCCGTTCGGCGCCAAGGGGATCGGCGAGCCCCCGACCATCTCCTCCACGCCGGCGGTCGTGGCCGCGGTCCGCCAGGCCACCGGCCTGGCGCTGAACCGGGTGCCCATCCGCCCCTCCGACATCGCCCTGCACCCCGACCGCAACCCGCGGCGGTCCTGAACCGACCGTCGACCCGCAACCGAACCGAACCCCACAGGAGGAACCGCCGTGGCGCAGTTCGAACTCAACGGCACCACCGTGACGTGCCGCGACGACCACCCCCACCTGCTGGAAGCCCTGCGCACCGAGCTGGGCATCATCTCGCCCAAGGACGGCTGCTCGCCCACCGGCCAGTGCGGCTGCTGCGCCGTGCTGCTGAACGGCCGCGCCCGGGTGGCCTGCCAGGTGCCCCTCGACAAGGTGGAGGGCGCCTCGGTGCTCACCCTGGAGGGCTTCGAACCCGCCGAGCGGGACCGCTACGCCGGCATCTTCGCCGACCACGGCGCCCTGCAGTGCGGCTTCTGCATCCCCGGCATCCTGGTTCGCACCAAGGCCCTCATCGACCGCAAGGGCGCCGACCTCACCCGCGAGGAGGCCTCCCGCCATCTCGGCGGCCACCTCTGCCGCTGCACCGGCTACATCAAGATCCTCGACGCCGTGGAGGACCTCGCCCACGGCAAGGAGCCCGCCCTCACCCAGCCCGGCATCGTCGGCACCCGCGGCATCCGCTACGAGGCCACCGACCTGGCCTGCGGCTTCCGCCCCTACATCGACGACATGTTCCCCGAGGGCTGCCTGCACGCCGCGCTGCGCCTCGCCGATCACGCCCGCGCCGACGTGGTGCGCATCGATGCGGCCCCGGCGCTGGCCGTCGACGGCGTGGAGGCCGTCTTCACCGGCGCCGATGTGCCCGGCGAGCTGCGGGTCGGCCTCATCCACAAGGACTGGCCGGTGTTCATCCCCGAGGGCGGGCGCACCTCGTACCTGGGCGACGTGATGGCCATCGTCGTGGCCACCGAGCGGGAGATAGCCCGCCACGCCGCCACCCTCATCGACATCGAGTACCGGCCGCTGGCGCCCATCGTCGACCCCGTCGCCGCGGTGTCCGGCGGCCCCGACGCCGTGTGGGAGCTCGACGGCAACGTGCTGTCGGTGTCGCAGTACGCCCGGGGCGACGTGGGCGAGGCGCTCGCCGACTCCGCCCACGTGATCGTCGAGACGTTCCAGACCCAGCGCATCGAGCACGCCTACCTCGAGCCCGAGTCCACCCTGGCGGTGCCTCGCCCCGACGGCGCCCTGTACGTGTACTCCGGCGGCCAGGGCGTGTGGGACGACCGCAACCAGATCGCCTCGGTGCTGGGCATCGACCCCTCGATGATCACCGTGGAGCTGGTCAGCAACGGCGGGGCCTTCGGCGGCAAGGAGGACATGTCCAACCAGGCCCAGACGGCGCTGGCCGCCCACCTGCTCGACAGGCCCGTGAAGTGCACCCTCTCCCGTGAGGAGTCGCTGCTGCTGCACCCCAAGCGCCACCCCATCCGCATGGAGTACACGGCCGGCTGCGACGCCGACGGCCGCCTCACCGCCCTGCGGGCCCGCATGATCGGCGACTCCGGCCCCTACGCCTCGGTGGGCATGAAGGTGCTGGAGCGGTCGGCCGGCCACGCCAGCGGGCCGTATGTGGTGCCCAACATCGACGTGGAGTCGGTGGCGGCCCGCACCAACAACCCCGTGTGCGGGGCCTTCCGGGGCTTCGGCGCCAACCAGGCCCAGTTCGCCATGGAGGGCGTGATGGACCGCCTCGCCGCCGCCGTGGGCATCGACGGCTGGGAGATGCGGTCCCGGAACGTCGTCACGCCGGGCTCGGTGTGGGGTCCCGGCCAGATCATGGACGACGGCTGCGAGGGGGCCAGGGTGTGCCTCGACGCCGTGAAGCCCGCCTACGACGCCGCCCGCGCCGCCGGGCGCCCCGTGGGCATCGGCCTGGGGCTGAAGAACTCCGGCCTGGGCAACGGCTTCTACGAGGTCGCCAAGGCGGTCGTGCGCTTCGAGCCCGACGGCACCGTGGAGGTGCGCCACTGCTGGACCGAGATGGGCCAGGGCGTGCACACCGTCGCCCAGCAGGTGGCGGTCACCGAGTTGGGCGTGGCCGCCGAGAAGGTACGGGTCATCGTGGACACCACCCGCGAGCTGGGCGCCGGGCAGACCACCGGCAGCCGAGGCACCCTCATGGGCGCCGGGGCGGTTGCCGACGCCTGCAAGGCGGCGCTGGCCGACGGCTGCCGGGAGGGCGTCGACTACGAGGGCAGCTACATCGTGGACTGGACCAACTCGCTGAAGGACGATGTGGAGAACCCCAAGATCCACTCGTGCTTCGGGTTCGCCTGCCAGCTCGTGGAGCTGGACCCCGACAGCGGCGACGTCACCCGGGTGCTGGCCGCCCACGACGTGGGCAAGGCCGTGAACCCCACTCTTTGCGAGGGCCAGATCGAGGGGTCTGTGCACATGGGCCTGGGGTACGCCCTCACCGAGGGGTTCCCGTCCGACGCCGACGGGCGCCCGCTGAACGCCACGCTGCGCAGCCTGGCCATCGTGCGCCCCAAGGACATGCCGCCGGTGGACGTGACGCTGGTGGAGGTGCCCCAGCCCGACTCGCCCTACGGCATCAAGGGCGTGGGTGAGATCGGCCTGGTGCCCACCGCGGGCGCCGTGGCCGCGGCGCTGACGGACTTCGACGGCATCTGGCGCAGCGAGCTGCCGATGCGCAACGACTCCAATCGCGAGCGCCCCTGGGGAGTCAACGGCAACGGCAGCGGCAACGGCGCCGCCACCCACACCGAAACCCCCGCCCAGCCCGTCACCGCCTGACCGTGCTCCCATCCGTCATTCCGGCGGAGGCCGGAATCCAGCGTGAGGCCGACCGGGCGGGCGACGAACGGCATTTGAGCCGGTTGGCCCTGTGACCTCCGCCTACAACACCCCGGGGCTGGTCTGCTCCCACCATCACCTCTATTCGGCGCTGGCTCGGGGGATGCCGGCTCCTCCTCGGACCCCGCATGGGTTCCTGGAGATCCTGGAGTTGATCTGGTGGCGGCTGGACCGGGCGTTGGATCTGGACCTGATCCGCTGGTCGGCCATGTTGGGCGCGCTCGAGTGCCTGGAGGTCGGTTGCACGGCGGTCATCGATCATCACGAGTCGCCCAATGCCATCGAGGGGTCGCTCTCGGTCATCGCCGACGCGTGTGCCGAGGTGGGGGTGCGGGCGAGCTGCGCCTATGGCGTGACCGATCGGCACGGCGCGGATGGAGCCCGACGTGGGCTGGCGGAGAACGAGCGGTTCCTGCGAGCGGGTGGCGAGGGGTACGTGGGCATCCATGCGGCCTTCACCTGCACCGACGAGACCCTGGAGGCCGCCGCCGGCTTGGCCGCCGACCTCGGCGTCGGGGTGCATACGCATGTGGCCGAGGGGGAGGCCGACGCCTCGGCGGCGCAGCGCCTCGCCGACCTCAGCCGCCCGGACTGGTTGCTGATCCACGGCGTGCACCTGCCCGACGACCATGAGCTGGCGGGCACTCTCGTGCACAATCCCCGCTCCAACATGAACAACGCCGTGGGCTACGCCCGCCCGGCCCGCTTCGAGGCGACCGGCAATCCCGTGGCGCTGGGCACCGACGGCATCGGCTCGGACATGCTGGACGAGTTCCGCATCGCCTACGTGCGCCTGCGCGAGAGCGACGTGACCGCCAGCCCCGAGACGCCCTGGCAGTGGCTGTCGGCCGGCTGGGACCTCATGCCCGAGGCCCGCAACGACCGCGTCACCTGGAACTACGCCGCCATGGAGCCCTGGCACCTGGCCTTCAGCCCCGGTGTGCGCCCCGAGCGGGTGGAGGTGGCCGGCGAGGAGGTCTGGGCCGGCGGCCGGTCCACCCGTGTCGACGGCGCCGAGGTGCGGGCCAAGGCCGCCGAGGCCGCCCAGCGCCTGTTCCGCCGCCTCGACGACCTCGACTGAATCCCACCAGGAGGACCCGATGAGCGACAACAGCCGCGTGGCCATGTACCTGCAGGACGCCCACCCGCTGCGCGAGGCCATGGAGTACGTGCAGTACGCGGAGGCGAAGGGCTTCGAGGCCGTCTGGCAGGCCGAGAGCCGGCTCGTGCGCGAGGCCACCGTGCCGATGGCGGCGTTCGCCGCGGTCACCGACACCATCAAGGTGGGCTCGGGCGTGGTGGCGTCCTGGACCCGCAACGCCGCCCTGCTGGCCGCCACCTTCTCCACCCTCGACGACCTGGCGCCCGGGCGGGTGCTGCTGGGCGTCGGCGCCTGGTGGGACCCGCTGGCACGCAAGGTCGGCATCGACCGGGCCCGCCCGCTGCGCCAGATGCGCGAGGTGGTGGAGTCGGTGCGGGCCCTGCTGGCCGACCAGAACGTCACCTACGACGGCGACTTCGTGCAGCTCGACGGCGTGGAGCTGGACTACGTCTTCCAGGAGCGCCGCCCCAAGGACGTGCCCATCTACGTCGGCGCCACCGGCATGAAGATGATGGAGCTGACCGGCGAGATCGCCGACGGCGTCGTGCTGAACTACCTGGTGTCGCCCACCTACAACCAGCGGGCCATGGAGGCCCTCGAGCGGGGGGCCACCAAGGCGGGCCGCTCGGTGGACGACCTCGACCGGCCGCAACTCGTGGTCTGCTCGGTGGACGAGGACCGCCAGGCCGCCCTCGACGGTGCCCGCCTGCTGGTCACGCAGTACCTGGGCCAGCAGCCGCACATCATGAAGGCCTCCGGCGTGCCGGAGGCGCTGCTCGAGGACGTGGGGCGCGTCCTCACCTGGCCGGCCACGCTCGAGCAGGTGCAGGAGGCCTCGAAGCTGGTGCCCGACGAGGTGGTGCAGATGATCTGCGCCGCAGGCACGCCCGAGGAGTGCCTGGAGCAGGTGGAGCACTACCGCAACAACGGCTGCACCTGCCCCATCCTCTACCCCCTCGGCGACGACGTCCGCCTGATGATCGACACCTTCGCCCCAGGCTCGTGATCGACGAGCGGGACTATGTGGCGCATGACGCCGTCGGGCTGGCGGCGTTGGTGCGGGCGAGGGAGGTCTCGCCGCGGGAGTTGACCGAGGCGGCGATCGGGCGGATCGAGGCTCGGAACGGCGAGTTGAACGCGGTCATCCACCCGCTGTTCGAGAAGGCGCTGGCGGCGGCGGACTCGCCGGACCTGCCGGACGGGCCGTTCCGTGGGGTGCCGATGCTGCTGAAGGACCTCTGGCCGGCGTCGGCCGGCGATCTGGTGCATCTGGGGATGGCGGTGCTGCGGGACGCCGGCTATGTGCACCCGACCGACGGCAACCAGGTCACGTGCCTGCGGCGAGCCGGGTTCGTGTTCCCGGGCCGCACGAACACGCCCGAGTTGGGCTTGGTGGCCACCACGGAGCCGCTGGCCTACGGTCCCACCCGCAACCCGTGGAACACCGGGCGCGGCCCCGGCGGCTCCTCGGGCGGGTCGGCCGCGGCAGTGGTCTCGGGCATGGTGCCGGTGGCGGGCGCCGGCGACGGCGGCGGGTCGATCCGCATCCCGGCGGCGCTGTGCGGCCTGGTGGGCCTCAAGCCGTCGCGGGGCCGGGTCTCCAACGGGCCCCGCGAGGACGAGTCGGGCCTGTCGGTGGTGCACGTGCTGTCCCGCACCGTGCGCGACACCGCCGCGCTGCTGGACGCCGAGGCGGTGCCGTTCCCCGGCGACACCGTCATCGCCCCCCGGCCCGAGCGCCCCTTCGCCGAGTTGATGTTCCGCAAGCCCGGCCGGCTGCGGATCGGCCTCTGGGTGGACTCGCCCGGCGACGGCAGGGTGGAGGTGGACCCCGAGTGCGTGGCCGCCGCCGAGCGGGCGGCGCTGCTGCTCGAGGGGCTCGGCCACACCGTCGAGGCCACCGGCCCGGCGGCCCTCAGCGACGAGCGCCTGCTGGCCAACTTCGCCAAGACCTGGGGGGTGAGCACGGCCTTCGCCCTCGACGAAGTCGGGGAGATGATCGGCCGGCCCATCACGCCCGAGGACGTGGAGCCGGCCACCTGGTTCTCCGCCGAGCGGGGCCGCAAGACCCCCGCCACCGACATGCTGAAGACCCAGACCGCCACCCAGCTCTTCGGCCGGGCCATGGCCGCCTGGTGGGCCGACGGCTGGGACCTGCTCATCACCCCCACCACGGCCCGGCCCGCCCCCGAGATCGGCGAGTTGGTG
>VXXM01000024.1 GCA_009835395.1 Acidimicrobiia bacterium
CCTCGCGTCGCTCCGCCGCCCATCGGTCCTCACCCCCTCTCCGAAACTATCCGGCCCACCCGCCCGGCGGACCGCTCTGATTGCTTCTTCTCATAATATAGCAACTCTGTGACAGAATACATACTTTAGTTCGGATACCGTCCGACTTGGGGAGAGCAGATCGAGGATCTCACCCGGGTAGGCGTCATCAACCCCCCAGGTCAGCGACCTGTGTCAGTTCCGGTCGGCGCACCCGAACCGAGCAGCAATCAGGTGTGACGAACGTCACACCTGCATCATCTCCCTGTGGCGGCCGTCGCACGAAGTCCTCGCGCTCCCAGCGGAAGCTGATACGGAGGCGTGGTCATCACGACGTCGCTTACTCGGTCCGGTCCTCTTGGCAGACGCGACGCCCGTCCGCCAACCCACTCGCTGGTGCGCGTCGTGCTCGTTGGGCGTGTCGAAGCCGGGAGCGCGACCAACTGTCATAGAGGGTCTCTAGAGTCCTGGTCGTGAGCGACTGCTTCGTACATGCCTCCGACCTGCACCTCGACGCACCTCTGGGCAGTCTGGGGCTGCTCACCGAGGCACGTCGGCGGGACTTGGCCGAGCGCGCCGCCAAGGCTTGGGACAACCTGGTTGATCTCTGTCTTGAGAGGGAGGCCTCATTTCTGGTGTTGGCCGGCGACATCTTTGACGACGCGCAGGCGGGAGTCGCGGTGCAGATCCGCTTTCACAATGGATTGCGCCGCTTGACGGACGATGGTGTGCAGGTGTTCGTGTGCCATGGGAATCACGATCCGCTGAGTGAAGGATTCCGCCCTATCGGGGATCTGCCCGACGGTGTTGTTCGCTTCGCGCCCGGTGCTCCGCAATCGCATCGAGTCACGTTGCGGGAGAGCGGGGACGTGGTTCTGGTCAGCGGTGTCAGCTTCGGTCAGAGAAGCGAGACGGAGAACCTGGCACTTCGCTTCCGTAGCACTGATCGGCATCCCGGAGCCCCGCACGTGGCCGTACTGCACGCCAACGTTGGCGGTCATTCCGGCCACGATCCGTACGCCCCTTGCTCCTACGACGACTTGACGGCCGCCCCGGTCGACTACTGGGCGCTGGGACACATCCACAAGCGGGATGTCCGTCCGCTGCCGAATGGCAGCCGAGCCGCATACTGCGGAAACTTGCAGGGACGTAGCTTCAAGCCTGCCGAGTGCGAGCCCAAGGGCGCTCTTGTGGTTCCGATCGTCGGCGACCACTTCGGCGAGCCCGAGTTCGTGTCGTGCGATGCGGTGCGATTCGAGCGGAGCGAGATTGTGGTGGAGTCCAGTGATTCGATTGTTGACGTGCGCGACCGTGTGGTCGAAGCCGCCCACTCGATCGGTGAGGATCACTCGCCGCGGCCCGTGGCATGGCACGCGAGGATCACCGGCGCCCTTGAGGAGGCTCGCTGGCTGCAGGATTCCGTTGCCGACGGCGAGTTCGTCGGCGAAATCGAGGACGAGTTATCGACGGCGCTGGGCGGTGGAGGTCTGTGTCGGCTCGAATTGGCCGTCCGAACGCCAGTAGATCGACAGGCTGTTCTTGGCTCCGGTGATCTGTTCGCAGACGTAGTCGAGCGGTTGCAGCAGTTGCGCCAAGGCTCCACCGGAGCGAGCGATGGGACTGGCCCGGCAGAGGAAACCACGGGGAGCGAAGATGTTGATGACCTGCTGCTCGAGGGCCTACCGTCGGGATTGCACGGGGTCTGGCGTGAGATCCGCGAGCAGCACCCGGATCGTTTGGCGACTGCGATCGACCTTGCCGAGCAACTCCTCCTCGTCATCTATGCCGGAGCCCAGGAGAGCCGGCCGTGAGCGCGCTGTTGCGAGTCGAGCGGCTCGAGATTCCGCAGTGGGGCCGGGCATCAGGCTTCGATCTTGACCTTTCCACCGGCAACTTCCTCGTCCTCTTCGGCCCGAACGAGTCCGGCAAGAGCAGCGCCGCAACAGCACTAGCGTGGCTTGTTGCTGGACCCGGGAAACAGAGAGTGCTGCAGCGCTTCGGCAGCGCCGACGAGCGTCTGCGAGCGCGCCTCCAAGGGATCCTGGGATCGGAACGCCTGGCAATCGACGTCCGTGCGAAGGTCACGGCTCAGAGTCCTGGCGCTAGTGCAAGGGAGACTCTCGAGGCCACGATTGGCGAAAGCTGCCTGAGTCGGGAGGAACTCTCGCACCGGCTCGGCGGCGGCGACTTCAGCGGCTATCAGCGCCTCTACTGGGTTGAGGCGCTGCAGGTGGCTGAAGGGAACGACCTACAGGAGAACGTGTCAGTTCAGGCAATGTTTGGTGGTGTCAACCCGTTCGCTGAAGCAGACAGCCTGAGCGACAAGGCACTTGAGCTGCTCGGATCGTCACGTGGGCGAGCCCGCTCGGGATCAACCCGGGCTCTGTACGATCAGGTCCGAGCTATCGAGGTGGAACTGCAAGCGCTCCCCGACTCCAAGCGCGAGTGGAGCCGCATTGAACAGGAGCTTGCCGACAAGGCGGGTCAAGTCGGTGACCTCCGACGCCGGATTGATGAGATCGAAGGTGCGTTGCGTTCCGTCGAACTCTCCGTTGCGGCAATCAACGGCGGACTTGTCGCCACGCTAAGGGATACGCGCGCAGCGCTGGCCCGTTTGCCAGAGCCGTCGCCAGAGGACAGCAGCGTGCACCGACAGGCGTCTTTCGTACGTAGCAAGATCGGCGACTTGGACGCCGCGGAGCGACAGTGCAGCGTTGCCTTGAAGGACTATGAGGATGCTCACGCTGCCTTGCACGAAGATTGGCGAAGCGTCGTCGGCACTGGATCACTCGGGGAGGCTGGAATCGACGAAGCCGCGCAGGCTGAGACCCACCTGAAGTTGGTCTGCGGAGATCTGGCAACTGCAGAGGAGGAGGTCACGAGGAACGAGACCGTCCACGGGTCCTGGCAAGAGAGATACGAAGAACTCTTGGAGGAGTGGAACAACCGAGCGCCGGAGACGCTCGACCCTGAGGATTGCGTTTCGCTCACGGCCGACGTGGCGCCATCCGCTGAACCAGTTGGGGTTGCCGCCGGAATCACACCATCCCGCCTTGGCGGTCTGACGACGCCTCGCGGGAAAAAGTTCGTCCCGCCGTCCTTGGGAACCGTCATCGCGATTGCTGTCGCGGTGCTGTCGGCCGTGCAGGAGAATTGGATAGCAGTGGCGCTCGCAGGGGTAGGCGCACTGGCACTCGCAAGCCTTGTCGTGAGACTGATTCGCTCCCGGTCGATGTCCGCCGAAGCTCCAGACGCCGCGGTTGCGAATCTGGCTGCGCGTCTTCTCAAGGCTCGCGGCGAGCATGACGACAGTGCCCGGCGGCTGACGGAGGCGCGAGGTGAAGAGTCGCGTCAGCGTCGTCGAGCGGAGGCTGCACGCACGGAGTATCGACGCAGGCTGGGCGCCTTGGGCGTGCCCGCCGAGTTGGTGGAGAGGTTCGAGCCGGCAGCAGTCCAACAGTTGAAGGTGGTGAGGTCGGTGCAGTCAGCTTCGGCGGTGCTGGAACGCGCCCGAGGAGTCAACTCGGATCGGCTTGGTGAGGTCAAGGACTTGCTGGCGACCGCGGTGGAGCAGGCGGACGCCGCCCGACGGGATGATTCCGGCACACCCGGAGGGTCCGTGCCAGTAGCTGGCTCACTTGGCGACGCGGAGGCAGACGCTGCTCCCCTGGCCAGCGGTGCTCTTCCGCACGGAACACCAAGGGATGCTGCTGAGGCGGGTCTCGCGCTGGAAGCGGCCTGCGAGCGAGTGGATGCTCGCAACATGGCACTGGAGTCGTGCAGGCATGCTGAGGACAACTTGAACCGTGCCCTTCAGTACGACGAGGCGGCGCTTGGACTGATCGGCGAGATCACTCTGGAGGCACTACTAGCGAAGCGCAGAGCGGTTCAATCGGAGCGCGGCGATCTCACCGCGCAGCGAGATGTGCTCCAACAGGAGATAGACGAACTCAGGGACGACAGGAGGGATATCGAAGCGCCAGACAATCAGCGCGTCGAACTGGTTCTCCAGCGTGGCGAACTGGTTGCACAGGTGGAGGATGGACTCGTGCGCGGACTGGGCCACCACTTGGCCGCCCAGCTCTTGCAGGAGGCCGCGGAACAGCACCGGCGGACACAACAGCCCGAACTCCTCCGTCGGACGCAGGAACTGGCAGGCGAGGTAGCAGATGACTGGCTCAGTGTCACCGTCAACCCACATGCCTCGAGTGCAGCGGGAACGTCCGGGCGTCACGACGCTCTGCTTGTGGCGAGCCCCCGCGGTGAATACCCGGCGGAGCGTCTCTCATTCGGGGCGCAGAGCCTGCTCTATCTGACGCTGCGCCTGGCGACCATCGAGGAGCAGTCGAAGACGCGAGGCGTCAGGTTGCCTCTGATTCTCGATGATGTGCTTGTCGGACTTGATGACGAGCGCGCTATGCGGTGCCTGCGGGTCTTGGCGGACTTCGCAACCAACCACCAGATTCTCCTGCTGACCTGTCATGAGCGCACAGCGGCGCGCGCCCGGTCAGCCGGAGCCGAGATCTTGGAGATCCTGCCCCGGTAGTGGCTCACTCGTCAGTTGAGACCGACGGGGTGCGTTGGCGCGCTCTTCAGAGTTCAGGTCAGCCCGCCCATTCGGTGCCGTTGGGGTATCCGAAGGTCAGCTCGGTGCCGGGTTGGAACTTGGTGCTGGCGCCGGGGCGGGTGGGCAGGCGGTAGCGGCCGTTGCTGACCTCCACGGGGTCGGTGAGGTGCTCGTGCAGGTGGTCGACGTACTCGAGCGCCAGGCCCGCAGTGTCGGCGGCCACGCAGATTGCGTTGAAGAAGGCGATGTGCTGAACCGCCTCGCAGAGGCCCACCCCGCCGGCGTGAGGGATCACCTCCACGCCCGCGGCCGCCGCCATGAGCACCGAGGCCAGCAGGTCGTTCGGCCCGCCCATGCGGGTGGCGTCGACCTGCAGGACCTGCACCCCGCCGAGTTGCAGCAGTTGCTTGGCGAGGGTGGGGCTGGCCAGCATCTCGCCGGTGGCGATGGGCACCGGATGCACGGCCTCGGCGATGGTGGCGTGGCCCACCACGTCGTCGGGATGTGTGGGCTCCTCCACCCAGCGCAGGTCGAACTCGCGCAGCTCGCCGATGGCGGCGATGGCCTCCGGCACGCTCCAGCGCTGGTTGGCGTCCACGGCGAGGGCCACGTCGGGTCCGACCGCCTCGCGGGCCAGTCCCAGGCGCCGCCGGTCGTCGGCGGTGTCGGCGCCCACCTTCAGCTTGATGAGGTCGAAACCGTCGGCCACGGCCTCCCGGCAGAGCCGCACCAGCTTCTCGTCGCTGTAGCCCAGCCAGCCCGGCGTGGTGGCATAGGCCGCCAGGCCGTCCCGCCGGAACTCGTCGATCCTGGCGTCCCGTCGGGGCCGGCGATCCTCGAGGATCTCCCGCGCCCGACCTGGGTCCAGGAAGTCGGCGATGTAGGTCCAGTCCACGAGGTCCACGATCTCCGCCGGCTCGAGTGCGGCGAGCGTCGACCACAGCGGCCGGCCCTCCCTGCGAGCCCGTAGGTCCCAAACGGCGCTCATCACAGCGCCGATGGCCATGTGCATCACGCCCTTGTCGGGTCCGAGCCAGCGCAACTGGCTGTCCCAGGCGAGTTCCCGGTTGACGACACCGGGATCCTCGACGAGCCCGTCGACATCGCGCCCGACCAGGCGTTCAGCCACGGCCCCGACGGCGTCGGCCTGGATGTCGTTGCCCCGGCCGATGGTGAACACGAAGCCGTGGCCCGCCAACTCGGACTCCGACGTGGCCAGCCGGAGGTAGGCCGCCGAATAGTCCGGGTCGGGATTCATGGCGTCGGAGCCGTCCAGATTGCGACTCGTCGGGAAGCGCAGATCGGTGACGGTGGCGCCGGTGATGGTGGTCATAAGGTGTCCTTGGCCGGTTGCCGCGAGCAGGGTCCGGGCGTGCCGGAACCCGAGGCGATGCTATTGAGCGGCCGCGCCCGGCGGTGCCATGGGCTCGTAGGATCGCCGCTGTGGAGGAGCCGCGGTTGCCGCCGGCCATCGGACTGGGCACCGCGCCGCTGGCCGGGTTCCGTACGCCGGTGAGCGAGGAGGACGCCGCAGCGGCCGTCGAGGCCGCCCTCGAGGTCGGCTACCGCTACTTCGACACGGCCCCGCTGTACGGCTACGGACTGGCGGAGCGGCGGCTCGGCCGGGCCCTGCAGGGATGCGACGCCGACGTCAAGGTCTCCACGAAGGTGGGCCGCCTCATCGACGTGGCGGCTCCCCGCCCACCGGGGGATCTCTTCGCCGGCGACCGCGGCGCCGCCATCTTCGACTTCTCCGCCGACGGGGTGCGGCGGTCGCTAGAGGCCAGCTTCGAGCGGATGGACCGCACCTACGTGGACGTGGCATTCATCCATGATCCCGACGACCACGCCCGCCAGGCGCTCGCCGAGGCCTATCCGGCGCTTGAGCAGTTGCGCGCCGAGGGAGCAGTGGGTGCCATCGGCGTCGGGATGAACCGGCCCGCGTTGCCGACCCGCTTCGTGACCGAGACCGACATCGATGTGGTGCTGATCGCGGGCCGCTACACGCTGCTGGACCGCGAGGCCGAGGAGGAGTTGTTCGGGGCCGCGGTCGCCCGGGGCGTGCACCTGGTGGTCGGCGGCGTCTACAACTCCGGTGTCCTCACCGGCGTTGCCGGGCGCCGGACCTTCGACTACGAGCCCGCGTCGCAGGAGATTCTCGAGCGGACCCGGCGGCTACGGAGCGTCTGCGAGGAGTTCGATGTGCCGCTGCCGGTCGCCGCGGCGCAGTTCGTCGCCCGCCACGAGGCCGTCGGCACGGTCCTGATCGGCGCCGGCAGCGCCCGAGAGGCCGTCGAGAACTGGGAGCATCTCCACCGCCCGCTCCCCGGCGGGCTGTGGCCGGCCCTCGAGGCCGGCGCCGGCCGCTGAGCCGTCCTCGCCAGGGCGCGGGCGCCGGACTCCGGCGACGGCTACTCGTCGGGGTGCTCCCTGACGCCAGCGCGGGGGTGGCGGCCGGCGGCGAGGCGGGCGTTGAGTAGGTGTGGGTGGTCGACTCGATGGCGCTCGAGGGCCTCGAGATCGAACGTGATGCCGGCGCCGGGCGTGTCGCCCAGGATGATCCAGCCGTCGGTGATCGTCGAGTCGAAGGTGAACGTGGCATCGCGGCCGGCCTCCAGCACCTCCATCATCGTGTGGTTCGGAAGAGCCGCCGCCAGGTGGGCGCCATAGCGGCCGGCGGAGTTCATCAACGACACGGGCCGGTCGAAGGCCTGTGCCAACTCGGCGGCGCGCAGGCAGGTCGTGAGCCCGGCCATGTTTGGGTTCACCTGCACGACGTCGGCGGCCCCGTGGCGCAGCAGGGCCGCGAACAGGTGGATGTCCTTGAGGTTCTCCCCGGTCGCCACCGCCGCGTTGATGGCGCGCGACACGTCGCGCAGTCCGTCCAGGTCGGTGCGGATCACCGGCTCCTCGCACCAGGCGATGTCGAAGCGGCGCTCGAGGGCCCGCATTGCCCGCACCGCCTGTTTGGGTGACCAGAACTCGTTGGCGTCCACCAGCAGCGTCGGCTCGGCGGCGTCGCCACCGAGCGCCTCGTGCATGACGGCGAGGCGGCGGAGGTCGGCCTCGACGCCGAAGCCGACCTTCAGCTTGCCGGCCCGCACGCCCCGGGCGGCCATCGATTCGTAGTAGGCGCGCAGTTCGTCGTCGGTCAGGGGGCCGTCCAGTCCGCTGGCGTACGCCAGGACGCGCGGCTCCAGTGCACCGAGGAACCGCCACAACGGTACGCCGGCGATCTTGGCGCGCAGGTCCCAGAGCGCGTTGTCGATGGCGGCGATCCCGATGGCGGTCGCTCCCTCGTTACCCGGCTTGAACGAGCCGCGGATCATCCGCTCCCACAGGCCCCGGTGGCCGAGTGGATCCTCGCCGATCACAGCTTCCGACAGCATCGGGATGGCACCGGCGCCGAGCCTGCTGGCGACCGCCACGCCCTGTGGACCCTCGTCGGTGCCGATGAACACCGCCAGGTCGGTCCGCCGGTGCATGCCCGTCGGGATGTTCACATCGCCGATGGGCCGCGACAACTCGTAGTCGTAGAGCACGGTCTCGACGCCGGTGATCCTCATGACGCCTCCTCGGGCCGGGCGTCGCCGGTGATTGTCCTCATGATGCTCCCTTCGTTTCTAGCCGAGGGCGGCGGCGGTCCGATCCTCGGAGCGGCTGAGGAAGATGGCCACGATCACCAGGCCGATGCCGATGAACTCCCGGGCGCTCGGAGTCTGGGAGAGCAACAGGAACCCGACCGCCGCCGCCGTCACCGGCTGGAGCGCCTGGAGGAGCGCGAAGCGATGCCGGTTGAGTCGCCGCATGGCCCACTGGTCGATGCCGTAAGGGATCACGTTCGACAGCAGCCCGATGATGAACGCGAGCCCCAGCAGTGCCGGCTCCCTCACGGCGGTCGGCACGTGGGGGATCCCGAACGGGCTGATGACCAGGGCGCCCGCGAACATGCCCACGCCCAGCCCGTCCACCCAAGCGGCGCCGCGGGCCACCCGATGGCCGAGAACGATGTAGCCCGCCCAGAAGGCGCCGGCCAGGAGCGCGAACCAGACGCCCCGCAACGTGCCATCGGTCTCCACACCTGCGAGCACCACCACTCCTGCTGTGGCCAGTGCCAGAGCGGTGCCCGAGCGCAGGTTGCGTGTGCCGAAGGCGGCCACGGCCACCGGGCCGAGGAACTCGATGGCGACGGCGTTGCCGAGCGGGACGACCTCGATGGAGTAGTAGATCGACAGGTTCATGGCGGCGAGGACGATCCCGAAGACCGACGCCCAGCCCAGTTCGGCAGCCGTCCAGCGTCGCTTCCAGGAGCGCCGCAGGACCACGATCATGAGTGCGGCACCGAACACCCGCAGCAGCGCCACTCCGCCCGGTGCGAGGTCGTCGAAGAGGTCTATGGCCATTGCCTGACCGACGAACTGCGATACCCCGCCGAGGACGAACAGCGGCTCGGGGGGCACCCTGGCCGGGTCGAATCGCCGCATCAGCCGATGCTAGGGCCGCGAGCGGCACCGGCCGGGTTCAGATGGCGATGGCGGCGGCCAGAGGCGTGCGGGGTTCGGCGGCGCCGGACAGCATGCCGTCGGGGCTCACCTCGATGAGGTGGGCGTGGCCGGTGAGCTTCGGGTTCTCGTCGAGGCCGGCGACGTTGTGGCCCCGCGCCGCCAGCCCATCGGCCCAGGCGGCCGGCGTGTGGGGTTCCAGCGCCACCGGTGGCAGCCATCCCGGCGTCCAGGTGGCGAAGGCGTCCGGCCCCAGCAGCACCCAGCGACCGGCGCCCAGGATCTCGGTTGGGGACTGGCCGCAGTGCAGCAGCCGGGCCAGCATCTGCAGCACTACCTGCGGCTGGGCGTCCCCTCCCATCGTGCCGAGCACCGCCCGGTTCCGGCCGTCCAGCGCGGTCACCAGCGCCGGGCTGAGGGTGTGGGGTGGGCGGCGGCCCGGTGCGTAGCACGCCGGGTGCCCCGGGTCGAGGCTGAAGCCCAGCCCCCGGTTGTGCAGGAAGATGCCGGTGCCGCCGGAGACCAGCAGCGACCCGAATCCCATGGCATTGGACTGGATGAGCGACACGGTGAGCCGATCATCGGCGGTGCACAGGTACGTCGTGTCGCCGCCGGCAGTCGGCGGGGTGACCGGTGTGTCGCCCGCCAGCACGCGCCGGCGCAGGCCGTCGATCCGCGCCGGATCCAGCAGTTCGGCCACGTCTGGGGAGTCCGACAGCTCGGCCGGCCGGAACGACCCGACAGCGCGGGCCGCCTCGATCAGCCAGTGGGCCCAGTCGGCGTCACCGGGATCGGCGGGAAGGTCGAGACCCTGCGCCAGAGCCGCCGCGGCCAGGATCAGGTAGCCCTGCGAGTTCGGCGGCACCGTCCAGAGCCGGTGACCCCAGGCTTCGACGGTGGCGGGTTCGACCCAGTCCGCCTGCGAGGTGGCCAGGTCCTCCGGGCTGAAGAGCCCGTCAGCGAGGCTCAGCAGGCCGTCGCCGAACTCGCCACCGTAGAAGGCGTCCCGACCGCCGGTGGCAATCGCCTCGAGTGCCCGCGCCGAGCCCGGTCTGCGCACGGTGTCGCCGGCCTGCAGGTCGCCGGGAATGTCGGTGTTGCCGTCGGAACCGGCCACGTCGCCAGCCGCGGCCGCCAGTTCGCCAGAGGCGGTGAACCCGTCGGCCGCGTAGGCGTGTGCCGCACCGAGCACCTCGGGCAGGTTCATCACGCCGAACCGGGCATGCAGGGCCAGCCAGCCGTCCACGCAGCCCGGAACGGTGACTGCAGCCGGGTGGCGCAGGCGGGGCATCTGACGGTGCCCCTCGGCGCGCAGCCGCTCCGCCGAGGCCCCGGACGGCGCCCGGCCCGAGGCGTTCAAGCACAGCGGAGCGCCCTCGCCGGTTCCGACCAGGGCGAACATGTCGCCGCCCATGCCGCAGGTATTCGGTGCCACCACGGCGAGCACCGCCGCCGTGGCCACTGCCGCGTCGACGGCGTTGCCGCCCCCGGCGAGCATGCGAATTCCGGCCTCGCTGGCACGACCGTCGATGGAGCAGACCATGCCGGCAGAGCCGACCGCGGCGGGAACGGGATCCTGCACGTTGACCTCCAGGGTCTCAGGCGTCGCCGCCGGTGGCGGCCGGAGAGGCGGTTTCGTGGCGCGCCCCGTCGCCGCCGGATCTGCGGATCGGCCTGCGGTGCACGAACCGCGGCAGCGCCACGATGGCGGCCCCGCCGACGGCGATCGCCGCCCACACCGGGCCCCACAGCCACGCCGGCGGCAGGTCGAGTTCGAAGTAGTCGCGCAGCCCTCCGGAGACCATCACCACCACGTAGAGCACGGCCATCACCCCCGCCAGGACGATCTTCCAGGGCCGCAGCGGGCGGCTCGTCACCACGAGGATGACGAGGCCCAGGCCGAGCAGCGTCATGGTGGCCACCGTGCGCGCCTCGATCAGCGTCGTGTCCGATGCCCGGCGGGCCACCTCGTAGACGACCATCGTGCAGGCCGCCGCTACCGCCCCGGCCGGTATCGAGAAGCGGAGCACCCGCTGCAGGAACCCGGGCCGCACCAGTTCGGTGCTGGGCGCCAGCGCCAGGAAGATGCCCGGGACGCCGATGCTGAACGTCCCGATGAGCGTGAGGTGCCGGGGCAGGAACGGGAACGACACGCCCATGATCCCGATGGCGGCCGTGATCAGCAGCGCGTAGGCGGCCTTGGCGATGAACAGGTTCGAGACCCGCTCCACGTTGTTGATGACCTTGCGGCCCTCGTCCACCACCCGGGGCAGCGTGGCGAAGGAGTCGTCCAGCACCACCAGCTCGGCCACGGCCCGGCTGGCGGCGCTACCCGACCCCATGGCGATGCCCATGTCGGAGTCCTTGAGCGCCAGCACGTCGTTGACGCCGTCGCCGGTCATGGCCACCGTCCGGCCCCCGGCCTGCAGCGCGCCCACCATGGCGCGCTTCTGGTGCGGCGTGACCCGGCCGAACACGGCGCTGCGCTGCATGGCCGCGCCGAGTTCGGCCGCTTCGGTCGGCAGCTCGCGGGCGTCCACGTAGGCCTCGGCGCCGGGAACTCCGGCCCGCTGGGCGACCGCGGAGACGGTGGCGGCGTTGTCCCCGGAGATGACCTTGAGGTCCACGCCCTGGTCCTGGAAGTAGGCCAGGATCTCGGGTGCGTCGTGGCGGATTGTGTCACCCAGCACCACGACCGCCACAGCGCGGCGGTCCGGCGCCGGACCGTTTCCGCCGGCGCCGTTGTCCGCCCGGCTGAGAAGCAGGACCCTGCGACCGGCTTCCGCCCAGTACTCCGCCCGGCTGCGCGCCTCGCCATCGGAGGGCACGAGCAGGATGTCGGGCGCCCCGAAGTAGAAGAGTCCCCGGTCGGCGAACTCCGCCGAAGCCCACTTGCGTGCCGAGGAGAAGGGCTCCACCGCCACGAGCTGCCAGCTCTCGGGAGGCGGGCAGGCGGATGCGACCGCGGCGGTGGTGGCGTTCGGGCTCGGATCCGACGCCGCCATCGCCCCGAGGGCGGCGGTCGCCGCGGCGGCGTCCCAGCCGTCCATCGGCTCCACCGACTCGAAGGAGATTTCCCCGGTGGTGATCGTGCCCGTCTTGTCCAGGCAGAGGGTGTCCACCCGGGCCAGCAACTCCACCGCCGCCAACTCCTTGGCCAGGGCGCGCCGGCGAGCCAGGGCGATCACACCGGCCACGAACGCCAGCGACGTGAGCAGCACCAGCCCGTCGGGCACCATCGCCACGGCGGCCCCCACGGTGCCGCGCAGCGCCTCCTGCCAGCGGTCCTCGGCGCCTAGCAACCGCCACAGCAACAGGGCGCTCGCCGGAGGTATCAGCCACACCAGCACCCGCAGGATCTGGTTCACGCCGCGCCGCAGCTCGGAGTCCACCAGGCTGAACCGGCGGGCCTCCTCGCTCAACTCGGCGGCGTAGGAGGCGGCCCCGATGCCGGTGGCCTGGTAGACCCCGCTGCCGGCGGCCACGAAACTGCCGGACATCACCTGGCTGCCCGGCTCCTTGCCGATGGCGTCGGACTCGCCGGTCAGGAGCGACTCGTCCACCTCCAGTCCCACCGCGGCGAGCACCGTGCCGTCCACCACCACCTGGTCACCGGAGGCGAGCTCCAGCAGGTCGTCGGCCACCACGCCGCCCACGTCGATCTCGCTGCTCTCGCCGTCGCGGCGCACGCGCGCCCGAGGCTCGGAAAGAACGGCGAGGCGCCGCAGCTCCGCCCGCGCCCGCAGCTCCTGGATTATGCCGATGATGCTGTTGGACACGACCACGCCCACGAACAGCGCATCACCGGGCGCGTCCGCCACCAGGATCAGCACCAGCAGGCTGAGAAGGATGGCGTTGACGGGGGTGAAGACGTTCGCCCGGATGATCTCGCCAAGGGTGCGCACGGGGGCGTCGGGCACGTCGTTGACGCGGCCGTCGGCGACACGCTGCGCCACCTCGTCGGCGGTCAGGCCGGCGAGGTCGGCAGCGGTCGCGCTCATGGCCGGGATGTTAGGTGAGCCCGCCGCCTCCGCTGCGCTCCAGTCGCCAGGGACGGCCCTCGGTCGCCCACAGCCGGTGCCGGGCGCCGGGGACATCGGGGTCGCCGGTCTCGTAGCCGGCATCGCCCGCGAACAGTGCCACCCCCTCCCCGTCGGCGGTGGTGATCAGGCGGGTGTCGTAGAACATCGGCTCGCGCCGCTGCGCCGCCGCCAGGGCGTCGCTGACGGTCGCGAAGCCCTGGAGTTCGTGCACGGTCACGTAGGTGGGCGGCAGGAACCACGTGCCACCGGCGTCGGTGTGGCGGCGAAGCGCCTCGGCCGGCGTCAGCCAGAGGTGCTCGGACATCTCGCGTCCGTCCACCTGCACAGCGTCGGGCGGGGCCGGCGCCAGGAAGAACCAGGTGGCGAGTTGGTGGTCGAAGTCCGGCGGGGGCGTCCAGTGGGAGAAGCGCACGAGTGCGCGCGGGTCCAACTGCAGGCCCGCCTCCTCCTCGGTCTCCCGGACCGCGGTGATGCGCGCCACCTCGTAGCGGTCGTCGGGATTGTCCGCCGCAGCCCGGTCCTCGGGGTCCACGCGGCCGCCGGGGAAGGCCCACACCCCGCCCATGACCGGCATGTCGGGGTTGCGCCGCAGCAGCAGGATCTGGACCCCGCCCGGCGACTGGCGCAGCAGCACCGCCGTCGCAGCCGGCACCGGCGCCGACGAACTTCGCCGGGCATAGTCGGCCAGCCACCGCTCGTAGTGCGCGCCGCGGCGGCTGGGAGGAGCCATAGAGACCACGAGAGTACCCGCGGCCACCCACGGCGGTCGCAGGCCCGGCGCCGCGCTAGGACGCCTGGGCCGCCCGGCGGATCTCGCTGAGGGTGGCGTGCGGGAGCATCGCCTCGGGATCGACGCGCAACTCCAGTACGGCCGGGACGCCGGAGGCCAGTGCCTGTTCGAATGCCTCGGGGAACTGCTCGGTGCGTTCGATGATGGCGCCGAATCCGCCGAACGCGCGGGCGTAGGCGGCGAAGTCGGGGTTGAGGAGGTCCGAGGCGCTCGGGCGGTCGGGGTAGGTGCGCTCCTGGTGCATCCGGATCGTGGCGAGCATGCCGTTGTTCATCACCACGACGATGATCGGCGCGTCGTACTGCACCGATGTGGCCAGCTCCTGGGCGGTCATGAGGAAATCGCCGTCGCCGCAGAATGCGACCACCGGAGCCTCGGGGGCGTGCAGCTTGGCGGCCACGGCGGCGGGGACGGCGTAACCCATGGCGCCGCTCTGGGAACCCAACTGCGTGCCGTAGCGCTTGAAACGGTAGTAGCGCTGCGGCCACAGCGAGAAGTTGCCGGCCCCGTTGGTGAGGATCGCCTCGGGAGGCAGGCGGCCGTCCAGCCAGCCGACCACCTCGCCGAAGTCCACCGACCCCGGGGCCGGCCGGCGACGCAGCGACTCCTCGTACTCGGTGCGGGCCGCCGCCGCCCAGTCCTGCCACGGCGGCTCCTCCGGGCCGTCCAGGTCCGCGAGGGCCGCGACCGTCTCGGGGGCGCCGGCACAGATGGCCAGATGCGGCTGGTAGACGCTCCCCAACTCAGCCGGATCGGGGTGGATGTGCACGAGCGTCTGGCGGGGGACCGGCGGTTCCAGCAGGGTGTAGCCGCCGGTGGCGGTGTCGCCGAGCCGGGTCCCGATCGCCACGATCAGATCCGCCTGGCGAATCCGGTTGGCGAGCGCCGGCGTTGTGCCGACGCCGGCGTAGCCCACGTAGCTGGGCGAGTCGTTGTCGATGTAGTCCTGGCGGCGGAAGGTCGGGATGATCGGCAGGCGGTTGCGCTCGGCCCAGGCGGCGAGAGCGTGGCCGGCGTCCGCGCTCCAGGTGCCGCCGCCGACGATCACCAGCGGCCGCGCGGAGGACTGAAGCAGCGCACCCAATTCCGCCAACTCCTCCGGCGAGGGCGACGGTCGCTGCGGCGGCGGAGCCACAGGAGCGTCGGCAACCGCGATCTCTTCCGCCAGCACGTCCTCCGGCAGCGAGACGACGACGGGCCCGGGCCGGCCCTCCCGCGCCACCCGGGCGGCCTCCGTTGCGGTCTCGCTCAACAGTTCCGGCCGGTCCACCTCCACCGACCACTTCGCCAGCGGGGCGAAGAACGCCTCGAAGTCCACCTCCTGGAAGGCTCGGCGCCCTCGATGAGCGGTGGGGACCTGGCCGATGAACAGCAGCAGCGCCGCGCCGCTCATGGATGCGTTGTGCACCGCCACCGAGGCGTGCGTGGCCCCCGGTCCCCGGGTCACGAAGGCCACCCCCAGGTCGCCGCGCAGGCGGGCGGTCGCCTCGGCCATGATCCCGGCTCCGGACTCGTGGCGGCACACCACGGTGCGGATGGCCGGCTCGTCGTGCAGGGCATCCAGCACCGCCAGGAAACTCTCACCCGGCACCGTGAAGATCGTCTCCACGCCGTGGCGGCGAAGCTGGTCCACCAACACCCGCCCCCCGTGGCGCATCGCGGGGTTCACCGCAGCGGTTCCTCGAGGAAGACCCGGGCCCGCTGGCGGGCGGGCCGGTCGGCGTCGGCCGGGTCGGTGTAGCGGATGGTACGCCTGCCGGCCCACTCGGCCGGCAGCAGCATCACCCGCACGAAGGCCGTCTCCTCAGTGGCGGAGGACTCGGCGTAGACCGGCTCGGGGCCGCTCTCGAACCAGGCGCCGCCGGCCCCGTAGGCGGTGGTGACACCGCCGGTCGTGATCGTCAACCCGCCGAACAGCAGCCGGCGAATTCCCGGGCCCGGATGGACGTGCCGGTAGGCGATCGCGCCGGGCGGGAAGTCCACGCGGTCACAGCGCATGACCCACGGTTGCGAGTCGTCCAGATCGACGGCGGCGGCGAGGGCGGCGCCGGCCGGCTCGTCGACAGCGTCCGCGCCGGTCATCAGCGCCCACGAGAGTGCCGGGCCGGCGACCGTCGCGCCACCGAAGTGGGCCGTGTCGTTGGCGAGTTCGTACACGACCCTGTTGCCCGGCTCGCAGGTGACGCCCGCCGGATGTTCGTGCAGAGCGAGCAGGGCGTGCATCGACATTTCAGGATGCGGCTAGGAATCCGCCGCGCGAGACCCGCGCCGCAGGCCGGGTCCCTTGCCAGTGGATTCCGGCCTCCGACGGAATGACGGGGATGGGGTCCACGGTGCTACTCGGCAGCCCGCTACTGGAAGTGCTGGCCGCCGTCGACGATGATGGTCTGCCCGGTCATGAACGCCGAGCCCGGACTGCAGAGGAACACCGCCGCGGCCGCCAAATCCTCGGGGTACTGGTCTCGCTTCAGCGTCCGGTTGGCGATCGACGCCCTGCTGATCGTTTCGAAGTCCACCCCCGCTGGGTTCTCCCGGACGCCGTCGGAGATGGTGAAGCTGGGCGCCACCGAGTTCACGAGCACGCCGTCGCCGCCGATCTCGCGCGCCAGCGCCTTGGTCATCGCCAGCACCGCGCCCTTGCTGGCCACGTAGTGCAGCAGGAACGGTACGCCGCGGAAGATCGTGCCGGAGGTGATGTTCACGACGCGCCCACCGCCCTGGCGGCGCATGTGCGGCACGACGGCGCGCGTGGCCAGGAACGTGCCGATGACGTTGACCTCATAGACCTGCCGCCATTCCTCGACGGAGATCTCCTCGAAGGGTTGCATCGACAGGGACGTGTAGATGCCGGCGTTGTTGACGAGGATGTCGACTCGCCCGGTGGCCTCGAGGGCGGCGTCCACCATGGCGTCGACGTCGCCGGGATCCGACACGTCGGCGGTCACCCCGATGCCGTCCGGGTATCTGGTGGCGGCCTCCTGCGCCCCGGCCAGGTCAGCGATCACGAGGCGGGCGCCGGCGCGGGCCAACCCGTCGGCGATGCCGCGGCCGATGCCTTTTGCGCCGCCGGTCACGATGGCGGTCTGGCCCGCCAGCGAGAAGTCTTCGTTGCTGGGTGTCACGAGTTCTGGCATGTGGCTGTCCTCCGGGGCGCTCATTGGATCGGCGAGAAGGCGGTCGGCACGAGGATCCGGTTCTGCTGGGTGTGCACCAGCGGGTGCAGCTTGGGCAGGAAGGCCTGCCAGCGCTCGTCGGCGGCCAGCGCCGCCCGCCGCTGCTCCCGGTCGGCGAAGTTCTCATAGCCCCAGATGGCGCAGATCGACGAGAGGGCACCGATCTCGACGGTGAACCAGCCGATGAGGTTCCCGAGGACCTCCTTCTGGATGATGATCCCCTCGGTCTCGTAGAGCCGCAGAACCTCTTTCAGCTTCCCGGTGTAGATGTGGTAGTCCCGCTGCTCGACGATCATCGCTCTCCCTCCCGGTCGCTGAGCGATGGTAGCCGTGGCACTGTGCGTGGACAGGTGGACCGGGCCGGCTAGCTCTTGGCCGGGAGGTTCATGAGGCGCCCGCGGATCAACTTGTAGAAGCCGTCGCTGTCCACCTCGCTGATCCAGTGGCAGTTCGGCTCGCGCTCCAGGCGATGCCAGTAGTCCACGACCGTCATTCCCATTGTGATTTCGGAATGGGTCTCGACCTCGACGAACACGTCCTTGCCGCCGTAGAGCCCAGGCTCCAGCAGGTAGGCGATCGTGGCGGGGTCGTGCAGCGGGCCGCCGCGCTCGCCGTAGCGCTTCATGTCGTAGCGCCCGTAGAACGACATCATGGCGGCGGCCTTGCGGCCGACGTCGCTGCCGAGGGTGCGCACGGACTCGATCCACTCCGGACTCATCAGCGCCTTGTGGGTCACGTCCAGCGGCATCGTCACTATGGGCACACCGCTGCGGTACATCACGGCGGCAGCGTGGGGATCCACGTAGACGTTGAACTCGGCCGCCGGCGTGGTGTTGCCGCCCACGAAGTAACCGCCTCCCATCGTCACGATCTGGCCGATCCTCGGGATGATGCGGGGCTCGCGAACCATCGCCATGGCCACGTTGGTGATCGGCCCGACGGGGCAGAGCGTGATCTCCCCGTCATCGGCCGCCATGAGCACCTCCACCAGCCAGTCCACCGCGTGGATGTCCTGCACCGGCATGGAAGGTTCGTCCCAGTCGGGGCCGTCGAGTCCGGTCTCGCCGTGCACGATCTCCGCCGTGACGAGGTCGCGCACCATCGGCCGCTCGCAGCCGGCGAAGATCTTCATATCGCGCCGGCCCGCCAACTCGCAGACCAGACGGGCGTTGCGGATCGTCAGCGGCAGCGGCACGTTGCCTGCCACGCACGTGATTCCCAGAACCTCGAGTTCGGGGGATCCGAGGGCCAGCAGGATGGCGAGGGCGTCGTCCTGCCCCGGATCGGTGTCGATGATGATCTTTCGGGGAGTCATGACCGGAGGCTAGACCGCGACCAACTCCATCCCTTCGCCGCACCGTTGCCGAGGAATCACCGGGTACAGCGAGGTTCGACCAACCGTCTCTCGGTAACATGCCGCGGCCGACGAGCGGCCATCTGGGGGATCCACCGACCGAAGCCGGAGAGACATGGCCCCTTCACACGAGAGATACAGCGTCGCCAGGCTCGCCGAGTTGCGGACCCAGATCGGTTCGTCACTTGTGGGCGACGCTCTTGACGAGCGCGGGCGACGGCATCAGTCGCTGGCACCGGGGTACGTCCCGCTGGTGGCCGGTCAGGTGCTCATGGGCTACGCCTTCCCCACGAGGGTGGAGCCCGCCGAGGAGATTCCCGAGGTGCCGTTCGTGGGTCTACTGGCGGCTCTCGACGCCGTCGGCCCCGGCGAGGTCTGGGTTGGTGCAACCGACGGGTTCCGCGACGCGGCCCTCTGGGGCGAGTTGCTGTCCACCGCCTGTATCGCCGCAGGGGGAGTGGGTGCGGTGCTGGACGGTTATGTCCGCGACGTCAGCGTCATCCGCAGCCTCGACTTCCCGGTACTGTGCCGCGGCGTCGATCCCCGCAACATCAACGGCAGGGGAGAGGTGGTGGCGCACGGCGTGACCGTCGAGGTGGACGGGGTCACCATCGCTCCCGGAGACCTCGTCGTGGGCGACGACGACGGGGTCGTGATCGTGCCGCAGGCGCTCATCGACGAAGTCGTGGGTGCAGCCGTGGAGAAGACCTCCGGCGAGAGCCGGTTCCGCCAGGCGGTGCGAGAGGGAATGCCGCCCGGCGAGGCGTTCAAGCGCTTCGGCGTCCTCTGAGAGCCGGTCAGCGGACTCCAGCAGAGAAGGAGAGGGAAACATGCCCAGGCATCTAGACCAACGGACCGCGCTCGTGACCGGCGCCGCGAGCGGCATCGGCCGGGCCTGCGCCGTGCGGCTGGCCGAAGAGGGGCAGCGCGTCGCAGCGGCCGACCTGCAGACCGATCTCCTCGGGCAAGTCGCCGACGACGTGGCCAGCATCCACACTCTCGACGTCACCGATTTTGCTGCCGTGCAGGCCACGGTGGCCGAGATCGGCCACGTGGACGTGGTCGTGAACTGCGCCGGCATCATCGGCCCGCAGTTGCCCATCTGGGAGGTGCCGCTGGAGGGCTGGGAGAAGACACTGGCGGTGAACCTCACCGGAACCTTCAACACCATCAAGGCCACGATGGCTGGTATGCGGGCGCGGGGCTGGGGCCGCATCGTGAACATCGCCAGCATCGCCGGCAAGGAGGGCAACCCGAACATGGTGGCCTACTCGGCCAGCAAGGCCGCCGTGATCGGCCTCACCAAGTCGGTCGGCAAGGAGGCCTGCACCGATGGTGTGCTCGTCAACGCCGTGGCGCCCGCGGTCATCTCCACGCCCATGAACGCCGACACCGAGCCCGAGGTGATGGAGTACATGATCTCCAAAATCCCCATGGGGCGCCTCGGCCTCGTCGACGAGGTGGCCGACCTGGTGTCCTGGCTGGCTTCCGACGCCTGCAGCTTCTCCACCGGAGCCGTCTACGACATCTCCGGGGGCCGCGCCACCTACTAGCCGGGCGGGCGCCGGCGGGACAAGGGAGAGCGATGGACGGCTTCCTGGCGCCGATCATCATCTGCGCGGCGCTGCTGGGGCTGCACGTGGTGCTGCCCGCCCGTCGAGTGGTGGGATACGTGACCGATCCGACCACGGGGCGTTCCTACGAGTATCGGCTCAACGGCCTCCTCGTGCTCGCTGCCGCCGTCGGAGGCGGGCTGGCGGCAGGCGCAACCGGCTGGCTGCCTTGGGGTTGGCTGCACGCCCGTGCCTGGATGGGCGCGGCGGGCGCGACGGCACTCGGGGCGCTGGCGACGGCGTGGTTCGTGTTCGCGCCACCCCGCCGAGCGGTGGCGGAGTCTCGCTCAGCCGGAGTCCGAGGCTGGATCTCGGACTTCTATCTGGGCCGCGTCCCCAACTTCGCCTTCGGTGGCCGGATCGACACGAAGATGTACCTCTACGTCTTCGGCGCGGTACTGCTGGCCCTCAACATCTGCTCGTACTCCGCCTACCACGCTGATCGTTATGGCTCCGAGGCCAATCCCGGCGTGTACCTGCACGCCGTGCTCCTGGGGTTCTTCCTGGTCGACTACCTGATCTTCGAGCGGGTCCACCTGTACACCTACGACATTTTCGCCGAGCGGCTGGGCGCCAAGATCATCTGGGGCTGCCTGGCGTTCTACCCCTACTTCTATGCCGTCGGCCTCTGGGGCACCGCCCGCCTCCCGAAGTCGTCGCTGGTCGAGAGCGCCGGGGGGTGGTGGCTCGCCGCCTGCGCCGTCATCTTCTTCGCCGGCTGGGTGCTGGCACGCGGCGCCAACCTGCAGAAGTACCGCTTCAAGCGCTTCCCGGAGCGCCTTTTCCTGGGAATCGAGCCCCGCGCGGTGACCGACGACCGTGCACGACTGCTGTGCAGCGGCTTCTGGGGCGTCTCCCGCCACGTGAACTACCTGGGCGAGATCCTCATCAGCCTCGGCTTGGCCCTGGCGCCAGGACACCTCACCAGCGCCTGGCCGTGGCTCTACGCGGCTTTCATGATCCCCTTCATGTTGATCCGCGAGCGTGCCGACGAGCGCCGCTGCGCCGCCAAGTACGGCGCCCTCTGGGACGACTACTGCGCGCGCGTGCCCAACAGGATCATTCCCCGCCTCTATTGACGCCCGGCACAGGAGCCTCCGGCTACCAGCGGATCGGTTCCAGTCCTCGCTCGGCAAGTCGGGCGTTGCAGTCGGTGAGTGGATTGCCCCGGCGCAGGAGTGCGTCGCCTTCGGCGGGGTGGGGGTAGTCCAGGTAGGCCGCCTTCCCATCGGAGGCGAGGACGCCGGCGGGAAGCAGTGCCCGCAGGGCCTCATCGGCAAGCGTTCCGAAGCTGATGATCACCACGGCCTGGTCCCGCCCCAGGAGGTAGTCGAGAAGGCGCCGGAGCAATGGTGCCCACAGCGGTCGGTGTCCCCGGGAATAGTGGGGATCGATGTCCAGCGAGAACCGGGTCAGGGTCAGGGAGGTATTGAGCAGGAGCACTCCCTGTGCCTTCCAGGTGTCCACCAGACCCTCCATCGGCTCGACGGATCGGTCGCCGGCGCCGAAGTCGTCGCGGGCCCTTTGCCAGTCGTCGGTCGACGCCGCGTAGCCCGCATCGCCGCTTCGATCAGCGACGATCAGTTGGAACAGCGTCCGTGTGAGTAAACGAGAGAGCTCATGCCCGACCGGCGCGTCGAGCGCGTGCCATGACGCGAGCTGGCCGAACTCGAATCCGACTCCGGTCGCCTGGCCGACGGACGGATGCGGATCCTGGCCCACCACGACACAGCGAACATCGGCCGGATCCACGCCGTCGAACGCCTTGAACATGTGGGCGCCGGGTGGCGCTCCGAGCAGGGTCTGATGACGTCGCGGCGGGAAGATCGGCTCCCCGACATTGAGTTCGAGCGATGGATCGACGTCCTCGAATCCCAATGCCGCGTGGCCGAGGACGGGCCGCCACGACGCGTCGAGGTCAGTGGGCCATCCCGCCAGCACCTCCTGCATCGCATCGCGCAGCCGGTAGGTCACGAGCCCTCGGCGCTTGGCGGGCTGAATGCGTGGGGGAGAAGCGTGGCCGAGTCGGTCACGAGGAGATGGGATTGGCTGCGGTTCGCGCACAGGACCCGGATGGGTCGACCGAGCCGCAGAGAGAACTCGTGGATGGTCTGGCGGCAGCGGCCGCAGGGAGTGCACGGCTCGTCCCCGTCCTCCCCGCCGGGGGCGCCGACCGTCGCGACCGCCACGATGTCGCGGTGTCCCGCCATGTTCGCGGCGATGAACGCCGCCGGCTCGGCGCAGATCGTCTGCCCCATAGTGGCGTGCTCGAAGAACGAGCCGGTGAAGATCCGGCCGTCGCTGGTGCGAACCGCAGCGCCCACATGCCACCCGGAATGCGGGTTGTAAGCCCGGTCCATCACGCTCGTGGCGGCATCGATGAGTTCGCGATCCTCCGTGCTGAGTTCGGTGGTGGCGCCGTGGGTCTCCGTCGGGTCGGACATGTCGTGGCTACCTTTCGAAGTCGAGCGTCGCGGAGATCCACTCCGCTATCGCGGCGCCCAGCCGGTGGTGAGCGTCGGTCTCCAGGTGGATTCCGTCCCGCTCGCTGGACTCGATGTGGGCGCCGGCGTCCAGGAAGTGGACGCCCGCCAACCCAGCGGCTGACCGGAAGCTCTCAGCGAAGCCGGCCGATCGCTCGTCCGCTCCGGCGAAGTGGCCGAGATAGCGGTCCACCTCGCCGACACGCGTCGGTGGGGGAGCGATGAGAAGAACCGCCGGAGGCCGCCCTGGGGGGCCGAAGCCGCTGGCGGCCGCAGTAGCCGCCAGCGCGGCTGCTCCCGCGGCGATTGTGGGAGCGGTGGCTGCGAACCGCACCTTCAGGTCATTGACACCGAGCATGATGATCACAAGGTCGACGGGATGATGGGTCTCGAGACAGGGGAGGAGCGAGCGGCGGCCGTTGCGGTCCTCACCCTCGATCGGGTCGTCGAAGCAGGTCGTGCGCCCGTTCAGCCCCTCGGCAATCACGCTGATGCCGTCGCCGAGGTACGCCGCAAGCACATCGGGCCAGCGATCGCCGCGCGGGTGGCGCGCAGGCGGGAGACTGAGGTCGGTGCGGGGTTCACAACCCCAGGTGTTGGAGTCGCCGAAACAGACGATCGTCGTCACCGTCCGGGGCGCTCCGGCGTTAGGAGATCGTCCCGAGCCAGAATTGCAGACCGAAGTCGAGATGTATCTCCATCTCGCGTCGTGCGCGCTCCGGATCGCGGTCGAGCACCGCGTCGCAGATCCGCGAGTGGTGCTCGAGTGCGGTCGAGAGCGTGTGGGCCATGGTGGTGGTCTTCATGTGGCTGACGAGCAGCAACTCCCGGCTGGTCTGGACGATGCGCCGGATGAAGCGGTTCTGCGCGGCGTCCGCCAGGATCGCGTGGAACGCGACATCGTGACGCACGAAAGCCGGGGCATCGTCCAGCAGGCCGCGCATCTCCTCCACCTCGGCTGCGAGAGCCTTGCGCTGGTCGTCGTCGGCCAAGAGCGCGGCGCGCTCGGCAACCGCAGGCTCGATGAGCACGCGGGTCTCGTGCAACTCGGTGAGGATGTGGCGAACCTCCTCGGGATCGTCGAAGAACTCCAGCAGCGTCGGATTGAGGTAGTCCCAATCCTCGCGAGGTCGGACCTTCATCCGCTTGCCCTGAGAGACGTCGACCATGCCCAGCCGCGCCAGGGTCTGGACGACCTCGCGAGCGACGGTACGCGAAACGGCGAAGGCCGCGGCCAGTTCGCTCTCCGACGGCATTGTCGTGGCCTCGGCGTCCGTCGAGGCCACGAGTCGTTGACCGACGACCTGCACGGCGCGATCGGCCAGCTTCGGAGAGCGCTGGAATCCGTCCTCGGCGCCGGTCAGCATCGGTGTTGCATTCGTCACGCCTCATCACCTCAGCGTTCGTCCCGCGGATTCGGATGTCGACTCGAGCCGATTGCGGGAGATTCGAATAGTGGTATGAAAACCATATAAGTTCCCGGGCCCGCCACCAATCATTTGCCGCCGCTCGGCCGGTCTACTTGTCATATAGGTCACTAAGCTAACATCACCGCGTTCAGAGAACCCGTCACCGGGAGCGAAGGAGTCGTAGGCCATGGTTGAAGAGCTTCACGCTGAGCAGGTGACGGACTCCATCACCTGGCACGGCGAGGGGCCCACGCCGCTGGACGAGGGATCGACGTTCGCCTGGTTGGACATGCTCGCAGGCGATGTGCTCGTCCGGTCATTCCCGGACGGCGCCATCGACCGGTACCCGGTCCACCCGGACGTCGTCTCCGTGGTGCGACCGCGCCTGGCCGGTGGGCTGGTCGTGACCACCGAACGTGACGTGGTCGAGTATCCCGACGGCCTGGGAGGGTCGAGCAGCGTCCTGGCGACCCTCCCGTTGCCTGAGGGGGTGCGGCTCAACGACGGCGGTTGCGACGCGCGGGGCAGGCTCTGGATCGGCTCGATGGCCTACGACGTCACGCCGGGAGCCGGCGAACTCTACGTGGTCGACGAGGGCGGTTTGGTCGAGAGCGTGCTCACCGGTCTCACGATCTCCAACGGGCTCGCGTTCACCGCCGACGGGTCGCAGGCCTTCTTCATCGACAGCACGACCCTGGCGGTGGATCGGCTCGTCCTCGGCGACGACGGCTCGGTCGAGTCGCGCGAGGTTTGGGCGACGGTGAAGGAAGGGTCGGGACTTCCCGACGGCTTGACCCTCGACGACGCCGGGGGAGTGTGGGTGGCACTCTTCGGCGGTGGCGCCGTGCTGAGGTTCGATGCCGGCGGCGAACTGGACACCATCGTCCGCCTCCCGGTCTCCCAGCCCACGGCATGTTCCTTCCTGGGCACAACCGGGCAGCTAATGATCACGACGTCCCGGTACGGGCTCGCCGAGGATGCCGAGCTGCCGGCCGGCTCGCTCTTCGCCGTCGAGACCCCGCACCGCGGGCTGGCCCCCCACCCGTTCGGCTCCCGCTGACGGCCCGCCACAGACCCCGACGCTCAGGAGGCAGGATGAGGACGAGACCGGTCGGCAGGACCGCACTGCAGGTCACCGAACTCGGCTTCGGGGGCGCCGGGCTGGGTGAACTCTTCGAACTCGTCTCCGAGCCCGACGCCCAGGCGACACTGGAGGCGGCGTGGAGCGCCGGGGTGCGCTACTTCGACACCGCGCCCTGGTACGGCCACGGTCTCAGTGAGCATCGCATCGGGCACTTCCTCCGCCAGAAGAGCCGCGCCGACTACGTCCTCTCCACCAAGGTCGGTCGGGTGTACACCGCCAAGGGCAGGGAGTCGACCTACGACGGGGCCCCATGGGTGGGCGGCCTGGACTTCGAACTGCGGTTCGACTACACCCGCAGCGGCATTCTGAGGTCCTACGAGGACAGCCTGCAGCGATTCGGCATCAGCCGGGTGGACATTCTCAACGTCCACGACCTCGACCCTCTGTACCACGGCGAGGACGGGGTCGCCGCCCGGCTGGACGAACTCGATGCGGGGGGCGGGTTCGCCGCCCTCGAGGAGTTGAGGTCGGCCGGCGCGGTCGGCGCAATCGGCGCCGGGATCAACGAGCTGGGGATGATTCCGAGGTTCCTCGAGAGACTCGACCTGGACCTGTTCGTGGTGGCGATGCCCTACACCCTGCTCGACCAGGAAGCCCTCGACGTCGAACTCCCGGCGTGCTCGGCACGCGGGGTCGGCGTCGTGGTCGGAGCCCCGTTCGCCTCAGGGGTGCTGGCGACCGGCCCGAACGCCGAGGCCAAGTACGCCTACGCGACCCCTCCCGCCGACGTGACCGCGCGTGTCGAGCGGATACGGGGCATCGCCGCCGCATTCGACGTCAGCCTCATCGGCGCTGCCTTGCAGTTCCCGCTCGGCCATCCCTCCGTGTGCGCGGTCATCCCCGGTGCCACGGCCGCCGATCAAATCGTCCAGAACACCGAGGCCTTCGCCCGTGCCATCCCCCCCGACTTCTGGGAGGCTCTGAGGGACCAGGGCCTGATCCGTGCCGACGCGCCGCTGCCTGCCTAGGGGGACGCCGTGAAGATCACCGACGTGGAGATCCGGACGTGCGGCGTCACCGAACTGTCCTCAGCCGAACGCGGAAAGCTCCGAGGGCACCACACCCCTGACGTCGTGGTGATCACGCTCACGACCGACGAGGGACTCAGCGGCACCGCGTTCGGGTTCGGCGGACTCGACGCCAAGATCTGCGCACCGTCCTTCGAGGCGGTCAAGCCCTTCATGATCGGGCGCGACCCGATGGCGCGGGAGAAGAACTTCCAGGAGTTCCAGTTCTTCGACCGGCGCTGGAACGTCCTGCCGATCTGGGCCTGGGGTCCGTTCGACGTGGCGTGCTGGGACATCGCGGGCCAGGCGGCCGGGCTGCCCATCTACCAGCTCCTGGGCGCGGCGCGCGAACGCGTCCCGGTGTACGCGAGTTCGATGTTCCTGGAGACCGACCAGGACTACCTCGATGAGGCGCTGGAGGTGCAGCGGCGCGGCTACAGGGGCTACAAGCTGCACCCGCCGGGGCCGGCCGACCGCGACATGGCCCTGTACACCGCGATCCGCGAGCTGGTCGGTGAGGACTACGCACTCATGACCGACCCGGTGGCGACGCACAGCTACGCGGAGGCGGTGCGGGTGGGGCGCCACCTCGAATCGCTCGGCTACCTATGGTTCGAGGAACCCATCTGCGATCACGACATGTACACGTTGCAGAAGCTGACCGCCACCCTGGACATCCCGATCGCGGCCACCGAGGCCATCGCCGGACTCCACACCTCGACGGCGAGTTACATCGCCAACCGGGCGTGTGACATCGTGCGGGCCGACGTCTCGTGGCGAGGCGGCATCACGGGCGTCATGAAGATCGCCACGCTGGCCGAGGCCTTCGGGATGAAGTGCGAGATCCACACGTCGATCTACGAGGCCCTGGAGTTCGGCAACCTGCACTGCGCCCTCGCCGTTTCGAACTCCGACTTCCTGGAGTTGCTCTACCCCGTCGAGGACTACTCGTTCGGCATCCGCCAAGGCCTCCCCATCAGCGACGGGTATGCCTCAGCGCCCGAACTCCCGGGGCTGGGGGTGGAGTACGACTGGGACTGGATCGACGACGCCACGATCGCCAAGTCGTAGATCTCCCCGGGGCCGGGCCGCGCCGGACGCGTCACTCCCGTCGAAAACTGCGGCAGCCCGAGCCTCCCAGGACCCGGGCCGCCGTTCTCACGAGCAACTCAGCGGCTGCTTAGTTGCTCCGGTTAGTTGTCCTGGGCCAGGATCCCCGGCGTCTCGGAGACGATGATGTCGACAGCCTCGTCCACGCTGATGTCGCCGGACAGGGCGCCGATCAGCGTCTCGCCGAACAGGGCAGAGGCCTCGTTCTCACCAAGGGTGGACGGCGCCTTCTTTCCGAACGACGCCGAAGCCAGCAGGTAGGCGCCGAGCAGCGGGTTCTCCTGTACGGCCGGGCTGTCGAAGAGAGCCGGATGACTCGGGATGCTCCCCGCCAGGTTGAGGAAGTTCTCCTGCGCCTCGGCGTCCATGATCGCCAAGCGGGCGAACTCGAAGCCGAGATCGGGACTCTCGCCGAAGGCGCCGATGCTGAACCCCTCGCCGGAGACGTACACGCCTCCGTCGCAGGTGGCGCCGGGCATCGGAATGTTGGCCAGGGTGAAGTCAGCGCCGTTGACGATGGTAGCGAGGTCCCAGTTGCCCGCCGTGGCGAAGACGTACTCGCCCGTCAGGAACTGGCTGACCGCGCCGGACTGGTCGTAGGTCACCACTTCGGGCGTCATGAGGCCTTCCTCGACCCAGCGCACAGGGCGCTCGATGGCGGCTCGGACCACGGCCTCGTCGCTCATCGTCCAGTCACCGCACTCGGCGAACACGTACGGCATGCCGGTCCACCAGCCCAGGAGCGGAATGTTGAAGCCTGAGGCGATTCCCTTGTAGCCGGCGTCCACAGCCTGCCGCATGATCGCTTCCATGTCGTCCATGGACGTGGGCGGCTCGGCGCCGAGTTCCGCCAGGAGATCGGCGTTGTACCACAACGCAATCAGGTTGCCGTAGACACGAACCGAGTAGATCTCGTCGCCAACCCGGTTGACGCCCGAGTCAGGCACCTGGTCGGCATCGGCGTACGTTGCCCAGTACGGATCGATCGGCCGGAGTGCGTTCACCTCGAGGAGCGAAACCTGGTCGGCCCAGTTGTAGAACATGAAGTCCGGCCCGGTCTGGGCTGCGGCCGAGGTGAGCACCTTCCCGGTGAAGTCCCCGTAGGGGAAGACCTCCACCGAGAGGTTGACGTTGGGGTATGCGGCCCGGAAGCGATCGATGCCCGCGTTTATCGAGTCGAGTGGACCCTCGTTGTTGAAGTAGTGCCACACAACGAGGTCACCCTCGCGGTCCGACGGGTTGTCCGGTGTTGCCACGCCGGGGGCGTCGTCCGCAGCCGGAGCCGGAGCAGGGGCGGGAGCCGCATCGTCGGTAGTGTCATCCGCGGCGGGGGCCGGAGCCGGCGCGGGCTCTTCGGCCGGAGCGGGCGCGGGCGCGGGCTCTTCGGCCGGAGCCGGAGCCGGCGCGGGCTCCTCAGCCGGAGCGGGCGCGGGCGCGGGCGCCTCGGCCGGAGCCGGGGCCGCGTCGTCCGTGTCGTCGCCGCCACATGCGCTTGCGATCAGCGTGAGGGCAAACAGGGCTGCGAGCAATCGCAGCGCGGGCCGTCGTTTCATTGCAGGGTCCTCCTCCCGGATGGGCAGTGTGCCACCTACTCATATGATAACCTGATGTCAGGTCTTCCGCAAGGGTCCGGAGATTCACTTGGCCGGCGCGACGCACACGGGCTCCAAACTCAGATCGGAGGGACGGCTCGCCCGGGCCGCCACGTGGCGAATGCCCCGCCGTCGTGCCCGCCGAGAGACCCTCGCCGGGGCAGCGACACTCCCGGCCCTCGCATTCCTCGCCATCTTCGCCCTTTTCCCGCTGTACGAGATGGTCAGCATGGCGTTCGGCGACGTCGGCTTTGCCGAGGTGGTCACCGGTGAGTGGGAGCACACCACCAGCAACTTCGCGGACCTTCCCGAAAGCCGCGGATTCCTGGATGCTCTCGAGAACACGCTCGTGTTCGTCGCAATAGTGGTCGTCGCAAGCATCGCATTCGGCCTCGCCACGGCGCACGTCATCCGCCTCGAGCGACTCAGCCGGCGCACGCTGCAGACGATGATGGTGTTCGCCTGGGCGCTGCCCCCGATCATCAGCGGAAGCGTGTGGAAGTTCATCCTGTCCGGCAACGGAGTTGCCAACGCTCTTCTCGGCCTCGTCGGAGTGGATCGCCAGCTCTGGCTCGCCGATCCCGGCAAGTCTCTCTACTCGGTCGCCTTCGTCACCGCCTGGCAGGCCATTCCCTTCGCCGCGCTGGTGCTGAAGGCCTCACTCCTCGACGTCCCTCCCGAACAGGTCGAGGCCGCGGCGGTCGATGGAGCGACGAGGCGGCACGTCTTCGTGCACGTCACACTTCCCCATCTCAAGCCTGTGCTGGTGGTCCTCACCGTGCTCATCACGGTGTATGCGTTCCGTAGCTTCGACCTCTTGTTCGTGATGACCCAGGGTGGGCCCGGCACCTCATCGACGACTCTGCCGTTCCTTGCCTGGCGAAGGGCGTTCGAGTTCGGGCACTTCGGCGAGGGTGCCGCGCTGGCGTGCATCTCGTCTGCCTTCATCGTCGCCGCGGCGGCGTACTACTCACGAGTGAGCCGTCGGCTCGACGAGGGGTAGATCACGATGGCCATCGTCGGCTCCGAGCGTCGGTCCCTGGGGAGGTACCTGGTTCTCGGCCTGCTGTTCTTCCTGTACGGCATTCCGATCCTGTACCTCGTCGTCACGTCGTTCAAGGCCGCCTCGGAGATCCCGGTGACCCCGGCGGCGGTGGTCTTCACGCCGCTGCTGGACTCCGTTCGAGCCGTCTTGAACGACGCCCTCTGGACCGCGGCGAAGAACTCCGCCTACATCGCGTTCGGTACGGCCATCGTCGTGGTGGGGCTGGCGACGCCCGCCGCGTACGGCCTCGCACGCATGCGCAGCGGCCGGATCGTGTCGTTCCTTCTCTTCAGCCTGATCGTTCTCCAGATGGTGCCGCAGGCGAACTCGGTGATCCCGCTTCTCCGAGTCCTCGTGAGGCTCGACCTTCTCGGGAGCAGGCTGGGGATAATTTTCGCGCTCAGCGCGCTGCTCCTGCCTTTCGCGGTGATCATCCTCCGGCCTTTCTTCGCATCGCTCCCGCCCGAGACCATCGAGGCTGCCCGACTCGATGGCGCCTCGGAACTGGCCATCTTCTATCGAATCGCAATCCCGCTGGCGCGCAATGGCATCGCCACCATCGCCGTTCTCGTCTGGATCCTGGGCTGGGGCGAGTTCCTCTACTCGGTCAGCTTCCTCCCGAAGACCGATCTCCTACCGATGTCGGCCCTGATGAGCCTGCAGGTCTCCTCCGAAGGTGTGCGCTGGGGTCCCTTGATGGCGCTGGCGATGTTCACCGCCCTTCCGATCGTGGCGGTCTTCATCGCCACCCAGCGGCTGCTGGCCACGGGACTCACGCTCGGGGCGGTGAAGTAGGGAACCGAACCTCGGCGCTCCGGGCGTGGCGACGCCACTGCCGGTTCGTGCGGCGCACCGCCATTGTCGTTGGAGGTGCCCGCTCAGTCGCGCCGCAGCAGCTCCACGACAGGGGCGAACGCCTCGGCGTCGGTGACGACGAAGTGCGATATCCCGAGTTCGGCTCGGATTCGGCGGACTTTGGCGGCCACCTCTTCGACGCCTCCTGCGAAGACGAAGGGAGAGTCCTGGACTTCCTGGGGTCCGAGCCCCGTGCGTTCTGCGACAGGTCCGGCGACGGCCTCGAGGGGGGTTCCGACGTGTAGCTCCGTGATGATGATGGACAACTCGATCTGCTGAGCGCGCTGCCCGGCGTGGTGCTGGAGCCTGGCGATGCGGTCGACGAGCGCCGACCGGTGGTAGCCCGACTGCCGCGGTGTTCCGTCAGGGAGGTGTGCGAGTCCTGTGAACTGGAAGATGTCCGCGTAGCGTCCGGCCAGTTCCAGCATGCGGTCCCCGGAGCCGCCGAGGAGCAGCGGGATCCGATCGCGGGGCAACTCCACGCCGAGGGTGTCGGACCTTGCGGCGTCCCCGCCGTCGAGGTCGGCTGCTCCGGGCCGCAGGAGGGGAGCGACCACGGCGAGCGTCTCGCTCAGGATCTCGACACGCCGGCGGCCAGTGGGGAAGTCGATGCCGAGAGTGTCGTGTTCGGCCTTCGCCCAACCGGCCCCGAGCCCGAGCACCAATCGACCGGAGGTCAGCTGGTCGAGCGTTGCGGCGGTGCGCGCCAGCAGCCCGGGGTTGTAGAAGCCGGCGTTGAGGACCAGCGGCCCGACCCGGAGATCGGTGGTGGCCTCGGATGCGATGAGCAGCGGGAGGAACGGGTCCACGGATCCAAAGTGGTCGAAGGTGTAGAACTCGTCGAAACCAGCACTCTCGGCGCGCTGCGCTGCGGCGACGATTGCCTCACGGCCCGCGGCGGACGCTGCCGCCGCCTGGACGCCGAGGGTGAACGGCCGCGAGGTCACGCCACCCTGCCCATCGGGATCGTCGTCTCGTTCGGCACGCGGCGACCCCGACCTATCTCAGCCCGCACAGGATCTCGCGGAACGCCAGCATGCCGGGGTCGTGGAGACCGATGCTCTTCTCGGCGAACATCCTGGCGCGCCCGACGCGGTTCGGCCGGTCACGGAAGCGGTCCAACGTGTCTTCGGTGGCGGCCAGTGCCGCCTCGGTCATCGCCGCGGGATCGTCGAGGTCCACAAGTGCGCGGGCGGTCGCATCGATGGTGTCGAGCACGGTCTTGTCGCCGAGGCTCGCCCCGCCGCGGTCTGCCATCGCCACCACCGCGGCATCGAGGAGGCCGCTGACGGCTGTCCAGTCCACGGTGCTCTTGCCGCGGCACGCCTTCGCCGCGGTCATGAGGCCCGTGGCGAGGAGGGTCCCGTAACTGGAGCCCCCGCCCTTGGTGAACGCCCGGGCGCAGGTCATGAGCGCCGCTCCGAGATCGTCGGGCAACTCTCCGGCGACGGCACGAAGCTCGCGGGCGCCTTTGGTCATCGTGATGCCGAGGTCGCCGTCACCGATCCGGGCATCGGCCTGATTGAGTTCGGCCGCCACCGACTCGAGGTGCGGCGCCAGCCGACCGATGGCCCGGCTCAGCGTCTCGGCCGTGAGCTGGGTGGTCATACGCGCCAGAACGCGCACGCCGCGGGTGCCTGCAACAGGGGCGCCAGCTCCTCGTCGAGGTGGCAGAACGTCAACGACACGCCCGTCATCTCCATCGAGGTTGCATACCGGCCGACCAGGGGCATGACGATCTCGGCGCCGGCCTCCTCGAGGCGGTTGGCGACGACCCGGTACAGGATGTAGAGCTCCTCCGGTGGCGTGGCCCCGAGGCTGTTGACGAGTGGCGACACCGGCGCCCCGGCTTCGACCGGCTTGTCGTCGAGGAGCCGGTCGACCATCTCGTTGGCGATCTCGTCGGCGGTCCGCAGAGCGCCACGCCACATGCCCGGCTCGCCGTGGATACCCATGCCCATCTCCATCTCGTCGTCGCCGATCTCGAAGGTCGGAACACCGGCTTGTGGCACGACGCAGGGAGTGAGTGCGGCACCGACCGAGCGGCAGGCGTCGGCGGCCTTCTGCGCCAGCCTGGTGACTTCGGCCAGGTCGGCGCGGGTGTCGGCGGCGGCTCCGGCGATCTTGAAGGCGTAGACCATCCCGGCGACGCCGCGGCGGCGCTCCGCCTCCTCCGGCGCGGCGCTCGCCACATCGTCTCGAAGCAGGACCGTGGCGGTGTCGATGTCCTCGAATTCCAGCATTTCGGCGGCCATGTCGAAGTTCATGACATCGCCTCCGTAGTTGCCGTACACGCTGAGCACGCCCGCACCGCCGTCCGCGGCCCGCATGGCGTCCGCGACCTGATCGACCGACGGTGAGGCGAAGACATCGCCGATGGCGCAGGCGTCGAGCAGTCCGGGGCCGATGTAGCCCGTGAAGATGGGCAGGTGGCCCGAGCCACCTCCCGAGACGAGTCCCACCTTGCCATCCACCGGGCCATCTGCCCGTGCGACCACCCGGCGGTCGTCGCCCACCAACACGTAGTACTGCGGATGCGCCGCGGTGAGCCCTGCGAGCATCTCGTCGACGTATCGATACGGGTCGTTCAGGATCTTCTTCACGTGTCGCCTCCTCAGACCTCAGGGTGACGGGTCGCGTCGCGTCGAGCCGGCCCCTGCGGTTTCCACCTATCATCTCATATGATCAGTTGAACGGCAACGAAGTCTGGACGGGGTAAAGGGGAATGGAGCCGGCAGAGACCGACCTTGCAATCACCGCGGTCACCACCATCAGGTGTGAGCGGCAACCGAACGTGCTGTGGGTCCAGTTGACCTGCTCGACGGGAGAGGTCGGGCTCGGCGAGACGTGGTTCGGGGTCGGCCCGGTCGAGACGCACATTCACGACGTCGCCGCGCCCTACCTGCTCGGTGCTGATCCCGGGTTGATCCGTCGCCACCAGCAGGAACTCATGATGCTGTGGTCGCGCAAGGGCGTCGGTGCCGAGGCCAGAGCGGCGTCCGCCGTGGAGGTGGCGCTGTGGGACCTCATCGGGAAGGTCCGGGGACTGCCGATCCATCGGATGTTGGGCGGCGCCGGCCGGGATCGGGTGCCCGTGTACAACACGTGCGTCGGCCCCGGGTACATGAAGACGCCGCTGGCGGTTGGCAACGACCTGTTCTCGCCGCCCGAACCAGGAGGCCGGCACGAGGACATGTGGGCGACGCTCGAGGCGCCCGGCGACCTCGCTCGTGACCTGCTGGATTCCGGGATCAGGACCATGAAGATCCTTCCGTTCGACGCCCGGCTGGCCTACGGCGACGGCGACATCTTCCGGCTCGAGGATCTGGAACGCGGCCGCCGCATACTCGCGGAGATCCGCGGCGCGGTGGGGAACGCCATGGAGATCGCGATCGAGTGCCGGGGCCGTTGGAACGTGCCCGCCGCCAAGCGGATGATGGGTGCCATAGCCGAGTTCGAACCGGTCTGGGTCGAGGATCCGATTCGGAACGAGAACGCGGCCGCGCTGGCCGAGGTGCGGGCGGCCGGGATCACGCCGATCGCGGCGGGTGAGTCGCTGGGGATCCCCTACCGTCATCTCGAGCTGATCGAGGCCGGCGCGGCGGACATCGTCCTGACCGACGTGGTCTGGAACGGCGGGATCGGCCCCGCGCGGATGGTGTGCGACCTGGCGTCATTGCACCTGCTGTCGGCGGGCCTGCACGACTGCACCGGACCCGTCGGCCTGGCCGCAAGCGTGCACCTGGCGCTGCACCACCCCGCCACCTTCGGTCAGGAGATCGTGCGGGCCTATCTCCACGGGTGGTACGAGGATGTCGCCGCGGGCCTTCCCACGCTGGCCGACGGCGAGATGTCGGTCGCCGACGCGCCGGGACACGGGGTCGAGCTGCGCGGTGATTTCCTCACCGACGCGGGGACCACGCTGCGAACCACCATCAAGGAGGGCATGTGACCGACCTGCGACTTGACGGCCAGTCCATCGCCATCACCGGGGCGTTGGGCGACATCGGCTCCGCGATCGCTCACGAGGTGCTCCGTCTCGGTGCCGACGCCATGATCATCGATCTCGCCGCCGAGGCCGACGCGCAGGGCTTGCTGGAGCCGTTCCGTGGCCACGGACCCGAGGTTCGCTATGCGCAGGCCGACGTGCGCGACCTTGCGCAGGTCGAGGCGGCCCTGGCCGCTGTGCCGAATCTGACCGGCGTGGTCGGCAACGCCGGCATCGGCATCATGGCGCCGTTTCTGGACATGACCCCCCGGATCTGGTCCGACCAGATCGACACGAACTTGACCGGGTGCTTCAACACCGGACTGGCCGCGGCGCGCCGGCTGGCGGGCAAGGGGGGATCAGTGGTCTTCACGAGCAGCTGGATCGGCAGCGTGCCGTGGCCCGGCATGGCGGCCTACTGCGCCAGCAAGGGCGGTCTGGAGATGCTGATGAAGGTGATGGCGCGTGATCTTGCCGACCTCGGCATCCGCGTGAACGCGGTGGCGCCGGGGATCGTGAACGCGGGAGCCGCCCGGAAGGTCGCCGAGGAGAACCCCGAGTTCGCGGCGGTCATGGGCCAGGTGATCCCGCTCGGAGGGCTGGGAGCTCCCGAGCAGGTGGCACACGCTGTGGCGTTCCTCATGAGCGATGCCAGCACCTACATGACGGGCAGCGTGCTGACGGTGGACGGTGGTTGCTCGCTGTTCAAGTACGAGGCCGACGACTCGGGGACGTGACCCGCTCGGGCGGCCTCACGCGCCCGGCCCCGGATGCTCAGAGCACGCCGTATTGCTCGAAGGCCTCGGTCGCGGTCATGCCGTTCTCGATGTCCTTCAGTACGAGGCTCTCCGTGGCGACCTTCTCGAGAGCGCGCTCGATCACCTCGCCCTCGATGTCGGTCGGAACGATCACCACGCCGTCACGGTCTCCGATGACGAGGTCGCCGGGCGCGATCCTGACGGCACCGATCTCGATGGCCACGCCGAAGTCTTGGACCGACGAACGCATGCCGGCGTCCTGTCCGTAGGCCCCTCGGGAGAAGATGGGGAATCCCCTGTCGAGGACCAGTTTGGTGTCGCGGTGGTAGCCATCGATGACGGCGCCGCTCGCACCGTTCCGTTGGGCGACGGCGGTGAGGATCTCTCCCCATCCGGCGCAGGGAGTTCGTGCGCCACGAGCCACGTAGACGTCGTCGGGGCCGAGGGCATCCAGTGCCGCGGTCAGCGCTCCGAAGGGCCTTGCCTGAGGTCCGAACACATCAGCCACGAGGACGGGCATCGCTCGTCCGACGAGGACGAGTTCCGGGTCGAGCGGCCGTATCGCCGGCGGGAGGAATTGATGGCGGCGCCCCAGGGCGTCCAGGACGTCACCGACGACCGCTGTGTGGAGTTGCTCTCGGATTCTGCGGTTCACAGCCACTGCTTCTGGACCGGCGTTCATGACCGTGCTCTCTCCGGAGTTCCGGCGAGACGCCTCCCCGGACACTCCTAAGCTAACACACTTGCAATCTCATCATATAAGTCCCTCGCCGTTCTGTCAGATCCGTACTTCGGCTGCCGGCAGCCGGCCCCGTTCCCGGACCCGCCACAGCGGCCACTAACCTGTATGACAAGTTTGCGTCGATGCCTGACGGCACCGGGTTGGCGGGAAGGAGAGATCTCTTGGCGGATGGCTCACAGGTGATCGACGGCTTCCTGGACGCGCCGCCCCGGCGCCGGGTGGTGATCAGCACGGATGTCGCGAATGAGGCGGACGATGCATTCGCGGTGGCGTACGCGCTTCTCTCACCGAGCCTCGATGTGCGATGCGTGGTGCCGACGCACTTCGGCCAGCGCGGCGTGGCGGACAGCCTGAGCGCCAGCAGGGACGAACTGGCGCGTCTGCTGGCGGCGATGGACCGCACGGACTCCGTGGAGGTGCGCGACGGTTCACCTCGGGCGATGTCCGACCCGCAAACACCGGTGGACAGTCCCGGTGCGCGGGCCATCGTCGCCGAGGCGCTCCGGGACGACCCGCTGCCCCTGTTCGTGCTTTGTCTCGGCTCCCTGACCGACATGGCCTCCGCCCTGCTGCTGGAGACGGCTATCGCCGAGGCGGACCTCACCGTCGTCTGGATCGGGGGTCCGAGCAATCCTCCGGATCCTGTCCCGCTCTACTGGCCGGAGTTCAACCTCTCCAACGACCTCGTCGCGGCCAACGTGGTGTTCGGTTCCGACGTTCAGCTCTGGCAGATCCCGATGAACACGTACGCGTCGTGTGCCGTGTCGTACGCCGAGCTGCTGGATCGGGTGGCGCCCCAGGGCGGACTGGGCCAGTACCTGATGCGTCAGCTCTACAACTGGGCGGAGGGGTTCGGCTGGGACTGGGAGCTGAAGCACCTGTCCGACTGTGCCGCCGTCGGAGCCGTCATCCGGGACGACTTCGGGCGGTTCGACCTGATTCCGGCCCCGCAGTTCAGCGAGGAGTTCCACAATGTGGCGACCGACGGGAACCGGCCGATTCGGGTCTACCAGGCGGTGGACCGCCGGTTTCTCTTCGAGGACCTGTTCGGGAAGATCAAGCTCTTCGCTTCCGCCGGCGGGTCGGGCGCCTACCCGCCGCGACATCCCGTGGGCGAGGGGGTCGTCTGGGGCTGGCAGCCGCACTGAGCGTGCGGCTGGGGTCACGCCATTGTGACCCCAGCCGCTATGGGGGAGAGCCTCGGGATCAGCCCTTGGCCTCGGTGAAGGCGTCGGAGTAGTTCACCTCGAAGTCGCCGGTGTCGACGATCTCCTCGAGGATCTCCACCGGTGCCACCGCCGGGTCGGAGATGAAGTCGAACAGGTCCTCGTCCAGCAGGTCGTAGGCGGCCGTGTTGGGGGTGCCGTAGTAGTTCCAGTTCGACAGCCAGGCGCCGTTCTCGCCCTCCAGCAGCCAGTTGATGAACGTGTGGGCCGTGCAGGGTGACGGGGCGTCGAACGGGATGCCCATGTTGTCGATCCAGCGGGTGCCGCCCTCCTGGGGTACGAAGTACACGTACTGCGACGGGTCCTCGGTCTCCAGGAACTGCGTGAACATGTCGCCGGAGTAGCCGTGGGCGATGGCCGTCTCGCCGGTCGTCAGCAACTCGTCGGACGAGTCGGTGTTGAAGGCGGCCAGGCGGTCGCGACTGGCGGCGACGAGGGCGGTCGCCTCGTCCAGCTCGTCCTGGCTGGTGCTGTTCAGGGAGTAGCCGAGATACTTCAGCGCCGCGCCGATGGTCTCGCGGGGATCGTTCAGCAGCGAGATCCGCCCGGAGTACTGATCGGCGATGGCGGGGTCGAAGATCAGCCCCCAGGTGCGCGGGAAGTCGGCGCCCACGACGGCGGTGTCCACGGCGATGCCGGTGGTTCCCCACTGGTACGGCGCCGTGTAGTCGCCCTCGGGGTCGTAGACCAGGCCCCGGAAGTCCGCCGAGACGTTCGACAGGTTCGGGATGGCGTCCTTGTTGAGCGGCTGGATGTCCTCGCCGGCGATGAGGATCGCCACCATGTAGTCCGACGGCACGATCAGCGAGTAGCCGGAGTTGCCCGCGGCGATGATCGGCTGCATCGCCTCGTTGGAGTCGTAGACGTCCATGGTGACGCTCACGCCGAACTCGTCGCTGAACGCGGCCAGCTGTTCCTCGTCGATGTACTCGGCCCAGTTGAAGATGGCGAGGTTGCCGTCGGTCTCACCGACATCGCAGTCGGCCGCGCTCACGCCGTCGTCATCGTCACCCCCGCAGGCCGCGGCGACGAGCACGACGCTGAGGATTCCGGCCAGCAGCCGGAGGAGGGATTTCGTGGACATGGTGGTGTCTCCTTGTTGTGTCGGGTTGTCGTGTCGGTTTGTTGTGTCGGGTCGTCCAATGGTCAGGAACTTCGGCGCGAGCGGCCGGCGGCGACGGCTCCCGGCGGGCCGACCGCGGCGCCGCCCCGGGACCGCTGCACGAACAGCGACAGCAGCACGAGGCCGATCGAGGCGACCAGCATCACGACCGACACGGAGTTGATCAGCGGGGTGACGCCCCGGCGGATCAGCCCGAAGACGTACACCGGCAGCGTCGTGGCGCCGGGCCCGGAGGCGAACTGGGTGACGACCACGTCGTCGAGCGAGAGGGTGAGGGCCAGCAGCGCCCCACCGGCGACGCCCGGCGCGATCTGGGGCAGGGTGACGTGGCGGAACGCCTTCCAGCGGCTGGCGTAGAGGTCCATCGCAGCCTCCTCTAGCCGCTTGTCCATGCCGGCGAGACGGGCCCGCACGACCACCGAGACGAAGCTGATGTTGAAGGCGATGTGGCTGACGGTGATGCTGGCGAAGCCCTTGCGCAGATCGGTGCCGAACAGCAGGTTGACCAGGTCGAAGAACTCCGAGAAGAACAGCAGCATCATCACTGCCATCGTGACGTCGGGGATGATGATCGGCAGGTACAGCAGGGCGTCGAAGGCCTGGCGCCCCCGGAAGCGGAAGCGCTCGATCGCGAACGCGGCGAGCGTTCCCAGCACCACGGAGATCACCGTGGAGAGCAGTGCCACCCGCACCGACACCCAGATGGCGTTCTGGATGCTCGTATTGCCGATGAAGTCGTCGTACCAACTCAGGGTGAAGCCGCCCCAGCGCCCCACGTTGCGGTCGGCACTGAAGGAGAAAACCACCAGTAGGGCGATGGGCGCGTAGAAGAAGAGGTACACGAACCAGGCGTTGGCGGTCAGCGCCCCCCGGGTGAGGCTGAAGCGGCGGGCGAGGTCGCCGAGCCTCACGGGGTTCCCATTCGGCAGCAGGCGACCGGCGATGGCGGTCACAGGTTCCGTCCCCCGGCTCGGAAGTAGATGATGGTGGCGATGAGCATCACGGCCATCAGCACGAATGACAGCGAGGCGCCCACCGGCCAGTTCCGGGCGGTCAGGAACTGCGTGACGATGTAGCTGCCCAGCAGCGTGGTCTTGGCGCCGCCGAGGATCTCCGGCGTCACGTAGGCGCCCAGGCTCGGCACGAACACCAGGATCGACCCCGCTATCACGCCCGGCTTGGAGAGCGGGAACAGGATCCGCCGGAAGCTCTGCCAACCCGAGGCGTAGAGGTCGCGCCCCGCCTCGATGAGGGACATCTCGATGCGCTCGATGGAGGCGTACAGCGGCAGGATCATGAACGGCAGGAACCCGTAGACCAGGCCGAGGACCACCGCGCTCGGTGTGAAGAGGATCTCCACCTCGCCGAGCCCGAGGAAGTCGGTGATGCGGCTGATGATGCCGTCCTTGCCCAGGATGACCCGCCAGGCGTAGTTGCGGACCAGGAAGTTGGACCAGAACGGGATCATCACGAACACCAGCAGGATGTTGCGCACCTTCGAGCTGCGGGTCGTGAGGTAGTAGGAGAACGGGTAGCCGATCAGCAGGCAGATGCCCGTGGTCAGAAGCGCCAGCCACAGCGACCGGAACAGGATGTCGCGCACGATCGGCTCGGCGAGGCGGCGGTAGGCGTCGAAACCGGTGTTGGTGAACACGGCCTCGCCGAACCGGTTGCGGTTGGCGAAGGAGTAGGCGAAGACGATCCCCAGCGGGATGGCGAAGAAGATGATGAGGTAGAGGTAGGCCGGTCCGGCGATCAGGAAGCCCCGCCGCGACTCCGATTTCGCCGCGGCCCGCTCGAACTCCGGCGTGGCCGCGCCGGGTGCGGCCTCCTCGGGGGGCGTGGCGGCAAGCGTCATCAGTCGCCCACCACGGTGACCCCGCCGGGCTCCCAGCTCACGCTCACCTCGTCGCCCACCTGCGGCGGCGTCTCGGTGGAGCGGTACGGGGTGCGCACCTCGATGGTTATCCAGTCCACGGCAACCGAGTGGACCAGCGCATTGCCGACGTAGGTGACCTCGCGCAGCACCCCGTCGATGCTCGGCCACCCGGCGGGGGAGCCGCCGCGCCGGTGCAGGAAGGCCTGCTCGGGCCGCAGGCTCACCGCCACCTTCGTGCCGAAGGCGTGGTCGGAGGCCGCTTCAACCCGCATGCCGTTGCTCAGCACGACCTCCTCCGGGGAAGCCACCGTTGCCTCCAGCAGGTTGGTCCGGCCGATGAAGTCGGCCACGAAGCGATTGGCGGGGCGCTGGTAGATGTCCTCCGGCGTGCCGACCTGCAGCAGCCGGCCCTCGTGCATGACCGCGATGCGGTCGCTCATGGTGAGGGCCTCTTCCTGGTCGTGGGTGACGAACACGAAGGTGATGCCGACCTCGCGCTGCAGAGCCTTGAGTTCGAGTTGCATCTCCTGGCGCAGCTTCAGGTCCAGGGCGCCGAGGGGCTCGTCGAGCAGCAGCACCTTGGGTCGGTTGACCAGGGCGCGGGCCAGCGCCACGCGCTGCTGCTGCCCGCCGGAGAGTTGGTTGGGCCGGCGGCCCTCCATGCCGCCGAGCTGCACCAGGCCCACCGCCTCGGCCACGCGCCGGTCACGTTCGGCCCGCTCCACCTTCTGCATCTTCAGGCCGAAGGCGACGTTGTCGGCCACGTCCATATGGGGGAACAGGGCGTAGGCCTGGAACACCGTGTTCACCGGCCGCTTGTTGGGAGGCAGGGTGCCCACCTCGTCGCCGAAGATCTTGAGGCTGCCCATCGTCGGGAAGTCCAGGCCGGCGATCATCCGCAACGTCGTGGTCTTGCCGCAGCCCGACGGGCCCAGCAGTGCGAAGAACTCGCCGTCGCCGATCTCGAGGTCGATGTCGTCCACGGCGGTGACGTCGCCGAAGCGCTTGGTGATGCCTGCGATCTCCACGGCCGGGACGGGGTCGGTCATCGTCGGTGTCTCCTCAGGTGCGCCCGTACTCGACGCCTGTCGCCCCGGCCTTGAAGGCCTGCAGGCAGATGAAGTCGTGGGCGAGGGTGGCGGCCGCCAGCGCGGTGATCTCGGCCACGTCGTAGGGCGGGGACACCTCGACGACGTCCATGCCGACGAGGTCCACGCCGCCCAGCGACCGGACGGCCTCCAGTGCCTGCGCGGTCGTGAGGCCGCCCGACACCGGAGTGCCTGTGCCGGGCGCGAACGCCGGGTCGAGGCAGTCGATGTCGAAAGTGAGATACGCCTTGGCATCGCCGACGACCTCCCGGATCACCTCGATGGTGGCGGGAATGCCCTCGCGATGGATCCACGGCGCGCCGAGGATCGTGAAGCCGTGCGTGTCGTCGTTGTGGGTGCGGATGCCGATCTGCACCGACGTGGCCGGGTCCACGATCCCCTCCCGGGCCGCCCGCAGGAACATCGATCCGTGGTCCAGGCGGTCGCCGTCGTCGGGCCAGGTGTCGCAGTGGGCGTCGAAGTGCACCAGCGACAGCGCCCCGAACTTCTCGGCGTGCGCCCGCAGCAGGGGATAGGTGATGAAGTGATCGCCGCCCAGCGTGACCATCGTCGCGTCGTGGGCCAGGATCTCCCGGGCGTGCGCCTCGATGCGCTCGACGGCGGTTGTGGGGTGTCCGTAGTCGATGAAGCAGTCGCCGTAGTCGGCGATCGCCAGATGGTCGAAGGGGTCGAACCCGAAGGGGTAGGCCTCCAGTTCGGCGAGCCCGACCGAGGCGGCGCGGATCGCCCGCGGCCCGAGCCGGGCGCCGGGCCGGTTGGAGGTCGCCATGTCGAAGGGGATGCCCGACACGACGATGTCGGTGCCGGCGATGTCGCGGGTGTACCTGCGGCGCAGGAACGACACGGCGCCGCCGTAGGTCATCTCCGGCTCGCGCCCGCCGAGGCCCTCGCTGCGGAAGGCCTGGTCGCCCTCGAGTCGCTCGGGGCTCATCCCACGCCCCAGTCGTAGGTCTGCTTGGTGATGTCGAGGTAGGGGAGGGTCTCAACGCTCATCACGCCGTCCATGGTGCGGATGGTGTTGACGTGGCTGACGAAGGTGTCGCCGTCGGTGCACACCAACTCCACGATCATGTCGTAGCGACCGGCGGTCAGCACGATGTACACGGCGTCGTCCATGGCCCCGATCTCGCCGGCCAGCTTGCGGGTGTCGTCGGTGACGGTGATGCCCAGCAGCGCCTGGTAGCCGAGCCCGATCTTCACGGGATCGGTCACCGCCACGATGTCGATGACGCCGTCGGCGGTGAGGCGCCGGACCCGCTGGCGGGTGGCGGCGTCGGAGAGCCCGATCAGCCGGCCCAGCGTGGAGTACGACATGCGACCGTCGGTTTGCAGGCACTTGATGATCTCGCGGTCGATGTCGTCGATCATGCGGCCCTCCCCCCGCCGGCGGCCCGGTGGTCCGGGTTGTGCCAGACGATCAGAGCGGCGTAGTCATCCACCGCCGGGTCCTCGATGTAGTTGGCCAGAGCGCACGGCGCCTCGAAGCCGTTGCGCAGCTGGAAGCTCAGCGTGGGGTCGTACAGCCGGCCGGCGCGCACCTCCGCGATGTAGTCGTCGGCGCTCATGTCGTGCTTGTGGTCGGCATAGCCGGGGATCACGCCGCCGGCCACGATGCCGCGCAGGTTCAGATCGCGGCACACCTGCTTGCGGAGCACGTAGAGCTCCGAGCCGATGCCGCGCCGCCGGTACTCGGGGCGTGTCGAGATGCCGGTGCCGTAGTACCACTCGCCGTCGGGCGCGTGCCCGCTGCTGCTGTGATCGCTCGGCACGATGTCGCCGATCGTGTGCTGGGGATCGTCGAGGTCGAATCGGGTACGCACCCCCAGCCCCATGGCCACCAGGAGATCGCCGTCGAATCCGGCGAAGCAGCCCTCGCAGAAGTCCCGGGCCAGCAACAGCAGGCTCGGTTCGTCGTAGAGGTCGTCGCGGCTGGCCGTCGGGTAGGAGGCGTGCTCCAGGGCGGCCAGGTCCGCGGCCCATTCGGGCCGGATGTGGGAGTAGCTCAGCCCGGAGCGTTGGCCGACCATGACCACGTCGCGTTCAGCCATCGGAGGCCTCGATCCGCTGGTATTCGTTCTCCGCCGGGCGACCCCAGCAGGCCCAGAAGTCGCCGGTCCGCGGCCTCATGACGGCCGCCCCGCTGGATTCCAGATGGAACGGGGCCGTTGCCGTGACGCAGATCGCGGTGGGCTCGCGCGTGAGGTCGAAGAGTCGTTCGGCGTCGATCGGCCCGGCGGCCAGCAGCTCGGCGGCGGTGGTGAGACGGGCGTGTGAACTGCGCGTCAGCCGCGAGTCGCGCTCGGCCTGAACCACCTCCGCCGCGGCGTCGAGCGTGTGGTTGGTGTGCACGAGCGGCTCGTCGCCGAGCGCCGTGACCGGCCGCACCGACGGCATCGCCTCGACGCTGAATCCGGCTCCGCGGCGGTCGAGGATCAGGTAGTTGTGGGCGCCGGCCAGGTCCGCGGCGAGCAGGACGCCCAGCGCCTCGGCGGCGGTCGAGCACTTCAGCATCGCCCGTACCACCGACGGCCACGTCACCCCCGGCCGCCCGTCGGCGCCCGCCAGGTTGTTGATGCCCACGCACAGGCCCTCGCTGTTCATGCCGATCTGGCCGAGGCAGCCGGTGGTGGTGAAGACCCGCGCGGCGGGGGCGCCGTCGGGCCGCACCCGCAGCAGCAGCACGTGGTCAGTGGCCGAGGCGTGCATGTCCCAGGTCTGGGCCAGGAAGCCGGCGCCGCCGGCGCGCCCGTCGGGCACGAGCACGGCGGTGCAATCGTCCTCGGTGGCGGCTCGCACCAGGGTGCTGCCTGCGGCGGCCCGTACCGTGTCGATGAAGTCGGTGAAGCCGCCCACCACGACGGCTTCCGCCGGCGAGATCCCGGCCGCGGCGGCCATGGCCAGCATCTCGGCGTGGAGATCGCCGTCAAAGGACTCGTGCGCCGGGATCATCGAGTGGGCGATGTCGAGCACGTCGGCGGGCCCCAGGCGCCGGCCTATCCACACGCCCGACGCCACGAGCGCCACCCGGTCGGCGGTGTAGGCCTTTATCTCCGCGGCGTGGGCGCGACCGTGCGCGTCACCGATCGCCTCCGGCGAGCCGCCGGCGTCCAGCACCCGCAGCGGCGGCCTCCTCATGTGGTGCCGCCCCCGGTTGCGGCGGCGAACGCCTCGCCCAACACCTCCAGCGCCTCGTCGATCTGCTCATCGCTGGTCGTCAGCGGCGGGAGGAACCGCACACAGTTGCTGTACAGCCCGGCGCGAATCACGATGAGGCCTCGCGCCACCGCCTCCTTCGTGACCGACAGCGTCAGGTCGGGGTCGGGTGTGAGGTCCCCGTCCTTGACGAGTTCGACGGCGAGCATGGCCCCCAGCCCGCGCACCTCTGCGATGCAGCCGTAGCGCCCCGCCAGCCGCTCGAGCCCACCCCGCAGGCGGTCGCCCATGGCCGCTGCCCGCTCCAGGAAGCCGGGTGCGGTGATGGTCCGGATGGTGGCGATGGCGGCCACGGCGGCGACCGGGTTGGCGCTGTAGGTGCCGCCCATCCCGCCGGGGTGCGGTGCGTCCATGATGTCGGCGCGCCCCACCACCGCCGAGATCGGCATGCCGGAGCCAAGGGCCTTGGCCGTCACCACGAGGTCCGGGACCACGCCGCTGTGATTGATCGAGAAGAGCCGCCCGGTGCGTCCCATGCCGGCCTGCACCTCGTCGGCGATCATGACGATGCCGTGGCGATCGCAGAGACGCCGGATCGCCTCGAGATACGGCGCGGGCGCCGGGATGAAGCCTCCTTCACCCTGCACCGGCTCGATCACCACCGCGGCCAGCGCCGACGGATCGACCTGGGAGACGAGAGCGTCCTCGAGGCGGCTGATCGACCACTGGACGAACTGCTCGGGGGTCGCGCCCGGCGGGCGCCGGAGCACGTTGGGGAACGGGATGCGGTAGATCTCCGGCGCAAACGGGCCGAATCCCTTCTTGAACAACCCGTACTTGGAGGTCATCGACATCGTCAGGTTGGTGCGGCCGTGATAGGCGCCCTCGAAGACCAACAGGCCCGCGCGGCCGGTGTGGGCGCGGGCCAGCTTGACCGCCGACTCCACAGCCTCGGCTCCGCTGTTCATCAGCAGCGTCTTGTGCGGACCCTCGCCGGGTGCGATGGCGTTGAGCAGTTCGGCCAACTCCACCAGCGGCTCGTAGCTGGCGACGATGGCGCACATGTGGATCAGTTCGGCACTCTGGCGCTGGATCGCGGCGGTGACCTCGGGTGGGCAGTGGCCGGTGCCGAGCACCCCGATGCCGCCCGCGAAGTCCAGCAGATGGTTGCCGTCGAGGTCGATGACGACAGAGCCCTCACCGGTGGCGATCCCCAGTTCGGTGAGGTAGGCCGCGCCGGCGGAGACGGCCGCGGCGCGTCGCTGCACGAGGACCCGGCTGTTGGGCCCGGGAACGTCCGTGATGAGTTTGATCGAGCTCACATGTCCTCGTTTCCCGGAGCGAATCACCAGGTGCGCGCCCGCCGACCCGGACACTACCAAAACCGAAGCGTCTATGCGATATCACGATGGATTCCGAATCCATATCAGTAGTTCGCTTGCCATCTAGGCAGTAGCGATCTACCGTGGCGAGTGATGTCAACGGTCGCCGATGCAGCCCCGCGGGCTCTGTGGCTCGACAGCCTGGACCCACCGATCCAACCCCGGCCGCCCCTCGATGGAGACCGGCAGGTCGATGTAGCCATCGTCGGCGGTGGGTTCAGCGGGCTGTGGACGGCGTACTACCTGATCCGAGCCGACCCGTCGCTGCGGATCGCCGTCCTCGAGCGGCGTCACTGCGGATTCGGGGCGTCGGGGCGCAACGGTGGCTGGGCGTGCGGCGAAGTGGGCGGATCCACCGGAGGGACCGTCGCCCGCTACGCCCGTCGCTCGAGCCACGCCGAGGCCATGCGCCTCATCAGGGCGGTCTTCGACGCCGTCGACGAGATCGAGCGCGTCGCGGCGGCCGAGGGGATCGACTGCGACTACGCCAAGGGCGGCACGATCCGCCTGGCGCGCAACGCTCCGCAGGCCAAGCGCCAACGCGAGGAGATCGACGAGCTGCGCGCCCAGGGATTCACGAGCGGCGAGGTCCGCCTGCTCGATGCCAGCGAGGCTCGCCGGTATCTCAACGCCACCGGCGTGCGGTCCGGAATCCTGCTCGGACCGTCGGCCGCGCTCGACCCCGCCAAACTCGTGACGGGTCTGGCCGCCGCCGTCGAAGCCGCCGGCGTCGCGGTCTACGAGGGGACGACCGTCACCGGCATCGCACCGAGGCGCGTGCACACCGAGGGGGGCACGGTCAGCGCGGACGTCGTTGTGCGGGCGACGGAGGCCTACACGCGCGACCTGGCCGGCCAGCGCCGGGCGCTGCTGCCGGTCTACTCCCTGATGATCGCCACCGAGCCGCTGGGGGCCGACGTGATCTCCGAGATCGGCCTGGCGGGTCGACCGACCTTCTCCGACGACCGGCACATGGTGATCTACGGCCAGCGCACCGCGGACGACCGCATCGCCTTCGGCGGTCGCGGCGTGCCCTACCTGTACGGCTCCCGCATCGACCGGCGGACCGAACAGCACGAGCCGTCACACCAACTCATCCACGACACGCTCGTCGAGTTGCTGCCCCCACTCGCCGGTGCCCGGGTCACGCATCGTTGGGGTGGGGTGCTCGCGATTCCGCGCAACTGGCTGCCGGGTCTCACCCTCAACCGGACCGCCGGGATCGGTGTCTTCGGCGGCTACGTGGGCACCGGCGTGGCCTGCGCCAACCTCGCGGGGCGGACGATGGCCGAGCTGATCCTGGAGGCGGAGACCGATCGCACCAACCTCCCGTGGGTGGGGGCCGTCGCCCGCACGTGGGAGCCCGAACCGTTGCGCTGGCTGGGCGTGCGCTCGAGCCGACGCATCCTCCGGGCCGCGGACGACCGGGAGTTCCGCACCGACCGCGAGGCCCGCGCCTCCTACCGACTCTCGCGGATCCTCCGCGGCGCCTAGCTCCGGCCTCGGGCGCTCATCGCTCCACGTGCAGCGAGGATCCCAGCTCGCCGAGGACCAGGTCGCGGTCGAAGTCGGGCACGTGGTCGCGGGGAACCGGCGCCAGCGCCTCGATGAACGAGCAGCCGGTCTCGGAATACAGCTCGTGCGGCACGCCGCGGTTCATGACGGCGGTGTCCCCGGCCACCAGGTGGCGCTGCTCGTCGCCGATGGTGAGGGTCATCTCGCCCTCGGTCAGCACCACGATCTGCTCGGTGTGATCGTGGTGGTGGCGGGCCACCGTCGTGCCGGGCTCATAGGTCACCCGGCAGAGCAGCACCTGCTCGCCGCCGATGGCATGCAGGTGCACACCGGGGAAGAACTCGAGTGCCTCCACCCCGTTCCAGGTGCGGAACGGCGAAGGAATGGCGTCGTCGGAACTCATCGGTTCTCGAGATCTCCCGGAGCCGCCTTCGCGCGGGCTCTCAGACCTCGGCCGTCCAGGTCTTGCCCGTGCCCACCGTGTTGATCGACAGCTCCTCGTCGAAGATCACGTGCTTGCCCTCCCGGCGGGGGCCGCCTCCTGCGTCGCGGGCGTCGAGGGCCCGCAGCACGCGCTCGGGGGTGATGGGCAACTCGGTGACCCACACGCCGACGGCGTCGTACACGGCGGTGGCGATGGCCGCCGGCTGGGCGTTGTTGGACATCTCGCCGATGCCCTTGGCGCCGTAGGGCCCGTCGGCCGACGGGTTCTCGATGATGATGTTGTGCAGCTCCGGCAGGTCGGCGCTGGACGGGTTGTAGTAGCTGCCGAAGTCGGCGCCGCGGTGCTCGGCCGAGGGGTAGTACGGGTAGCTGTCCTCCAGCACCCCCAAGCCGAGCCCCATGATGGCGCCGCCCTCGATCTGGCCCTCCACGAGCGCCGGGTTGATGGCCTTGCCCACGTCGTAGGCCTGCGTCAGGTTCACGACCCGCACCTCGCCGGTCTCGTCGTTCACCTCCACCTCGGCCGCGCAGGCGGCGTAGGAGATGGCGGCATGGGGCACGCCGTCCACCTCGCCGGTGGTCGGGTCGGAGATGGCGGCGTAGGGGTTCAGCTGCGCGCCGGTGCCGGTGATGAGCTCACCGTGGCCCCAGGTGGCGGCGGCCGCCACGTCGCCCACGCTCAGCTTCTTGGTGGGAGCGCCCTTGGCCATCACCTCGCCGTCGTCGATCTCCAGGTCCTCGGGGCTGATCTCCATCTCCTGGCCGGCCACCTCCAGGATCCGCTCCCGGACGCGCTGGGCGGCCTTCAGCACCGCCTTGCCGGCCACGAACGTGGCGCGTGAGGCGAAGGTGCCGGTGCATACCGGCGAGGAGTCCGTGTTGGAGTTGTCATAGGTGACCCAGTCGTACGGCACCCCGATGGTGTCGGCCACGATCTGTGTCTGGATGGTCTTCGAGCCGTTACCGATGTCCGACGTGCCGCTGAACACGTCGACGCGGCCGTCGGGCTTGACCTTGATCCAGGCCTGTGACGGGTCGCCGTTCTGGTTCATGCCGGTGGGGTATTCGATGGACGCGATGCCGCGTCCGGTGTGGATGGCCATCAGTGATCCTCCGAGTGGCTGAGTTGGCCGACGAGGTGCCCGGGCAGCCATTCGCCCGAGCGCATCTCACGAGTGGCGTCGCTGTAGGGCGCCGCCAGTTCGGTATCGGTGGCGCCGGCGATGGCGTGCAGCACGTCCACCGTCGACGGGTCCATGTAGCGGATGCCGTTCGGCGAGGTGTCGCCGATGCGGTTCGCGTTCTTGAGTCGCAACTCGTACGGGTCGACCCCCAACTCCTCGGCGATGCGGCTCATGTGGGTCTCCACCGCGAACGACACCGAGGTCACCCCGTAACCCCGCATGGCCGAGGTGGGCACCCGGTTGGTGAAGCACACGTAGCCGTCGAAGTGCAGGTTGGGGATCGTGTAGGCGCCGGTGTGGTGGAAGCTGTGCTTGGTGACGCCGTAGGGCGAGAAGCGGGCGTACCCCCCGGAGTCGTGCAGCGTGAGCATCTTGCGGCCCAGGATCCAGCCGTCGCTGGTCACCCCGTCGATGATCTCCATGTGCCACGGCGCCCGCGTGCTGGAGCAGAGGAACTCCTCCTCGCGGGTCCAGCGCCACTTCACCGGCCGGCCGGACTTCTGGGCCAGCAACGTGCAGAGCGTCTCGGTGGCGGTGTCCACCTTGCCGCCGAAACCGCCGCCCACGGTGCCGCCCACGAACTTGAACTTGTTGAGCGGCATCTGCAGGTGCGCCGCCACGACCCCCATCGAGAAGTAGAGCGCCTGGGTGCAGGAGTAGATCGTGAAGCGCCCGTCGGGCTCGGGCACCGACAGGCCCACCTGGGTCTCGAGCGGCATCTGCTCGATGGCCGCGGGCCGGTAGACGCCCTGGATGATCCTGTCGGCCTGCTCGAAGGCCTGCTCGACGTTGCCCTTGCGGATCTGGCGGACGTTCATCTCGCCCTCGAAATGGGGGTAGATGGTGCCCCAGTGGTGGATCTGCGGGGCGTCGGCGTCGAACGCCTTGCGCATGTCGAACAGCGCCGGCAGTTCCTCGAACTCGATGTCGATGGCATCCACCGCGGCCTGCGCCGCGTCGGTGTCCTCGGCGGCGACCACGGCGATGGGCTGGCCCTTGTAGCGGACGTCCTCCTTGCCCAGCAGTGGCTCGTCCGCGGGGATCCCGAGTGCCGACAGGTGGCCGTAGACCAGCAGGGGCACGTCGGCGTGCGTGACGATGGCCGCCACGCCGGGCATCTGCTCGGCCCGGGACGTGTCGAGGCGCTTGATGGCGGCGTGGTGGTACGGCGAGCGCAGCGCCTTGACGTGCAGCATGCCGTTCACTCGGACGTCGTCCACGTAGACGGTGCGGCCGGTGGCGTGACCGACCCCGTCGTAGCGGGGTAGACGTGCTCCTACTGCTTTCATGTCGTGCCCCTCGCCTTCGGTAGCGGGATCTTGTTTTTCTGTGGCGGCCGAACCGCCCGTGGCGGTCGTCCGTCTCTCGGAGTGGTCAGGTCAGAACGGTGGTGTGCGGGCTCTCCGCAGTCGTGGAGAGGTCGAAGCCGCCGTCGCGGGCAGCCGCCACGGCGTCCAGGATCTTCAGATAGCCGGTGCAGCGACAGACGTGCCCGGCCAGCGCCTCGCTGATCTCGGCGCGGTCGGCGCTGCCACCCCCCTCGAGGTAGGCGGTGGCGGCGATGATCATCCCGGGCGTGCAGAAGCCGCACTGCGCCGCGCAGTAGTGCACGAACGCCTGCTGCACATCCGACATGCTCTCGGGGGCTCCGAGTCCCTCCACGGTGGTCACCTGCGCATCGGGGACCGACCCCACCGCCGTCAGGCACGAGCGCCGCGGGGTGCCGTCGACGAGCACTGTGCAGGCGCCGCAGCCGCCGTTCTCGCAGCCGGCCTTGGGGCTGAGAACGTCCAGTTCCTCCCGCAGCACGTGCAGCAGGGGAGTGAGCGGTGGACTCTCCACCGTCCGGTTGTTGCCGTTGACGACGATGTTCACGCGCTTGCCTCCAACTCGCTCAGGACCTGCTTCACCAGGGCGGGCAGGGTGCGCGCCCGATACCAGCCCGACGCCAGCGGATCGTCGGACGGATTCACTGCAGCGCCGGCCGCGTCGCCCGCGGCCTCGGCGTCGCCCGCCAGCGCTTCGGCGCTCCGGAGCCTCGAACCGACCTCCCCGGCGCCGACGACGGCCAACTGGGTGGCACCGCCGGCGGTGCGTACTCCGGAGACGGCCATCACCGTGTAGTGATGGGCGTGAGGTCGCCCCAGGCTTGCGAAGGCGCCCGCGGCGGGCTCGGCGTAGCTGACGTCGAGCAGCAGCCGGCCGGCGCGATCTGCCAGGAAGTCCTCCAGCGATTCGCTGCGCTCTCCGCCTACGCCGGCGGAGCGCGCGGTCGCGCCCAGCGCCAGCAGCGGTCCCTGCAGGTCGCCGAATCCCGCCGGGGCGCACAGGTTCCCGCCGACGGTGGCCTGGGCCCGGATCTCGTTGTCGCCGATCGAGGCGGCGCACGGCCCGAGCGGCGCGGACTCGCCGACGAGGGCGACGATCGGTGTCGTGGCGCCGACGGTCACCGTGCCGTTCGAGCGTGAGACGTAGTTCAGCCCGGCGTCGCCGAGCATGATCACCCGCTCGGGCCGCGCCCGGCCGAAGTGAAGGTCGGGCACCAAGAGCGTGCCGCCCGCCAGGACGGCTACCCCGTCCCCGTCTCCGAAGGCCGAAGCGGCTTCAGAGGGAGAACCGGGTTGGATCACCTCCGCGGAAGACCCCATCAACGCACTCCCTTCGCTGTTCTCCGAGGTTGCCGGACTATAGCAAGAGAGGGTCCCATACATCGAAGGTGCGGTACGGAGATTGCGCCCGGTATCGAACTGGGGCGCATTGGCCGGAGGTGGAAGATTCCGCTACTTTGTCGATCACTTCCGCCGCGGGGCGGCCGCCCCGTCGGCGCGCCCCGAGACCGACCAAACGACAAGGGGGAAGAGGTGGCAAACGTTCAAGCCCACGCCGAGGCCGTGTGGGAGCTGGTGGACCAGGACGCCGAAGTGGAACAGGTCGCCACCGGTTTCACCTTCACCGAAGGCCCCATCTGGCATCCCACCGAGAATCATCTCCTCTTCAGTGACATGCCCGGCGATGTGCGGCGCAAGTACACCCCCGACGGCACCGTCGTCGAGGTCATGCGACCGTCCAACAAGTGCAACGGCATGACCTACGACGCCGACCTGAACCTGATCGTGTGCGAGCACGTCACCTCGAGCCTCATCCGCGAGAACACCGACGGATCCAGGGAGGTCGTGGCCTCCCACTTCGAGGGCAAGGAGCTGAACAGCCCCAACGACGTCGTCGTCGGCTCCGACGGCTCCATCTACTTCTCCGACCCCTGGTTCGGGCGCATGCCCGTCTTCGGCCTCGAGCGCGAGCGGGATCTGGGCTGGCAGGGGGTGTTCAGGGTTCCGCCCGGCGGCGGCATCGAGTTGGTCGTCGACCGCGACGCCTACGACCAGCCCAACGGCCTGTGCTTCTCGCCCGACGAGTCGCTCATGTACATCAACGACACCATGCGGGGACTCATCGACGTCTACGACGTGAACCCCGACGGGAGCCTCAGCAACCGCCGGCTGTTCTTCGACGGTATCGGCACCGGTGTGATCGAGGACGGCATCCCCGACGGCATGAAGTGCGACGAGTCGGGCAACATCTGGGTCACCGGCCCGGGCGGGGTGTGGATCATCAGCGCCGGCGGCGAACGGCTGGGCACGGTGCCGGTGCCCGAGAACGTCGGCAACCTCACCTGGGGCGGCGCCGACTGGCACACCCTGTTCATGCCGTCGTGCACCTCGCTGTACACGCTCCGCACGCGGGTGGGCCCGCATCGCGAGCCGTACATGGGCTGAGCGAGCCCGGCGGCAGCGACAACCCAACGAGATCCGACAACCGACCGAGAGGGGAACCCGATGAGCGACCTGTCACTGGATGCGAGCCGCTGCGCCCTGATCATCCAGGACCTCCAGAACGACGTCATCACCGAGGGCGGGGCGTTCGGCGAGTCCGGCTCGCCGGGGCACGCCATCGAGCAGGACGTCGTGGCCAACGTGGCCCGCCTCGCCGATGTGTGCCGCGGTCTCGGTGTACCCGTCATCCACGTGTGGTACATCGTCGAGCCGGGCGCTCCGGGCCTGAAGCTCAACGCCCCGCTGTTCCAGGGGGTGAAGGACACCGACGGCCTGGAGCGCGGCTCTTGGGGGGCGGCCGCCGTCGACGGGCTGGAGGCCCAGGACGGCGACTTCATCGTCGAGAAGATGCGCATGAGTGCCTGGCAGGGCACCAAGCTGGAGAGCCTGCTCGCCGGCACCGGCCGCGACACCGTCATCGTGACGGGCGCTTGGACGAACATGTCCGTCGAGCACACCGCCCGCACCGGCGCTGACAAGGGCTACTACATGGTCGTGCCCGAGAACGGCTGCTCGACCATGAGCGCGGACTGGCACAACGCCTCCATCAACTACGCTCTCCAGAACGTCTCGACGGTGACCGACGTGGACTCGGTCATCGCGGCCCTGGGGGGATGACCGGGCTGCGGCACCGAGTGGGGAGGGGCCAGCAGATGGGAGTTCACAGGCTGTGACCACCGTCATGACGGGCGCCGTGAACGTCCTCCTGGGGCGCCGCGGGCGACACGTGCCCTGGCAGCGCGCTGCCACGCGGCTGTTGATCACGGCGGCCATCGTCTTCGTCCTGGTGTGGATCATCTTCCTGGCCGGCAACACCTCCAACGGCCCCGCCGTCAGCGCGCCGAGCGATTTCCTGAAGAGCATCCTCAATGCGCTGACGATCAGCGGTCTCTACTTCATCGTCGCCTCGGGATTCACGCTCGTCTTCGGGCTCATGCGCACGGTGCAGATGGCCCACGGGTCGCTGTTCCTGCTGGCCGGCTACTTCGCACTCGAGTACCAACTCGACTTCGTCGGCGTGACCGCGACGCCCGACCGGAACCAGGTGGCCTGGGCCGATTGGTGGTTGCCCCTGGTCATCGGGGTGGTCGTCGTCAGCGGTCTGGGGCTGTTCATCCAGCAGGTCTTCCTGCGCTGGAACCAGGGGCAGGACCTGCGCCAGGCGCTGATCACCATCGCTATCTCCATCGTGCTGGGCGACCAGATGATCCAGCACTTCGGCGGGGTCGCCGAGCCCATCACCTTCACGCACGAGATCCATGGCTACGTGGAATTCATCGGGATCCGCTACGGCATCCACCAGTTCTTCGTCATCGGCATGGCACTCGGCGTGGGCGGCTTCCTATGGCTGCTGTTGAAGAAGACCCGCACCGGGATGGTCATCCGCGCCGGGGTCGATGACACGCCCATGGTGCAGGCCCTGGGCATCAACGTGCAGAAGGTGTTCGCGGTCGCGTTCGTGCTCGGCTCGGCACTGGCGGGCCTGGGCGGCGTTATCGCGGGCTCCTCGGTCACGAGCCTCTCCCCCGGGGTGGATGGCCAGTGGCTGCTGCATTCGCTGGTGGTCGTGATCATCGGCGGCATGGGATCGCTGGGCGGCGCCGCGGCGGGCTCGCTGCTCTACGGCGTCGTCACCGCGTTCGCGCCCGCCTACCTGCCGACCGACTACGCCTACTACTCGATCATCGCCACGTTCGTCATCCTGGCGTTGGTGCTTGCGATGCGTCCCTACGGGCTGTTCGGGCGGCCCGCATGATTCTCACCCGCCTACGAGGGGACCCCGGCGAGACCCCCGGGGGTGTCGGCTCCGGCGACTACGCCCGGAACACCCGCAAGCTCGCCGCGGCTCTCTTCGTGGCCCTGGTCCTGGTCGGTGTATTCCAGGCGATCACGCCGGGCGTCTTCCGCCACTACTTCGTGGACGTCGTCATGACGCGGTCGCTGTTGTTCGGCGTCGCCGCCGCCAGCATCGTGTTCCTCTCGGCATTCGGCGGGATGATCTCCCTGGCCCAGACGCTCATGTACGGCGTGTGTGCCTTCACCGTCGGCAACGCCGTGACCACCGGTGGCAGCAAGGGCCTCAACCTGGGTTGGAATCCCTGGGTCGGAGTCGCGCTCGGCATCGGCGTGACGACGGCGCTGGGATTCGTGATGGGACTCATCGCCAGCCGGTCCAGCGGGCTGTACTACCTCATGATCACCCTCGCCTACGGCGTCATAGGGTTCTATTTCTTCGGCCAGGTGACGGTGCTTTCGGGCTTCGGCGGGGTGAACCAGGTGCGCGCCCCCGCCTTCATCGGCGAACCGACCGATGCCACGAATCCCGAGCGTCTGTTCTTCACCGTCCTGGTCGTCTCCGTGGTGGTCTATCTGCTGTTGCGGTACGTCTCGCGCACGCCGTTCGGCCTGGCCCTGCAGGGGGTGCGCGACGACCCCGTGCGCATGAACTCCCTGGGCTTCAACGTGGCCATGCACCGCACCTGGGCCTTCACGCTGGCCGCCTTCATAGCGTCCCTGGGTGGCGTTCTCTACGTCTGGGAGCAGCGGGCGATCTCGCCCACGACGATCAGCCTCGTCGGCATCCTGAACCTGCTCATCATGGCGATCATCGGCGGGGTGCTCGTCCTGGAGGGGGCCTGGCTGGGAGCCTTCATCTACATCGCGCTGGAGAACTACGTCCGCAACGTGGTGTTCCTGAACAACTGGATCGAGGAGGCGCGCTTCCGCACGCTGGCCGGAGCGATCGTGCTGGTGCTGGTCCTGGCGTGCCCCGACGGCGTGGTCGGGCTGCGCAAGGTGCGCGGCGCCGTGACGCTGTCGCTGATCGGAGCTGCCGTCTGGGGGACCGTGGGAGGCCTGCAGGAGGGGGACCGCGGTGCCATCGCGGGTGTCATCGTGGGCGCGGTGGCGGGCATCGGCGCGGCAGGTCTCGTGGGTTGGCTGGCGGGCCATCGCGACACGGCCCGCGGCGTCTGGTCGAGGCTGCTGGCCACGGGGCGGCCCGGCCAGGTTCCCGCCCGGAACTAGAGGGTGGGGCGGCAACGCGGCGCAGAGTCACACGAACAATCGCAACCTGACCGGAGAGGGAGGGGAGAAGACGAAGGTACGAAACAGGCAACAAGCACCAACACCGCCGGAATACGGCGACGGACGCAGGGCGGGTCCACCGACCTGTAAGCGCAATCGGGTGTGACACAACGAGCACGCTTGAGGAACCACACAAGACAGCACTGGAAACCACAAGGAGGAGATAGTGCGAACCGTACGAAAGAACTCAACCTGGCTCAGGTTGTCGGTTGCGGCCATGGCATTGGCCCTGCTGGCAGCAGCCTGCGCCAGTGACACCGGCGCGGAGGACGCCGACGCGGCACTCTCCGCGGCGCAGTCCGCCCGGGGCGAGGCCTCGACGGCGCTCGCCGACGCGGCTGCTGCGGCGGCCGCGGCGGACGCCGCGCTGGCTGCGGCCGAGGCCGCACAGGCTGCGGCGGACCTGGCGCAGGCCACCGCCGAGGGCAACGAGGCCGCTGTGGCCGCCGCCGAGCAGGCTCTGGCCGAGGCGCAGAGTGCCGCTGAGGATGCGCGCTCGCAGGCCGCCGCGGCCGAGCAGGAAGCAGCGCAGGCCCGCGAGGCTGCAGCGGCTGCCGAGGCGCAGGCTGCCGAGGCTGCGGCCGCGCCGCCACCGGAGCCGCCACCGCCGCCGCCACCGGCGGCCGCCGAGCCGACGACGTCCATCAAGCTGGCCATCCTGTCGGACTGCGAGGGTGCCTTCGGGGCCTTCCACGACAGGGACATCGCCGGCGTCGTGACGGCGTTCGCCGAGCATGCGGGCGCCACGGTCAACGACCGCACCGCTCCGCAGGCGGGCTTCAGCAACGCCTCCATCAACGGCGTGGCCATTGAGCTGGTCGGCATCGGCTGTGCGGACGACACCGCCGAGGCGGCCCTGCGTGAGACCCGCCGTCTCATGGAGGACATCGGCGCCGAGATCATGATCGGGCCGCTGTCCGGTGATGAGAGCATCGCCGTGGCCAACTACGCCAAGGACCACCCCCACCAGACGTTCGTGAACGGTACGTCGGGTGCGCAGGACTCCACCATGGCGGTCCGTGCGCCCAACTTCTTCCGCTTCAACGGTGACGGGGCGCAGTGGAACGCCGGACTCGGCGACATCGCCCACAACGTCCTGGGGTGGGAGACCGCAGCGGTCATCGGTGACGACTACAGCTTCGCCTGGACCTCCACGGCGGGCTTCATCGCCGAGTTCTGCGCCGCCGGCGGCGACGTGATCAGCCGGGTGTACCCGCCGCTGAACACCACCGACTACTCCGGTTTCGTCGAGCAGTTGCCCGGCGTCGACGAGGTCGACGGCTACTTCTGGGCCGTGGGTGGCGCTGGTCTGGTACCGGCGCTGAATGCCTTCGAGGACGCCAAGGGCGAGATCGTCGGCCAGCAGCACATGGGCAACCTCTTCTGGGGTATCCCCGACGTGTTCCGGGCCATCGGTCCGCGCGTCGAGGGTTCCTACTCCGGCGGCTTCGGTAACGCCCCCGACCTGCAGACCGACAAGGCAGCGGAGTTCCGCGCGATCATCAACAGTCACTTCGACGAGATCCCGTTCGGTGGTGCGCCGGCTCCGGCCGACGCGGCGTACTTCGACGCCTTCTTCATGAACTACTACAACAACGCCTGGGGCCTGATCGAGGGCCTGAAGGCGATCGGGGCCGACCTCTCCGGTGGCCACGAGCCGTTGTGGGAGGCCATCAGCAACGTGACGCTCGACGCCGCGTTCGGCGAGATCAGCCTGGACTCCAACCGGACGGCCATCCAGGACCAGTACGTCGGTCGCATCTACATCGATGACGCCGGCGAGATGCAGTCCAGCACGGTGGCGTTCGTCCCGCAGGTCGACCAGACCTTCGGCGGCACGTTCACGGGTGATCCTCCGCCCAGCAGGGACTTCCCGCCCTGTGAGGTGCGCGATCTGCCGTGGATCGGCAACGCCACCCCGGTCGTCGACGGCGTGTTGCAGAACTAGCCGACGGCGACTGACCACGAGGTAGAGGGACGCCACCGATCATGACGGCGACGGCAGCGGACGCGGCACCTGTGCTGCGGCTGCGGGGCCTCAGCATGTCCTTCGGTGGTGTCCACGCCCTGAGCGGCATCGACATCGATGTCGCTCAGGGCGAACGCCTCGTCATCCTGGGGCCCAACGGGGCCGGCAAGACGACGCTGTTCAACGTCGTGGCCGGCGACCTGAGGCCAACGGCCGGCACCGTCGAGATCGACGGTCTGAACGTGGAGGAGCTGCCGGCCCGGCGCCGGCCGCAACTCGGGATGTCCCGGACGTACCAGCGCTCGCGCCTTTTCGCCGGGCTGACGGTGGAGGAGAACCTCTATCTGGCGGTGCTCGGCAAGGAGGGCCGGCGTTTCCGCCTGCGCATGGGTCGCCGTGACGCCGCCTACCGCGACCGCGCCCGGCGCGCCGCGGCCAACGTCTGGCTGGACGGGCGCCTCGACACCCCCACAGCCGATCTGTCTCACGGCGAGCAGCGCCAGCTGGAGCTTGGGCTCGCCACGGTCACCGAGCCGCGCGTGCTGATGCTCGACGAGCCCGCCTCGGGGCTGTCGCGCGGCGAGCGGGAGCGGCTCACGGAATTGCTGCTGTCACTCGGGGGCGATGTGACGCTGCTGCTGATCGACCACGACATGGACGTTGCGCTGCGCGTGGCGGAGCGGGTGGTGGTGATGCACGACGGTGTCAAGATCACCGAGGGCACGCCCGATGAGATCCGCGCCGATCCCCGGGTGCACGACATCTACCTGGGCCGGGGGATCAGCCATGAGTGAGCCGCTCCTGGAGATCTCCAGCCTTGACGTGGGCTACGGCCACGCCCAGGTGCTGCACGGCGTGGACCTGCAAGTGGGCCAGGAGGCCGTTTCGGTCATCGGCCGCAACGGCATGGGCAAGACCACGCTCTGCAACGCCATCATGGGTCTGCTGCCGGTCATGGGCGGCTCGATACGGTTCCGCGGCGTCGAGTTGGTGGGGCTGCCGCCGTACAAGGTCGCCGGCACCGGGATCGGCTACGTCCCCCAGGGCAGGCGGCTGTTCACGTCCCTGACCGTCGACGAGCATCTGGCGATGCTGGCGCGCGATGCGCGCGGCAAGCGCTGGACGCCGACGGAGGTGTACGAACTCTTCCCGCGCCTGGCTGAGCGGAAGAAGCTCAGCGCCACCAGCCTCTCCGGCGGCGAGCAGCAGATGCTGGCCATCGGCCGGGCGCTGCTGCTGAACGCCGATCTGATGCTCATGGACGAACCCTCCGAGGGTCTGGCGCCCACGATCGTGGAGCAACTGGTGGCCACCTCCCGCCGCCTCGTGACCGAGGGGATCGCGGTCCTGCTGGTGGAGCAGAACCTGAGCGTGGCGACCGCTGTCTCGCAACGTCAGGTGGTGATGGTCTCGGGGCACATCGAGACGGAGATCGGTTCGCAGGAGCTGCTGGACGATCCGGACGCCCAGCGCCGCTATCTCGGTGTGGAGTCGCTGGAGGATACCGGGGCCTGATTGCCCGGCGGGTATCTCTCCGGATCGGGGGCCTAGGCGCTGGTCCCTGCCGGAACCGCTTCGCAGAAGCTCTTCACCCGCTGGCTCAACTCCTCCCGGTAGGTCGCCACGCGGCTCATCTTGAGGTCCTCGTAGCCGCGGATCCGATCGACCAGATCGGCGATCCCGACAGCCTCGTCCCGGTTGATGGAGTCGAGTGATCCCAGCAGCGCCCGGATCGCCTCGCGGTACTCCGCGGGCAGCCGGCGCTCGCAGCGGCGCACCTTGGCGTAGCCGAAGACGTCCAGTGGCGTCCCCCGGAGCCTCTTGGCGCCGCGGAGCGCCACCAACAAGGGGCGGGCCCAGCGTCCGAGTTTCAGCTTGCGGGACACGCCCAGCGCCCGCAGGAACGGCGGGTGCAGGTGCCAGAGGAGGCGGGCGCCCGGACCGGCGATCGCCTCGGCGCGGGTCACGGCGTCCGGTTCGAGCAGCAGCCGGGCCACCTCGTACTCGTCCTTGTAGGCCATCAACTTGTGCAGGCTGCGGGCGACGGTCGCGGTGAGGTCCCAGAAGTCGAGGTCCTCCTCGGCGTCCGCCACCTCGGCGACGAAGCGAAGGAAGTCCTCGGCGTAGCCGGCCGACTGGTAGGCGGCCAGGTCGGCGGACAGCATCTCGAGCAGGTCGCCGAGGCCGGTCCGTGTGGCGAGCGGATCCAGGAGCCTGCGGACCCCGGGGGCAAGGACGTCGTCGCTGTCGGGGGGCGCCGTGCCGGCGTCGTCAGGGGGTGGGGCGGCTCCGGCGGCGGCGGCGTTCGCGGCCGCCAATTCGACCCCGGCGGGATCGATCACCCATTGGCGGCCCCAGCGGAAGGCCTCACGGTTGCGTTCGGCGGCCACGCCGTTCAGGTCGATGGCGGACTCGAACGAAGCGGCGGTGATCGGCAGCGCCCCGCACTGGTAGGCCACACCGATCAGGAACACGTTGGCCGACGTGGTGTTGCCGAAGAGGCGCCGCGTGATGGCGCCGGCATCCACCCAGCGGTTCTCGCCTGCCCGCGAGGTGCCGTCGACGACTGACCGCAACTCCTCGGTACGGGGATAACCCTGTTCGGGGTGCACGACCATCTGGCCCGTGCTGGTGGGTGTGACCGAGGCCACCACCAGCGTGCGCTTCGCAGAGGCGCCCGACAGAGCCCCCGGAGCGGCGGCGGTGAGCAGGTCGAAGGCCAGGTAGAGGTCCACCATCCCCTCCGTGGCCTTGTTGGAGGCGATCGGCTCCTCCGCGCTGATGCGCACGTCGCTCAACACGGGGCCCGCTTTCTGCGACAGCCCGGTCTGGTCGAGTCCCTGCACGTGCCGCCCACTCAGCAGCGCCGCGGTTCCCAGAAGATGCGAGGCGGTGACGACGCCGGTGCCGCCGATGCCCGCCATCCGCACGGTCATGTTCGCCGGACCGGCCGAGGTCGGCTCGGCGATTTCGTCGGGCGCCACCGGGCGGACGCGCTCAGGCGTCGACGGCGAGGCCGCGGCCCGCTTGCGTGCGATGCGGCGCTGGCGGCCGGCACGGGCGGGGCGCACCGTGGCGAAGGAGGGACAGTCGCCGTCGATGCAGGAGTAGTCGAAGTTGCAGGTCGTCTGATCGATCTTGGTCTTGCGGCCGTACGGCGTGTCGACCGGCTGCACCGACAGGCAGTTGCTCACGTCGCCGCAGTCGCCGCAGCCCTCGCAGACCCGCTCGTTGATGAGCACTCGGGTCTTGGGTGTGGGCTGCTGGCCGCGGCGGCGCGCCCGGCGCAGCTCGGCGGCGCAGAACTGGTCATGGATGAGCACCGTCACGCCCTCGACGGCCTGCAGGCGCTCCTGCGCCTCGATGAGGCGCTTGCGGTCCCAGACCTCCACGCCGGTCGGCAGCGTGACGCGCTTGTAGCGGCCGAGGTCCTCGGTGGTGATCAGCACCTGGCGCACACCCTGGGCGAGCAGGATCCTGGCCATCTCGGGGACACCCACCATTCCGGTGGGGTCCTGCCCGCCGGTCATGGCGACCGCGCCGTTGTACAGGAGCTTGAACGTGATGTTCACCCCGGCCGCCACGGCGAACTGGATGCCCAGCTGCCCGGAGTGGGCGTAGGTGCCGTCACCGAGGTTCTGGAACGAGTGCTCCCGCTCGGTGAACGGTGACATGCCCACCCAGGTGGCGCCCTCGGCGCCCATCGAGCAAACCGAACTCCACTCGCCGACTCGTTCGGGTTCCATGAGCGAGACCATGCCGTGGCAGCCGATTCCGACGCCCACCAGCGAGCCGTCGGGCACCCGGGTGCTGGAGTTGTGCGGGCAACCCGAGCAGAAATAGGGCGTCCGGCGGGCGCTGACGGGCAGCGACTGCCGGCGGCGCGGCACCGCCGCCGGCGGGCGGAGGCGGTCGCCGCTGAGGTGCGCGGAGAGCCGGGCATGCAGCGGGCCGGTCAGCGAGTCGGCGTCGAGGCCGGCGTGGCGGGCCAGCAGTGGCTCGCCCCGGTCGTCTCGCTTGCCCACCACGGCGGGCCGGTCGGCCAGCGGGTACAGGGCGTCCTTCACGAACAGCTCCAGGTGCGGATCCTTCTCCTCCAGCACGATCACCTCGGAGAGCCCGGCGGCGAAGCTCCGCACGAAGGATTCCTCCAGCGGGTAGGGGAGCGAGAACTTCGCCAGGCGGATGCCGGCGCCGGCGATGTCGCCGATGCTGGGGAGGCCCAGCAGGCGCAGCGCCTCCAGCATCTCCTGATAGCAGTTCCCCGAGGCGACGATCCCTACCCGCGCCGGGCCGCCGGGGGTGGTGAGGCGGTTCAGACCGTTGCGGGCCCCGTAGCTGCGGGCCAGCTCCAGACGAACCTCGACGAGGTCCCGCTCGATGTCGTTGGTGTACGGGGGCATGAGGTTGCCGTCGGGCCGGTGGCGGTAGGGCTCGGGTGGGCCGTCGTGGCCGGGCAGGATCGGCAGGCGGTAGGGCGCGGCGGTTCCGCCGCCGTGGCCGTTGGCTGCGCCCCAGCCGTCGCCGCCCAGGTCCACCGAGCCGGTGCCGTCGGCGACGCCGGCCACGATCCGCAGCGCCGTCACCACTCCGCACGACCGGGACAGGGCAATGGCGTGGCGCCCCAGGTCGAGCGCCTCCTGCGGGTCGCCGGGCACCAGGAAGGGCATGCGCAGCGACGCCAGGGTGCCCTCGGAGGAACTGCCCACGGTGGAGGACTTGGCGTAGGGGTCGTCGCCGACCAGCATCACCGCCCCGCCGAGCGGTGACGTCCCGGTCAGGACCGCGTGGCGCATGGCGTCACAGGCCCGATCCAATCCCGGCGCCTTGCCGTACCACATGCCCAGGACTCCGTCCTTGGTGGCGTCGCTGAACCCTGCCACGAGTTGGCTACCCATGACCGCGGCGGCGGCCAGCTCCTCGTTGAGGCCGGGCTGGTGGACGAGTTGCAGCCCGGCGGTCTCAGCCAGACCGGCCACCCGGGTCACCTCCATGTCGAGGGTGGCCAGGGGCGATCCCGGGTAACCGCAGACGAAGGCGGCGGTGTTGTGGCCGGCTGCACGGTCGCGGCGCAACTGCTCGAACGGCAGCCTGGCCAGGATCTGCACGCCCGAGGCGAACACCCTGCCCTCGTCGCGCAGGTACCGGTCGTCGAGGCGGTACGCCGGGGTCCCGACGCTCGGGTCACCCGATGTCGCCGGGTTCGTCGTGGGGTCTATACGTGCAGGCTACCGCGGGGGTCTCCGACTGTCCTGCGCGGAGTGCTGCTGGGCCCCACGAGCCGCTGTGCATGCAGTGCAGGTGTGCGTCGGTTGCTCGCGGCCTCGCCCGCTCGGCCTAACATCCGCCGCGTGAGTGTGGATCCCGAAGTGGCCGACGAACTCGTCGCCACGATCGCGGCCTGGGTGGATCGGGAGGTCGTGCCCGAGGCGAGCCGCTTCGAGCAGGCCGACGAGTTCCCCGAGGCCATGTTCGCCCGGATGTGCGACTTCGGCCTGTTCGGCGCCACGATCGAGGAGGCCTACGGCGGCCTCGGACTCGACGCCCTGACCTACGCCCGCATCGTCGAGGAGTTGTCCCGGGGCTGGATGTCCCTCGCAGGGATCCTCAACACGCACATGCTGTCGGTGGCCATGATCACCCGCTTCGGAACTCCCGAGCAGCGGGCGCGATTCCTGCCGCGCATGGTGGATGGTTCGCTGCGGTCCGCCTTCTCGCTGTCGGAACCCGACGCAGGCAGCGACACCCAGAACATTCGCTGCCGGGCAGCCCTCGACGGCGACGAGTGGCTCGTGAACGGCACCAAGATGTGGGTCACCAACGGCATGCGCGCCGGGCTGGTGATGCTGCTGGCACGCACTCCCGACGACCGGATCACCTGCTTCATCGTGGAGAAGGCTCCCGGCCCGGCCGACGGGGGGCTGACGATCAGCCGCAAGATCGACAAGCTGGGCTACAAGGGCGTCGAGACGGTGGAGATGTCCTACGTCAACCACCGTGTGCCCGACGCCAACATGCTCGGCGGCCCCGAGGGCCTGGGCAAGGGTCTGCGCTACGCGCTGGCCGCCCTAGAGCTGGGCAGGGTCAACATCGCGGCCCGCGCCGTGGGGGTGGGCCAGGCGGCCTACGACGCCGCGATGGCCTATGCGCAAGAGCGCGAGACGTTCGGGCGGCCTATCTTCGAGCACCAGGCGGTGCGTTTCATGCTGGCGGGGATGGCGACCAAACTGCACGCCGCCCGGCTGCTGACTCACGACGCCGCCCGGCGCTACGACGAGGGACAGCGCATCGACCTCGAGGCGGGCATGGCCAAGCTCTTCGCCTCCGAGGCCGCCTACGAGATCGCTACCGACGCCATGCGCATCCACGGCGGCTACGGCTACACGACCGAGTATCCCGTGGAGCGCTACTACCGGGATACGCCGCTGATGATCATCGGCGAGGGCACCAACGAGATCCAGAAACTCGTCATCGCCCGCCAGCTGCTTGCCCGGTGGCTGGAGAAGAACTAGCTCCTGCAGGGCCTGACTTTCCTAGACTGGTCTCCCCGCCCCCGTAGCTCAGGGGACAGAGCAGGGGACTTCTAATCCCAAGGCCGCAGGTTCGAATCCTGCCGGGGGCGCCATGAGCCAACGCACCGATACCGCCAGATCCAAGGCCCAGGAAGACCCGGGTGCCGCGCGGCCGGTGCCCGACCTGGAGGTTCTCGACAACATCCAGCGGCGGCTGCTGTGGCTGGCGACGCGCATCGTGGACGTGGCCAACCGCCGGGAGGGCCTCGAGATCAAGGTCGGGGGGCACCAGGCCTCCTCTGCGTCGATGGTGTCGATCATGACGGCGCTGTGGTTCGCCCACATCGACGGCAACGACAAGGTGGCCGTCAAGCCGCACGCCTCGCCCGTGTACCACGCCATCAAGTACCTCACCGGCGAGTTGGACCGCTCGTACCTCAGCACCCTTCGCAAGCGGGGCGGGCTGCAGGCCTACCCGTCGCGCACCAAGGACCCCGACGTGGCCGATTTCTCCACCGGCTCGGTGGGGCTGGGGGCGGTGGCGCCGCTGTTCGCGGCACTCGTGCGGCGCTACGCCGACGCCCACTTCGAGCCCTCCCCGCCGGCCCGCTTCATCGCCACCGTCGGGGACGCCGAACTCGACGAGGGCAACGTCTGGGAGGCCATCGCCGACCCGGTCACGCACGGGCTCGGCAACTTCACCATGGTGGTGGACCTCAACCGCCAGAGCCTCGACCGGGTCATCCCCGACATCGCCGCCATCCGCCTGAAGAGCTTCTTCAGCCACGCCGGCTGGCACGTGGCCGAGGCCAAGTACGGCGCCCGGCTGCGGCGGCTGTTCTCCGAGCCGGGCGGCGACGCCCTGCGCGCCCACATCGACGGCATGTCGAACGAGGCCTACCAGGCGCTGTTCACCTACCAGGGCGCCGAGCGGCGCAAGAAGTTCCTGGAGGGCGCCGACGCGGCGGTGCGCCGCCTCACCGACGACTTCGACGACGACGATCTCTTCGCCCACGTGACCGACCTGGGCGGCCACGACCTCGGCCAGCTCATCGACTGCTTCAAGGCGTGCGACATCGAGGCCGACCGCCCGAGTGTCGTGTTCGCCTACACCGTCAAGGGTTGGGGGCTGCCGATGGCGGGCGACCCGCTGAACCACGCCGTGCTGCTGAACGACGAGCAGATCGACGCCCTGCGGGCCGAGGTGGGACTCACCACCGCCACCGAGTTCGACCGCTTCGATCCCGAAAGCCCCGAGGGCCGCGTGTGCGCCTCGGTCGGCTCGGACATCAACAACCCGCCGCCGGTGCCCCGGCCGCGGCTGGACGTGCCGGACGCGGCGGGCCCGCCGACGCTGCGCGGCAAGGTCTCCACCCAGGAGGCGTTCGGTCGCACGCTCACCCGTCTCGCGGACGTGCCCGACGTCGGCAAGCGAATCGTGACCACCGCTCCGGACGTGTCGATCTCCACCAACCTGGGCGGCTGGGTGAACAAGGTGGGCGTCTACTGGCACGAGCATCGGGACGACCACGGCGGCGCCGAGCGGCTGCTGCGTTGGGCGCCATCGCCGGACGGCCAGCACATCGAGCTGGGTCTCTCGGAGATGAACATGTTCATGCTGCTGGGGCAATTGGGGCTGGCACACGACCACCACGACCGCCACCTGCTGCCGGTCGGCACGGTGTACGACCCGTTCGTGCTGCGAGGTCTGGATGCCTTCATCTACGCCCTCTACAACGACGCCCGCTTCGTGGTGGCCGGCACGCCGTCGGGCATCAGCCTGGCCCCCGAGGGCGGTGCCCACCAGTCCACGATCACCGCAGGCGTCGGCGCCGAACTGCCGGGGCTCACCTACTTCGAGCCTGCCTACGCCACCGAGGTGGACTGGTTGCTGTGCGACGCCCTCGACGGCCTCAGCCGCCCCGACGGCGAGAGCGCCTACTTCCGCCTCAGCACCCGGCCCCTCGACCAGGCGCCGTTCGCCGCGGCCGGCGAGCGCCTGGGCACCGAGGAACTGCGCCGGCAGGTGCTCTCCGGGGGCTACCGGCTTCGACCCGCGCCGCTGACCGACCGCCCCGGCGTCACCATCGTCACCACCGGGGTGATGGCTCCCGAGGCGCTCGCCGCGGCGGACGCCCTCGGCGAGGAGGGTGTGGATGCAGGCGTCGTGCACCTCACCAGCCCCGATCTGGTCTACCGCAGCTGGCAGGGCACCTATCGCGCCGCCGCAAGTGCGGCCACCGTCGTGCGCCGCCCCAGCCGGATGCATCAGCTGATCCCCCCCGAGGAGCGCCACCGCCCCGTCGTCAGCGTGCACGACGCCGCCAGCCATGCCCTCGCCTGGCTGGGCGCGGCGGTGGGTTCTCAGCACATCCCGCTGGGGGTGGACCGTTTCGGGGAGTCCGGCACGATCGCCGACCTGCACGCCATCGCCGGGATCTCTGCCGGCGACATCGTCAACGCCGCCCTCATCGCCGTCTACGAGAGCACCGAGGCCGGCTAGCCGGCTCGCCGGCCGGCGGCCCGGGCGGGCTGTCACAGGCAACCGTTACGCTTCGGTGTGGCGGTCGCTCGGTGCTGTCCGAGTGATCGCCGGCTTGGTCCCAGCCCGGTCTTGGCCCGTGTCGCTCAGAGTCAGCGGCGCCGCTCTGCGCCGATCCGAGCCTCTTGCCTCACGATTGTCCCCGGCCTCCTGCTGCGACTCGCAAGGGATCTCGGTGCGGAGACCCACGACCATGCTCCGACGGCGCTCGCTCATGCGGTGCGTCCGACCCACCGACAGGGAGAGAAGAATGAGAACCATGCCGCAGGCCGTCCATCCTCAGACCAACGGATCCCAGCCCGCCGTGTTCCCACCCGCCGAGAACTGCCATCCATTGCCGGGAGAGGAAGGGGTCGACGAGTTGGGGCCGCCCCCGGTCGTCATGCCGTTCCGCGTCAATGTCATCCGCAGCGCCAACCGGCACAAGACCGTGTCCTCCCGTCTGACGGGCGGAGTCCTCGAGATCCGGATACCGGCCTGGATGTCCGACTTCGACGAGGCCGAGGTCGTCAACAACTTCTGTCGACGATTCGAGGAGCGCCACCGTTGCTGGGAGGTCGATCTGGGCGCCCGCGCGCGCGACCTCGCTGCCCGCTACGACCTTCCCGAACCTCGTGCCATCCGCTGGTCGACGCGGCAGCGCCGGCGCTGGGGTTCGTGCAGCACATTGAAGGGCGAGATCCTCATCTCGCACCGGCTGACCGAGGTGCCGCCATGGGTGCTCGACTACGTCATCGTCCACGAGTTGGCCCATCTGCTCGAGTCGGACCACTCGGCGGCCTTCGACGCACTGGTGGCGCGCTACCCGCTCACCGAGCGGGCCATCGGCTACCTCGAGGCGTTCGGCGCGTGGGCGGACGGCGTCCTTGAACGGAGCCCGGGGAGTTGAGTCGCCACTCTGAGCGGCCGACGCCGTTTCGACGGGATTGACCGCGTTCGGGGGCTCCCTTAGGGTTCGCCGAACCGGCTGGTGAGGAGCAATATGACCATCAACGCGCTCGACCACTACAACATCCAGACAGCTCGGCTCGACGAGACGGTCGAGTTCTATGTCGATGTACTCGGCTTCGCCAAGGGCTACCGGCCGGGAGTGCGCGGGACCGGGGCATGGCTCTACGCGGGCGGCCGTCCGTGCGTGCATATCAATGTGATCGACGACGACATGGCGGGACCCACCGGGCCCATCAACCACGTCGCCTTCGAGACGGCCAATGAGCCCGGTGACTACGAGGCCATGCAGCAGAGGCTGACCGAGCGGGGGCTGCCGTTCGAGGTGAACGACAGCAGGCCCAACATCCCGCTCCGGCAGATCTTCCTGCACGATCCCAACGGCATCCGCCTCGAACTCAACTACCGAGACGCCCCGCTGGTGCCGGATCCCCTCGACGCCTGAGTCGACACCATGACTTGGATTCCGAGTTGCGCGCTCGTGACGGGCGGCACCAGCGGTGTCGGCGAGGCCGCGGCGATGGCCCTCGCCGAGGCGGGGGTCCGGCGCTTCGTGATCACCGGGCGACACGCCGGACGGGCCGAGGCGGTGTGCGCCCGGCTGGATGAGTTGGGAGCCTCGGCGGAAGCGGTGCTTGCCGACCTGTCCGAAGCCGGTGCGGCCGATGCGATCTTCACCGAGATCGACGCGCGGGGACTGCTCGCCGACGTGCTGATCAACGCCGCCGGGCTGACCACGCGCACCTCGGTTCTGGACGTCGACGTGGCTGCCTTCGATGAGCTGTTCGCCGTGAACGTTCGCTCGCCGGTGCTGCTGTGCGGACACTTCGTCGAGCGACTGCGCCGGGCCGGCGCGCCGGGCACCGTGGTCGACGTGTTGAGCATCGCGATGCACGGCGGCTGCCCCGAGATCAGCGTCTACTCCATGACCAAGGCGGCTCTCGGGATTCACACCCGCAATGCCGCCTACACCCTCCAGAGCGAGGGGATCAGGGTCAACGGGCTCGCCTTGGGCTGGACGCTCACGCCGGGCGAGGACAACGTGATGCAGACCACCCATGGCGCGTCTCCCGGTTGGGAGGGCGACTACGCAGGCAATCTGCCTCTGGGGCGACTGTTGACTGCCGAGGAGGCGGGGCGTGCCATCTGCTACCTGGCGACGGACGCCTCCGCGCCGATGACCGGATCGGTCGTGACCCTGGATCAGACCGCCTACGGCATCCGGAGCATCCACGCCGGGCTCGAGCGCTCGGACGGAGACTGAGTTCGCAGCGCTCAGCCCAGGGGCCAGAGGCGCCGCGCCAGGCGCCCGAGCAGGGCGCCGGTGAGCGCGCCGCCTGCCACGTCGGAGGCATGGTGGATGCGGACGTGGATGCGGCTGAGCGCCACGGCGGCCGCCAGCAACCAGAGCAGCCTGCGCCAGCTGCGACCGCCCAACTCGCCCAGCAATAGCGCGGAGACCACGGCGCTGGAGGCATGACCGCTGGGGAATGCCGTCGTGATGGGTTGGCGCAGGTACAAAGGCCGCTCACCGTCGTCGGTGTCCGGCCGGGAGCGGCGCACGAGCGACTTCAGCAGGCCGTTCACGAACAGCGAGTCCAGCCCCAGAACGGCGGCCAGGCGCCACAGGTTCCGCTCGGCGCGCCTCGAACCCCCGAGCGCGGCCAGTGCGGCCAGGAGGTGCCAGATCAGCCCGTAGTCGCCGAGCTGCGACGCGGTGTAGAAGGCCCTGTCCGCCCAGCGCCGTCCCCGCAGCTTCTCGAACAGCACGTCGACGCGGTCGTCGAAGCGTGCCACGGCCGCCAGGACCCGGTCGACGTCGACGCCGCTCACGGGCTCAATGGTACGGGGCGCCCCGCGCCGGCACGATTCGGAGGTTGCCGGCAGGAGGCGGGCGGAGAGCGGGTCGCGTCAGTACGGAGGCTCGGCGTCGCCTCGGATCGTTGGTCCCGTGATGAGTGGCTGCTAGATGTAACAGCGTGGCCACCGAAACCGACGCAACCTCCACGGGGGTCGCCGGGGGGATCGAGGGCGGCGCGCCGGCCGACTCCGCTGCCGAGGGGACCGGCCGCGCCCGGCCCCTGGACTTCATCCGCAGGCAGATCGTCGCCGACGGCGCCACCGGGGTGTTCGACGGGCGGGTACAGACGCGGTTCCCGCCCGAGCCCAACGGGTACCTGCACATCGGCCACGCCAAGTCGGTCTGCCTGAACTTCGGAGTGGCCGCCGAGGGCGGCGGAATCTGCCGGCTGCGTTTCGACGACACCAATCCCGCCGGCGAGGATGCCGCCTACGCACACGGCATCGCCGAGGACATCGCCTGGCTGGGGTTCGACCCCGGGGTCCCCCTGCACACCTCGGAGTACTTCGAGCAGCTCTACGAGTGGGCCGAGCACCTGGTGGTCCAGGGTTCGGCGTACGTGGACGACCAGGATGCCGAGACGATCTCGGCCACCCGCGGTGACTTCACGACTCCCGGAGTGGCCAGCCCGTGGCGGGACCGCACACCCGCCGAAAACCTCGCGCTGCTGCGGGACATGCGGGCGGGGCGATTCGGCGACGGCGAGAAGGTGCTGCGGGCCCGCATCGACATGACACACCCCAACATGCTGATGCGCGACCCGGTCATGTACCGGATCCGCCACGCCCGCCACTTCCGCGCCGGCGACGCCTGGTGCATCTACCCGACCTACGACTGGGCGCACGGCCAGAGCGACGCTATCGAGGGCGTCACGCACTCGCTGTGCACCCTGGAGTTCGAAGGGAACCGCCAGCTCTACGACTGGTACCTGGATCAGCTGCCGCTGCCGGGCGACCGGCCTCGCCAGACCGAGTTCGCCCGCCTCAACCTCACCCACACCGTCATGTCCAAGCGGGCGCTCGGCGCCCTGATCGACGGCGGTCTCGTGGACGGCTGGGACGACCCGCGCCTGCCCACGCTGCGGGGCCTGCGCCGCCGCGGCTACCCCCCCGAGGCCATCCGGGCCTTCTGCGCGCACATCGGCGTGGCCCGCGTCAACGGCACGCATGAGATCGAGTTGCTGGAGTCGTTCGTGCGGACTCATCACAATCGCTTCGCCCAGCGCCACATGGCGGTGCTGCGGCCCCTCGAGGTGGTGATCGACAACTGGCCGGCCGGGCACGTGGAGTACCGCCGGGCACCCAACAACCCCGAGAATCCTGCCGACGGCACCAGGGAGGTGCCGTTCACGGGGCGGCTGTGGATCGAGCGGGACGACTTCATGGTCGACCCGCCCCGGAAGTTCTACCGGCTGGCTCCCGGCCGCGAGGTGCGCCTGCGGGCCGGCTACTTCCTGCGCTGCAACGACGTGGAGACCGCCGCCGGCGGTGAAGTGGTGCGGCTGCGCTGCAGCTACGACCCCGAGACCGGCGGCGGCCAGGCCCCCGACGGGCGCAAGGTGCGCGCCACCATCCACTGGGTGTCGGCCGCGCACGCGGTCGAGGCCAACGTGGCGCTCTACGACCGGCTGTTCGGCGACCCGGTGCCGGGCGCCGACGGTCGCGATCCGCTGGAGTCGTACAACCCGGCGTCACGCGAGCTGATCCGCGCGGCCAAGCTGGAGCCCGCGCTGGCCGAGGTGCCGCCCGGCGAGGTCGTGCAGTTCGAGCGGCTCGGCTACTTCGCCCGCGATGGCGACACCGGCTCGCCGCTGCTGTTCCACCGCACCGTCGGCCTGCGCGACGAGTGGGCCAACATCCAGAAACGCCGCGAGCAGAATCGATAGGAGGTCCGCCGTGGACATTGCACAAGCCACCGAGTGGGCGGCCGAGCGGAGCCTCGGTGTGCTCATCACGATCCGGGCCGACGGCCGGCCACAGTCCTCGGACATCGTGTACGACCTCGACGGGGGCGCGTTCGTGATCTCGGTCATCGAGGGCCGGGCCAAGACCGCCAACCTGCGGCGAGACCCCCGCGCCGTGCTGCACGTCTCCGATGCGGGATCGTGGTCGTACGTGTCCTTCGACGGTGCTGTGGAGTTGTCGCCGGCGGCAAGCAGACCGGACGACGCCACCTGTGACGCCCTGGTCAGGTACTACGAGCGCGTGACGGGCAAGCCGCACCCGGACTGGGAGGAGTACCGCCGGGCCATGGTCGACGAGCGCCGGCTGGTCGTGCGCTTCACGCCCAGAGCGGCCACGGGGATGCTTCGCGCCTGAACGCGACCTGCAGGCCGGTCTGGATGGCTCGAGTCGCATCGATCGGGCACCTCGTGCAATAGAGTCCTCGGGGGTGTCCAGCAGGAAGGGTTGATGTAATGCGCGTGATGCAGCGAGAGTCGCGGGGCCGCCGATCTCTGGTCGTCGGGTTGGCCGTCGCCCTGATCGCGGGCGTATTGGCGGTTGCCGGGGCAGGCGTCGCCACGGGTCAGGAAACGGCCACGGAGCAGGAATCGGCCGAGTGCCCGGTCACGAGCATGGGCGGGCTCGGCGCGCCGGCCGGCAGTGCCCTGCAGGCAGACGGTCGCTGGAGCACCGAGGACTGCGACTCGCGGTTCCGCCCGGGCAACGACGCCCAGACCTACCGCTTCGAGATCCACAGCCCGGGCCGGATCCGCATCGAGTTGTCCTCGCCCGACGCCGACCCGTACCTATACCTGCTCGCGGCCGACGGCACTCGCCTGGCGGACGACGACGACGGGGGAGCGGGCCTCGCGGCGCGCGTGGAGCGCGATCTGGCACCGGGTGTCTACCTGGTGGAGGCCACGACCGTCGGCGGCCGCGGACGCGGCGCGGCGGACTTCACGCTCACCGTCAGCCGTGTCCCCGGCTGCGGCGTCGTGCACCTCGGGACACTCGGGCCTGATGCCGACCTGACCGCCGAGGGCTCCTGGTCGCTGGACACCTGCGGCTCCCGGATCGTGACGACCCATCCCGCGTACAACTACTCGTTCGCCCTGCCGGTCGACGGGCGCGTGCGGATCGACCTGGAGTCCGAGAACGGCGACGCCGTGCTGTCGCTGGCGTCACTCGAAGGCGGCGTGATCGGTGCCAACGACGACGGCGGCGATCCGCCCGACTCGCGCATCGAGCAGTACCTGCCGGCCGACATCTACCTCATCGAGGCCACCACCTACCTGGCGCGCGACCGGCAGCCCCTGCACTCTGACTTCACGCTCACAGTGCATCTCGTGGACGAGTTGGCGCAGCAGGCGCAGGACTTCCGGATCAAGGTCGAGAAGGTGGACATCCCCGACGACGTGGTCGTGGGGGATCCCGTCGCGGTGAACTACCGGGTGGGCAACGCCGGCGGCGGCGACCTACCCGGCGAGCACACAACCTACCTCTACGTCGTGGGACGCGACCCGGGAGGGCGCCGGGTCATCGACGTCAACGCGCCGCTCTCCCGACGCTGGCCGAGTGGGGTCTCCTTCCACTCCGATGCCGGCGTGGCGAGCGCCACCAGCGTGGCGAACCCCGGTGTGGCGTCGCTTGAGGTCGCCTTCAGGGAAGCGGGATCGGCCTGGCTGTTCGTCGGCGCCGTCACCGAGGACGAGGACGAGAACGAACTCGGGTTCCACGGCTTCTGGCACAACCTGATGGTGCTCAGCAGCCCGACCTTCGACCCTGTGGAGGTGACCGTCGACGGCACGGCCTACAGCGTCTCGGCGGAGGCCGACGACGAGGGCGAGGTCACGACAGCGGTGGCGGCGGTCGCCGAACCGGAAACCGAGGTCGACGAGGCCACCCGGGACAGGGCGATCTACGTGGCCGGAGTGCGCACGCAGCTGCTGGACGGCGTCTTCGAGCGAGCCGCGCTGGCGGGCCTGTCCGGTGCGGACGAGCCCCTGGCGGCGCCGGTCGTGGCTCTGCCGTCGGATCCGTCATCCGCCAGCCTTATCGAGACGTTCGGGGCGGCGTACGCGGCGTTGGTCGGCTCGTCCGAGCCGGCCGGGTCGGTGGCCGTCGGCGAGGCGATCAATCCGGTCGCAGCGGAGGAGTTGGTGCTTGCGGTCGCCGAGCGGGCGTCGGGCCGCTTCGCCTCGCTGGCATCCTCCTGGAGCGCACTGCTGGGGAGGCTGGAGGGGGGCGAGGCGCTGAGCCTCGGCGAGGCGTTGTCCTTCCAGTCCGAACTCGCCTACGCCGAGGCGGTGGTCGCGCCGGCGGCGGCGGCGGGCAGGATCGTCGAAGCGGCCCGCGAGGCCGAGACGCGCTGGGGGGATCCGGGCGTTCGCGCGATGATCGCCGAGTTGCGGTCCTGCCGTGGCGGCGGGACCGATCTCGCCGTCGCTCTGGACGCGGCCGACCAGGACGCTGTCGACGAATTGGTTGTGCTCGACACCGAGATGCGTGCGGCGCTGCCGGTCTGGGGTCCCACTGTCGACGGCATTCTCTGCGCCGCTGCGGCCGCTGACGCGGCGAACCACCGGTTCCTGGAGCGGTTGGCGCTGGAGGAGAGCGAGGAGCTGCTCAAGTTGCTGCTTCCCGAGGAGGAGCCAACCGAAGAGGATCCGGAACCGCGGACGTACCGGCTGCGCGTCATCGCCCGGCTGGGTGCCGACGGGCGGGTCGAGCACGGCGTCGAATTCGCCGGTGGCCTCCGGATCCTGCCGGATGTCCGCTACCTGCGGGCGGATGCCCCGGCCGGCGAATGGCGGGAGACCGGCGACGTCGAGTTGGGCGACGAGGTGCTCGGGAGGGTCCGCTCCAGGCGCCTGGCCGACGGCCGCATCGAGATGGGCTTCGTGATCGGCGGCGAGGAGCACCAACTCGACATCCGCTACCTGCCCTCCGACCTTCCCGAGGATGTCTGGTTCCGCAGCAGCGAGATCGAGGTGACGTCCGCCCCTGCTCTCTCCGGGTAGGTCGGGCGGGCGCGCCCGCCCGAGCGGTGATCCGGACGAAGCGAATTCGGCACCGGCGTGCGCTCAGGTATCTGGTCCGGCCGCGAAACCGGCGCACCGCGTGCGTGAGATTCTTGGACTGCGCGCCAAACGTGGTACACCGGCAACGTGAGTGGGGAGGTGCCCGTGGCCGCGGGAGGAGATGAGCGGTCGGTCCGCTACGAGCCGGAGGACAGGCCGCCCGCGCTCGTGACCGCCGGTGTGGGGCTGCAGGCGGCGATGACGATCATCGCGCCGGTGGCCCTGACCGTGGTCATCGTGGCGCGGATCGCTGATCAGCCGGACTCGTACATCTCGTGGGGAGTCGTCGCGGCGCTGCTGGTCAGCGGGATCGCAACCATCCTGCAGGCCGTGAGGCTCGGGCGGATCGGGTCGGGACACGTGCTGGCGATGGGGACGTCCGGCGCGTTCATCGCGGTCTGTGTCGCCGCGCTCGACGCGGGCGGCCCGTCCCTGATGGCCTCGCTCGTGGTCGTCTCGTCGCTGTTCCAGTTCTTGCTGGCCGCGCGGCTCTCGCTGCTGCGCCGGGTGTTCACGCCGGTTGTCACCGGGACGGTCGTCATGCTCATCGGCGTCACCGTGGCCCCCGTCCTCTTCGACACCATGGGAGACGTGCCCGACGGCACGGCGCGCGCTGCGGCCCCGGTCGCCGCACTCGCCACAATTCTGACGGTCGCCGCCCTGGTGCTTCGCGGCTCCCCGTCCGTGCGGCTGTGGTCGCCGGTCGCCGGCATCGCCGTGGGATGCGCGGCGGCGGCACCGTTCGGGATCTATGACACGAATGCCGTGGCGGCGGCGCCCTGGGTCGGTTTCCCGGTGGCCTCCTGGCCGGGGTTCGACCTGACGCCGGACACCAACTTCTGGGCGCTCCTTCCGGCGTTCGCGGTGGTCACCATCGTGGGGGCGGTCGAGACCATGGGCGACGGCATCGCGATCCAGCAGGTGTCGAGGCGCACCCCGCGGGCCACCGACTTCCGGGTCGTGCAGGGGGCTCTCAACGCCGACGGCGTGGGCAACCTGCTCTCGGGTATCGCGGGCACGCTTCCCAACACCACGTATTCCTCCAGCCTGGCGCTTGCAGAGGTCACGGGAGTCGCGGCGCGGCGTGTCGGAGTCGTCATCGGCAGCGTCTTCATCGCGGTGGCGTTCTTCCCGAAGATCTCCGCCGTGCTCATCGCCATCCCCGGACCGGTGGCGGCGGGATACCTCGTCCTCATCATCGGACTGCTCTTCGTCCAGGGCATGCGGCTCGTCCTTCGAGACGGTCTCAACCATCGGAAGGCGGCCGTCGTCGGACTGTCTTTCTGGCTGGGGGTCGGCTTCCAGAACCAGTGGATCTTCCCCGACATAATCGGAGATGGCTTCGTGGGCGTGCTGCTCGGGAACGGCATGACCGCGGGCATGATCTCGGCGGTCGTGATGGTCGTCTTCATGGACCTGACCGGCTCGCGTCGCCGGCGCCTGCGGGTCCCGTTGGAGGCCGCGGCCCTACCGCACGTGCGAGAGTTCCTCGGCGCGTTCGCCTCGAGAGCCCAGTGGAGCGAGACCGCGACCGGGAGGCTGACCTCGGCAGGCGAGGAGGCTCTTGCCGTCCTCCTGCAGGAGGGCGATGATGGCTCCGGCGACGCCCGCCGGCGCCTGGCCGTGACCGCTCGCATCGAGGGTGCATCGGCGGTCGTGGAGTTCGTGACCGTCCTGGAGGGACAGAATCTGGAGGACCATCTCGCCTATCTGAGCGAGCTGCCTCCTGCGCCCGATGAGCGCGAGGTGTCGTTCCGGCTGCTCCGCCACTACGCCGCCGCCGTGCGCCATCAGAAGTATCACGGCGTCGACATCGTCGAGATGACGGTGGACCGGCGCCACTAGCGGCCGGAACGGTCTCGCGTCAGGGGCGCCGGCGGTGCTGCCCGTAGGCTCGGGCCATGACCACCGTCACCGCCGACCTGAAGGTCGAGCCCGGCGTCGAGTTCCGCGTGGAACTGCGGGCCGGAGATCATCTCTGGGGCGCCGACGAGCCCACCGATCTCGGTGGCGGCGACACGGGTCCCAACCCCTACGAGTTGCTGCTCTCCTCCGTCGCGGCCTGCACGTGCATCACCGTGTCGATGTACTGCCGGCGCAAGGGCTGGAACCTCCACTCGGTCTCGGCCCGCTACACCCATGATCGGGTGCACGCCCGTGACTGCGAGGACTGCGAGGCCGAGGCCTCCGGCTACATCGACAGGGTGCGCAGCGAGATCTTCATCGAGGGCGACTTCGACGCCGAGCAACGTGACCGCCTCACCGACATCGCCCGGCGCTGTCCCGTGCACAAGACCCTCGAGCGGGGCGTGTCCTTCACCACCGAGGCGGTGTTCGCCGGCTAGCCCCGCGGCGCGCTAGGGCGTCGCGGCCGCCTCCGCTGCGCTTCGGCGGTGGCGAGCGAGGAGGCTGTTGACGACGGCCCCGACGAGCAGGCCCATTGCCAGCAGGTAGAGCCAGAACAGCAGGCTGAGAACCCCGCCCAGCAGGCCGAACACGGTGTTCATGCCGCTGGAGGCAACGTCCAGGTAGAGGCGGAACGCTGTCGAGACCACCAGCCACCACGCCGTCGCCACCGCCGCTCCAGGCAGCTCGAACCGCAGCAACGACTGGCGGCGCGGGGCGAAGTGGTAGACGCAGGCCGCCCACACCACGACGACGGTGGCCACCAGCGGCCAGCGCAGCCACACCCAGGCCGTGGCGAACCCCGAACCTCGCCCGACGCGTGCGGCGACCTCCTGACCGCTTCCCAGCAGCGGTCCCACCACCACCATGACGGCCACCAGCGCCGCCACGACCACCGTCACGATCGTGATGGTGAAGCCCACGATGCGGGTGGAGAGCCAGCGCCGGCGGTGCTCGTGGCCGTACACCACGTCGAGGGCGCGCACCACGGCGATGAAGCCGCGGGACGAGGCGTACAACGTCAGGACGGCGCCGAGGGTGATCACACCGGCGTTGGACTGGGTGAACAGGTCGGTGACGGTCTGGCGCAGCGTGCTTTCGGCGCCGAAGGTCTCGACGACGCGGTCCAGCAGCCAGCCCTCGACATCGGCGGCGGCGCCCGCGCCGATGATGGCGTCCAGAGAGCCGAGGGCTCCGGCGAAGACGATCACCGCCGGGAACAGCCCGAGCAGGGCGTAGAAGGCGATCTCGGCGGAGAGACCCGGCAGCCGCACCCGCAGCCAGTGATGGCGGAACTCGTCCGCCAGCGCCAGGATCCGTCGCCAGAGCGGCCGCAGGCGGGAAAGATCGGGTCGGATCATGTGCCGCCGATGCTATGGGCGCCGACTTGACGCATCCGGGACGGCGGTCCGGTCCGCGCGGAGGGCAACGGCGCCGCCGGTCGGCTGACGGCTCAGCGAAGCGTGATGACCGTCAGCCCGTCGCCGACGGGCAGCATCGCCACGTGCGAGCGAGGATCGGCTGCCGCGTGGGTGTTGAAGGCGCGCAGCGACTCGGTGGTGTCGTCGTCCTGGTCGGGGTTGGCCACGCCGCCTCCCCAGAGCACGTTGTCCACCAGAATCACGCCCCTGGGCGTCAGCCGCGGCAGCAACTCCTCGTAGTAGTTGATGTAGTTGGCCTTGTCGGCGTCGATGAAGGCGAAGCCCACCTCGGGCCCGGGCGGCAGGGCTCGCAGCGTCTCCAGCGCCGGGGCGATGCGCAGGTCGATGCGGTCGGCCACGCCGGCGCGCTCCCAGTACGACCGGGCGACGGCCGTCCACTCCACCGAGACGTCACAGCACAGCAGCCGCCCGCCCGGCGGCAGCCCCCTCGCCACCGCCAGCGCCGAGTAGCCGGTGAAGGTGCCCACCTCCACCGCCAGCGAGGGCTGGAGCAGCCGCACGAGCATCGTCATGAACGAGCCCTGCACGGCGCCGATCTGCATCCGGCCGGCGTCACCCAGCGCCTCGGTGACCGCGATGAGGTCGCGCTGCAGTGCGTCGGGTTCGCTGGAGTGCGCGTCCATGTAGGCCAGCAGGGCCTCGTCGATCTGCGTGATCTGCGAACTCACCGGGCCGATCCTACGAGGCGCCGCCATCCGGGGGACCGCCGCGGCGGCGGGGCGGCAGGGGCAGGAAGGCGCTGGTACGTCTCACGTATCCGGCGTAGCCGGGACGGCGATCGGCGATGGTGCTCTCCAGCATCCGCACCCCTGAGACCCGCACCAGGAGGACCGACATCACGACGGGGCCGGCGATCGTCCAGGCGCCGCCGCCCGCAGCGGCCACCAGGTAGAAGCCCCACCAGACGCAGAAGTCGCCGAAGTAGTTGGGGTGACGGGTGTACCGCCAGAGCCCGCGGTCCAGGACAGCGGAGCGGTTCGCGGGATCGGACTTGAAGCGCCGGAGCTGCTCGTCGCCGATCGTCTCGAACGCCAGCCCCACGGCCCAGACCGCGCAGCCCAGCCAGTCGAGCGGTCCCAGCCCCGGGGTATCGCCCGAAGCGCCCACGACCGCCTGCACGGGCAGCGACACCACGACGATCAGGGCGCCCTGCAGGCCGAAGACCATCACGAGGCTCCACCAGGTGAAGGTGCGCCGGGAGCGACGGGCGCGCATTGCCGCGTAGCGGTAGTCCTCGGGTTCACCCCACTTCCGTGCCAACAAGTGCACACCCAGGCGGAGTCCCCACACCGACACCATCGCCAGCACGAGCCAGGTGCGGGCTGTCACCGTCACCGAGGCGTCCCAGAGCCAGACCGCCCAAGCGGCCGCAACGTACGTGATTCCCCAGAGCGGGTCCACGATGGAGGCGTCCCGCAGCCGCAGGCTCACCAGCCAGCCGGCGGCCATGATCACCCCTGCGGTCGTGGCGGTGACAGCCAGTGCGTTCACGGCTCGACGCTACGGTCCCCGGTCGGCGAATGCCCCGGGTGGCGCCGCCGGACGGTCCTACCTCGCACTCGCCGGCTGCGCCCGCCCGACGACGGCCACTGGTATGGCGGCCACCGCCAGGAGACCGGCGGCGGTCGCCAGGGCCACAGGCAGCGAGACGAACTGCGCCACGAGGCCGAGCGTGACGCCTCCCAGCACCTGGCCGAGAGCCTCCGCCTGACCCAGGAACGAGATCACCGTGGCCCGCACCCCCGAGGAGGCCTCGCGGTTGGCCATCGCCTCGGCGAGGGGGTAGGTCGTCTCGCCGGCCACGTCCAGGACTGTCCAGCCGGCGAGTGCAACGGCGAAGATCGGGCTCACCGCCAGGGCCAGCGCTCCGGCGCCCGCCACGATCAGCAGCCGGGCCAGCAATCTGGCGTCCCGGGATGCGTCACGTCGCCCCAAGCGCCGTCGCAGCCAGATCATCACGGGGATCGACAGCGCCGCCATGACGAACCACACCACACCGAAGAGGAGCACTGCCTCACCGCCGGTGTAATCGGGGAGCCCCAACTCCACCAGACGCAGCACCTCGAGCCGCTCGATGGCCTCGCCGGCGAAGCCGGTGATCGCCGCCGCCGAGACCACCGCCAGCAGTGTCCGCCGGCGCAGTGCGAGGGCCGCGCCTTGACGCCAGATCGTCAGTGCCTCGCGCCAGGCACCTCCCGCGCTCGCGCCAATGCGCGTATCCCGTATGAACGCTGTCTCAGTCATCGTGACAGCCAGGTAGGCGGCGAACGCCAGGCCCAGTGCCCCGGCGACGACCATGGCGCCGCGCAGTGACCAGGCGCCGACCCCGGCGGCGACGCCGAGACCGATCATCAGGCCGATGGCCCGCCAGATCGCCTGACGCACGATCAGCTGATCCAACCGGGCGGCACCCGGCGCGCCGTCACCTGTCTCGGAGGAGTCCGGTTGGCCGGCATCCCCGGCGGAGCTGTCCGCCGCTCGCGGTCCCGAGCCGGCCAGCAGCTCGTCGGTCACCCAGGCCGTCGCCGCGCCACTCTGCATGGTCCAGCCGACGGCCCAGACTGCCTGCCAGACCATCATCGAGGCGAAGGCGGGTGAACTCGCCATGAGTCCGATCGCCGCCCCCATCACGGCGAAGGAGGCCACGACCGACGGTTTGCGACCGTAGAGGTCGGCCAGCACACCCGTCGGGGCTTCCGCCACCAGGATCGTGAGCACCAGCGCCGTTCCCAGCAGCGCCAGCCGCAGTGGCGGGAGCTGCAGCTCCACGACCCACCACACCACCACCGGCAGCCCCGCCGCCCAAGTGAACCCCTGCGCCGCGCCGGTGAGCAGGAAGAGTCGATCGGGCCGGCCGCGCACGATCGCGCAGCATAGGAACCGACGCCCAGCGCTGTTCGTTCACCCGGCGACCGACGAACGACCGCTCTGGTGTACCCCCCCACGCGAGATCCTCGCCGACTGTGCCGGCTCCCGGAACCGCCGTGCTCGTGTGTCGGCGTCGGTCCAGATCGGGTGTCAGCACCGGCTGGGGATGGGGGTCGGTAGGGGTGGTTGGTGGCACGGCCCGGGGGGCTGTGC
>VXXM01000038.1 GCA_009835395.1 Acidimicrobiia bacterium
TTGCTGGACGACGCCGGTCGCCGGGGTCACCGGCGGCGGGGGAGCGAGCGTGACGACGGTGTTGCTGCCGGCGCCACCGGTGTCGGTGGTGGGACCCTCGGTGTCGTCACCGGTATCGAAGCAGGCGGTGAGCGTGATGACCAGCACGGCCGAAAGGCCGGCCAGGGTTATGCGCCCGAGATGAGTGGCGCGTGCCATGTTCACGAACCTAGCCGATCTGGATCCATTTGAAGAAACCGACCCCGTCGGCTGCAACGGCAGAACCCGTCAGTCCCCGCGATCTGTCCTGTCGCGGCGGCGGGTCAGCCGGCCGGTGGGATGGTCAGCGTGTCGCCCTCGAAGATGACGTCAGGATTGCTGATGTTGTTGGCCTCGATGACGTCGTCGAGGCTGACGCCGAACCGCTGGGCGATGCTGAACAGGGTGTCGCCGGCCTGCACCGTATAGAGGAGGATTCCGTTTTCGTCCACCACCGGCTGGGTTGTTGGCGGCGTCGGCTCCACAGCGATCACCTCCGCCGTTGTCGGCGGCGTCGGCTCCACAGCGATCACCTCCGCCGTTGTCGGCGGCGTCGGCTCCACAGCGATCACCTCCGCCGCCGTCGTCGGCGGCTCTGTCGGAGGTGGTGGGGCCGCCGGCTGCTGGGTCGTCGTTGTCGTGTCGGGCTCGTCGTCGCCGAAACACGAAGTGACCACCAGCGCCAGGACAACGGTGAGTGCGATCAGAGCGATTCGCCTGCGAGGACGCGCATGAGACATGGCATCAAGCCTACACCCGCCACCGGGGCAACTCAGGGATGCAATGAGGGGTGTACAAATCCCCCGGTCGGGCGCGTCGTGACAGTACGTTTGTTGCATGGACGGAATCCACCCCGGAGGTGGAGCGGCCGCGATCGCGACCGGGAATGCCGTAGCGCCACCCCACAACGGGGCCCAGGAAGCGGCCGGCTGTGCCCACATGCTGTGCCCCGAATCCGCAACCGCGCTGCTGCTCTTCGACGCCCGCGTGACCGCGGCCTGGCTCATGGACTTCGAGGGCAGGGCTTGGCGCGGCCTGCCCATGTGCTCGGCGCACGCCAACCGGTTCCGGCCGCCCGTCGGCTGGGTGCTGTCGGACCAGCGAAGCCCGAGCCGCCCGCGGCGGTCCGCCGGCGAGGGTTCGCCGGCCTCGGAACCGGCGGCGTCCGGCGCCGAATCCGCCGACGACTCGGGGTCCGGCGACGACGCGCCGGCGCGCGAGCCGGCACCGACGCCGCTCCTCACGCGGGCGTTCCGCACGACTGCTCACTCCGCGATCTGACGCCGCCGCCTAGGTGCGGCACACTCCTGACTCGGTGAACACCTCTTCGCGCGCCCGCGCCGTCCCGGTGCGCGTCACGTTGCTCGGGCTCGCCGCGTTGGCGGCCCTGGTGCTGCCGGTCCTGCTCGCCGGCACTCCCGAGCGCGCCGGCGAGGTGTCCGCCGGCTCGACGCACGACCCGCCGCCGGCACTTGATCCGGCACCGCCGCCGGCGACGCCCCCGCAGCCGCCGGACACCTCGCCGGCTGTTCCTCCGCCGTCGTCGCCCGAGGAATTGCCGGAGGCCGCTACCGAGGAGCCGGAGACCTGGGTGGACGGCGCATCGTTCGGTCAGCCCCCCGCCAACGCGACACCGGGTGTCCTCACCTTCCGGGGCTCGCCGACTCGCAGCTGGTACGGAACGGGCCCGGTGCCGCGGAACCCGATCCTGCTCTGGCGATTCCCGCAGAACGAGAACATGTGCTCCTTCTCCAGCTACCACGGTGAGCAGATCGAGTGGTGCGGAACCGGCTGGACCGGCCAAGTGGCGGTGTTCGAGCGCGACGGCCGCACGTGGGTGGTCTTCGGGGCTTTCGACAACAACGTGCACTTTCTCGATGCAGCCACGGGCGAGCGCCTGCTGGCGGACTTCGAGACCGGAGACCTCATCAAGACGTCGGTCGTGATCGATCCCGACGAGCACCCGCTCGCCTACTTCGGCTCGCGCGACAACTTCTTCCGGATCGTGGCGTTCGACCGCCCCGAACCCACCGAACTGTGGAGTCTGGGGGCGTACGACTACGGACCGGGGCTGTGGAACGACGACTGGGACTCGACCCCGCTCGTGTTGAACGACTACCTCTTCCTCGGCGGGGAGAACAGCAGGTTCTTCGTGATCCGCCTGAACCGGGGCTACGGCGCGGACGGGCTGGTCACGGTGGATCCGGAGGTCGTCTTCCACTGGGCGGGTTGGGACGACCAACTCCTCGCCGATCTCGAGGAATCCGACCAGGGCCACTACAACGTCGCCATCGAGTCCTCCCCGGCGATCTGGGAGAACACCCTCTACTACGCCAACTCCGGCGGGCTCGTGACGGGCTGGGACATTTCGGGGCTCGCCGAGGGGCTCATGCCCGAACAGGTCTTCCGGTTCTGGGCGGGCGACGACATCGACGCCACGCCTGTCGTCGACGAGGAGGGGTACCTGTACGTGGGTGTGGAGTACGAGGCCCGGGAGACCGCACGCGCCCGCGAGGTGGGCCAACTCGTCAAACTCGACCCGTCTCGCCCCACCGATCCCATCGTGTGGTCGGTGCATGACCGTTCCGAGGCCGCGCAGCGGGGCGTCTGGAGCACGCCCGTGGTGTGGCGCGACATGGTGTACGCGACGACCCACACGGGCAGGTTCTGGGGCGTCGACCGGGAGACGGGCAGGATCCGCTGGGAGAAGCGATTCGCCGAACTGCTGTGGAGCAGCCCGATCGTGATCGACGAGACGTTGATTCTGGCGGACGGGGCGGGGCGGATCACCGCCTACGACGTGAGCGACACGTCGATCGAGCCGCCGATCGTATGGCAACTGCAGGTCGGCAACGAATGGCGCTTCGAGTCCTCCCCGGTCATCTGGGACGGCGTGATCTACGTGGGGGGGCGCAGCGGTGCGATGTACGCGGTCGGCGATGCCGGCCGCCGGTAGCGTGTGGTGCCTATGAGCGACCCGGTGATCGACGAGTCGCGCGACGCCCGGCTGGGCCTCGGCACGTCCGTCGTCGACGAAGCCGTCCTGGCGCGGGCGGCGCGGCGATTCGGTGAGCAGGGAATCGTGCTCCCCACCTTCGCTCAGTTGGCCGAGCCGCGGCGGACTCCTGCCTCTGCCCTGGCGAGTCTGGCTGCCGTGGGCCGCAACGAGGCCGACCCTCGCAACCTGTGGCGGGTGCACTGGTACAACGACACCGCGTCGGGAGGTCTCAGGGAGGTGCCCTCCTACGTGGTGCTGCCGCCGGAGTTCACCGGCGTGGCTTCGCCGATCCTGGTGGCCTTCGGGGACACGTTCCCCATGATCGGCGCCCACAAGGTGCTGGCCGCCTACGCCTGTCTCGTGCCCCGCCTGGTCACTGGCGCCTTCGATCCCACCGCCCAGCGCGCGGTGTGGCCGTCGACGGGCAACTACGCCCGCGGCGGTGTGGCGATCAGCCGGATCATGCGTTGCCGCGGGGTGGCGGTGCTGCCGGAGAACATGAGCCGTGAGCGCTTCGAGTGGCTCGAGCGCTGGGTGGCCGACCCGGGCGACATCGTGGCCACACCGGGTTCGGAGAGCAATGTCAAGGAGATCTACGACGCCTGCGCCGAGCTGGCAGCCACCGAACGCAACGTGATCTTCAACCAGTTCTCCGAGTTCTCCAACCATGCCGGCCACTACGCCGTGACCGGACCGGCCCTGGCGCACGCCTTCGCCGACCACGCCGAGGCCCGGCCGGGCCTTCGCCTCGCCGCCTTCGTAGCGGCCTCGGGCTCGTCGGGAACGCTTGGCGCCGGCGACTATCTCAAGGAGCGGCACGGCACCCGCATCGTGGCGGTCGAGGCCCTGGAGTGCCCGACCATGCTCTACAACGGGTTCGGTGAGCACAACATCCAGGGCATCGGCGACAAGCACATCCCACTGGTCCACAACGTCATGAACAGCGACGCCGCCGTGGCGGTCTCCGACGCGGCCACCGACGGCTTGTTCATGGCCTTCGGCCACGAGGGAGGGCGGCGGGTCCTTTCCGGGCGCGGCACGCCGGCAGGGGTGCTGGCGTCGCTGGATCACTTGGGTCTGTCGAGCATCTGCAACGTGCTCGCCGCCATCAAGTACGCGCGCACAGCGGGCCTGGGCGCCGATGACGTGATCGTGACCGTCGCCACTGACGGCGCGGCCCTCTACGAGAGCGAGCGGCCGCGTCTGGTTGGCGCACGCTTCGGGGGTTCCTTCGACGACGCCGCCGCGGCGGCGCAACTCGAGGCGCACCTCATCGGTGCGGACACGTCACACGTGCTGCTGCTCGACGAGGTCGGCCGCAGCCGCATCTTCAATCTTGGCTACTTCACCTGGGTGGAACAGCAGGGTGTCTCGCTGGAGGACTTCGAGGCGCGCCGGCAGGCGGCGTTCTGGGATCGACTGCACGCCATGGTCCCGGCCTGGGACGCCATGATCGACGAGTTCAACGCCCGCAGCGGAGCCGCGACCGGCGGCTGAGAGAACCCAGGGTCGGCCGATGAAGCGTCTCACCGCCGAGGGCGGCTGGTTGGGATCGCCGGCCGGTCCTCGCTTCGACGTGGACGACGGCAGCGGCAACCCTTTCGTGCGGTATCGGCGCCTGCTCTGGGCCTACCGCCGGTTCGCCGAGTCGGGCCGCTCCGACGGCGACTTCGTGGCGGCGGTGGAGCGGCTCGACCGCCGGGTCGCCGAGATCGGCGGGAGGGGATTCCGGGTGACGCCCAGCGCGCCCGCGCCCGAGTTGAGCAAGCGTCTCGGTGTGGACCTCTGGGTGAAGGACGAGACGGGCAACGTCACCGGCACGCACAAGGCGCGCCATCTCATGGGCCTGGCGCTGCACCTCGAGGCGGATGCCGAGGCCCCTCAGCGCCGGTTGGCCATTGCCTCCTGCGGGAATGCGGCCCTGGCGGCGGCCACCGTGGCCCGGGCCGCTGACCGTCCCCTCGACGTGTTCATCCCGCCGTGGGCCGACGCCTACATCGTGGCTGCCCTCGAGGCTCTGGGCGCCGATATCGAGGTCTGCCCGCGGCGGCCCGGCGAGCTGGGCGATCCCTGCTTCAGCCGCTTCCGCGAGGCCACGGCGGCCGGCTCGCTGCCGTTCTGTTCCGTCGCCGTCGAGAATCTCTGGACCATCGACGGCGGCCGCACGCTGGCGTTCGAGATGATCGAGTCGCTCGCCGGAGCACGGGATCTGGACGCGCTGTTCGTGCAGGTGGGGGGTGGAGCCCTGGCGTCCAGCGTGGTGCAGGGTTTCGTCGAGGCCGCCGACGCGGGTGTCGTCGGCCGCCTCCCTGCCTTGTACGCGGTCCAGGCCGAGGGATGCGCGCCGCTGCAGCACGCCTGGAACCGGCTGGCGTCGCTGGGTGCGGAGTCGGGAATGGAGACCGCCTTGGATGCGGCTGCCGCCGATCCCTACCGCTTCATGCAGCCCTGGGCACCTCCGGAGGGCGACAGCCCCCAGAGCATCGCCACCGGGATCCTCGACGACATCACCTACGACTGGCTGCCGATCGTCTGGGGTGTGGCGGCGACCGGTGGCGACGTGGTGGTGGCGCCGGAAGACCTGGTGGCCGAGGCCCATGCGCTGGCTCGGCGCTGGACCGATGTGCCGGTGGATCCGACCGGAACGGCGGGCCTGGCCGGCCTGCTGGCGGCGCGCCGTGCGGGGCTGGTGGCCGAGGGCGCACGGGTGGGCGTGCTGTTCACCGGAGTCGATCGCGGCACCTGATTCCTGCCTGGGAGCCGATGAAGAGTCGCCGAATCGATAGAGAGCGGCTAATTCATCGAGCGAATCTTTCGTTTCTTCGCGCCGGTGGATCGGCGCCGTGGTCTGCTTGACTGGATCCCAGCAACAACCGACGAGAGCGCCAACATCTCGTGACGCTCCTTGGGGGGGCCGCCCGGCGGGGCGGAACCCGCAGCAGGGAGGTGAAGGCATGGAACCATCACCCGCCACATCGAGTTCTCTGATCAGGCGCCTGTGGGGCTGGGCCCGGCGGCACTGGATCATCACCTCGATCGGCGTCGCCGCGGCCATCGGCTTGGGCATCTGGCTGATCTTTTTCTTCTTCGCCGTGCAGACGCTGTTCATCGACGAGGAGGTGGACGAGGCGCTGCCGTTCGGTGAGTCTGCGGTTCCCGCGGAGGCCCCGGCACCAGCGCCCGCTACCGAGCCGGCTCCTCCCGCGCCGGCATCCGCCGGGGAGGCGCCCGCCTCTGCCACCGACCCGGCGGCTCCCACAGCGCCCGCGCCGGCCCCGGCGGAAGGCGCTGCGCCCGCCCCCGCACCTCCGGCCGCTGAGGACCCCGCTCCCGCACCTGCGGGGGAGGCCGTCCCCGAGACGCCGGTTCCGGCCCCGGATCCCCCCGCCGAGACCGACGCGGCGCCCGCGCCGGCCCCGGCTGGAGGGGAGCTGGTGGCCGGACCGGGTGCCTCGGGAATGCCCGGCGATGAGATCACCCCGGAGATGGCCGACGAGACGAACGAGGCCATCGCCTCGGGGGCGATGCCGCGTGAGGTCATCATGAGCGAGGAACGGCCCATGCCGGTGGCGCCGCAGATCGTCACGCTCGTCTCCGGCGAGTTCATGAGCCGCAGCCATCCCACGTCGGGCCGGGTGCTCGTGCTGAACGACGGCTCCGAGCAGCGCTTCCTGCGCTTCGAGGACTTCCGCACCGACAACGGTCCCGACCTCAACGTGTGGTTGTCCTCGGCACCGCCCGACGCGCCGGTCAGGGATTTCCTGAACGACTGGATCGATCTCGGCGACCTGAAGGGCAACGTGGGCGCCCAGAACTACGAGATCCCGCCGAGCGTCGACCTGGATCGCTACTCCACGGTGCTGGTCTGGTGCGTGCGCTTCAGCGTGGCCTTCGGATCGGCTCCCCTGGCCTGAACCAGGGCCTGCCGGCGGCGTTCAGCCGGAAGGCACCCTCGGCCAGGTGTGCGGCACCTCGATGCCGGCGCGGCGCAGCAGGTCCCGCTGCGCCGTCGCCGCGGTGAGGCGGAGTTCGTCGACGTCGAGGGTCGTGCAGCGCCCGTCACGCACCACGGGTCGCCCCCCGACGAACACGTCGCGCACGTCTCGCCCGTCGCTTCCCCACACCAGTTGCAACGCCACGTCGCCACGGGGCGTCAAGGCTGACGCCTCGCAGTCGAAGACCACCACGTCGGCCAGCTTGCCCACCTCCAGCGAACCGATCTCGGCGCCCTTGCCGATGGCCTCGGCTCCCCGGATGGTCGCCAACTCGAACGCGTCGTGCGCCCCGAACCCCTCGGGATCCACCGGCATGTCCCGGGCCAGTCCGGCCGCCAGCGCGGCCGCCCGGAGCACGTCGGGCAGGTCGCCGGCGTTGCCGGCATCGCATCCCAGCGCCAGGCGGCCGCCCCGGCGCGCCAACTCGAGGTGTCGCCCGGCCGCCGTGACACCCTGCCCCAACCGCAGATAGGCCCATGGGCAGTAGGCGATAGCGGTCTCGCTGCCCAGCACCAGTTCCACCTCGGTGTCGTCCAGCCACACGCCGTGGGCCAGCAGGAGATGGCGACCCAGGATTCCCAGCCGGTCGAAGTGCACCAGCGGCCGGACGCCGCGCCGGCGCAGGTAGCTCTCGGGGTCCGAGGACGTCGGCGAGATGTGCATCGTCATGCCGCAGCCGGCGCCGCGTGCCAGGTCAGCGGCCCCCACCAGCAACTCGTCGGAGGCCAGGTCATGGCCTACCAGCGTCACCCAGCCTTCCACCAGCCCGCCCGGCGGGTGCGCCGCCAGGACCTGCCGCTGGCGGTCCAGCACCTCGTCCGGCGGCGCCGCGAACGGGGCGTCGTCGATGTCCCACCCCCAGGTGCCGACGGTGCCGCGCACCCCGACGGCCGCCATTCCCGCCGCCACTCGGCCGGGGTTCGCCACGGTGCCCGCCTCCACGAGCGTGGTGACGCCGCAGAGCGCGCTCTGCGCGGCCGTGAGTGTGGCCGACAGTTCGTCGTCGTCGGGCGTGTGCTCAGCATGCAGCGGCACCGACCACGAGAAGATGGACTCACCGGACGTCAGCAGGTCGGGGATGCAGCTGCGCACCAGAGGGTCGCCGGTGAGGTGCTGGTGCGCGTTGATCAGCCCTGGCGTCACGATGCATCCGGATGCGTCCAACTCGGCTGCATCCGGGTAGGCCGACCGGAGTGCCGGCGTCGAGCCGACCGCCAAGATGCGGTCGCCCGCGATCACGACGGTGCCGCCCACCAGCACTTCCCGGCGGGCGTTCATCGTCACCACGTCACCGCCGGTGATCAGCAGCGCGGCCGGGAGGGCCTCCCCGCCCCGGCCGTCACCGGGAGCGTTCTTGCGGTCGGTCCGCGCCGAGGAGTCGGGTTGTGGTGCACCCGCCATTCAACGGCAGGGTAGTTGAGTCCGCAGCGAGCCCCGGGGCCGCGGGTATCTGCTCGCCCAGGCGGCGTCGCTACCCTCTCGGCATGGATCTGGGGCTCGCGGGTCGGCGGGCGGCCGTGGCGGCTTCCTCAGCCGGTTTGGGTCTTGCGGTGGCTGAGGCCCTGGCCGGTGAGGGTTGCACGGTCGTGATCTCCGGGCGAGACCCCGAGCGCCTCAGCCGAGCAGCCGAGGGGATTCCCGGCACCATTCCGGTCGTCGCCGACGTGTCCGACGCAGCCGGCGCCGAGGCGTTCGTGCGCGACGCCCGCGACGCCCTCGGCGGCATCGACATCCTGGTCATCAACGCCGGCGGCCCGCCCGATGGCGGCTTCGGGTCCTTTGAGCCGGCGGACTACCTTGAGGCGGTTCATCTGAACCTGATGTCGGTGGTGGCCATGTGCTACGCCGTCACTCCTGAGATGCGGGATCGGCGCTGGGGCCGGATCCTTGCCATCACCTCGGTGACGGTGCGTCACCCGCTACCCGGCCTGATCCTCTCCAACACGGCGCGCGCCGGTGCCACAGGATTCCTGAAGACGCTGGCGACCGAACTCGCCGCCGACGGCGTCACCGTCAACTCCATCCAACCCGGCCTGCACGACACCGCCAGGCTGCACTCGGTGTGGGGTGAGGATCTCCCGGCGGTGGTCGCCCGGAGGGTGCCGGCCGGCCGGCTCGGCGACGCCGGCGATTTCGGGCGCGTCGCCGCCCTGCTGTGCTCGGAATGGGCCGGCTACGTCACCGGCGCGGCCGTCCCCGTCGACGGCGGCCTCGCCCAGGGACTCCAGTAGCGCCCCCGATCGAAGCCCGCCGCCCGCTGCGGGCCAAGGGGCGGCATACTGCCCCGACGTCCGCGGAGCATGCAAAGGAGCAGGCGATGCCGTGGCCCGCCATTCACGATGACCCGCTGTTCGGCCACATCACCGCCGAGGTCGAGCGCCAGAACACCACCCTGCAGCTGATCGCCTCGGAGAACTTCGCCTCCCCGGCCGTGCTGGCGGCCACCGGCTCGGTGCTCACCAACAAGTACGCCGAGGGCTATCCGGGCCGGCGCTACTACGGCGGCAACCAGGTCATCGACGAGGTGGAGGAACTGGCACGTATCCGTTGCCGGGAGCTGTTCGGCGCCGAGCACGCCAACGTCCAGCCCCATTCGGGGGCCAACGCCAACATGGCCGTCTACCAGGCCCTGCTGAAGCCCGGCGACGTCGTGCTGGGCATGGCCCTGGACCAGGGCGGTCACCTCACCCACGGGTCGCCGGTCAACGCCAGCGGGATCCTGTACCGGTTCGTGGCCTACGGCACCGATGCGGGGGAGCGCATCGACTTCGATGAGGTCCGCGAGGTTGCGCTGGAGCACCGGCCCCGGCTCATCGTGGCCGGCGCAACGGCCTATCCCCGTCTGATCCCCCCCGAGCCGCTGCGTGCCATCGCCGACGAGGTGGACGCGTTGCTGCTGTTCGACGCGGCACACATCGCCGGGCTCATCGCCGGCGGGGTGCATCCCGATCCGGTACCACATGCCGACGTCGTCACCTTCACCACCCACAAGACCCTGCGCGGCCCCCGTGGCGGCTGCATCGTCTGCAAGGAGCCCTATGCCCGTGCCATCGATCGGGCCGTCTTCCCGGGCAGCCAGGGCGGCCCTCTCGAGCACGTGATCGCCGCCAAGGCCGTGGCCTTCGCCGAGGCCGCCAGCCCGGCCTTCGCCGACTACGCGGCCGGTATTGTCGCCAACGCCAGGGCGCTGGCCGCGGCGCTGGCGCAGGAGGGGTTTCGCCTGGTCTCCGGCGGGACCGACAACCACCTGATGCTGGTGGACCTGCGGAGCTTCGATGCGGAACTCACCGGCGCCGAGGCGCAAACGACCCTGGACAGGGCCGGGATCACCCTCAACAAGAACACCATCCCCGGCGACGAGCGCTCCCCGTTCGTCACCAGCGGCTTGCGCATCGGCACCGCCGCCACCACGACCCAGGGGATGGGTCCCGAAGAGATGGCGCAGATCGCCTCACTGATCGGCCGAACCCTGCGCCGCCGCGCCGACGAATCCACAATCACGGAGGTGCGCCGCGAGGTGCACTCGCTCTGCGGCCGCTTCACGCCCTATCTCTGAGGTCCACTCGCTGGTTCACAGGCTGCACGCGGGTTGTGAGCCGAACCGTGCGCCGATAGCTTGCGCGTGGTTTCACAAGCTGCCGCGCAGGCCGCGCGCGGCAGATGGGCGAAGAGGCGAGCATGGACCAGGGCGATCCGCGGAAGCACGGCGCGCACGTGAGGCCGCACGGCGCCGGTGACGCGCTGTCCAGTGCCTTCGAGATGATCGCCACACCCGCACTGTTCGCCTTCTTCGGTCTGCTGCTCGACAGGGGCGTCGGCACGACGCCGCTCTTCACGCTGCTGTTCATGTCGATCGTGCTGGCCTATGTCACCTGGAAGGTGTTCAGGCGCTACGAGCAGCGGATGCAGACCTTTGAGAGCAGGCTGCCGGGACGGCGAGGCGCCGATGCCTGAGCAGACCCCCGCACCCGCAGCCGGTCAGGCGTCCGAGGCTCCCGAGCGGAGGGTCGCCGGGGACATTGCCCGCAGGGGCCTGCTGGCAGGCCCGCCGCTGGTGCTGTTCTGCGCACTCGGCTGGGGGCTCGACGGCCTCTGGTCGACTCTGCTGGCACTGGGCCTCGTTCTCTTCAACTTCATCGCCGGGGCAGCCATCATCGGGCTGTGTGCCCGCATCTCCCCGGCGGTGCTGATGGCCGGCGTGCTCGTCGGCTATTTCCTGCGCCTCGGGATCATCACCGCAGTCGTCGTGCCGATCCGCAATGAGGCGTGGTTCGACGCGGTGCCGTTCGCCATCGTGCTGCTGGTGCTGCACATCGGCCTGCTGATCTGGGAACTGCGCCACGTGGCGGCCTCGCTGGCCCACCCCGGCCTGCACCCCGGCACAGGCCTGTTCCGGACCGGCGCACGCAAGCGTCCCCGCCGGGGGCGTCGCGCGGGTCCGGACGCCCAGACCGCTCCGAGGTGTGACGCGAGCGTGACGGTATGAGCATCTTCGCCCTGGACTTCCCGGCGGTCACCCATCTCTTCGAGTGGCCCGACATCGCCCTCAGCGACACCTACCTGGCGCTCAATAAGACATCGCTGATCTACCTCGTGGGGATGATCCTCACCGTGGTCACCTTCGGCCTTGCCGCCCGCAAGCGCGCCCTGGTGCCCAGCGGCGTCCAGCACGTCGCCGAGGGCGGCATCAACTTCGTCGAGCAGAACATCGTGATGCAGACCATCGGCTCCGAGGGCCGGCGGTTCATGCCCTTCCTCACGTCGCTGTTCTTCTTCATCTTCTTCGTCAACATCTTCGAGGTCATCCCGTTCATCCAGTTCCCGGGCAACTCCCGCATGGCGGTTCCGCTGCTGCTGGCCCTGGTGGTCTGGGTGATCTACAACTACATCGGGATTCGCAGCCAGGGTTTCGGCGGCTACCTCAAGAACTCGCTGTTCCCGCCGGGCGTGCCCAAGGCGCTGTACGTCATCGTGGCGCCCATCGAGCTGTTCTCGACCTTCCTGATCCGGCCGCTCAGCCTGGCCATCCGGCTCTGGGCGAACATGATGGCGGGCCACCTGCTGCTGGTCACCTTCGCCGTGCTGTCGGCTGCGCTGTGGGGCTTCGGCTACGTGCCGGGGCTGCTGCCGTTCTTCATGCTCGTGCTGCTGACCGCCTTCGAGATCTTCGTGAGCGCTCTGCAGGCGTTCATCTTCACGATCCTCACCGCCGTATACATCGGCGGCTCCCTCCATCCGGAGCACTAGCACCTGCAGGCCACCCGACCGCCAACCGCACCCGATCGACAGAACCGCACCCCAGCAACAGGAGAAGAAACGTGAACCTCCTTGCCACAATCGGCATCCTTGCCCAGACAGAACCAGGCGAGTTCCTCGAAGGTCTGAAGGCCATCGGGGCCGGGCTCGGTTACGGCCTGGCAGCCATCGGACCCGGCGTCGGCATCGGTCTGGTGGTCGGCAACGCCGTCACGGCGATGGCCCGCCAGCCGGAGTCCGCCGGCATGGTGCGAACCACCATGTTCCTGGGCATCGCCTTCACCGAGGCTTTGGCACTCATCGGTTTCGTCGTCTTCATCCTGCTGCTTCCGTAGCCGGCGAGGACGCGCCATGACAGCACGCATCCAAGACGGCGGGCGGGCGAGGCGCCCGTCGCGGCTGCGACGGCGAGCATTCGCCGGCGCGCTGATACTCCTCGCAGCTTTGTGGTTCGGCGCCTCTCCGGTCGCTGCCGCCGGCGAGACGCCCGGTGCCTGCGTCGCCGAAAAGGTCGAAGCGCTGAACTTCGGCGGTCGCCACGGCGGAGAGGCCTTGGCGATCCTCAAGGAGACCGCTGCCACCGGTGTGGACGTCGGTGCGGAGGACAAGCTCAAGTCCTTCGAGAAGAAGCTCGAGGGATGCCTCGAGGCTCCGAACCCGATCATCCCGGAGGTGACCGAGATCATCTGGGGCGGCATCGCCTTCGTCGTACTGTTCGCCTTGATGCAGTGGAAGCTGTTCCCCGCCGTGAAACGCGGCATGGACCGGCGCGCCGAGAAGATCCGCGACGACCTCGATGCTGCCGAGACGGCGCGTACCGAGGCGTTGGAGGTGAAGGCGGGATACGAGGCCGAACTGGCCGACGCCCGCGCCGAGGCCGGCCGCATCGTCGACGCGGCCCGTGCCGACGCCGAGCAGGTTCGTGCCGAGTTGATCGCCCGCGCCGAGACCGAGGCGGACGAACTGCGGCAGCGCTCGGACCTCGATGTCGAGGCGGCGAAACGGCAGGCTCTCGCCGACTTGCAGAGCGAGGTCGAAGCGATTGTCATCGGCGCGGCCGAGACGGTCATCGGACGGAACCTCGACCACGACACGCAGGTGCAGCTCATCGAGAGCTACATCGACGACGTCGGGTCGCAGAACTAGCCCGCCGCAGCGTCAGTCAGCCAGGAAGGTCGTCGAGATGTCTGCCGAGGTGGTCAGCAGCTACGCCGAGGCGCTGGTCGCCGTGGTGCAGGCCGAGGGCGACCTGGCCGCCACCGAGGACGAGTTGTTCGCGGTGGCACAGGCGCTGGCCGGCTCGGACGAGTTGCGGGAGGTGCTCGCCGACCGGCGCATCCCCGCCGCCCGCCGGCAGCAGATCGTCGAGGATCTGCTCGAGGGTCAGGCTGCCGAAGCCACCGTGGCGCTCGTGTCGATGGTGGTGGGTGCGGGTCGCGGCGGCGATCTCGTGCGGATCATCGAAGCGGCCGTCGAGCGCAGCGCCGGCCTGCGCAACAAGGCGGTGGCGGAGGTCCGTTCGGCCATCGCGCTCAGCGATGACCAGCAGCGACGCCTCGCCGAGGCGCTGCAGCAGGCCACTGGCAAGGACGTCACGGTCAAGGTGATCGTGGATCCCACCGTGATGGGCGGCCTCGTCACCCGCATCGGCGACGAGGTCATCGACGGCAGCGTCCGAACCCGCATCAACCAACTGCGTGAAGCGTTCTAGGAGACACATGGCAACCTTCACACTCGACACCGGCGACATCACCGCTGCGATCCGTCGAAACCTCGAAGGCTTCTCCCCCGAGATCAGCCAGACCCAGGTCGGGCGCATCGTCGAGGTGGGTGATGGCATCGCCCGCATCAGCGGCCTGCCCGGCGCGGCGGTCAACGAGATGCTCGAGTTCGAGGACGGGACCGTCGGGCTTGCGCTGAACCTGGACGAGGACACCGTGGGTGCGGTGGTGCTCGGCGAGGTCGACGACATCGAGGAGGGCCAGGCCGTGCGGGCCACCGGCGACATCCTGTCCATCCCAGTCGGTGACGCCCTGCTGGGCAGGGTGGTGAACGCCCTCGGAGAGCCCATCGACGGGAAGGGCCCCCTCGGGGCGTCCCAGACCCGCCGCATGGAGGTTCAGGCCCCCGGCATCACCGGGCGCAAGCCGGTACACGAGCCGATGCAGACGGGCATCAAGGCCATCGACTCGCTCATTCCCATCGGCCGCGGCCAGCGTGAGCTCATCATCGGCGACCGCAAGACGGGCAAGACGACCATCGCCGTGGACACCATCCTGAACCAGCGCGGCCAGGATGTGCACTGCATCTACGTGGCCATCGGCCAGAAGGCCTCCACAGTCGCCCAGACCGTGGCGACGTTCGCCGAACACGGGGCGATGGACTACACGGTCGTCGTGGTGGCCCCCGCCTCGGACCCCGCGCCGTTCAAGTACCTGGCGCCCTATGCGGGTTGCGCCCTGGGCCAGCACTGGATGGACAACGGCGGCCACGCCCTCGTGGTCTACGACGACCTCTCCAAGCAGGCCGAGGCCTACCGCCAGATGGCGCTGCTGCTGCGCCGCCCGCCGGGCCGCGAGGCCTACCCCGGCGATGTCTTCTACCTGCACAGCCGGCTCTTGGAGCGCGCCGCCAAGCTGAGCGACGACCGGGGGGCCGGATCGCTCACGGCGCTGCCGATCATCGAGACCAAGGCCGGCGACGTGTCGGCCTACATCCCGACCAACGTCATCTCCATCACCGACGGCCAGATCTACCTGCAGGACGACCTCTTCAAGTCGGGTATCCGCCCGGCGGTGGACGTCGGCATCTCGGTCTCCCGGGTGGGTTCGGCGGCGCAGATCAAGGCCATGAAGACCGCCGTGGGCACGCTGAAGGCCGACCTGCAGCAGTTCCGGGAGCTGGAGGCCTTCGCCGCCTTCGGCTCCGACCTCGACGCCGTGTCGCAGGCCCAGCTGGAGCGCGGCTACCGCCTGACCGAGCTGCTGAAGCAGGGCATCAACAGCCCCATGCCCGTGGAGGAGCAGGTGGTCTCCATCTTCGCCGGGACCAGCGGCCGTCTCGACGCCGTCCCCACCGACGACGTGCCTCGCTTCGAGGCCGGACTCCTGGAGTTCGCCCGCAGCCGCCATGGCGATCTGCTGCGCACCATCGCCGAGACGGGCGCGGTCGACGCGGCGGCCATCGAGGCCGTGGTGACGGCCTTCGCCGATCAGTTCCAGGCGAGCGTCGCCGAGGGCGGTACCGAACCGGAGGCCGCTGAGCAGGCCGACGCCTCGAGCAGCATGGTCGACTCGGACCGCACGCTGCCCGAGGAGGAGATCGACCGCCCCGAACTCGAAGAACCCTCCTAGGCGGGACGGGTCATGCCGGGCGGCGAGGAACGGATCCTCCGGCGACGGATCTCTTCGGTCCAGTCCACGAAGAAGATCACGCGGGCGATGGAGTTGATCGCCGCCACGCGGGTCGTCAAGGCCCAGCAACGCGCCCACGCCGCCCGCCCCTACGCCAACCGCATCACGAGCGTCATCGAGGACCTCGCCGCCGCCGGCGCGGCCACCGAGCACGCCCTACTCCGCCAGAGCGAGGAGATCCGCCGGGTCGGCTACGTCGTGATCACCTCCGACCGCGGTCTGGCCGGGCCGTACAACTCCTCGGTGATCCGGGCGGCCGAGCGGGAGATCATGGCCGGCACCCGCGAGGGCCGCGACTACTCGCTGATCCTCGTCGGGCGGAAGGGTCGGGACTACTTCAGGTTCCGCAACTACCGCATCGACGCCTCCTTCGAGGGCATGAGCGACACCCCGCGCTACGCCGACGCCCGGAGACTGTCCGAGGAGGTGTCCGGCCGCTTCATCTCCGGAGAAGTCGACCAGGTGATCCTCGTGTACATGGAGTTCATCTCGCTCGGCTCGCAGAAGGTGGCGGTGCGCCGCTTCCTGCCGCTCGCCACGATCGAGGAGATCGCCGCGTTGGGCGGCGGCAGCGCCGAGGCGCGCGCCGCGTTCGAGTTCGAGCCGTCGCCGTCGGGGGTGCTGGAGGTGCTGCTGCCGCGCTACGTGGAGAGCCGGCTCTTCTCGGCGCTGCTGGACGCCGCCGCCTCCGAGCACGCCAACCGGCAGCGGGCGATGAAGGCGGCGACCGACAACGCCGAGGAACTGATCGTGAAGCTGACCCGGATGATGAACCGGGCCCGACAGGACGCCATCACAACCGAGATCATGGAGATCGTGGGTGGGGCCGAGGCCCTGCGCAGCGCCGGCTAGGTGCCGCGCCGGGGTTGCCGACCACCGCCCGAACAGCACGAAGGTGACGAGGAGAGACAGATGAGCGAAAACACCCCCGACGGCCGGGTCGTGGCCATCGCCGGCCCGGTGATCGACGCGGAGTTCCCGCCCGACGCCCTGCCGGAGATCAACTCGGCGGTGTCGTTCGACGTGGTCGTGGACGGCGAGACGGTGACAGTGCTGGCCGAGGTGGCCCAGCAGATCGGCGAGGGCCGGGTGCGGGCCATCGCGCTGCGCCCCACCGACGGGCTGACCCGCGGCACGCCGGTGCGCAACCTGGATCGGGGCATCACTGTGCCGGTGGGCGACGTGACACTCGGCCACGTGTGGAACGTGCTCGGCGACTGCCTCGACACCGACCGCGACAGCCTCGAGGTGACCGAGGAGTGGGAGATCCACCGTCCGGCGCCACCGTTCGACGAGTTGGAGCCCACCACGCAGATGTTCGAGACCGGCATCAAGGTCATCGACCTGCTCACGCCGTACAAGCAGGGCGGCAAGATCGGCCTGTTCGGCGGGGCGGGCGTCGGCAAGACCGTGCTCATCACCGAGATGATCCGGCGGGTGGCCGAGCAGCACGGCGGCGTGTCGGTGTTCGCCGGCGTGGGTGAGCGCACCCGCGAGGGCACCGACCTGTTCCTGGAGATGGGCGAGTCCGGCGTGTTGGAGAAGGCGGCCCTGGTGTTCGGCCAGATGGACGAGCCACCCGGCGTGCGCCTGCGCGTGGGCCTCGCCGGCGTCACCATGGCCGAGTACTTCCGGGACGTGCAGAACCAGGACGTGTTGCTGTTCATCGACAACATCTTCCGGTTCGTGCAGGCCGGCTCGGAGGTGTCCACGCTGCTGGGGCGGATGCCCTCCGCGGTGGGCTACCAGCCCACCCTGGCCGACGAGATGGGCGAGTTGCAGGAGCGGATCACCACCACCCGGGGCCGCTCGATCACCTCGTTGCAGGCGGTCTACGTGCCGGCCGACGACTACACCGACCCGGCGCCGTTCACGTCGTTCACCCACTTCGACGGCACCACCGAGCTGTCCCGCGACATCGCCGCACTCGGCATCTACCCGGCGGTGGATCCCCTGGCGTCGACGTCCACGATCCTGACGCCCGAGGTGGTCGGCGACCGCCACTACCGGGTTGCCCGTCGCGTGCAGGAGATCCTGCAGCGCTACAAGGAGCTGCAGGACATCATCGCCATCCTGGGCCTCGACGAGCTGTCGGAGGAGGACAAGGTGACGGTGTCCCGTGCCCGCAAGGTGCAGCGCTTCCTGTCCCAGCCCATGTTCGTGGCCGAGGTCTTCACCGGCATGCCGGGCATCTTCACGTCCGTCTCCGACACCGTGGAGAGCTTCGAGGCGCTGGTGTCCGGCGACCTCGACGAACTGCCCGAGCAGGCCTTCTTCATGGTCGGCGGGGCCGAGGACGCCCAGCGCAAGGCCGCCGAGTTGCAGGCGCAGGCGGCGTAGCGTGTCCTTGCAGGTCGAGTTGGTGTCGCCCGAGGAGGTCGTCCTCACGACGACCGCCTCGATGGTGCTGGTACGCACCACCGACGGCGACATCGCCTTCCAGCCGGGTCACGTGCCGTTCGTTGGCGTGCTGCTGCCCGAGCGGGTGCGGATCTACGGCGACGACGGCGACACACAGCTCATCGCGGTGCACAGCGGCTTCGTGGAGGTCTCCGGCGACAAGGTGGCGATCCTGTCCGACGTGGCCGAACTGGCGGGCGACATCGACACCGATCGCGCCACCGCTGCCGCCGAGCGGGCGAGGGCCGCGCTTGTTGAGGATCCCGACGACACCGAGGCGGCCGCGGCTCTCAAGCGCGCCGAGGTGCGCTTGACCGTTGCCGCGGGGACGGCGATCTAGCCGGACTCGACCGGGCGGCTTGTGCTTGGAACGGCCGGCTGCGGCATCGTGATCGCGACCGCGTAGCCTGCTGAAGATTCCCTGACGGCCGAGGGGGCCGGCGTCCCCGCCGAGGAGATCACCGGATGAAGCGAATCACGTGGGACCGGGCGCTGGTGACGGGGGCCTCGGCAGGTATCGGCAAGGCCATGGTCCAGGAGTTGGCCCGCCAAGGGACCGCGCTGGTCCTGGTGGCGCGCAACGCCGACCGTCTCGAGAGGATCGCCGGTTCGCTGGACGTGGCTGCCGAGGTGCTGCCTGCCGATCTCACCGACCCTGCGCAAGTCGAGATTGTGGCTCGCCGTTGCGCCGCCACCTCCGAACCGATCGACCTGCTCGTCAACAACGCCGGAATCTGGAGCTTCGGTGCCCTCACCGGTCCCGCTGGCGACGTCGCCGAGGAGATGGTGGCGCTCAACGTGGCGGCCGTGGTGTCGCTGAGCCGGGCCGCCGCCGGCCAGATGGTCTCCAAGGGTCGCGGATCCATCCTCAACGTCTCCTCCATCGCCGGGTCGCAGCCGCTGCCCTATGAGGTCGTCTACGCCGCCTCGAAGGTGTTCGTCACCTACTTCGGGCAGGGACTCCACGAAGAACTCCGAGATACCGGCGTCACGGTCACCACCGTGGCGCCGGGCCTGACCCGCAGCGAACTGCACGCCCGAGCCGGCCAGCATCGTCAGATCAGCAAGGCCCCCGGCTGGCTATGGATGGAGGCCGAGCAGGTCGCCCACCTGGCGCTCCGCGCCGCCTCGCGCCAGCGGATCGTCTACACGCCGGGCCTCGGCTACAAGATCGCCTCCAGCCTCGCCGAGGTCATGCCCCGCACTTTCAACCGCAGGATCGCCGCGGCGATCAACAGGGGTCGAGCCCGCCTCACCTGAGAGCCCGGGCCGTCCCCCGTCCGTGGGTCGATTCGCTATATCGTGAGTTGACCCGCCGGCATCTCGAAATCAGCGAGTGTCAAGTGTCGCATGAGTCTCCAGATGCCGATGGTGAGGAGAAAGGGGCTCCCTGTGCACGATCCCGGCATCTACGGGCAGGTGTTCGACAACCGCGAGGTCTATGAGGCAAAGTACCGCCACGAGTTGGAGCGGACCGATCTCGGTCGCGTGGCCCTCATGCATGATGGGGAGGTCGTCGACATTTTCGATGACGATTACACAGCCTCGAGAGCGGGATTCGACAGATTCTCTCCGGGTGAATTCTCCACACACCCCATCGGGCATCCGCCGTTGCAGGTAGGTAGCCTCGGCATGTTCCTTCTGCCCGCGTAGTCAGCGGTGGCCAACGGCTCAGTTGGCGTTGGGAGCGAGGAGAACCGGCCGCTCATCGTCGCCACGGCGGCTCTCACCTTCATTCCCAACGGCGAGAAGCTCAGATTCGACGCACTGGTGGACACGGGCGCACAGCGCACAGCCGTAACCACTGCCGTTGTTTCCCGCCTCAAGACCGTGGTTTCCGGCTCTGGAACGCTTGTAGCAGGCGTTGACGGGACCAGGGTGCCCATCGGCACGCTCTGGCTGCGGATCGGAGTTCCCCCGCTTCCGTCGAAGGAACTCCGCGTTGCTGTGCTTCCGTGGCAACCCGAGAACCATGACATCGTGCTGGGAATGGACTATCTGGCGGACCACGACTTCGCGATACGACGAGGTGTGTTCGAGATCATCTGAGCTGCGCAGTTGATCAACCTCCGCGCCGTGCCCGTGGGCGTTCCCTGGGAGGCGTCCCGCGGAGCGGTGGCTTTCGGGGTTGAGCCTCCCGTTCCAAACCGGCGACTCGCGGCAGCGGTGAGGCGCCCGCGTGCCCGTAGCGCTTAGCAGCGCCCCCTCGTCGCTGCGAGGGCGCGGATTACTATCCTTTCGACCGGTTGCCGGACGTCCTGGGTTGGCCGCATGCTCACGCCCCGCCAGTTGTACGAGACCGTGCTTCGCATGCGTCTTCTCGAGGAGGGTGTCGGAGTAGCGGTCCAAACCGGCGAGATCCATGGTGAAATGCATCTCGGCATCGGCCAGGAGATGGTCTCGGCCGTGATGGGTCAGTACCTGCAGCCCCGCGACGCGCTCGTGTCCACCCACCGTCCCCATCTCCATGCGCTCGTCAAAGGTGTCGATCCGGTTCAGATGCTTGCCGAGTTGCTGGAGCGGGACGGCCTGAATCACGGCAAGGGTGGCCACATGCACCTCTTCGATCCCGTGGCGAGCTTCATGTGCACCGGCATCGTCGGCTCCGGAGCGCCGATCGCCGCGGGCTACGCCCTGCATCGGAAACTCGTCGCCCAAGGTGGGCTGACCGTTGCCGTCGTCGGTGAGGGAGCGATGAATCAGGGCGCTGTCTTCGAGACCATGAACCTGGCGGCTGTCCTGTCCCTGCCGATGGTCTTCTTGTGCGAGAACAACGACTACGGCATCAGCGTCCCGCGCCGGCTCTCCACAGCCGGACAACTCGTCGAACGAGGCGCGGGCTTCGGTATCAACGGATGGGAGTGCGACGGCGTCGACCAGCGGGCCTTGGACGAGGCGTTCTCGGCGGCTTTCGCCGATACGCGCAAGCACTCACGCCCGACACTGATCGTGGCACACGTCTACCGGTTCAGGGGACACTACGAGGGTGACACTGACCACTACCGGCCTGCTGAGGAGAAGGAGACCGCGTTCCGCGACCGCGACCCGCTCCTGGTGGCGCGGCGCGACCTGGTCGGCGCCGGTTGGTCGGATGAACGGATCGTCGCACTCGACGGCGAGATCGGGCGCGAGGTGTCCGACTGGTTCGAGGCGGCGCGCTCATTGCCGTTCCCGGATCCGTCCGAGGCGCGCCGGGGGACTTTCGTCGATGTGTGAATCTGCGGGCGCGTCCGATCGACGCACCGGCGCGCATCTGGTGGCCGCCGTGCTGATGGAAGAGATGCGGCGCGATGAGGGGATCGTCGTCTTCGGCGAGGATGTCGGTGCTCTCGGAGGTGTGTTCGGTGCCACGCGGCGATTGCAGCGTGAGTTCGGCGACACCCGCGTGTTCGACACACCCATTTCGGAGACGGCGTTCGTCGGCATGGCGATCGGGGCGGCGCAGGCGGGGCTGCGGCCGATCGTCGAGATCATGTTCGTCGACTTCATCGGCGTGTGCTTCGATCAGGTGCTCAACCAGATGGCGAAGAACCACTACATGTCCGGTGGCCGGGTCAGGGTGCCGCTGGTCATGCGTACCGCGGTCGGCAGCATCGGTTCGGCGGCCCAGCACTCCCAGGTCCTGTCCGCCACCTTCGCCCACATCCCCGGGATCAAGGTGCTCTTCCCCGCGACGCCAGGGGATCTCCGGGGTCTCCTCGTCGCCGCGATCCGGTCGGACGATCCCGTCGTCTTCCTCGAGCACAAGTGGTTGCTGAAGTCACGGCTGGTCGAACTCCCGTTCAACGACGCCGACTCGCCGGACTCGCCGGTCGAGCCTGCGGCGGTCGGCAAGGTGCGCAGGATCCGCGACGGGTCGGATGTGACGATCATCGCCAGCGGTTGGATGGTGCAGCAGGCCGTGGTTGCAGCCCGGGAGCTCGAAACGGCGGACATCTCGGCAGGGATCGTGGATATCAGGTCGCTCGTCCCCCTCGATCGAGAGGGGCTGGCGAGCGAGGCTCTGAGGGCGCCTTGTGCGCTGATCGTGGATGAGGATTTCGCCGGCTTCGGCACCACCGGCGAGGTGATGGCATCCATCGCAGAGCGAATCCCCGGCGAGGTGCGCATGGCGCGGCACGCTCTGGACGTGTCCCAGCCGGCGGCGCTGGTGCTGGAGGAGCAGGTCGTCCCGTCGGCTCGATCCATCGCCCTGCAGGCCAAGCGACTGCTGCGGGCCTGACACATGTCACAGGTCGTCGCGTTCAATCACTTCAACGTCACCGTGAGCGACATGGATCGCTCGCTCGCCTTCTGGCGGGACCTGCTGGGTCTCGACCTGCTCGGCAGGGGGATCGTCGAGTACCCCCATCTGGATGAGATCGTGGGGCTTCCGAACACCCGCATCGAGTGGGCCGAACTGGCGCTCCCGGGCGGGGGGATGATCGAGGTGTTCCGGTATCAGCGTCCCGCCGGCAGCGCGGTGCGCCCCCAGATCCCCGATCCGGGCTGCACGCACGTCTGCCTGGAGGTCGAGGGGTTGGACCGGCTGGTCGAGCGACTCCGGGAGGCCGGTGTCAACACCCGGTCGCGGCGGGCGGTGCGGATCCCGTTCGGCGACTGGAAGGACGTGAAGTCGATCTACGTCCAGGATCCCGACGGTGTCACGGTGGAACTGATCGAGAAGCCGCTCGGGCCGCCGGAGCGCTCGGGGGGATGATGTCGACGGGTCTCGACGGGCACCACGCCGTCGTCAGTGGCGCTGCGGGAACTCTCGGGCGGTCGATCTGCGACGAGTTCGAACGCCGCGGCGCCGTGGTCACGCCTCTGGACATCGAGGGGACGGCGCGGGAACACCTCTGCGACGTCACCGACGAATCCTCCGTGGCGCGGACCCTCGAGGTTGCGTCGGCACGGGCGCCCGTCACCGACGTCGTCCACGCAGCAGGTGCTCTGTCCGTCGGCCCCGTCCTCGAACTGGACGCGGCAGAGATCCGACGCATCCTCGATGTCAACCTCCTCGGCGCCTTCCTCGTGGCCAAGCAGTCCGCGACCTTCCTGGCCGACGGGGGGACGATCACCCTGGTCTCCTCACAGGCCGGCGTGCGGTCGGGCGCGTACTGGTCCCTCTACTCGGCATCGAAGGCGGGCGTGCTGAGGCTCGTGGAGTCACTGGCCGTGGAACTCGGCCCGCGAGGCATACGCGTCAACGCGGTGTGCCCCGGATCGGTCGACACGCCGATGATGCGGGAGTCCGTCACAGAGCTCTCTCGGCACACCGGCACCCCTAAGGCGTCGATCAGCGAGAACTACCGGGCCGGGATTCCCCTAGGACGGCTCGCGCAGCCGGCGGAAATCGCCACCGTCTGCGCATTCTTGGCCTCGGAGGACGCCTCCTTCGTCAACGGAACCGCCATCGAGGTGGACGGCGGGGAGCTGTGACGACCGTCGCCGAACTGCCATCGTCCGCGAGGACCGTCGCGGTGGCTGTGCCGAACTACGCCGGCCGCCTGATCGGCAAGCGCCTACCCGTGGCGCGGTGGCCCTCTGTGGTTGAGTCGGGCATGGCCATGCCCGACTTCCACCTCGTCTCCGCGGTGGACAACTTCCCCGTGCCAAACATGGAGGTGACCGGACTCCACACCGGGTTCCGCAACGGCGTACTCCGTCCCGACGTGGCGACCCTTACACCGCTCCCGTGGGAGCCAGGCACCGCAGTCGTCCTGTGTGACACATTCGACAGCGCGGGCGAGCCGGTTGACGAGGCGCCTCGCAGCATCCTGCGCCGGCAGGTTGAGTGCCTTGCGGAGAGAGGGCTTGAGGCAACGGTGGTCTCGGAGCTGGAGTTCTACCTGTTCCGCACGAGCTATGAGAAGGCGCACAGGTCCGCCTACAGCCGCGTCGAGCCGAGTTACCACCGCCATCCCGACAACGACATCCTGATTGCAGGCTACGACGAGCCGTTCCTCGAAGCGCTGCGCGAGAACCTCGCCGGCATGGGAATCCCGGTCTGGGCCTCCCAGGGCGAGGGCGGGCAGGGCCAGCACGAGTTGAATCTGCGCCATTCCAACCCGCTGGGGGCCGCCGACGCCCACGTGCTGTACAAGCTGGCGGTCAAGGCCACTGCTCAGAGCCTGAACCGCTCGGTGACGTTCATGGCCAAGCCCTCGAGCGACGTGGGTTCGGGCTGCCACATCCACCTGTCGGTTCTCGGCGACGGGTGCAACGTTCTCGGTGCACCGGACGGATCCCTCAGCCACACCGGCGAGCGATTCCTCGCGGGTCTGGTGGGATTCGCCGGCGACTTCACGGCGCTTCACGCTCCCTACGCCAACTCCTACCGGCGCCTCCGTCCCGGCTCGTGGGCGCCGGTGAACGCGACCTGGGGTCTTGACAACCGAACCTGCCTGGTCCGGGTGGTCGGGCGAGGCCGGGACCTCCGCTTCGAGTTCCGTCTTCCCGGCGCCGATGTCAATCCGTACCTGGCGTCCGCGGCGTTGCTCGCCTCTGGCCTTGCCGGGCTCGACGGGGAACTCGGGCCACCGCCACCTGTGGCGGGAAACGCCTACGAATCCGATGCTCCAGGGCTTCCCGCCGATCTCACGGAGGCTGTTCAACGATTCGGAGACTCCGAGGCGGCGAGGACGGCGTTCGGCCCGCGCGTGCACGCTCACTTGCTCGGCATGCTCCGCAACGAGCGCGACGAGGCGCGGGCGGCGGTGACCGACTGGGATCTCCAGCGCGGCTTCGAGAACGCCTGAGCACCTGCGGCAGCGCTACTGCTGGAGGGGCAGCACGCGCGCCGGGTTCTCGGTCATCATCTGGAGGACCACCGACTCCGGGACTCCTTCGAGCACGAATCTGGGCAGGATGTTCTGGAGGAGATGCGCGTACCCGTATCCCCCCCAAGTGCGGAGTTGGATCTTGAAGCAGCAGTCGTGGGAGAGCAGGATCTGCGACTCGTAGCCCTCGGCGACCAGGCGGCTCACGGCTTTCGTCTTGGCATAGTCCCCCGGGCAGATGAAGTCGTTCTCGCTCTCGAAGAGTTCGTGGCCGAACAGGTCGAACTCCACGTAGCACCCCAGGTCCAGCACCCGGCGGTGGTAGTCGGGGCGGTGCAGCGTGGTGTCCATGTGGCCCATGATCACTCGCGATAGGTCCGCTCCTTCCTCACCGAGGATGTCGGCTGCCCGGAGCGCGGAATCCATCTCGACTGCGTGCGCTGCCGTGTGCACGGATATGGCGGCACCGGTCTCCAATGAGGCACGAGCCGCGGCCCTGAGGGAGCGCTCCTCGACAGGCGTCAGCGGGTGGGACATGCCGATCTCCCCGATCACGCCGGCGCGGATACCCGTGCCGCCGACGCCCTCGGTGAGGTCCCGGATGATGTGCTCGGCGAGTTGCTCGACACTTGCCGCGCGGATGTCGTCGCTGAGGCTGGCGTCGACGTAGAAGCCCGAGCCGAGCACGAGATTCAGACCGGTGCGGCGCGAGACGACCGCCAACTGCTCCGGCTGCCCGCCGAGACCGACACAGCTCAGGTCGACGACCGTCCGACCACCCAGCCTTGCGTAGGCGTCGAGTTCACGGACCGCGATGTCGACGTCGTCCAGATAGAGGAGGAACCGGTTGGAGTTCGGGTGCTGGCGCATCCACCACAGGTTCTCAAGTGTCGGCTCGGCGTCGGCGAGCAGCGCCCCTTCGGGGTCGGTCGGTTCGGAGAACCATGCGGAACTGTCGCACAGCACGTGCTCGTGCGGCAGCGTGATACCCATTTCAGCCGGATCCACGTCTCCCAGAACGGTGCGTAACATCGGCATCTCTCCTTCTCCGATCGTCTTCGCCCTCTCGACCCTTATGCGAACGGGAGCCCCTTCTCGACTTCCTCCTCGCCGAGGGCTCTGTCCATTCCCGCATCGGGCCTCCGCTGGGTCCGACGCGTCAGCGTCATGTACACCACCGCCGCGATGAGTGGCACGACCATCAGGATGGAGGCCACCGCGTTCACTGTCGGCGGGATCCCGCGACGGTTCATGATGCTCCAGATGACCGGCGGAAGCGTCGGGTCCGTCCCGACGATGAAGTTGGTCACCACGAACTCGTCCATCGAGATGGCGAAGACGATGAGTGCCGTGCCGGCGATGATGGGAAGCAGGATCCGCAGGGTCACCCGTCTCAGCGCTCCCCAGTAGGTACATCCCAGATCCCTCGCCGCCTCCTCGACGTTGCGGTTGAAGTTCTGCAGCGCCGCCATCACGATGAGGACCACGAATGGGAGGACGAGGGTCACCTGGCCGAGCACGATGGATCGCATCGACGGGATCCACTCCAGGAATCGGAACATCGCCAGAATCGAGAACCCCACGACGACACCCGGCAGGGCGATCGGGAGAACGACCGCTCCCATGAGGGCGGGCTTGGTGACGAACCTTCGACGGGTCACCGCGAACGCGGTCGGGAGTCCGATCGCCAATCCGATGGCGACGACCAGGCCGGCCACCTTGAGGCTCGTCCCGAACCCACCGCGGATCGTCTGGTCGGTGAAGATCTCCCTGTACCAGTCGAGGGTCCAGCCGGTGATCGGCAGGGAGGCGATCGGCAGCTGGTTGAACGACAGGATCAGCACCAGGATCAACGGCACCCACAGGAACAACAGGAGCAGGAGCAGGTACGTGTGCCCCCACGGCAGCCGCCTGACCCATGCCGGCCACACCACGCGCAGCCGGCGGGAGCGGGTGGTCGTGACGGCTGCGCCGAAGCGACGCGCGCCTCCGGTGAGCACCCGGACGCATAGCAGGACGCCGACGATGAACGCAGCCGCCGCGACGATCAGGGAGAAGGACAGGGCTGATGCCAGGGCGTAGTTGCCGGTGATCCCGAACTGGTCGAAGATCACACGGCCGATCATCAGGCTTCCCTTGCCCCCGACGAGCTGAGGCGTCACGTAGTCGCCGACCGCCAGCACGAAGGTCAGGACGAACGCCGTCAGGACGCCTCTGGCGGTGAGTGGGAGTGTGACTCTCAGGAACGTCTCGACCGGCCCGGCGCCCAGATCCCGGCTGGCACGGATCAGGTCGGGATTGACCGACTCCATGGCACCGGCGATCGGGAGCATCGCGATGGGGACGAGGATGTGGGTCAAGGCGATGGTCACGCCCGGCCGGCCGAGCAACGTGAGGGGCTCGCTGATCAGGCCGAGCGAGTCGAGGGCGGAGTTCAGGATCCCGGCGGGGGTCAGGATCGCCTTCCAGGCGTAGATCCGTACGAGGTATGACGCCAGAGCCGAAGCCACGATGAGGAAGAGGATGATCCGGCGACCTCGCGAGATGATGAATCGCAAGACGTAGGCACCGAGATAGGCCACCGGGAGAACCACTGCGGAGACCGTCAGCCCCAGCAACAGTGTCCGCAGGATGAGGCCGTAGTAGAGATCGTCGGTGACGACCTCGCGATACTGGTCCAGGGACCAGGTTCGGATGAGGGTGAAGACTCCCGTCTCCCAGAAACTGAACAGGAAGAACACGCTGACGGGGATGAGCAGGCCGGCGAGCAGCCAGCCGATGCTCGGATAGGTTGCGACGGGCGGCAGGTAGCTCCGGCGCTGGGACCGGTTGAGGAGACTGAGGGCCCGCAGGTTCGGCGGCATCACCCGGGCAGGATCGCCGTGTCGCTCGGCGACCAACTCACCACCACCCGCGACCCGATGGCATGATCCCGATCGTCGGTCGCCAGTTCCTGCACCGTGAGGATCGTGCCGTCGCCGAGCCGGACGAGGTGCCGGTAGAGGGAACCGAGGAAGATCGAGTCGAGGAGTTCACCGCCGACGCTCAGCCTGCCCCCCTCGGTGGTTCCCGCTCCATCGTCCAGCCTCAGGTGTTCGGGCCTGATGGAGAGGGAGACGTCACCGGTGGCGTTTGACTCGTTCGGGATTCGCAGGTCGAGATTGCGTACGATGATCGCCGTCTCGGTGGCCTGCGCCGCCAGCAGGTTCGTCTCGCCGATGAACTCTGCCACGAAGCGGTTTCGAGGATTCCGGTAGATGGCTTGAGGGGTGCCGTCCTGCACGATCCGGCCGGACCGCATGATCACCACCCGGTTCGACATCACCAAGGCTTCTTCCTGGTCGTGCGTGACGTAGATGAACGTCCCCCCCAGTCGCCGGTGCAGGGCTCGGAGTTCGAGTTGCATCTCCTTGCGCAGCTTCAGGTCGAGCGCGCCCAGCGGCTCGTCGAGGAGGAGAATGTCGGGGCGGTTGACGATGGCGCGCGCCAATGCAACGCGCTGCTGCTGGCCGCCGGACAACTGGTCCACTCTCCGGGCCTCGAGCCCTTCGAGTTGGACCATGGAGATCGCCGTTCCGACTCTCTCGGCGGCTTCTTCCCGGGGAGTGCGTGCGACCTTGAGGCCGAACCGGATGTTGTCGGCGACGTCGAGGTGCGGGAAGAGGGCGTAGTGCTGGAAGACGTAGTTGACCGGACGCTGCTCCGGAGGTGTCGACGTGGACGTGTGTCCGGAGATCTCGACGACACCGGTGTCGAGACGATCGAGTCCGGCCACGATGCGCAGCAGTGTCGTCTTGCCACAGCCGGACGGACCCAGCAGGGTGACGAACTCCCCCTGGGAGATCTGCAGGTCCACGCTCTCGAGAGCACAGACCTCATTGAAATACTTCGAGACGCCGTTCAGAACGAGTGCTGCGGGTCGCGAATCGCCGATCGAGGGATCGGCGCGCTCGTGCTCTCCTGCTCCTGCAGCCACGTTCAAACTGTACGAGGACGTGCCCGGGGGCGGCGCTGCGATGCCGACCCCGGGCGGTCACGACGTCTCTACGCGCCGGCCTTGAAATCCTGCCAGCGCTTCAGCCACGTGTCGTAGGTCGCGTACTGGTCGGACTCGACCGGCGGCCACTCCACCGGCGGCGCCGCCTCGAACACGGCCGCGCGGTCCTCGTAGACGGCCCACTCGAACCCCATCGGGACGAGCCGTGCCATTGCCGCCGGATGGGTGACTGCCCAGCCGAGCATCTCTCCCTGTGCGAACTGCGTCGACTCGCTGATGGCGTCGTTCAACGCCTCGTACATGGCGTCGGTGGGTTCCACGTCGGAGGCGATGAACAGCGCATCGATCCAGGACCAGCCCACCCCGGGCGGGAAGTGAACCTCCACGGGGATGTCGGCCTCGCGGGCCCTCAGAGCTGTCGGCGCGTTGTCCGGCCAGGCGGCGATGATCTCGCCTCGCGTGTAGGCGCCGGCGTATTCGGCATAGGGGTTCGCCAGGATGCCGAAGGAGGCGTCCCTGAACTCCTCCAGCTTCTCGAAGACCTGGTCGAGTTCATCCTCGGTCAGCAACCCCGGCGTGTCCCCGCCGAGCCCGAGCAGTCGGGCGACCATGATGATCACCGTGTTGCCGTCGTCGCCGATGGCGAACTTGCCTTCGTACTTCGGTTCGAGCAGTGACTCGAGGGACTCAGGTGGTCCGGTGCCGTCGTCGACGTAGGTCAAGCCCATGCTCGCCCAGGCGATCGGAACACCGATCACCCCGTCGTCCGTGTTGATGAGCGGCTCGTCGCGGAGTTCGGCGGGCAACTGCTCCCAGTTCGGGATCCGGCTGACGTCCAGCGGCTGCATCACCCCCGCGGCCTGAAGGGTCGGGAAGATGTTCTCGATGCCGACGCTGATGTCGTAGGTGCCCTTCTTGTTGATCGGGTCCTCGTTCGCCACCATGTAAGTCGCTTCGATCTCATAGGTGGCGGGTTCGGGATCGCGCACCTCGTAGCCCTCCCACACCAGGAAGCGCACCGTTTCCTTCTCGGCCGCGGCCGGCGGCGCCGGCTCCGGTGGAGGAGGCGGCTCCGGGGCGGGTGCTGCCGGAGCAGGCGCCGGTGCCTCGCTGGTGTCCTCGTCGTCGCCGCAGGATGCTGCGATCAGCGTGAGGACCAAGAGCGATATTCCGAGTCGGAGAAGACCTCGCCTCCTGCCGACCGGACGCCGACGCTCGTGTCTGGATGTGATGGATCGCGCGTGCATGATCTCCCTCCTTGATCTCCGGCCCCCCGGGAGTCCCCGTGCCCTGGCGGACGCTCCGGCCCGGGCTGCGCACCTCGGACTGTAGTTCACACGGGGGTCCGGAGCGGCGGGCCGCAACGTGGCGCTCGACTGGCGGTCTCGCCCTCGAGCGCGCAGAGGGGCCGCCGGCGAAGCTCGGCTCCGGCCGGCGGCCCCGGAGTCACGCTCAGTTCATCGAGGCCCAGATGAGTTCGTTGCCCTCGTACAGCTTCGGGACGAGGGTGGCGTCGAGCATCGCCAACCAGTCGGGCTTGGTCTCGTAGACGCCCAGGTCGACCAGGTTCTCGATCTCCTCGCCCAGCCGTGCCACGTTCATCTGGCCGATCACCAGACCGTCGGGGGTCACGTCTTCGATGATCTTCTGGTCGGTCGTCCAGCGATACAGCTCGTGCTCGCGGGCCAGGAACATCTGGTTGCCGGCCGCCTCGATCCGCTCGAAGGCCAGGTTGATGGCCTCCTCCGGGTTGTCCGCGGCGAAGTAGTAGCCGCGCAGGCCGGCCCGCACGAAGTCCTCCACGACCGTCGGGTGCTCCTCGTAGAACGATCGTGTCGTCATGTAGATGGCGAAGCTTGCCGGCACCCCGTAGTCCAGCGGGTCGAAGGTGACGTAGTCGATGCCCGCCAGGTCCAGCCAGCGCGGCTCGTTCGAGCGGTACACCGGCAGGGCCTCGATGCCCAGCGCGAAGTGCTCGACGGGGTTGAAGCCCTCCAGGAGCAGCTCTTCGAAGGTCCCGCGCTGGAGGCCGGCTTCGGCGATCATGGCCTGGATGGCGATGGGGATGTCACCCTTGATTCCCATCGTCATGCCCTCCAGGTCGGTCAGGTCCGTGACGCCCGAAGCCGGGTCGATGAGCAACTGGGAGATCGCGGTATGCCCCAACTGGGCGAAGCCCATCAGGTCGGCGTCGCCCCGGATGTTCGTCGTGACCAACTCGCCGAAGGTGGCGGTGACGCCCAGCTGCACGGTGCCGGCGGCCAGCGCCGCGCTGTTGCCCGGCGCGAAGCCGGGCTGGATCGTCACGTCGAGGCACATGTCGTCGAAGTAGCCCTTGTCCGCGGCCACGACCACCTCGATGATGCCGGCGGCGGCCGCCAGGTCGAAGCCGGTCATGAAGGTCAGCGGCCCGGCGGCGCGGTTGGCCTCGCAGCGTTCCGGCGTCCCGAAGCGGGGCAACCCGTCGGGACCGATCGCCGCTTGCGCGGCCACCTCTGCCGCCACGGCCTCCGCCGCCTCGGCGGCAGCGGCTGCCGCCTCCTCGGCCTGCGAAATCAACTCCTCCGCCTCGGCCTGTGCAGCGGCGGCCTCGGCCTGTGCGGCCGCGGCCTCGTCCTGAGCACTGGAGGCTTCGGCCTGCGCGGCGGCTGCCGCTTCCTGTGCCGCCGCGAGCGCGGCTTCTGCGGCCTCCAGATCGGCCTGGTTGCCTTCGGCCGCTGCCCTGGCGACGTCGGCGGCAGCGATCGCTTCGGCGGCCTGCGCGGCCGCGGCGGCGGCATCGGCCGCGGCGGCTTCGGCCGCGGCGGTCGCCGCTGAGGCGGCGGCATCGGCCGCCGAGGCTTCGGCGCGCGCTGCCTGAGCTTCGCTCATTGCGGCACCTGCGTCGCTTTGAGCCGCGGCCGCGTCACTCTGGGCGGCGGCTGCGCCGCTCTGCGCGGCCGCTGCCGCGCCGGCGGCCGCGTCGACGGCAGCCATCGTGTCGCTGTCGTCGTCCTCGGCACATGAGGCGGCGACAAGAGCGAGGACAGAGACCAATGCAACAGATGTCCACCGGACACCATGTCGTATAGAGCGATTCAACATTGTTCGGCATCCCCCTTGTGTTGTCACCGATCGAACTGCCACCGAAGCCTGCCACAATTCCGGAGCGTTCGCCGCTCAGAGGGCCGCCGCCGACCCCCCTGGCAGATCCTGGGAGCTGTGCCAGCGCAGGACCCGAGTCTCGACGGCCGCGAGCAGCAGGTTGCCGATCACGCCGATGAACGCGAGCACGAAGATCGACCCCCACAGCTGGTCGATCAGCAGCCGCACCTGGCCCACGCGTGCGGTGTTGCCGAGACCCTCGGTGGAACCCCCGAACATCTCGCCGATTACCGCTCCCACGAGGGCCAGGCCGACGCAGAGGCGCCCGGCGGAGAACAGGTACGGAAGCGATTGGGGGAATCGCAGCTTCCAGAAGATCTCCGTCCTGCTGGCCGACACCGAGCGCAGAAGCTCGTAGGCGTTCGGGTCGACCGACCGCAACCCGGTGAACTCGTTGATCGTGAACGGGATGTAGCAGAACACCGCCGCGACCAGAACCTTGGGCCAGTAGCCGAACCCGAACCAGATCAGGAAGACCGGCGCCAGAACCGCCACCGGCGTGCTCTGCAGCAGGACGATGACGGGCATCGAAGAGCGTTCCACGAAGCGAGAGTGCGCCATGAACGTGGCCACGATGAGCGACGCGCCCAGAGCGAGTCCGTATCCCCAGGCCGCTTCGAGCAGCGTCACCTGGGCGTGGCGCCAGTAGAAGCCCGGCTCTTCACGGAGATGCACGAGGATGCTCCAGGGCGTCGGGAGAGTCAGGGGCGAGACGTTGAACACCCGCACGTAGAGCTCCCAGATCGCGAACACGACGACGAGGCCCACGATCGGCGCCACGGTCATCGCCGAGCGACGCACGTGCTGCGGGCGCTGCGGGGGCGGCTGCTTGGTGCCGGTGCCCGGTGCGCTCTGCTGGGTGGCTTCCGTGGTCATCGGGCCGAGACCTCGCCGAGGGAGCGGCGCACGTTGCGCATGTGCACCAGGTAGCGCTCGTCGTCCTCCATCTGCACCGAGCGGGGACGGGGCAGCGTGATCGTCTCGGCGTGCACGACGCGGCCCGGCTTGGTGGCCATCACCAGGACCCGGTCGGAGAGGATCACCGCCTCGGGAATGCTGTGGGTCACGAAGACGACCGTGTGCCCGGTGCGCTCCCAGAGGTCCAGCAGGAGGTAGCGCATCTCGTTGCGGGTGATCTCGTCGAGGGCCGAGAAGGGCTCGTCCATCAGCAGCACGGGCGCGCCCAGCGCGAAGCAGCGCACCAGCGAGACCCGCTGCTGCATGCCGCCGGACAGCTCCTTCGGGAGCCGGTCCAGGAAGTCCCCCAGACCGACGGTCTCCAGCAGTTCCAGGATCTCGGACTCGCTGAGAGGCGGGTGGATGGCTCCCCGCCGGTTCACCTCGGCGAGCAGGGTGACGTTACGGCGCACGGTCCGCCAACCCAGCAGCGACGGCGTCTGCGGGGCGAAGCCGATCTGCTTGGTGTCCCGCGCCTGCGCCGGGCTGTTGCCGTCGACGGTGACGGTGCCGAGCTCGTAGGGCAGCAGGCCGCCCACGACGCGCAACAGGGTCGACTTGCCGCAGCCGCTCGGGCCGATCAGGCTGACGAACTCGCCCGGCTCGATCTCGATGTCGATCTCATCGAGTGCGTGCAGGAAACTGCGACCGGTCGGGAACCACTTCGAGACTCCGCTGATGGAGACCGGGGCGCCGATGCTGCGTGCGGAGGATCCGGCAGCGCTCGGCGCCGCCGTGCGGCTCCCGCCGGAGGTCGGGCTTGGCACGGCGCCATCGTAAGCGGCGCGACACGGGCCCGTCATGGCCGGCTGCAGCCCCTGGATTCGCCCGCGCATGGCTGGGCTACGGTTGCCGCCACCGCTCGGGCACGCGACCGCACACCGGCAACCGAGCGCCGTGCCGGCGTCCGGCGGGCGATCCGGATGGCCCGCCCCCGGCGGCGGAGGAAGGAGGCCTCGTGTCCGCCGGATTGATCGACGTTCATTCGCACCACTATCCCGGCAGCTACCTCGACGCCTGCCGCCGCAGCGACAGCGGCCTGGAGCACTACGTCCGTGAGGACGGCCGCCTCGTCGTGCTGCAGGACGGGGCCGTGGCCGCCGCCATCCCGCAACCGCTGCCGTCGATGGACCACCGCGTCGCGATGATGGACGAGGTGGACGTGGACGTCCAGGTGATGTCCGTGTCGGCGCCGAACGTATTCCGGCTGCCGCGCGACCTGCGCGTGCCGCTCACGCGCGACCTCAACGACGAGTTCGGCGACCTGGTGTCCGGTGGCGGCGGGCGCCTGCGGTTCTTCGCCAGCCTCCCGCTTCCCGACGTCGACGCCTCGCTGGCAGAGTTGGATCGTGTCCTGGACGCCCCGGGCGTGGTGGGCGTCATGCTCTGCACCACCGTGGACCGGCGCACCCTCGACGACGATGACTTCGCGCCGTTGTGGGAGGAACTCTCCCGGCGTCGGGCCGTGGCGTTCGTCCACCCCACTACCGCCTGTAGCACCGAGGGCCTGCGCGAGTTCGCGCTGTCGCTGGCACTCGACTTCCTGGCTGAGACGACGAACGCCATCGGCAGGTTGACCTACTCGGGCACCTTCGAGCGGTACCCGGACATCCGCTGGATCTTCAGCCACCTCGGCGGGACCGTGCCCTTCGTCCACCACCGCTTCGACAACTACGCGGGGCAGTTCCCCGAGTGCCGCCGTCACACCACCCGCCGCCCGTCGGAGCAACTGAGGGATCTCTACTTCGACACCGTCAGCACGCATCCCGCCGCCATGCGCTGCGCCTTCGAGACGTTCGACATCTCGCAGTTCCTCTTCGGAACCGACTACCCGCACGTGCCGGGCGGGCTGCGCGCTTTCGTGGAGACCCTCGAGGCCGCCGGACTGCCCGCGGAGGATCTCGCCAGGGTGCGCCGCCACAACGCCGCAGCGTTACTCGGAATCGAATGACACTCCGATGGCCGGTCTCGGAGTCGTGATGGTAATTTTTCCGGTCGTGCGGAGAACCACGTAACGGCGCCGGGGGGACTCATGCCGCAACCCACCGAGGTATCCGACTTCGTCAAGGAGCGATTGGCGCGGATTCGCGGCGGCTTGCGGCTCTACAAGGATCTTCAGCCCGGCGACACCGCCTTCGTGGTCATCGACATGCAGAACGCCTTCGTCGCCGAGGGGGGCGTCATCGAGGTTCCCGCCAGCCGCGAGATCATCCCCGTGATCAACCGCATGGCCGCCGCATGCCGGGAGATCGGCGTCCCGGTGATCTGGATCCGCTCCCATCACCCCAAGGGCGGCTCCGACTGGCGCCACTTCTTCGATCACTTCGTGCGCCCCGAGCGGCGCGAAGCCGCCGCGGCCGCCCTCTCCGACGATGCGCCGACTTCGCGTTTCCATCCCGACATGGACATACGCGACGAGGACTACATCGTCTTCAAGAACCGCTACTCGTGCATGATCCCCGGTTCATCGTCCCTGGAGCGGCTCGTGCGCAGCCTCGGCCGCGACACCCTCCTGCTGGCGGGCACCAAGACCAACATCTGCGTCGAGTCGACGGCGCGGGACGCCATGATGCTGGACTTCAGGGTGGTGGTCCTCAGCGACGCCACCGCCGCGCTCACCGACGAGGAGCACCAGGCCTCCCTCAACGTCCTGATCCAGGAGTTCGCCGACATCCTCGTCACCGACGAGGTGGTCGAGGAGTTGCGTGCCAACGCCGGAGGTGCCGACCGATGACCGACACTCTCGCCCCCGAAGACCTCATCGGCGGCGGCAACGGCAGCCTCGACCCGGTCACCTTCGAGATCCTCCGGTCGCGCCTGTCGGCCATCAACGACGAGGCGGCCATGACGATGCGCCTCGTGTCGGGCTCGCCGGTGGCCAACGAGGCCTACGACATGAACGTGGGCCTCATGGACGCCGACGGCGACTGCTTCGCCATCGGCATGTACATCACCATCCACGCGCTCGCTCTGAGCTCCACGGTCAAGGACATCAGGCAGCGCTTCGCCGCCGACGACGTCGGTCCCGGCGACGTGTTCATGTCCAACGACCCCTACGTCGGGGCCTGTCACCAGATGGACGTGGCGGTCGTGGCCCCGATCTTCGCCGGCGGCCGGCTGGTGGCGTGGACCGGCTCCACGGTGCACCAGATCGACCTCGGCGGCCCGGTCGAGGGTCAGGTGCAGCTCGGCGCCACGTCCATCTGGAGTGAGCAGCCGCTGTTCCCGCCCATCAAGATCGTCGACGCCGGGGAGCTTCGCCCCGACGTGGAGCGGGGCTACCTCCGCCGCACCCGCCTGCCCCATCTCGTGGACCTGGACCTGAAGGCCATGATCGCCGGCTGCAACGTCGGGGTGGCACGGGTCCAGGATCTGACCGAGCGCTACGGAATCGACGTCGTCCTGGCCGCCATCGAGGGGATCAACGTGGCCACCGCCGCCCGGTTCCGGGCCCGGCTGGCGGAGCTGCCCGACGGCACCTGGTCGCACCGGGGCTACATCGAGTACGACGAGGTGTACCCGGTCGTTGTGGAGATGACCAAGAGCGGCGACTCGCTCACGTTCGACTACACGAAGAGCGCCGATCAGGCCGGCGCCGTCATCAACTGCACCCGCCCGGCCTGCGTGGGCGCCGTCGTTGCCGCCGTCCTCCCGTACCTCTGCTACGACATGGCGTGGTCGCCCGCCGGGCTGCAGCGGGCCATCGACGTGCGCACCCGCGAGGGCACCGTCGTCCACGCGGCCTGGCCGGCCGGCACCTCCAAAGCAACCACCACCGGCAGCTTCATGGCGACGATCTCCGCGGGTGTCTGCCTGTCGAAGTTGCTGGCGGCGAGCGAGGGGCATCTCCGCCAGTTCATGTCCACCTGGATGGGCGGGCTCTACGTGGAGGACATGTTCGGGGTGGATCAGCGGGGCGAGTTCTTCGGCGCGGCGATCCTCGACGCCATGGCGGGGGGATCGGGGGCCCGAGCCTTCGCCGACGGGCTGGACGCCGGCGGCTTCCTGGACTCGCCATCGGCGATCATCGCCAACATCGAGGACATCGAGTACAGCTACCCGGTTCTCTACCTGTCGCGGCGGATCCAGGCCGACACCGGGGGCGCCGGCAAGTATCGCGGCGGCAACACGCTCGCCATGACATACATCACCCACGACGTCGAGCGGTTGCCGACGAAGATCCTTCACGCCATCGGCACCTTCCAGCCGGGCTCCATCGGCGTGGCCGGCGGGTACCCGTCGAACACCAACCAGTTCGTCATCAAGCGCGACACCAACGTCCGTGACCTGCTCGCCGGCGGTGCGGTGCCCGACGACATCGGCGCCCTCGACGGCGAACTCGAGATCTTCGCCGACCCCATCGTCAAGACCTCCCAGGGGCCCGACGACGTCCACCGTTACGTCGCCATGGGCGGGGGCGGATACCTCGACCCCCTGGACCGCGAGCCCGAACTGGTTCTGGCCGACTACGTCGTCGGTGCCGTGACGGTGGCGCACGCTCGCGACGCCTACGGCGTGGTGATCGACGTCGACGGGATGTGCGTGGACGAGGCCGCCACCGACCGGCGACGCCGCCAGATCCGCGACGAGCGCCGCGGCTCGGCAGCGGTTCCAGGCGCAGCGACGCGGCAGCGGGGATCGACCTGATCAGCGTGGACCGCCTCGTCGCCGTCGACAGCGGCGGCACGTTCACCGACTGCGTCACGCTCGACGCCGCGGGCCGCATCGGATCTGCCAAGGCGCCGTCGACGCCGTCGGACTTCTCCGAGGGGGTCGTGCAGTCGGTGGCGCGCGCCGCCGCCAGTGAGGACCTCGGTCTCGACGATCTCCTGGCGCGCACCGGCTTGTTCTGCCACGGGACCACGGTCGCCACCAACGCCCTGCTGACGCGGTCGGGCTCGGCGGTCGGCCTCGTCACGACCAGGGGACACGAGGACGCCATCATCGTCGGACGGACGATCCAGAAGGCCGCCGGCGTCGCCGAGTCGGAACTCTCGAACCTGGCACACCTCGAGAAGGCGATCCCCATCGTGCCGCGGCCCCTCATCAAGGGAGTGACCGAGCGAATCGACTACCGGGGCTCCGTCGTCGTGCCGATCGATCTCGACGAAGCCGCGGGGGCCGTCGACGAACTCGTCACCGCCGGCGTCGAAGCGATCGCCGTGTGCTTCCTGTGGAGTTTCCTGAACCCCGAACACGAGCGAGTGGTCGCCGATCTCATCAGGTCTGACCATCCCGAGCTCTTCGTGACGGTCAGCCACGAGGTGGCGCCGGTCATCAAGGAGTACGAGCGCTGCGCCACGACCGTGCTCAACGGCTACCTCAGCAGGACCACGCACACGTACATATCGAGGCTGCAGCAACGACTGGCCGACGGCGGCCTGGCCAACGATCCGGTCATCATGCAGTCCATCGGCGGTCTGACCCGGGCCGAGGTCGGCAAGGGACGTGCCGTGACCCTCCTGGGATCCGGGCCGACCGGCGGCGTGTTCGGGGCGGCCTCGCTCGGCCGGCTGATCGGCGCGGAGAACATCGTGACGACGGACGTGGGCGGCACCAGCTTCGATGTCGGCCTCGTCGTCGACGGCGAGCCCCTCGTCGTCGGCACGCCGGTGTTCGACAAGTACCACACCGTCCTCCCGGTGATCGACGTGGTCTCGATCGGCGCCGGCGAGGGGAGTCTCGCCTGGATCGAGCCCGGCACCGGACTGGTGAAGGTGGGGCCGCAGAGTGCGGGCGCGGTGCCGGGCCCGGCGTGCTACGGCGCCGGCGGGACGCGCCCGACGGTCACCGACGCCAACCTGGTGCTGGGACGGCTCGACCCCGACTACTTCCTCGGCGGCGAGCGCCGGCTGCACGTCGAGGGGGCGAGCGAGGCGATCGAGACACACGTCGCGGCGCCGACCGGGCTCTCCGTCACCGAGGCGGCGATGGCGATCGTGGACATCCTGGACGCCCGCATGGCCGACCTGGTCCGCATGAGCACCATCGGTCGGGGCTACGACCCCCGCGAGTTCGCGCTGTTCGCGTTCGGCGGCGCCGGGCCTCTCCACGTCGGGGCGTACGCGGCGGACGTCGGCACCAGGCTCACCGTCGTGCCGACGAACTCGGCGGTGTTCTCGGCCTTCGGGATAGCCGCCTCCGATCCCGTCTCGGTCATCCAGGCCAGTGACCCGATGGTCGCACCCTTCGACCCCGAACGGCTGAGCGCGCTCTACGCCGCGCTCGCCGAGCGGGCGGTGGCGGAACTCACGGCGAACGGCGTGGCCCGGGAGAACATCACGACCGGCCGCGAGGTCGAGATGCGCTACCGCGGCCAGGTGCACGAGGTGCGCGTGCCCGTTCCCGAGGGCCCGCTCGGCCCGGAGAGCCTGGCCGTGGTGATGGAGGAGTTCCGGCGCCGCTACAACCGCCGCTACGGCTCGGGCGCAGCCGCCGACGCCGCCATCGAGGCGCGAACCTTCGTGGTGCGTGGCGTGGGACGGCAGGCGAAGCCCGAGTTGCATCCTGAGGCCCTCGGGTCCGAGGACCCCGCCGGCGCGCTCGTCTCGGAGCGCCAGGTCTATTTCCGGCCCCTCGAGGGATTCGTCCCCACGCCCATCTACCGGCGCGAGCTGCTCCGGCCCGGAAACTCCGTGCCGGGCCACGCCGTGATCGAGGCGGTCGACACGACGATGGTGGTCCACCCCGGCCAGCGCGCCGACGTGGACGCCTGGGGCAACATATTGCTCGACACGACGGGGGGTAGACGATGACCGCGGCGCCCAGCAGGCCCACGCCCGAGCACTACGAGGCGGCGCTGGCCGCCATCGACACCGAGGAGCTCGTCGACCTGTCGCTGGAGCTGGCGCAGATCGACAGCCCGCCCGGCCAGGAGCAGCCCGTGTCGGACCGCGTCCTGGAGTGGCTGGACGACAACGGGTTCGAGGCTTCGCAGGTGGGAATGTTCGCCGATCGCACGAACGTCGTGGGCCGCCTGCGGGGCTCCGGCGGGGGCAACACGGTGATCTTCAACGCCCACATGGACGTGGCCTGGGGTCCCGAGGAGCGGCGCTGGATGCACGATCCCGACAACCCCATCTACTACTCCGCCTGGCGGGAGGGCGACACGCTCGTGGGCAACGGCCTCATCAACGACAAGGGCCCGCTGGCGTGCACGCTGATCGCGGCCAAGGCGGTGAAGGCCTCGGGCGCTCCGCTCGCCGGCGACCTTATCGTCACCGGGGTCGCCGGCGAGATCGGCCAGGAGCCCGTCGACGAGTTCACCGCACCGGGCTACCTCTCCAAGGAGGTCGGCGCCCGCTACCTCATCACCCACGGCATCATCGGCGACTACGCCGTGGTGGCTGAGGCCACGAGCTTCGGCGTCACCTGGGTGGAGGCCGGCAAGGCGTTCTTCAAGGTGACCGTCCTCGGCGGCAGCTCCCGCTACACGCCCTACGTCACCCATCCCGAGCGCCTCGCCGACCACGGCAACGCCCTGGTGCGCGTCGCGCCGGTGATCGAGGCCCTGACCGACTGGGGGCGGCGCTACGAGGTGGAGCACGAGTACCGCTTCGACGGCGGTCGCTGCGTGCCGAAGGTGAACATCGGCGCCATTCGAGGGGGGCAGCCGTTCCTCACGATCGTCAGCGCCGAGCATTGCTATCTCTATCTCGACGTGCGCCTCACCCCGGCGCAGACGGCCATGGACGTCCAGGCCGAACTGACCGAGGTGCTGGGCGCCCTCGACGTGCCCACCAAACTCGAGTGCACGCTCTACCGCCGCGGCTACGAGGCCGTCGGCGTCGACGAGCTGCTGGACGCCACCGCCATCGCCCACCGGGCCGAGTTCGGCACCGAGCCGGGCGAGGCGGAGCCGCAGATGTCGAGCATGTGGCGCGACACGAACCCGTTCATCGAGATGGGCATCCCGGCGATCACGTACGGGCCCACGGGCAGTGTCGGCGGAGGTCGCTACTCGGCCGAGATCGCCGACTTCGTCGCCGTCACGAGGATCTACGCCCGGCTGGCGCTGGACCTCTGCAACCGCCCGCGCACCAGGCGCGGCATACCGGCATGAGGATCACCCATCTGCGCGGCGTCGAGTTGACCGACCCGGCGCCGGAGGACGTCGCCGGGTTCTACGAGCAGATCTGGGGGCTGCAGCGCGTTGCGACGGGAGGGGAGTCGGTCTACCTGCGTGGTACCGGGCCGGAGCATCACATCCTGTCGATCCACCCGGGCACCCAGACCACGGTGCGCGGCTACCGCCTGGGCCTGGCCGACCGCGCCGGGGTGGGCGAGGCGGCGGAGGAACTGGGAGCCCGGGCGGACACCCGCATCGTCGCCGGCCCGGGGCCCCTCGAGAGTCCCGGGGGTGGCTACGGGTTGCGGATCACCGATCCCGACGGGCGGGAGATCGAACTGTCGGCTGGAGCGGCGCCGGCCGGTGATCCCGACGCTGCACCGGGTGGGCCGCCGATCCGGCCCACGAAGGTGAGCCACGTGGTGCTGAACTCGCCCAACGCCGACGCCTACCTGCAACTCCTCATCGAGGTGCTCGGCTTCCGGGTGGCGGACGAGACCGAGCACATGGTCTTCCTGAAGTGCAACCTGGACCATCACAGCGTGGCGATCGCCCGGGCCCCGCACGCCTCCCTCAACCACGTGGCCTTCGAGGTCCTGACCGTCGAGGACGTATTGGCCGGTGTCGAGCACATGCGCGCCCACGGCTTCGAAACCATCTGGGGTCCCGGCCGCCACCCCCAGGGGATGAACGCCTTCGGCTACTTCCTGGCTCCCAACGGCCAGGTCGTGGAGTACACCGCCGAGGTGGAGCAGATTCCCGACGACGAACTGGCCCCGCGGTTCTGGGTGCCCGAGGACTACGAGGTGTACGACGACTGGGCCGACGTCTCCTCGCTGCGTCCCACGCCCGCGACCCGGACTCTGATGCGTGGCGTGCCGGAAGCAGCCCGGCATGGAGCGTCGTGACGATGCCACGCCTGAACGAGCAGATCGAGATCGTGGGGCGCGGCCCGAATGCGGTCGCCGTGTGCCGTTGCGGCTACGAGATCGGCCCCGCCGCCGACAACTACAAGCTGCATCTTCTGATGCGCGAGGGTCCGGTGCAGAACGCCGGCCCATGGGTCGACCCCAACGGCATCGGCGGTGAACGCTTCGTGTGCCGGGAGTTCTTCTGCCCCGGGTGCGTCACCCTGCTGGACGTCGAGATCGCCCAGAGCCACGAGCCGATCCTCTGGGACGTGCGTCTGGCTGTTCCCGAGTGATGCCGATGCCGTCTGAACCGCCATTCGTCCGTCATTGCGGCGCCTCACTTCGTCATTCCGGCGAAGGCCGGAATCCATTGGCCGCCGATCCGGTCGACGCCACAGCGGAGTCGCTCTCCAGATGCTGACGGTCGCCGACATCAGCGGCGTCTACGTTCTGCCGCCGACGCCTTGCCTGCCCGACGCCGGAGGCTGGGAGGCCGTCGACTCGGTGGACCTCGACGAGACGGCGCGCATGACCGACTGGCTCATCAAGCCGGGGGTCACCGGGCTCGGATTGTTCGGCACGACCGGCGAGGGTCACTCACTGCTGTGGACCGAGAAGCTGCGCTGCGCCGAGACCGTCGTGGAGGCCGCCGCGGGCCGGGTCCAGATCTTCGGCGGCGTCACCGCCCTAGGCACCCGTGAGGTGATCCACCAGATGCGGGGCCTGCGCGACGTCGGTGTCGAGGGTGCCCTGGTCGGGCTCCCGCTCTGGCAGACGCCGACCATCGAGAACGCCGTCGGGTTCTTCGCCGACCTTTCGGCGGCGGTGCCGGACATGGCCGTGATGGTTTATTCCAACTCCTGGTACTTCAAGTTCGACTTCCCGCTGGAGTTCTGGTCCGGTCTCGTGGACAGTGCGCCGACGGTCGTCGCCGCCAAGGTCACGCACGGGTTCCGGAACTACCGGGAGGAGGTCGAGGCCACCGCCGGGTGGATCAACATGATCCCCGGCGACCCGGGGATCTTCATCGCCTGGGGTCTCATCGGCAGTGCCATCGATGCAGTCTGGTCCACGCAGGCCGCTCTGGGGCCCGAACCGGTCGTTGCCCTGCTGGCGGCCATCCGGTCCGGCGACGCTGAACTGGTAGAGGAGATCATCGCCGACTTCCGGGCGGTGCCGTCTTACTTCCCGCCAGGTGCCATGGCCAACCGCGATCACACCGACGACTTCGCCCGCTACAACACGCAGGTGGCCAAGTGGCGGCTGAACGCCTCGGGCCTCATCGCCGCCGGCCCCGTGCGGCCGCCGTACACCGACCTGCCCGAGTCCTGGAAGCGCCAGGTGGAGTTGGAGGTGGAGGGCTTCGCCGCGCTGCGGGCCAAGTACGCAGCCGACGCCGTCGAGCCGGTCGGGCTGCGAGACTAGGAAGGGAGCAGGGGGCACATGGGGATCCGTACCGGCGAGGAGTACCTGAAAGGCGTCCGCGATGGCCGGAGCGTCTGGCTGGACGGTGAGTTGGTGGACGACGTGACGGCGCATCCCGCTCTGGCCGGCTGCGCGCAGACGCTGGCCGACGTCTACGACCTGCAGCACGATCCCACCTTCGGAGACCTGCTGACCATGCAGTCGCCGTCCAGCGGCGACCAGGTCAGCCTCAGCTACATCCTCCCGCAGTCACTGGAGGACCTGCGCCGCCGCCGCACCATGATCGAGTTCCTGGCGCGCCGCTCGGGCGGGACCCTGGGGCGCCTGCCGGAGTACATGGCGTCGATCATCGTGGGCCTCTACGACGTGCGGGCCACGCTCGCCGAGGTCGAGCCCGCCTACGCCGACAACATCGCCGCCTACATGGAGTTCTGCCGCGAGAACGACGTGGCGCTGACGCACAGCTTCGCCGACGCACCCAAGGACATGCGGATCCCGCGGGAGCGCTTCGAGAACCTGCGCCTCACCGAGCATCGCAGCGACGGCATCGTGGTGCACGGCGTGAAGTCCGTGGCCACGCTGGCGCCGTTCGCGGACGAGTACGTGGCGCTGGCGCCCAACCGCCCCGGGCTGGCAGACGACGAGATCGTCTACTTCGCGGTGCCGATGGACACGCCCGGCCTGCGGGTCTTCTGCCGCCCATCACTGGTGCCGCCGGCCGTCCCGGATCGCCGGCTGGCCGCCGCCTTCGACGAGATGGACTGCTGGGTCGTCTTCGACAACGTCTTCGTGCCCGCCGAGCGGGTCTTCTACCGCCAGGCCACCCACGTGCACCTGGGCCTGCTGGGCCAGATCCTGCCGTGGGCCTTCTACCACATCCTCATCAGGATGACCTGCAAGGCCGAGGTGCTGGCCGGCATCTGCGCCCAGGTCACCGAGTACCTCGGCAAGGACAACCAGCAGCACCTGCAACTCCAGTTGTGTGAGATGTACGGCTACGTCGAGACGCTGCGGGCGTTCCTCACCGCCGCCGAGGAGCAGCACCTGCGGACCCCCGACGGCAACCTGATCCCCAATCCCACCCAGGTCACCCTCGGGCGGATCCACGCCGTCGAGCACCATCCCCGCATCCTGCAGATCGTGCGCGAGATGTGCGGGTCGGGCATCCTCATGGCTCCCGGCACCGCCGACCTGGCCAACGCCTCTGTGGAGGATGACGTCATGCGCTACCTCGTGGGGCCCGACGAGAACGCCCTGGACCGCTTCCGGCTGCTGAAGCTGGCCTGGGAGTACGGCTGCGACTCGTTCGGGTCGCGCCAGTTGCTGTTCGAGATGCACAACGCGGGCTCGCACCTGACGACCCGCCAGCGCCTCGGCATGTCCTACGACGCCGACCCCTTGAAGGCGCTCGCCAGGCAACTGGCCGGCATCGACGACACGAACGGTTGAGAGAAGGGAGCGTGCCCATGAAGACAATCACCGAGATCGGCGGCCCGACGTCCTGGATGGGCCCCGACCTGCAGGACCGCGACGAGTGGATCCTGGACTTGACCGGGTCGCACCGGCAGGAGTTGCTCGACGCCTTGAAGGGCGTCGAGGACGCCGGCCTGGACTTCCTGGAGATCACCCGGGAGAACTTCCCCCTGCCCACCGTCGGCCCGCTGCTGCTGTCGATGCTGGACGACCTGCTGGAGGGGCGCGGCTTCGTGCTGCTGCGCGGCGTGCCGATCGAGGGGCTCAGCGAGCGCCAGATCGAGCTCATGTACTGGGGGATGGGCCTCTACGTCGGCATCTGCCTCCCGCAGGGCGCCGAGGGCACCGATCTGTTCGCCCACGTCCGTGACGAGGGCGTGGACCGCCACGCCAACTACGGGGGCGGACTGCTGAACCGGCACTCCGGGGCGTTGCCGTTCCACACCGACACCAGCGACATCGTGGGCCTCCTGTGCATCCGCCCGGCCATGCGCGGCGGCACCAGCACCATCGTCAGCGCCGTGGCCGTGCACGACGAGATCGTGCGCCGGCGCCCTGATCTGGCGGCGGTGATGTACGAGCCGTGGTGGTTCGACCGCAAGCGCGGCGACGGTCCCGACAGCTTCGCCCAGTGCCCCATGTACGCCGTCAACGATTCGGGGAAGCTGTTCGCCTTCTACGGCCCGGACCTCTACAAGACGGCCCAGCGCGGCGAGCACGTCCCCAACCTGCGCGACGAGCAGTGGGAGGCCATGGCGCTGATCGACGAGATCAACGGCAGCCGGGAGTACCAACTCCACATGGACTTCCAGCCCGGCGAGATCCAGTTCATCAACAACTACCTGGTGATGCACTCCCGGACCGCCTACGAGGACTATCCGAACCCCGACCAGCGGCGCGACCTCATCCGGCTGTGGCTCACCCTGGACCAGGACCTCGACATCCCCGAGGAGTTCAACGAGCGCGGCCTCAAGACCCGCTCCAGCGCCTTCGCCACTTAGCCGCCCCGACCAGGGCGAGTGCCACCGCGAGCGGGGGGCGCTGTGCAATGCTGCGGTCATGGCACAGAGTCACGAAATCGAGTACCGAGTCGGCGGCGACGACCTGCAGTTCGTGGAGGTCTGGCTGGACCCCCAGGAGACGGTGATCGGCGAGGCCGGCGCCATGATGTACATGAACCCCGGCATCACCTTCGAGGCCAAGATGGGCGACGGGGCCGACCCCGACGAGGGCACGTGGAGCAAGCTCAAGTCCGCCGGCAAGCGGGCGCTCGCCCAGGAGTCCATCTTCCTCACGCACTTCACGAACCAGGGGGGCGGCAAGTCCAGCGTGGCGTTCGCCGCCGAGTTCCCCGGCAAGATCGTCCCGGTGGACCTCACCCAGCACGGCGGACGCATCATCTGCCAGAAGGACGCCTTCCTGTGCGCGGCCCTGGGCACGAGGATCGACATCGCCTTCCAGCGCAAGATCGGCACCGGGCTGTTCGGCGGCGAGGGCTTCATCCTGCAGACCCTCAGCGGCGACGGCCTGGCGTTCCTGTCGGCGGGTGGCACCGTCATCCGGCGCCAGCTCAAGGGAGAGCAACTGCGCGTCGACACCGGCTGCATCGTGGGGTTCGAGCAGGGGATCGACTACGGCATCGAGCGCGCCGGCAACCTCAAGTCCAGCATCTTCGGCGGCGAGGGCCTGTTCCTGGCCACCCTTTCGGGCCACGGCGCGGTCTGGCTGCAGTCGCTGCCGTTCTCCCGCCTCGCCGACCGCATCCTCGCGGCCGCCGCCCCCGTCCCCGGTGCCTCCAAGGGCGAGGGCTCGGTGATCGGAGACTTCGCAAGGGCCTTCGAACGCTGACCGCCCGCTGCCGGGCTCAGCGCCAGGCAGCAGGCACTTCAACCCGCGGGTGGCTTACGGTGCTGCAGCCTCTCGTTGCTCGCCGGCACCCCGGATGCCGATTCCGAGGTAACCCTCAATGCGGGCCACGCTCACCTTGAGATCGGTAACGTCCTCGCTCAGGCCGTCGAACTTCTCGTCCACCTTCGCGTCCAAGCGTCGCAACTCGCGGTGCAGGAACCCGAAGGCGGCTAGGACGGTGCCGATGATCGACACCAAAGTGATGATGAGGTCCAGGTTGCCGGTTTCCATTGCGTTGCTTGCCTCCCTGGGCAGGATCTGCCGGATAGTTCATTCGGGAGGAAGCTTCGGCATAGCGTACCACCGCCCATCGTCTACGCCCCAGCGCCGCCTGGCCCGGTTAGTCCGGGTTGATGGCGACCGTCTCGATCACCAGTTGCCAGCCCTCCGCCTCTCCCCAGACCCGCCGAGACTCGAGTGGCCGGGTCAGGGACTGCACCGCGAGCATCACGTCCCGCGCCGCGAACACCTCCCCGTTTACCTCGGTGTCGTCGATCCCGACCCATGCGGCGATGATGTCGTCAGCCTCGGGGCACCGCTCCGAGTACGGGCCATTGCACTCGTGGCCTGCGGCCCGGGCGACCGCGCGTGCCGCGGGGCCGAGCAGCCCGATCATCGCTTCTGTCGGAACCGACGCGTACGCCAGTCCGTCCGGCGGCCACGTCGGCACCCACGCGTTGGGGCCGTCGAGCGTGCCGATCGTGGCTTCGGCCCCGGGGCGCTCGAGGCGCACCAGCACCGTCAACCTGATGTGATCGTCGGTAGTGCCGAGATACCGAAGCAGTTCATCGTCTGTCATCGCAAACCTTTCACGTAGAGCCTTCGAACGAGTAAGCGTGCGGGCGCAGAGCGGCGCCGACGCGGTCACGGATGTCGCAGTGGCGACGACGGATTCAGCGGCGTCGGGTTGCCGGCCAGCCCCGCGGGGTTGCCGCGCGGCCGGTCAGGCGGCGCAGTCGGGACGTTCGCTTGGTTGCCGCTGCTCGTCGTCGGTGGGGAAACCGATTCCCAGGTGGCCCTCGATGCGAGCGACGCTCACTTTCAAGTCACCGACGTCGGCTCTGAGTTCCTTGATCTCGGCGTCTTGGCGCTTGAAGCCCTCTCGCATCCCGCGGTGCAGGAACCCGAAGGCGGCGAAGATGGCACCGAGGGTGGTGCCGAGGATCGACACCCAGGCGATGATGAACTCGAGTTGACTGATCTCCATTGAACTACTTGCCTCCCTGGCACGACCTGCCGAATGGTTCATTCAGGGGGAAGTTCCACTGGAGCGTAGCACCGACGGGGGGAATTCACCGGTCCGTGCCGAGTGGCCGGCGCGAGCGTCCCGCTTCTCGGGGTCTGGGTAGGCTCGCCTGCATGGATGCCGCCGAGGCGAAGGACATCGTTCGTGTCGAGATCGAACGAACAGCACAGGAGCGTGCAGCGCCATGCCACTGACCCAATACCGGATTGACCGCGACGGTGCCGACCGTCTGCTCTTCCTCATGCACGGTTACACCGCCGAGCAGCACCACCTCGCGTCGTATGTGCCGTTGGTCGACCCGGACGAACGCTTCACTGCGATCGCGCCGCGGGGACCGATCGACATGCCCGACGGCGACGGCGCGGGCTGGTGGACCATCGATCTCGACACCTTCGAATCCGACCTCTCACAGTTCATGCCGTCGCTCGAGATGCTCGAGTCGTTCATCGCGGACGAGGCGGACAAGGCAGGTGTGCCACTCGAGCGTTGCGTCGTGGGCGGGTTCAGCCAAGGCGGCTACCTGTCGCTGGCGCTCGCCGGCAGACCCGATGCGCCCCGCTACGCCGGCGTGTGGGCCATCTGCTGCGGCCTTCCGGGCGATCCAAGGCTGGACCTCGATCTGACGCACGGCAACGGTCGACCGGCGCTCTTCCAGTGGGGAACCCGCGACATCGTCATCGGCCCGGACAAGCCCAAGGAGTTGATCGCAGCCCTCGCCGATGGTGGGTGGGATCTGCGGCATCACGCCTACGACATGGCTCACAGCCAGACCATCGAAATGATGATCGACGCCCGCGAGTGGCTCGCCGGGGTCCTCTGACCCCAGCCGGCCGGCCAGGCGGCTACATCCCCAACAGGCACCGGGATTCCGCCAACGAGGCCGTGCGCGGCAGCGGCGCGGCCCAGGCCGTGGGTCTGAGTCACCAGGCCACGTGGCCTGTCACTCAGAGAGCGAGTCTGACGAGGCTTCCGTCGGCCCGCCCGACCAGGAGGCTGTCCTCGTTGACCCACCGGAGTCGACTGGTCGGGGCATCGGACTCGATCGCAGTCACCGGCGACAGTTCCTCGCCGGCACGGGTCGGGGTCGCCCACACGATGGTGCGGCCATCTCCTCCTCCCGTGGCGACGGACCTGCCGGATGGGTCCCAGGCGACCTCCTCGATGTGGTTGTCGTGACCGGTGGCAACCGCCGGCTCGGTGCCGGCGGGTCCCCTTCCGCCGAAGTCCCAGACGGTGAGCTCATCGAGGCATGCAACCGCGAGCCATCGGCTGTCGTGGCGGAACCCGAGTCGCTCGATCTTGGACGGATAGCCGGACATCGAGAGGTCCCGACCGCTCCAGAGCCGCCACAGATGTACGGACGCGTCTTGGGCGCCGGCGCAGGCCCATGAGCCATTGGGAGACATCACCAGCGCAAGCAGCGACCCTTTCCAATCGAAGCGACGTCGACGGCCGGTCCGTGGTCCAATGACATCGTGCCAACCAATGCCGCCGTATGCGGTTGCACCGACGCGGGTGCCGTCGGTTGACCAGGCGACCGACGTCACCGTTGAGGGTTGATCGTCGAAATCGTGGAGAACCGCACCGTCCTGGTCGGTGATGAGAAGGTGCCGGCCGGCCCCGATCGCAAGCACGGGTGCGGCCGGCGACCAGGCCTGTGCCGTCACCCAGGCCGATGTGGTAACGACTCCCTTAGCGGCTCCGGTGCGGTCATAGATCCGCACGGACCCGTCCTGACCTCCCACCGCGACGCGGCCGCCGTCGGATGACCAGGCAGCGCTCAATACTCCCATCTCGTGCCGTTCCAGCGCGATGGTCGAGCCGTCGTCGATATCGATGAGGGCAGCGTCGCCACCCAGGGACCCGACCACGGCCTGGCCATGGTCGCGATGGACCTCGAGGACCTGCAGGTAGTCGTCGACGTCCACCCGCCATTGTGGGACGGGTGCTGTCCCGGGGCCGGTCATACCAGGCAGGACCTGAAGCCGGCCTCCAGCGATGCTCGATCGAGATTGCGTCCGATGAACACGAGACGGTTGCGTCGTTCCTCGCCGTCTCCCCACGCCCCTTGGGGCCGGCCGTCGAGCAGCATGTGGACGCCCTGGAACACATAGCGCTCATCCCAGCCGGCGATCGACAGGATGCCCTTCGAGCGGAAGATGTCGGTCCCCTTCGTGCGCAGGAGATCGCCCAGCCATTCATTCAGCCGGTCGAGATCTAGGTCGCCATCGATTTCGATCCCAACCGACGTCACGCTGAGGTCATGCTGATGTTCGGCGTCGGGGTCGAGGAACTCGGGATCATCGGCCAGCACACGCTCGAGCGAGAACGCACCGACCTCGAGGATGGTGTCAAGGTCGACCTTTCCGTGCTGGGTCTGGATGATGGGCGCGAGTGGGTTGATCTGCCGGATGCGGGACTCCACATCGTCTAGCTCGCTGGTGTCGGCGAGGTCGATCTTGTTGAGCACGATCCGATCGGCGAACGCCAGTTGCTCGACAGCCTCGTTCTCGACCCCTTCGGGCTTCTCTTCGTCCAGATGTGGAACCAGGTGCTTGGCGTCAACCACCGTGACGATGGCGTCGAGCCGCAACTGGGCTGCCATCTCATCGTCGACGAAGAACGTCTGGGCCACCGGTGCAGGGTCAGCCAGCCCTGTCGTCTCGATGAGGATCTGGTCGAAACGGTCCTTGCGCCGCATCAGATTGCCGAGAATGCGGATCAGATCGCCTCGAACGGTGCAGCAGATGCACCCATTGTTCATCTCGAAGATCTCTTCCTCGGCATCGAGGACGATGGCATCGTCTATGCCGATCTCGCCGAACTCGTATTCGATCACCGCAATCCGCTTGCCGTGCTGCTCGGTGAGGATGTGATTCAACAACGTCGTCTTGCCCGCACCGAGAAAGCCGGTGAGCACCGTCACAGGAACCCGCTCATCAACCATGGCATGAATGGTACTGATTCTTATTCCTATTGCCACCGAGGTACTGGTTGGTAAAGCGTCGCTGAACTGATAGGAATCATTCTCATTCCTATCGAGGTCGGTCATGTCGCTTCCTGAGGCTCGGGATCAACAGCAGTGGAGTCGCCGCTCCACCCTCATTGGCCTCGCGTTGGTGAGCGTCGTGTCGATGATCGTCGCCATTGGGCTCGGCCCGGTTTGGGTGACGCCTCCAACGGTCTTGCGGATCATCGGTCATCACACGATCGGGGTGCCCGAGATCGTGAGTTGGGCGAGAACCGACGACGCAATCATCTGGGAGGTGCGCCTGCCGCGGGTGCTGCTCGGCGCGATCGTGGGCACCGCCCTCGGCGTCGCTGGCGTGACCCTCCAGGCTCTGGTTCGCAACCCGCTGGCCGAGCCGTACATCCTCGGCGTGAGTTCGGGGGGTTCCACCGGCGCGGCCGCGGCGATCCTGTTCGGGGTTGGCTCCGGGTTGGGGCCGGAGTCGGTGTCTCTCATGGCATTCCTGGGTGCCCTCGGCGCCCTTGCTCTTGTGCTGGCGCTGGCCAGGTCCACCGGTCGGATCACGCCCTCGCGGATGATCGTGGCGGGGGTTGCCGTCGGCTACCTGCTGAGCGCCACAACCAGCTTGCTGATCCTCTTCGCCGACAGCGCCGAAGGGGCCCGAGCAGTCATGTTCTGGCTCCTCGGGTCGCTCGCGAACGCGGACTGGTCGACGCTGCCGATCGGCTACCTCGGCATGGGTGCAGGCATGGTCCTCGTGTACTGGTGGCGCCGCCGGCTCGACCTGCTCGCGCTCGGCGACGAGACCGCGATGGCGAGCGGCGTCGATCCCGGCCGCACCCGAATGGTGCTCGTGGTCGTGGTGGCACTGTGCGTCGGCTTCGCCGTATCGCTGTCGGGAGGCATCGGATTCGTCGGTCTCGCAGCCCCCCACATCGCACGCCGAATCGTCGGTCCGATCCACCGCCACCTGGTCCCGGCGTCCGCCGCTCTCGGCGCCATCATCCTCGTCTGGGCCGATGTCGCGGCCCGCATGGTCCTGCAGCCCCGCGAGCTCCCGATCGGCGTCGTCACCGGGGTGCTCGGTGCGCCGGTCCTCGTCGCGCTCGTCCGCAAGCTCCCGCACAACAACTGAGAGCGACCGCGCCCGCGAAACGAACCACACGAACCACTCCCCAAGCCCCCCAACCACAAATGAGCGCGACCGCGCTCGCGAAAGGAAAACCATGAAACCGTCACTGTTCAGGCTGCATGCAGTCGTATTGCTTGTTGTCGTTGGTCTTGTGGCCTCGTCGTGCGGAGGCAGCGACGACTCCTCCGCCTCTGCCACCTCCGCTTCCGAGGAAGCAGACGGCGAGGCGACGGCAGTAAGTGAGCCTGCCGAAGGCGACCAGGCAGCCACCGACGACGGATTCCCCCTGACCTTCACCAATTGCGACGACGAGTTCACCCTCGACTCGGCTCCTGAGCGGGTGTTGTTGATGGAGGCCGCCGCGCCATCACTGCTGTTCGCTGCCGGTGCCATGGACCGTGTGGTCGCTCGCATCGAGGACTTCCCCGAGGAGTACTACACCGCCGACGAGATGGCCGTCCTCCGCGCCATCCCGGCATTGCTGGCCGAGGCCACCGCGACCGGCGGTGTCGAAGTCTCGATCGAGGAGATCATCGCCCACGAACCCGACATCGTCATCGGCTACGACACCGCAACGCTCACCCACGACACGCTCGGCGACGTCGGAATCCAGCTCTATGTGATGCCCCCGTTCTGCGACAACCCACCGACACCGTCGTTCGAGAGCATCCTGGAAGAGGTCCGCCTTTACGGGGAGATCTTCGGCACGACGGAGATCGCCAGTGCCAGCGCCGCCGCGATGGAGGCCGCGGTGGCCACCGCAGCCGATGCGCCCGTCGCCGCGGGCAAGACCGCTGCTGCTCTCTATGTCAGCTCCGACGGCAGCGCCATCTACGCCTATTCCTCGCTCGGCATGGTGCATCCGCTGATGGAGGCCCTCGGCATGACCAACGTCTTCGCCGAACTCAGCGAGCGGGTGCCCGAGGTCTCGATCGAAGAGGTCATCGGTCGCAACCCCCAGATCCTGGTCCTGCTCTATGACGACACTGGTCTCACTCCCGAGGAGATAAGCGCGATGGTCACCGGACGCCAGGGCGCCGGCAGCATCACCGCGGTAGCCGAAGGCGCTGTCTACCCGCTCCTGTTCAACTACGCCGAGCCGCCAACACCACTCGTGGTGGAGGGACTGTCAGTGCTCAGCACCCAGATCGCCCGGTGACGATCCGATGATCGCGGCCACTGGCATCGACCTGCGGCTCGGCGCGAGCGATGTCCTGTCCGGGGCGCGGCTCTGCACACGCCCCGGACAGGTCGTCGGTCTCATCGGGCCCAATGGCAGCGGCAAGTCATCGTTGCTGCGCTGCCTGTATGGGATGCTCCGCCCGAACCGAGGCGCCGTTCTCATCGACGACAAGGCGATCGAGTCGATGTCGCAACGCTCGATTGCACGTGCGATCGCGGTCGTGGCCCAGGACGCCTCTGCCGACGGGATCGACATCACGGTCGGCGAGTTCGTGCTGCTGGGTCGCCACGTTCATCGTGGCGACCATGAGGGTTTCACCGACGACGACTGCAAGGTCGCTCTCGACGGACTGGAAATGGTGGACCTGTCGGGCTTCGCCGAGCGGCACCTCCACGAGATGTCAGGCGGAGAACGCCAGCGGGTGATGATCGCCCGGTGCATCGCTCAACAGAGCCCGGTCATCCTGCTCGACGAGCCCACCAATCATCTCGATGTCCGCTACCAGCATGAGGTGCTCACGCTGGTTCGGCAGCTCAAGAACGACACCATCGTGGTGCTCCACGACCTCAACCTCGCCGGCCGCTACTGCGACCATCTCGCCCTCCTCGACCGAGGCAGCGTCGTGTATCAGGGTCAGCCCGACGATGTTCTGCGAAGCGATGTGCTGGAACCCGTCTACGGCATCGAGGTGCGACGACTTGCCGATGGGCAGCACCCCTACCTCGCGTTCGGCCCTCTCGCGCGGTGATCGGCGGCGAGCTATGACCGAGGCGCAATGCGCCCTTGACTCCGGGACCGGCATACGGGTCCTGATCTGTCGCGGCTGTTGCTGCGGCACCGAGCGAAAGCACCCCGAGGTCGACCACGACGGGCAGATCGTCGCGATCTCGGCGCGGGCGCGGGCTCGTGTCGTCGATTGCGTCGGCGAGTGCGCCCACTCCAATGTCGTGATCGTCCGCTCGGGCGACGGGTCATCGGTGTGGCTCGGAGGCATCAACAACCCCGCGATCACCGCTGCCCTGTGCGAGTGGCTCGGCGCCGGCGCTCCGCAACCGCCGCCCCAGGTTCTTCAGTCGAGGGTCTTCGTTCGGCGATCAGAGACAGTCGGGGCAGGTGCCGAACACGTCTAACCGGTGGGCGCTCGGTTGGAACCCGCTCGTGGCGAGCGCCTTGTCCAGCGATGTCTCGAGAGTGCGTTCGGCCGCAGCAGTCATGAAGAAATCATCGACCACCCCACACACGGCGCAGATGGTGTGGTGGTGATGGCCGATGATGTCCACCGAGAACTCGTAGCGAGTCGGGTCACTCGCCCCGACGACTCGCCGCACGACGCCCACGCTCTCGAGGTCGGCCATGTTGCGGTAGAGCGAGCTTTGCGTCAGGCCGGGACGCATCTCGAGCACCTCAGGGATGCTCGCTGGGCGAGCGGCGCGAACAAGGAGTTCCACGAGTTCCCGCCGGCCCTTGGTGTAGATCTGGCCGGCTTCACGCAGGCGGGCCGATACCAAGTCATGCGTTTCGACGGGTCGCAGGCCCATGACCAGATCCTACTGAACGGCCTGGGGATCGTCGGCCTGACTCGGCCGCAGCCCTCATTGGCGCCGGGGGAGTTGTTCCCGGTTAGGCAGCGCGCCCGGGGGGTTCGTCACCCGCCCGCTGATCTCCGGTCGCCGGGAAGCCGATCCCCAGATGTCCCTCGATACGGGCCACGGCGATCCGCAGATCCGTGATCTGCTCGAGCTTCTCATCTTGGCGATCCATCCGGGCTTCGTGGCGGTCGAAGCCCCGGCGCATCTCGCGGAGCAGGAACCCGAAAGCAGCGAGAACTACGCCGAGGATCGATACCCAGGCGATGATGAACTCGAGTTGACCGACTTCCACTGCGCTGCTCCCTCCCCCGGGCGGGATTGCCCGGATGGTTCATTCAGGGGGAAGCTTCGACGGAGCGTACCACCAGCCGCCGTCTGCGCTGCCCACGGAGAGACACACCCACACCAATCCGAACTCCCTCGACATCTGCACTCAGAAGTGGGTTCCTCTCAGCGGCATGTCCGTGTCAGTTCGGGATCAGCGCGTACTGCGGCGGGAGATCGGCAACAGCCCTCTGATGAGCAAACCTCGCACGAGTTGTCGCCTGAACCGAGCCGACCCGCGAATGTCGTCGATGGGACGGCACTCCGCCTGGACTGTGCGTCCGGCCTCGCGCAGGAGTTCGGCGCTGAGCGGCGCCGATGTCAACACCGCCTCGGTCTCTGCCGCCCTGATGATGGTCGGCGCGACCGCGCCCAAGGCGATGCGAACGTCGTTCAGGCGACCGTTCTCGAGCCACCCGTCGCACGTCACTGAGGCGACGGCGATCGTCTGCATCCGGCGCGGCCCGTGCTTCTCGAAGAAGCAGACGCGCTTGGCGCCGGATCGGACTCGCTTGGGCACGACGATCTCGGTGATCAGCTCGTCGCCCGCCAATGTGGTCTCGCCGGGGCCGGTTGCAACCTCTTCGACCGGGATCACTCGCTCCCCTGCGACCGACCGGATGAGCACCGATGCCCCCAAGGCCACAAGGGCCGGAGTGCCGTCGGCCGCCGGTGAGGCGTTTGCAATGTTGCCGCCCAGCGTTCCCAGGTTCTGGATCTGCTCCGCACCGACCTCTCGTGACGCCATCACGAGCACTTGGCACCACTCGTTGACGGCGGGCGAGGCAATCACGTCGCTGTAGGGGGTGGCGGCACCGATCACGACGCTGTCGTCGTCCTCCCGCACGAAGTTCATGGCATCGACTGCGGTGAGGTCGATGAACCGGTGCTCCTTGAGTCGATGCTCGAACTGGACTCCTATGTCGGTGCTGCCGCAGACCAACGTCGATGCCTCGGGCTCGGCCAGCAGGCTCAGGACCTCTTCAACCGTGGTGGGCCTCCTGAAGACATCGCCGGCCAGGGAGCGGTCACTCGTCGGTCCGGCCGGACACGCGCGGGCGGCGCCGGCGCACTCCGCGGCTGCGACGATGGCGTCGATGATCTTGGTGTATCCGGTGCAGCGGCAGAGGTTGCCGGCAACGGCCCGGCGCGCCGCGCCACGGTCCGGTGCCGGATCACAGTCGAGAAGGTGACGAGCGGTCAGCACGAACCCCGGGGTGCAGAAGCCGCATTGCACGGCGCCCGTCTCGGCAAAGGCCTCGACGAGGGCCCGCCCGACGGCATCACTCTCGATTCCTTCGATCGTCGTGACCCGCTGCCCGTTGACCTGGCCCGCCATGGTGAGGCACGAGGTCACCGGGCGACCCTCCACCAAAACGGTGCAGGAACCGCACTCACCCTCGCCGCACCCGTACTTGGTGCCGCGCAGTCCGAGGTCGTCGCGGAGCACCGACAGCAGCGTGTCCCGGGGGTCGACGTCCACCGACGTCGGCGCGCTATTGACCTCGAACCGGAGGCGCATCGGCCAACCTCGCCAGCACCCGTTCCGCCGTCAGGGGCAACTCGGTGAAACGCACCCCGGTGGCGTTGCGGACCGCGTTCAGGATGGCGGGAGGCGTCGGGATCATGACCACCTCCGCGATCCCCTTGGCACCGTAGGGCGTCTGGGGGTCCCCGCATTCGACCGCAACGGTGTCGATGAGGTCGGGCACATCGGAGGGGTACGGCACGATGTAGGTCGACAATCCGTTGTTGAGGATGTGCCCGTCGACGGAGATGCAGTCCTCGCTCAGCGTGTAGCCGATGCTCTGCGTGATGCCTCCCTCCGACTGGCCCTCGAATCCCTGCAGATTGACCACCTTGCCGGCATCGACCGCGCTGAAGACCTGCAGCACGTCGACTCGCCCGGTCAGCAGGTCGACCTCGACGAGCACGGCCTGCGCGGCGTAGGTGAACACCCACTTGTCGTAGTCGTCGGTGTTGTCGCCTTCGTCCTCCTGGTAGATCCGGATCGCACCGCGCCCGACGCGCGGCCCCAGAGCCCCGAGCGGGACGGCGTTGCCCGACTGCTGCTCCACCGCGGCGTCGCCGGAGATTGCGACGTCCTCGAGGGCGGAGTCGAGCTTCTCGGCCACGGCCGCCCGGATCTGGCCCGAGAGGTCCTTCACGGCCTTGACGAGCGACGCGGCCATCACGTACATCGTGCGAACCGAATCGCAGGAGCCCGAGTCGGGTCCGGCCGAGTCGCCGACGACGACATCGACCATGTCGACAGGGCAATTCAACTCCTTCGCCGCGATCTGGGCGAAGGCGGTGGCGTTGCCCTGGCCCATGTCGACCCCACCCATCCGGACCAGATAGGTGCCGCCATCGGTCAGTTCGACGACCGCCTCGCTCGAATCGGCCACTCCGTGGCCGTAGCCGACGCCCATCCAACCGGCGGCCATGCCGACACCTCGCGCCTTCCACAGCGCATCGTCGGTGGTGAGCCGTGTCAACTCCGTCCGGTTCCGCCAGAGCTCGCAGTTCTCGACCTCGGTCAGGACCTGCTGGAGACTGCTCTCATCGGAGTTGAAGTCGATGCCGCTCGGTCCGATCCGGCCGGGCTCGAGAGCGTTGATCCGGCGGATCCGGATGGGATCGATGCCGAGTTCCAGCGCCATTTCGTCCATCAGGCACTCGATGCCGACCGCACCCTGGAGGCCGCCGAAACCTCGGAAGGCGCCCGAGACGCAGTTGTTCGTGTACACGCAGTAGGCGTCCAGCTGCACGTTCGGGATGAAGTAGGGCCCGAGGCACGTCTCGGTGGAGACGTACAGCACCAACTCGCCCCAACTGGCGTGCGCGCCGGTGTCGGCCACCATCTCCAGCGTTGCGGCCGAAAGCCTCCCGTCGCCGTCGCACGCGATCCGGTAGGAGTTGAAGTACGGGTGCCGCTTGGGCGTGGCGGCGATGCTCTCGCTGCGGTCCAGCATGATGAAGCACGGCCGCTTGGTGAGGTGGGCCGCAAGGGCGAGCTGGCATTGAACCGTGAAGTCGTCCTTGCCCCCGAAGGAACCGCCGACCATCGGTGTGAGCACCCTGACTTGGCGCTCTTCGACGCCGAGCACCGCAGCGATCTGCTGCGCGTCGCGGTGCGGGTACTGGCCCCCATGGCGCACCGTCAGGACACCGTCCTCGTAGAAGGCCACACCGGCTTCGGTCTCCATCGGGATGTGCTCCTGGCGGCCGGTGCGGAACTCACCCTCGACGACGTGTTCCGCGCCGGCGAACGCGGCCTCGACGTTGCCCGCCGAGTGGTGGATCTCCGATAGGACGTTGCCTCCCTCGTGCACGCGTGGAGAGCCGGATGACATCGCCTCGCGCGGGTCGGTGACGACCGGCAGGGGCTCGTACGACACGTCGATCAGGGCGTACGCAGCGCGGGCCTGCTCGTCACTCTCGGCGACCACGATTGCCAGGACGTCGCCGGTGCATCTCACGAGACCGTCCACGAGCACGGGGCCGTCGCGACGTACCACGCCCACCGCGTTCGTGCCGGGAATGTCCTCGGCGGTGAAGACGCCGGCAACGCCTTCGGCGGCCCTGGCCGCCGAGGTGTCGATGCCATCGATGCGGGCGTGCGCGTACTCGGATCGCAGGAGGCGGACCCGGAGCATTCCCTCGACGTGATAGTCCGACGGGTAGACCTGCGTGCCCCGGGCCTTGTCGATGCCGTCGATCCGAGGAACGGGATCACCGATGTGTGGCGCGATCGTCTCGGTCATGGGCATCTGCTCCCGGCCGGAGGCCGTCCACCGCTGAGCGTGGCCGCGATCCCGGGTCTCTCCGATTGTCCCTTGCAGTCTGACATATGTCAAGGACGAGCATCACAGCTATTGCATATGGATTACTTATGACCGATGGCTGTGTTCTCCACCGGGCACGGAGAGGAGGCAGGGGCGACGCGGCAGGTAGAGGCGGCCTCACCCCTGAGGGCCGCAGATCCGGTCCCAGCGCGGTACCATCGCCGCGGCCGGGTTCATGGGCGGCAACCATCAGCGAGGCGCCACCCCCCAACACGATGGGACGTCCCCACCAAGGGAGAATGCGGATGGATTGGTTCCGTACCAGGAAGCTCTCGGACGGCGTCTGGCTGGTCGCTGAGCCGGCCCTGGTGAACCTGTGGCTCATCACGGGTACCGAGCGCGCCGTTCTTCTCGACACGGGGTGCGGCATCTCGCCGCTCCGGCCCGTCATCTCGGCGCTGACCGACCTGCCGGTCACGGTTGTGAACACGCACTATCACTCCGACCACATCGGCGGGAACTGCGAGTTCGACGAGATCGTCACCCACGAGGTCGGCGCGGAACTGATATCCAAGCCCCTCGCCGAGGAGTGGCGCACAGGCTTCGCCAGCTACGTGCGGGATCTGCTGGCGTGCGCCGAGGCGTACCGGGCGATCGATCGGAAGCACTTCCACCTGCTGGAGTCGTTCAACGACATCGGGCCCCTGCCGGCGGGTTTCGACCTCGACTCGTGGGACATCGTGACCGGACCGCCGACTTCCACCGTGGTCGACGGCGACCGGATCGATCTCGGCGACCGCTCCCTGATCGTGATGCACACCCCCGGTCACACCCCCGACTCGATCTGCCTGTTCGACGAGCGGGACAGCCTGCTGTTCACGGGCGACACGGTGCTGACCGGTGCCAACCTGGCCCAGTTCAACGAAGCGCACATCGACACCTATGCGGCGTCGACCCGGCGGCTCGCGGACATGGCCGGCGACGTGAGCCTGGTCGTCCCCCACCACTACGGCAGGACGACGATCGACCCGGGGTTCCTGGTCGAGGTGGCCAACGGCATGGAAGAGGTGGCGGCCGGTGAGGCCACGCTCGTGCCGGCCATCGACCTGTTCGACAATCAGGTCCTTGCGGCTATGTACGACCGCTTCAGCATCCTCGTCGCCGACCCCGACCTCGCGCCGCTGCTGGAGTTCACCGAGTAGACGGCGTCGCCGCCGCGATGTGGCCGCGGCGCCTCGACGGGTCAGGTCGTGGCGGCGATCTTGTTGGCGATCCACTCGCCGGCGGGGATCGGCTCGGCGGGTTGCTCGCCGGGTGCGAGGCATGTGGGAACACACTGCACGAGGGCGTCGAGGCTCGGGTTGAAGAACAGCGGAATCGACAGCCGGTCGGTGCTCGTGTCGGCCGGGCAGACAACCCGGTGCATGCTCGACCGCCAGCGGCCGTTGCTCCAGAACGTCATCAGGTCGCCGAGGTTCACGACGTAGGTGTCCGGCACGACGGGGACGGGCACCCACGCGCCGTCGGGGGACTGCACCTGCAGCCCCGACTCGCCGTCGGTGTAGAGCACGGTCACAGCCCCGTAGTCGGTGTGCTGGCCCCGGCGGAACCGACCTGGTTCGGGTTCGGCGAGCGTGGCCGGGTAGTAGTTGATGAACAGCGAGGAGGCCGGAAACTCGAACTTGTCGGCGAACCAGTCGGCCGGAAGATCGAGCGCCACCGCCAGGATGCGCATCAGCCGGTGGCCGAGCGCGCTCGTCTCGGCGTAGAAGTTGTCGGCGGCGTCCCGCAGGCCCTCGGTGTCGGGCCAGACGTTGGTGGCGAAGAAGCCGTCGACGTGCTTCACGTCCCGGCGGGCGTAGTCGGCTCGCTGCTCGGAGGAGAGTTCGGGCCCGAAGCCCAGATACTCCATGAAGTCGGGCGGGGTCTCGATGTCAAGGCTCGCCGCGGTGGCCATGGTGCCGACTCCCCACCATCCCCGCAGGATGTCGCCGTTGGCCGGGGTGAAGCGCGACTTCTCCTCCGGGGACTGCCCGAAGAAGGCGCGGCAGGCCCGGTCCATGTCCTCGTTCACCTCCTTGGGGATGCCGTGGCCGGCCACGACGAGGAATCCGTGCTCCTCGCAGGCGTCGTTCACGGCGGCGATCATGGCGGCCGCGGCCGGGCCACCATTCTCGAACGGCGAGATGTCGATGACGGGAATTGTGATCATGCTGACCCCCTTGGCCCAGCGGGCGGTTGGCCGGGACGGCGAAGACGCCGGATCGAGGCCACGCCGTCAACTCCGGGCAGCCACGATGTCCTGCGGCCGCACCGGCACGCGGGGCAGCTCCAGTCCGGTGGCGGCCCTGATGGCGGCCACGACCGCCGGCGTCGACGGCAGGTTGGATGTCTCGCCGACACCCTTGGCCCCGAACGGCGCCCCCTCCTCGGGGATCTCGATGAGAGCGACCTCCATCGGCGGCATGTCGGCGGACGTGGGGATGAGATAGTCGGTGAACGACGGGTTCCGGATCGAGCCGTTCGCCATGACGACCTCCTCCATGACCGCCAGACCGATGCCCTGGGAAGTGCTCCCCTCGATCTGGCCGATCACCGAGACCGGGTTGAGCGCCTTGCCGACGTCCTGACCGACCGTGACTTGCACGACCCGCACGAGGCCCAGGTCGAGATCCACGTCCACGACGGCACGGTGGGCTGCGAAGATCCAGGAGACATCGGCGTCGCCCTGGCCGGTCTCGGGATCCAGTGGGGCGGTCGGGCGGTGCTCGTGGCGGACCTCCACCTCGACCGGTCCGTCCGCCGCCTCGGCGACGGATAGATCGATCCAGCCGTCACTGCTCGTGATCCGACCGTCCTCGACGGCGAGAAGGTCGGCGCTGATGCCGTAGCGGTTGGCCACGGTCTGGCGCACGAGGTGGGCGATCGCCCGGCAGGCCTTCTCGATTGCGCCACCCGACATGACGGTCTGGCGGCTCGCCGCCGAGGAGCCGGCCGGCCCGATCGTGGCGGTGGAGGGTGTTGCGAGCACGACATCCTCTACGCCCAGCGTCGAGCGGGCGATCTGGCCGGCGACCGTGACGAACCCCTGGCCGATCTCCGCCGCGGCGCAGGTGATGGTGACGGCGCCGTCCTCGAGCCGGCAGCGGGCGCGGGTGTCGTCGTTGTAGCCCTCGGAGTAGGCCATGTTCTTGTAACCGGCGGCGTACCCCACGCCCCGGCGGATGCGCCGGCGGTCGGCGGTGCGGCCGGCTCCGCCCGGCAGGGCGTAGTCGTTGGCCACCGTCGGGGCCGGGAGCTCGAATGCCTCGGCGGCCTCCAGGCACTCCCGTACCGGCGCGGGAACGTCGAGGAGCTGGCCGGTCACGAGTTCGTCCCCGGTTCGTAGGGCGTTGCGAAGCCGGATCTCCAGGGGGCTGAGACCGCAGGCCGCCGCCAGCTTGTCCATCTGGCTCTCGTGGGCGAAGCAGACCTGCACGACGCCGAAGCCGCGCATCGCTCCCGACGGCGGGTTGTTGGTCCGCACCCCGGTGGCCTCGACGGCGACGTTGGGCACCCGGTAGGGACCGCAGGCGAACCGCGCCGAGCAGGCGACCGTGTACGCGGAGGTGGAGGCGTAGGCGCCCCCGTCGAGCAGGATCCGTCCCTCGACGGCCACGAGTTCTCCCTCTGCGGTGGCGTGGTGGCGATACCACATCGTTGCGGGGTGCCGGTGGACGTGGCCGACGAAGGATTCATCGCGCTGGTAGATCATCTTGACGGGGCGGCCGGTGCGCATGGCCAGCATGCAGGCGTGCACGTGCATGGAGAGGTCCTCCCGGGCTCCGAACGCCCCGCCGGTTCCCGCCAGGTGCAGCCGCACTTCGTCGGGGGTCAGGCCCAGGCACGGTGCCACCTGCACCAGGTCTTGATGCAGTCCCTGCGTGGCCACGTAGAGATCGACGCCGCCGGCGCCGTCGGGTACGGCCAGACCCGACTCGGGACCGAGGAACGCCTGGTCCTGGATGCCGACCTCGTAGCGGCCCTCAACCACCACCTCGGCGGCGCCGTCGATGGCGCCGCGGCGGATGGGCACCGTGTGAATCACGTTGCCGTCGGGGTGGATCGCCGCGGCGGTGGCGGCCAGCTCGGGGTCGGTCACCGCCGGGAGCGGTTCGTATTCCACGGCGATCGCATCGAGCGCCATCTGGGCGGTCTCGGGATGATCGGCGGCCACCACGGCGACGGGCTCGCCCTCGTACCGCACGACGTCGTGTGCCAGGACCGGCTGGTCGGGCAGGGTCAACCCGTAGGCGTTGCGCCCGGGAACGTCCTCGGCGGTGAGGACCGCGGCCACCCCGGCAATCGTCAGAGCGGCGGAGATGTCGACGGACACGAGGCGGGCGTGTGGGTGGGGCGAGCGCAGGGTGCGTCCCCAGAGCATGGCGTCGGCATGCAGGTCCGACGAGAAGGCGAACGCGCCGGTGACCTTCGGGACACCATCCGGTCGCGGCGCCGACTCGCCCACCCGCGAGGCGGGCCGCGGCGGCGCCAGGGTTGCCGAAGTGTGGTGCGCCCCGGCGGTGGGGCGCACCGTCGTTACCTCTGCCTGAACCCTTCGACGGGTGTCAAGCGCGGTCCTCGGCTCGGCGACGTCAGTGGCCGTCGTTCCTCCCGGCGGCTGATCAGAGATCCACACCCGCGACGTTGGGCATGACCCAGGCCATGGAACTCAGATCCGCGACACTCATTATTTCGCCATCGGCCAGGATCTGGTTGCCGTGGATGTCCGAAAGTGGGCCGGTGTACACCTGGCGGGCGCCGCTGGTGAGCGCCTCGATCTCGGCTTCCACGATGGCCTTGTCCTCGTCCGACAGTCCGTCCCACAGCGGACCCCACTCGGTCAGCGTGATGGCGCCGTCGTCCATGCCGACGTAGGAGAACGACGTGTCGAAGTCGTTGTCGAAGATGGACTGCACGTACGCTTCGATCTGCGGTGCCCAGGTGTATTCGGCAGTCACGAGGTGATACTGCGGGGCGTAGGGGCCCGAGTCGATCTGGACGCCGGCGAACGGTATTCCCTCGGCCTCGGCAACCTCGGCGATCGCCGGACTCACAAGGCTCGTGGAGAGGAAGGTGACGCCCGAGTCCGCGAGGCTGCGCGCCGCTTGACCCATGAGGTTGGTGTCGCCCCAGTCGTTGGTGAAGATGACGTTGACCGTGGCGGTCGGGTTGGTCTTCTGAAGCCCGATGGCGAATCCGTTGATCGTCCGGATGTCGTAGGGGATGGCGAAGGCGTCGACCCAACCGATGTCGTCACCCGGCTCGGTCATGAGACCTGCCAGGACGCCGGATATGTAGGCGCCATCCTCGGGGGCGTTCACGTAGCCGGCGAAGTTGTCGAGGTCGCCCGGGTTGTCCCACTGGCTGGCGACGAAGTAGACGTCCGGGTTCTCGTAGGCCGCGGCGAGCATCGGTTCACCCTGCTCCCAGCCGGTGCCGACGACCACATCGACTCCCTCGGCGATCGCCGTCTCGATGACCGAGGTGATGACCCCCGCCTCCCAGAGGTTCTCCTTGATCGACGTCTCGACGCGGTCACCGAAAGTCGCCTCGAGGTGTTGCCGGGCGTTGTCGAACGTCTGGTTCCAACCGCCGTCGCGAGCCGAACCGGAGTACATGAAGATCAGCCTCAGTGGCTCGTCGTCCATGGGCTCCGCCGCCGCCGGTTCGGGCGCCGGTGCTGGCTCGGCAGGCGCTGGTGCCTCTGCCGGCGGCGCGGGGGCGGGCTCGGGAGGCGCCGGTGCCGGCTCCGGGGCTGCCGGTGGCTCCGGAGCGGACGTCGTGGCCTCGTCGTCGCCGCCACAGGCCGAGGCGAACAGTGCTCCGGCGGCAAGAACCGCCAGGATCAGGAACAACCGGCCGGGGCCCGAGCCCCGGGTCCTTCGTGCTGCAACCTTCATGGTCTCTCCCTTCCCCTTCGCGGAATCCACCCGGCTTCCTCCGGCGAACCGCACTCGTGGAGAGAGCCGTGTCGTGGCCTGACTGTGCAGCCTAGTAGGCCGCATTCATAAGTCAAGTACGGAAAGTCTTGCGGTTAGACGCCATTTTCTTATGGCAGCTTCTCAGGCTTCCTCCCTGGAGTACGGCTCGCCGAGTGCGGCCGGGGCTTTGAACCGCCCGCGCCCCCCGCCCCTGGACACGATGACGACGGCCAGGATCGTGAGGACGTACGGGAGCGACCTGAAGATCTCCGGCGCCAGGTCCACGCCACGCGCTTGCAGCGTGAAGCCCAGGCTGGTCACGATGCCGAAGAGATACGCCCCCGCCAGTAGCAGGCCGGGGCGCCAGAAGGCGGTGATCACCAGGGCGATGGCGATCCAGCCGGCACCCGCCGTGATGCCGTCGATCCAGGTGGGCTGAATGGCGAGCGTGTAGTAGGAGCCGGCCACGCCGGCGAAGGCGCCGCCGATGATCGTATGTCCGTAGCGGTAGCGCGACACGTTGATCCCCATGGCGTCGGCGGAGCGGGGATCCTCGCCCACGGCCTGCAGGTGCAGGCCGGTCTGCGTGCGATACAGGTAGAAGGCGGCCAGCGCCACCAGGATCCACGATGCATAGACCAGGACGTTCTGCCCGAAGATCACCGGGCCCACGATCGGTGCGTCGCTCAGACCGAGCACATCGTAGGTGGGGAGCCGGTGGCGTCCCGCCGGACCGGCGAGTTCCCCGACCGCCGCGAGGTAACTGGAGAGTCCTGCGGCCCCGCCCAGGATCAGCAGCGCCAGGCCGGAGACGACTTGGTTGGCCCGCAACGTGATGACCACGAACGCGTAGAGAGTCGCCATTGCCATCCCGACGAGAGCGGCGACCAGGATCGCGAGGAAGATGGCCAGCCGGGCGGGCCCCTCGAAGGACTGGACGAACCAGAATGCGCTGACCGCACCCATCAGCATCATGGCCTCCACGCCGAGGTTCATGACCCCGCCGCGTTCGGCGAGCAACTCGCCGAGGCCCGCCAGAACCAGCGGCGTCCCGTAGAGGAGGCCGGCCGTCAGCAGATCCACCAGCAGCGACTCGTTCATGAATCCGCTCCACGGCTGGGTCGCTCGTTACCGATGCCGTCCACCACGGCCGTGCTACCGGACTCGCCGTCCGGGGGTGCCCTGGTCTCGTCCCTGCCGCGCCGACCGATGACCAACCGGTAGCGGGTGCTTACCTCGCTCGCCGCCACCAGCAGCAGGATGATGCCCTGGTTCACGCCGATGAGGCCGAGTGGCAGGTCGAGTCCCTGCAGGTTGAATCCGGCGTTGCTCAGTGCGCCCACCAGCACCGCGCTGATGACGACGCCGACCGGGTGGTAGCGGACGAGCGCCGCCACGGCGATGCCGGTATAGCCGTACACGGCGAACTGCAGGTTTCTCGGCTCGAGCCGGTGCGAGAAGTCGCCGATCTGGCTGGCCCCTGCGATGCCGGCGACCGCCCCCGACAGCAGCATGACCACCACCAGCAGGCGACCGGTGCGGATGCCCGCGTAGCGGCCCGCCGCCGGACTGTCGGCCGAGACGCGCATCTGGAAGCCGAACCGGGTGCTGCGCACCAGGAACAGGAGGACGACAGCCAGCACCGCGCCCAGGATGAAGCCGAACGGCACGACAACTGTCGTGCCGTACTCCGGCCAGAAGTGCTCCTCCGCCAGGGTCTTGGCCAGCGGGAAGACCTTCGCATGCTGGCTGGACAGGTCACGCCAGTACGACGTCGAGCTGAAGACCAGGTAGAAGAGGATGAGCGGCGCGATGTAGTTGAGCATCAGCGTCGTGAGGACTTCGTTGGTGTTCAGGTACGCCCGGAGGACAGCGGCGATGGCGGCCCAAAGGGCGCCCCCCACGATGCCCGCGAGCAGCATGAGGGCCATGACGACGGGGAGAGATTGCCCGGCGAAGAACGTTCCCGCCGCGGCCGCGAGCACGCCGCCGATCATCAGCTGGCCGTCCGCGCCGATATTCCAGACCTTCATGCGGAAGGTGATGGCGGCGGCCAGCCCGGTCAGCAATATCGGTGTGGCGGACACGAGCGTGTTCGAGAACGCGCCGGGATTGGTGAAGGCCGCCCGGACCATGCGCTGGTAGATGTCGACCGGATCACGGCCGCTCGCCCACAGCACGAGCGCGCCGATCGCTAGAGCCACGATCACCGCTATCGGCGGCGTAGCCGGGCCCAGCCAGCGGGGTGGCTTCAGCCGCCGCTCGAAGTGGATCTCAGGGAGCCACCGCACCGGCATCCTCCAGCGAACCGCCCATCATCAGGATCCCGACCTGTTCGGCGTCGGCGCCGTCGGCGTCGAGCACCCCTTGGATCCGGCCGCGGGAGATGACCGCGATCCGATCGGCCAGATCGAGGATCTCCGCGAGGTCCTCGGAGATCATCAGGATCGCCGCGCCTCTCGCCGCCGCCTCGAGCAGGAGGCTGCGGATGGACTCCATCGCCGAGACGTCCAGCCCCCGCGTAGGCGTGGCAACGACCAGCACCTGCGGCTCGGAGGAGATCTCCCGTGCCAGCAGGACCTTCTGCGCGTTCCCTCCCGAGAGTTGCCGCACCAGGGAGTCCGCCGTGCCCTTCACGTTGAACGCCTCCAGCAACCGCTGCGTCCGAGCCAGGATCCGTGCCTTGACAAGGAACGGCCCGCGGCCCAACTGCCGCTGCCGGTAGGACTTCAGTACACAGTTGTCGGCCACGGTGAGTCCGGGCGAGAGACCCGTGCCGATGCGATCCTCGGGGACGTAGGCGAGGCCGCGGTCGGAGGCGGCACGCGGGTTGCCGGGTGCCAGCGGCTCGCCGCGCAACGTGATGTCGCCGCCGGTGCGGTCGCGCAGTCCGGCGATGACCTCGCCGAGCGCCACCTGCCCGTTGCCGGCCACCCCGGCCACACCGAGGATCTCCCCGGGTCGCACCGACAGCGTCACCTCGCGCAACGCGGGTGTGCCGTCGGCGTCGACCGCGCTGACCTCCCGCAACTCGAGCGCCGGCTCGCTCTCGCCCACGGGCTCGGACCGCGAGCGCCGGGAGAAGGCGATGTCCCGCCCGACCATCATTCGGGCCAATCCCCGCGCGTCCACGCTCGTGGTTCGGAGGTCTGCCGAGCCGGACACGTGCCCCTGGCGCAGCACGGTGACCCGATCGCAGAGCGCGGACACCTCGTCGAGTTTGTGGGAGATGAAGACCACCGACTCACCCTCGCTCGCCATGCGCCGCAGCGAGACGAACAACTGCTCAGCCTCCTGGGGAGTCAGCACCGACGTCGGCTCGTCGAGGATCAGCGTGCGCGCACCCCGGTAGAAGGCTTTCAGGATCTCGACGCGCTGGCGCTCGCCGACCGACAGGCGCGAGACGACGGCCCGCGGGTCGACGTGCATGTCGAAGCGTTCCGCGGCACGGGCCACCTCTTCCTCCACCTGCCTGCGGTTGAACACGCGCCTCTTCTCGCGATGCCATCCGAGGACCACGTTCTCCGCCACGGTCATCGACGAGACGAGGCTGAAGTGCTGATGGACCATGAAGATCCCGGCCTCGTAGGCATCGGCAGGAGAGCGGAAGCTGACCGGGTTCCCGCCCACGAGCACCTGGCCGGCGTCGGGTCGGTACAGGCCCGTGAGGATCTTGCACAGCGTGGTCTTGCCCGAGCCGTTCTCGCCGAGGAGCGCGTGAACCTCGCCGCGGTCGGCGTCGAAGTCCACCCCGTCATTCGCCACGACTCCGGGGAAGGCCTTTGTGATGCCCCGTGCGGAGACGGTGTGGAGGTCCTGATCCTGCGTCCGGGTGCCGGCAGCCGTCATCGCCGCAGACCCTTGCTGGCGGTCTCGCACTTGCGGTGCATTCCCGGCATTATTGCTGATCCCAGCCCGGCGGTTCTCAGACGGCCATGAGTAGATCGGTCGCCAGGTCGGCGATGATCCTGGCGGCGCCCTCGAGTTGGCGCACCTCGACCCGCTCGTCGGCGCAATGGCACTCCGCCACGTTTCCCGGTCCGAAGTTCACCGCCTCGATGCCCGCGTCGTTGACGAGGTTGCGGACGTCGCTGGAGAACGGCGCGCCGTAGACCTCGCCCGGGGTGCCCGTGACGTTCTCGACGCTGTGGACCAGACGCTCCACCAGGGACGACTCGACCGGGATCTCGGCGGGCTCGAAGCGGTTGTAGGCCACTGTGACCTCCACCCCCACCTCCGAGCCGGGCGGCCGGGCCGCCAGGACCCGCTCGGTCACCTGCTGCACTTCGCGCTCGATGGTCTCGCCTGGGACGAGTCGGCGATCCACGTACAGGTCCACCGAGTCCGAGACCGCGTTGGGGGTGACGCCGCCCTGGACCACAGTCGGGGTGCACGAGCCCGAGCCGAGCAGGTGGTGCCGGCGCTGCTCGAGGTCGGAGCGGTAGCCCTCGAGGGCCTGCAGCACCCACAGCAGGCCCCACGTGGGGTTGATGCCCAGGTGGCTGCGGCTGGCGTGGATGGATCGCCCCTGCAGGCGGATGCGCAGTGGCAGGAGTCCGCGAGTGGCGGCGGCGATGCGCAGATCGGTCGGCTCGGTCACGATCCCGAAGTCGCCGGTGTAGCCGGCCTCCAGCAACGACAGGGTTCCGGGTTCGGCCCGCTCCTCGCCGGCCGCGAAATGCAGTACGAGCGACCCCTCGAGCCGGTCCGCCCGGGCGGCGAGATGGTGGGCCACGCCGATCTGCGCTGCCAGACCGCCCTTCATGTCGCAGGTGCCGCGCCCGTACATGAACCCATCGCGCACCTCGGCGCCGAAGGGGTCGGTGGTCCATTCGGACTCGTCGTCGATCGGCACCGTGTCCAGGTGGCCGTTCAGGATCAGCCGGGGCCCGTCACCCCGGCCGCGCAGGATGGCGCCCACCGAATGGCGACCCGGCAGCGACTCCACGAGTTCGGCCTCGACCGGCGTGCCCGCGAAGTGCTCCACGACGCGGCGAGCCACGTCGGACTCGTAGGCCCCCGGGTTGGTGCTGGGGATCCGCACCAGGTCGGCGAGAACCTCGGCGACGTAGCCGGCCGAGAGCGGGTCCCGCCCGTTCGGGTGCGGAGGCGCCCCCCGCGGTGTCGTGGTGCTCATGGGTGGTGGTCCTTCCCCGCCGGCTCGCGCGTGAGATCCCGAAGGTGGTCGTCCACCTGCCGATGGAGGCTCGCCGCCTTCTCCTGATCACAGAAGGCGGCGTCGACGGCCCGCCGCGTGGCGGCCGCCACGTCCGCCAGGCTCCAGCCGAGTGACCGGCTCACAGCGGCGAACTCGCCGCTCAGGGTGACCTTCATGGCCTTCGGGTCGTCGGAGTTGATCGTCACCGGCACGCCGGCCTCGATCAGCGGGCCGACGGGATGGTGGTCGACGTCGGGATACAGCCCGGTGATGACGTTCGACGTCGGGGTGACGTTCAGCGTGATCTCCTGCTCGGCGAGGTGTTCCAGCAGTGCCGGGTCCTCGATGGATCGGACGCCGTGATCGACGCGGTCCAGGTGCAGGTGCTCGAGCGCGTCCCACACCCCCTCGGGCCCCGAAGACTCACCGGCGTGCGCCGTGCGCCCAAACCCCAGGTCGGCGGCGCGGGCGTAGACCTCGGTGAACTTCGGGGAGGTGCGGCCCAGCAGTTCCTCGTTGCCGTCGAGACCGAGTCCGACCACACGCGGAGGGCCACTGGCCCCCAGCCATTCCACGAGTCCCATCGCCCACTCCGGTGACTGCTCCCGGCTGATGGAGGGCGTGAGCCCGCAGTCGGCGTGGCCGTCGCGATGCGCCCTGTCGAAGCCCGTGGCCAGCGCCTCGATCAGCGGCTCCCGGCGAAGGTGCGGCCAGTAGCGAGGCCCGCAGAGCACTTCGGCGTAGACGATCCCGTCCTCGTTCAACTGCGCGGCGGCGTCGTAGGCCAGCTGCTCGGCAATCACTTCGGTACGCAGCAGATCGCACCACCACTCGTAGACCGCCAGGAAGTCGGCGAGTGTCGAGTAGTCGAACAGCGACTCGGCGGGACGGAGCATCGGAACGCCGAACTCTGCGGCCAGTTCCTCGATCCGCTCGGAGCTCAGGCAGGCCTCCACGTGGACGTGCAACTCCACCTTGGGGAACGAGCGGATGGTCTCGATTCCCGGTTCGGTGCCTGCGGCGTGGGCTGTGTGCTGCGTCGTCGTGCTCACGAGTTGCCGTCCCTTCGCGGTGAGTTGCCCTCGGAGCCGTAGAGGTGGTCGTCGACCTGCCGGTGGAGGCTCGCCGCCTTCTCCTGACCGCAGAAGGCGGCGTCGATGGCCCGTCGTGTCGCTGCGGCCACGTCTGCCAGGCTCCAGCCGAGGGAGCGGCTCACCTTGTCGAACTCACCGCTCAGCGTGAGGTTCATCCCCTTCGTGGCGTCGGAGTTGATGGTGACCGGCACCCCGGCTTCGATGAGCGGGCCGACGGGGTGGTGGTCGATGTCGGGGTACATCCCGGTGATCACGTTGGAGCTGGGCGTGACGTTCAGCGTGATGCCATTGGTCGCCAGGTGTTCCAGCAGTGCCGCGTCCTCGATCGATCGGACGCCGTGATCGACGCGGTCGACGTGCAGATGCTCGAGCGCGTCCCACACCCCTTCCGGTCCGGAGGACTCCCCGGCGTGCGCCGTGCGTCCCAGACCGAGTTCGTTGGCACGGGCGTAGACCTCGGTGAACTTCGGCGAGGTGCGGCCGGTCATCGCCTCATTGCCGTCGAGGCCGAGGCCAACCACCCGGGCGGGGCCGCTCGCCCCGAGCCATTCCACGAGCCCCATCGCCCATTCCGCTGACTGCTCCCGGCTGATGGAGGGCACCAGCGCCAAGTCCGCGTGCCCGTCGCCGTGCGCCCGCTCGAAGCCGGCCGCCAGCGCTTCGATGAGCGGTTCCCGGCGGAGACGCGTCCAGTAGCGAGGCCCGCAGAACAACTCTGCGTAGACGATCCCGTCGTGGCGCGCCTGCACCGCCGCGTCGTAGGCCAGTTGCTCAGCGATCCGGGTGGTGCGGAGCAGATCACACCACCACTCGAAGACCTCGAGGAACTCGGCCAGCGACGAGTAGACGAACAGCGAATCGGCAGGGCGGAGCATCGGTACGCCGGCCTCTGCGGCCAACTCCTCGATGCGTTCAGAGGTCAGGCAGTCCTCGAGGTGGACGTGCAGTTCCACCTTGGGGAACGACCGGATCGCGCCGATCCCGGGTGGCGTGGCTGCGGTGGAGATTGACATCGGTCCGTCCTCCGGCCGTCCAGTGTTCGGGAGTCCGCCCGTTCTAACCGCCGGGCAGGACCACGGCGTGGGCGGGCAGGGAAGGTGCGGGTCTGTTGCTGAGAAGTTCGACGAACGCCGCCGCGGGGGCGGAGAGCTTCGAGCGGGCGAACACCGTGAGTTCCCAGGCGACCGGCGGGTCCAGCGTGCGGGCAGTGTGGGCCAGTTCGTCGGGGACGTTCGCCGACGGCACCAGCACGGCGCCGAGCCCGGCCGCAGCGAGCCGCACCGCCGCCTGGACCTGCGAGGTGAGCACCGCCTTGCGGGGGCGGAAGCCGGCCAGCGCGCAGGCCGTGGCGACGTAGTCCGAGAGCCCCTGGGAAGGCTCGTAGAGAATCCAGTTGCGGTCTGCCAGCTCGCGCAGCGCCACCGGACCGTCCCCGTCGGCGAGCGGGTCGCTGGGCGGGAGGACGACCACGAACTGCTCCCATCCCAGGGACACGACGGGCCCGGACCAGTTCGGCGGCCGCACTCCGATGGCCAGGTCACCGATCCCCATCGCAACCGACTCGTTCATCGTCGCCTGCAGCGCGAACTCGTGGAGTTGGATGGCCACCTGCGGGTGTTCCTCCTGCCAGTGCCGGAGTGGGTCGATCAGCATCGAGTCCACAAGCGTCGGCAGCGTCGCCACCTCCAGGACGCCCACGTCGAACCCGGCGATGGTGCGAGCCTGCCGGGTGAGGCGGTCGGCTGCGGCCAGTGCCCCACGGGCGTCACCAAGCAGGGCGCGCCCCAGGGGAGTGGGCTGTACACCCCGGCGCAGCCGCTCGAGCAGGCGGCTGCCGAAGAACTCCTCCAGTGCCCGCAACTGCTGAGAGAGCGCGGGCTGCGAGACGCCGAGACGCCGCGCCCCGGCGGTCACGGATCCCTCGTCGACGACGGTCACCCATGCCCGAAGATGCCGGAGGTTGACGGCCTCGTTCTCCGGCTGCCCTGGTATTAGGGTTTGCTTATCATTCATATCAGGATTGTGTCCTTGAATAATGTCACCGTCAAGCATACGCTTCACCCACGACCACATCCGATGACGAGGAGGGGGCCAGATGTGCGGAGTGAACGACACTGCACTCGCTGAGCAGATCGCGGGCCTCGAGGTGGATCTCGACGCCGTCGAAGAGACCGTCGACATCGAGTTGCAGCCCGAGCCGCTGTTCGAGAGGAACGGTCACAAGGTCTCCAAGAGTCCCTGGGGACCGGATGACGAGATCGGGCGGCTCAACTGGGTGACCCCCGATTCCGTGGGGGCGATCATGTCCCGCCTCAACGGCACCAAGGTCTTCGACCTATCCGTCGAGTACTGGTCGGGCATGCCGTCATGGACCGAGGCGGGGGATCCCCCGTTCAGCATCTGGATGACCCACACACCCAGCGGGTCGATCCTCGACGGGCGCTCCGGCTACGGGCCGGAGATCCACAAGGAGTACGCCTACTCCGGCGACTCCATCTCGATGTACACCCACTGCGGCACCCACATCGACACGCTCAACCACATGGGTTACTACGAGACGTTCTGGAACGGCTGGACCCAGGACGAGCACCTGGGTTCCATGGTCTGGACCAAGGGGGGCACCGACCGCTACCCGCCGATCATCGCCCGGGGCGTACTGCTCGACGTGGCCGCCATGCATGGCGTGGACATCCTCGAGCCCCACTACGAGATCGACTCGAAGGACATTCAGGAGACCGCCCGCAGGCAGGGCACCGAACTGCGCAAGGGTGATGTGGTGCTGCTGCGCACCGGGCGCATGAATATGTGGCCCTCGATCGACTACCTGTCGGCCTCGCCGGGGATCAACGTCGACGGTGCCCGCTGGCTCTGCGAGGAGACCGGGGCGATGTGCATCGCCGGCGACAACATCGGCCTCGAGCCCCAGCCCTACTACGGCCAGTACGCGCCGGTGCACTGCTACATGTTCGCCACCGCAGGGGCTCAGATCATCGAGGTCTGCAACATGCAGGAGATCGCGGCGGAGGAGGTCTACGAGTTCGCCTTCCTGGGGTTCCCGATGCACATCCGCGGTGCCACCGGTGCCCCCATGCCGTCGGTCGCCGTGCCGCTGCGCTGAGGCCATGCTCAAACTCAAGCGCCTCGACAACATGGACATCGTCGTGAACGACTTCCCGACGATGGTCGACTTCTACAAGAACGTGCTGGGCCTGCCGCTGCACCCGCACGGCTACGAGCCCACCAAGGGCTGGGCCATGTTCATGTGCGGCGACGTGGACCTGGTGCTGCTGTCGGTGCCCGACGCCGACCGCGGCGAGCGCCAACGCACGGCCAACTACAACGAGGACCCGGCCGGGGTGCACTCCTTCGCCGCGGAGGTGGACGACATCGACGAGGCCATCGCCGCACTCGACGCGCACGGGATCACCTGGGCAGGCGAGACGAACATCTACGGCGCGGGCGCATTCCTCGAGGAGATCCCCGGCGACGACTTCGACGGGATCTGGTACCGGTTCCGCTCGTTCTACGACCCCGAGGGAAACGTGGTGCACATCTGCGAGGTGCACCCGCCTGCGGGGTTCGACCGCTCCGCCGCCGGGAGGTCGTGAGGTGCCAGGGCTGCCGCGCCTGACCTTCTGCCTCACGGTCGGGATGGATGCCCTGTCGCTGTGGATCACCTCCTTCAAGAGCACCAACGCCAGCATGATCTCCCGCGGCGAGATGGAGATCCCCGGCACCCACCGGGTGCTGGAACTCCTCGACCGCTACGAGATCCGCTCGACGTTCCTGGTGCCGGGCCACACGGCCCTGGCTTATCCGGACCTGATCCGTGAGATCGTGGACCGGGGCCACGAACTCGCCTACCACGGCTGGATGCACGAGGACGCCCGCGACTTCGACGTCGCCGGCCAGCGCCTGATCATCGAGCGCGGTCTGGAGGCCCTCGACCTGGTGGCCGGCGTACGCCCGCGCGGTCACGTGTCCCCGGCCTGGAACATGAGCGAGCACACCATCGGGCTCATCGAGGAGTTCGGCTTCGACTTCGACGGGAGCCGCATGTCCACCGACATGATGCCGGTCTACGTGCGCAAGGGGGACCGCTGGCTCACCGACGGCGCCTACCAGTTCGGCGAGCTGACCGACATCGTGGGCATCCCGGTGGCCTGGCCGATGGACGACGTGCCCATCTTCGAGTTCGTGTGGGGGCAGATCCCCGGCCTGGCGCCCCCGTCGGTGGCCGAGGAGATGTGGACCGGCGAGTTCGACTACGCCTACGACCACTGCCCCGGCGGCGTCTACAACCTCACGATCCACCCGCAGGTCATCGGGCGGGGCTCGCGGCTGCGGATGCTCGAGCGGGTGGTGAGCCGGGCCGCCGAGCATTCCGACGTGGTCTTCTCGCGCCAGTCCGAGTACGTGGACGCCTGGCGCGCCCTCAACCCCCGCGAAGAATGGCGGGCGCAGAACCCCGAACTCGCCGGTGACGGCTCGATCAGGGTGCTCCCGTCGATGGCCGACACCCAGGAGTGAGCGCGGCCACCACCCGCCGAGTCCTCGTCACCGGCGGGACCGGCGCCATCGGGGGAGCCGTCGTCGAGCGGCTCCGAACCGAAGGCGCCGAGGTGGTGTTCAGCGGGCGGAACCTGACTCGGGGCGCGGTGCTGGCGGGCCGGACGGGTGCGACATTTGTTCCGGGCGACGTCAGGGAGTCCGGCGCTGTGGCCGCGATCGTCGCCGAGGCGCTCGGGGTGCTCCGTGGCCTCGACGGGCTGGTGCTTGCCACCGGGATTCTCCACCGGTCGCCGCTGTCGGAGACGACGGACGACGCCTGGGACGCGCTGATGGAGACGAACGTCGTCGCCCCCTTCCTGTTCGCCCGCGCCTGCCTGGATGCCCTCAGTGACGGTGGCGGCGCGATCGTTGCGATCGCCTCGGGTGCCGCCGACTGGCCCGAAGCCGAACTCGGCGCGTACTCGGTGTCCAAGAGGGCGCTGCTGTGGATGACGCGGATGCTCGCCGTGGAGGGGGCGACCCGCGGCGTCAGGTCCAACGCGGTCTGTCCGGGTCACACGGCCGCCGGCATGGGATCGATCGTCGACCGCGCCACTCCCGGGGACGGTATGTCGCCCCCCGTGCCGCCGTCCGGTGCCCATACGACCGCGAGCGAGGTCGCCGAGGCGGTTGCCTACCTGCTCTCCGATGCCGCCGGCGGCAGCACCGGCGCAACACTGTCGGTCGACGGCGGGATGCTGGCCGCGCTGCGCGCCGTGCGGGTGCGGCAATGAGCGCCGAACTGCGCGGCAAGACCGCACTTGTCACCGGAGGCACCTCCGGGATCGGCCGCGCCGTCGTCGAGCACCTCGCCGAGGTCGGGATGCAGGTCGCCTTCTGTGGCCGTGACGCCGAGCGGGGTGCTTCGGTGGCCGCCGCCAGCGGGGCCTCGTTCATCCGCAGCGATGCAACCGACCGCGACGACTGCGACAGGAGTGTGGAGCAAGCCGCCTCGCTCCTCGGGGGACGCCTGGACCTATTCGTGGGGTGTGCCGCGATGATCTTCGCCGCGCCGCTGGGTAGCACACCTGAACCCATCTTCCGCGAACTCGTCGAGGTGAACCTCACAGCCACATTCCGGTACTCCCGCGCCTGCTTCGAGGTGATGCGTCGCCAAGGGCGTGGGGTGATCACCCACGTCGTCTCCGACGCGGCGCTGCGCGGGATCCATCACATACCCGCCTACTCCGTCACGAAAGCCGGCGTCCTGGCGCTCTCCGAGACGCTTGCCGCCGAGGCGGCGCCGCACGGCGTGCGGGTCAATGCCATCTGTCCCGGAGCGGTCTTCCCCGGCATGCAGACGACACCCGAGGGTTACGAGCACCATGCCGAGGACGCCTCCACGTGGGGATCCGCGCCGTCGGGTCGTCACGGAACCGGCAGGGACGTGAGCAATGCCGTTCTCTGGCTTGCGAGCGAAGCGGCGGCACACGTCAGCGGTGCAACCCTGCGCCTCGACGGAGCCGCCGGCGTGGCCACACGGGGCGTCTCCCGTGCCTGAATCGGCAGTCGGTCGCCTGGACGCCGTGCTACGGCGCCTGGAGGAGACCGAGCCGATCGTGCATGCCTACGTGGATGTGGACCGTGAGGGCGCTGCCGCCGCGGCCCGGCGCAGCGACAGCGCTGACGCGGACGGACCGCTCGTCGGCCGACCGTTCGCCGTCAAGGAGGTGATCTCCGTCGCCGGTCTTCCCGCAGCCGGTGGTTCGCCTGCCTTCGCCGATCACGTCGCCGGCAACGACGCCACCGTTGTGGACCGCCTCAGGAGCGCCGGTGCGATCCTCGTCGGCACGCACACGTGCCACGAGTTGACGTGCGGGCTCGATGAGCCGCCCACGCGCAACCCGTGGGCATTGGACAGCTATCCGGGTGGCTCGAGCGCCGGTGGGGGAGTCTCGGTGTCAGTCGGCTCGGCGGCATTCGCTCTGGGTACCGACGCGGCTGGGTCGGTCCGCATCCCCGCTGCGATGACCGGTGTCGTCGGTCATAAGCCAACGGCCGGGCTCGTGAGCAGCAACGGCGTCGTTCGCCACGCCACGGCCCCGTCGATCGACAACGTGGGAATCCTTGCCCGGTCCGTCGCTGATGTCTCGGCTGTGCTGGCGGTGATCGCCGGTCCCGACCCTGCGGGCGCGGCGACGCTCTGGTGGCCGGGCGACGTGCGGGCAATCCCGCCGACTGGGACGCGCGAACACCTCGGTGGCGTTCGATTCGGCATCCTCGGCGACGCGACGCGGGCGGCCATGGACGCGCGAACACCGCCGGAACGGGAGGTCTGGAGTTCGTTCGACGCCGCCTGCGAGGTTCTCCAGAGCTTGGGGGCGGTACTGGTTCCGCTCGAGATCCCGGCACTCGAGTCGGCGCCCGATGCGATCTTCACCTTCTTTGCCACCGAACTGGCTGCCGCTCACCGGCACCTCCTGGAGAGCCGCGCCGCCGGATATCACCCTGGCGTTCTCGAGATGCTCGTGGGGGCGCTGTCGATCCCGGTGAGCCAGGTCGCCGAGGCGGTTGACGTCCGCGGCGGCTTGCGAGGCGAGGTTCTCGGGGCATTCGCCGATGCCCGCCTCAATGCGCTGGTCACGCCCACGACGCCCCGGGTGGCCATGCCGCTGGCTTCCTTCGATCCCGCCATCGAACTGGGGACGCTCATTCCCTACACGTGCCCGTTCAACCTTACGGGTCATCCCGCGGTGAGCGTGCCGTGCGGCTTCACGGCATCGGGGCTGCCCATCGGGCTGCAGTTGGTGGGCGCGCCGTTCGAGGATGCCGCGCTGCTGGAGGTTGCGGCGGTGTACGAACAGGCCACGACGTGGCACACCTATGAACCGGAGGTTCCGTGATGCCCACCGACACTGAACAACTGAACACGACCGAGGAGCGGCTGCTGCGGCGGGCGATCGAACTGTCCGCCCAGGCGGTGGTCAAGGGGAACCTTCCGTTCGGCGCGCTCTTCGCCGACGCCGAAGAGAACATCCTCCTGGAGGCCGAAACCACCGGCATCACCGACGGCAACATCCTGTACCACGCCGAGACGAATCTCATGCACGAGGCGGTGAGGGCGTTGACGGCCGAGGAGCGAGCATCCGGCACCCTCTACTCGAGTTGCGAGCCCTGCCCGATGTGCGCCGGCACCATCTACTGGGGTGGCGTCAGACGGGTCATCTTCGGACTCGGCGAGCAAGAGATGGCCGAGATCGCCAAGGGGCAAACGACGACGCCCGTTGCCGTCTTCGGCGGTTGCCGGCTGATTCTGGAGGGCGGTGCCGTCGAGATCGAGGTGCTCGGCCCCCACCTCGAGGAAGAGGCGGCCGTCCCGCACGAGGGTGTCTGGGTCGACGATTGAGGATTGTCGCGCAGCTTGGTCAGCTGGGGTCAGTTGCCCGTCTCGGGGTGTAGTGAGGAAGATCGCTCAGACGAGCGTTGATCACCAGTGCACCGAAGTCCGATGTGCTCCACTCCACCGTGACCGGCGTGCCAGCAGCGGCGAGGGCCGCATCGACGTGGGCGAAGCCGATGATCTGGCCGAGTGTCGGTGACCACGTGACGCTGCTCGTCCTGCCGATCACGCGGCCATCTCTCGCGATGGGCATCGGCGCCCGGACGGTGTGCGGCGCGACCTCCGGAAGGAGCGCGGCGTCCGCGTAGGCGGCGACGATCTCGGGCCAGCTCATGACGATGCCCACCATCTTGCGCTTCGACCCGGACCGGGACTCCTCCGTCAACGCGGCTTTGCCCAGGAAGTCCGAATCCTTGTCGAAGTCGACGAAGCGGCCCATGCTCAGCTCGAGTGGCGTGGTGCAGTGCTCGAGGGAGGTGGGAATGTGACTACCCACCGGGTCGATCGCCGCGGGGGTGTAGTCGTATCCCGGAATGACCATCCCGGCCTCGATGCGGGCAACGTCGGCGGCATGCAGGCCGGCGGCTTGAAGACCGAAGGCCGAGCCGGCGGTGAAGAGCGCGTCCCAGACCGCCGTTCCGCCGCTTCTCGGCACCCAGAGCTCGTAGCCCATCTCACCGGTGAACCCCTGCCGGGACAGGAGTACATCGATGCCATCGATGGTGGTCCGACCCAGCCGTGAGAACCGCAGATCCGACCAGCTTTCGTCTGTCGCCGACTCGAGCACGTCGCGGGATCGCGGGCCCTGAAGCGAGAGGATCCCGAAGTCGTCGGTGACGTCTTCGAACTCGACATCGAAACCGGGTCCGTTTCGCTCGAACCAACGCATCATCCGGTCGGCCGAGAACATGAACCGGTCTGTCTCGAGGCGCATCACGATCCCGTCGCCCACCTGCACGCCGCCGTCGTTGCACCACGGGCTGAAGTACACCTGCCCGACGTCCAGCTTGGTGGCGTCGCGCGGGATGAGGTAGTCGACGAAGCGTTCGGCGTCCGGTCCGGTGATGTAGTGCTTCGCAAGCGGTGACATGTCGAGCACCGCAGCGGCCGTTCGAATCTTCTTGAGCTCCGATCGCCAATCTACGTATGCGTCAACGATGTGGTATCGGTCCCACGCGGTCCAGTTCTGCCGCTCGTTCAGCAACGAGGTCCGCGGGTAGAACGGCGTGCCGTGAATCGCGAGGCTGCCATGGTCGTGATCCATGGGACTTCCTGGCGACTGCGCGGGCCGGTGCTCAGACGACGTTGACGTTGATGGTGTGCCAGCCGGTGGCGCCGTCGGGTGCCGGCGGGCGGATCTCGGAGGTCTGGGTGTAGCCGGTGCCGTCGGTGGCGCGGCAGCGGATCTGGTAGTTGCCGGGCCTGGCGTCCCAGGCGTATACCCACTGGCGCCAGGAGTTGACTGACATGTTGTTGCTCAAGTCGGCGTTGACCCAGGGCCCGTTGCCGATCTGCACCTGGACCCCTTCGATGCTCTTCGTGGGTGCCCAGGCGACGCCTGCGACGGCCACCCTGCCCGCCCTCACGCGTGTGCCGCCGCGTGGCACGTCGATGCGGGACTGGGTCTTGATGGGTCCGCGTTTGGCCCAACCCCGCGGCACCCAGTAGGAGTCGAACCCCTCCCAGGTGGTGAGCCGGATCTCCTCCAGCCACTTCGTGGCCGACACGTAGCCGTAGAGGCCCGCGATGACCAGCCGCACCGGGAACCCGTGCTCGCGGGGCAGCGGCTCGCCATTCATGGCCACCGCCACGAGCGCCACGCGCCCGTCGAAGGCGTACTCGGTGGGGAAGCCGGAGTTCCAGTTGTCGACCGAGCGTCCCACGATCTGGGTGGCGCCCCGCTTCACGCCGGCCCGGTTCAGCACGTCGGCCAGCGGCACACCGCGCCAGACCGCGTTGTCCACCAGGTTCCCGCCCACCCTGTTGGAGACGCAACTGAGGGTGACGGAGGTCTCCACGAGTCCCATGCCGACGAGCTCGGCGAAGTCCATCGTGTACGGGCGGTCGACCATCCCGGAGATGGAGAGCTCCCAGCTGTTCACGTCCACCGATGGGACCACGATGGCGGTGTCGATCCGGTAGAAGTCCGAGTTGGGCGTCACGATGGGCGAGATGCCGTTCACCGTGTTGTCGTAGTAGCCCGCCCGGTTCCGCTGCGGTGCCGGCGCCTGGGTTGTCGGAGGC
>VXXM01000032.1 GCA_009835395.1 Acidimicrobiia bacterium
GGCGCCGGCTGGTCCGCGGGCGGAGGCGGCGCTGGCTGGTCCGCGGGCGGCGGGGGCGGCGGTGCCGGATCGGCGCTCGCCGTCGTGTCGGTCGTCTCGACCGGCACGTTGCTGGTCTCCGGGTCGTCGAGGCCCCGCGCCAGGATCACCACGGCGATCACCAGTGCGATGATGACGACGATGGCGCCGCGCAGGGCGTTCATGGGCGCGCAGCCGACCGGCTCGGGGACATCGCAGACAGGCTAGACGCGACTCGGAGACAGTTGGGTCATATCCGTGTCCGCTGCACCGCGGCGCCATCCCGGCCCCACGGCGGCTCGAAGCCCGGCAACGAGACGGGCCGGAGCGCCGGCGGGTCACCGGGGCGGCGTCGGCGACGGTGGGAGCAGTGAGGCCCCGGCGGAAGCCCCATGACCTCCGCCGGGACCGAGATACAGTTGTTGAAATAGAATAATATCAGTATATAAGACTGTTCAGCCACAGTGCGTAACCACAGTGCGCGACCTGCGCAACCCACACCCCCGGAGGCCGCCGCGGCCCTCGCCTCGTAGGCGGCCGTCCGCCTCGTAGGCTGAGGTGCACTGCCCGAGTAGCTCATCTGGCCAGAGCACCGGTCTTGTAAACCGGAGGTAGTGGGTTCGATTCCCACCTCGGGCTCCGCCTCGCCCACCGCTCCCGGCCCCGGGACGAGGTCCTGCGACAAGCCTGCCGGGGGGTTGGTATCTCCGCAGCGGTCGGTATGTTGAGCACTCTCAGACCGAGAGTGCTAACAGCAGAACCCAAGGGAGAGCCAATGAACCTTCAGCCCCTCGAGGACCGTATTGTCGTACGGCCCAGCGAGTCCGAGGAAGTCACCGCCAGCGGTCTCGTCATTCCCGACACCGCCAAGGAGAAGCCCCAGCAGGGTGAGGTGCTCGCAGTCGGTCCGGGCAAGCGTTCCGAGCAGACCGGCGAGCTCATCAGCGTCGACGTGAGCGTCGGCGACACCGTGGTCTACAGCAAGTTCGGCGGCACCGAGATCACCGTCGGCGGCGAGGACCTGCTGATCCTGTCGGCCCGCGACGTGCTGGCCACCATCGGCTGAGCGTCCCCCCAACCTGCCGGGACCGCACGCCGCCCACAAGACGGCCTGAAGAAGCCTGAAGAAGAAGGAGTCACCGACACCCCATGACAACCCTGTTGAAGTTCGACGACGACGCCCGCAAGGCCCTCGAGGCCGGCGTCAACCAGCTTGCCGACACGGTCAAGGTCACGCTGGGCCCCAAGGGGCGCAACGTGGTCCTCGACAAGAAGTTCGGCGCACCCACCATCACCAACGACGGCGTCTCGATCGCCCGTGAGGTCGAGATCGAGGACCAGTTCGAGAACATGGGGGCGCAGCTCGTCAAGGAGGTCGCCACCAAGACCAACGACGTGGCCGGCGACGGCACCACCACGGCCACGGTGCTGGCCCAGGCGCTCGTGAACGAGGGCCTGCGCAACGTGGCCGCCGGCGCCTCGCCGACGGGCCTCAAGCGGGGCATCGAGAAGGCGGTCGCCGCCGCCACCGATGCCATCGCCGACATGGCCACCCACATCGAGGACAAGAAGGAGATCGCCCAGGTGGCGGGCCTGTCCGCCGCCGACCCGGCTGTTGGCGACGTGATCGCCGATGCGATCGACAAGGTCGGCAAGGACGGCGTGGTGACCGTCGAGGAGTCCAACACGTTCGGCATGGAGCTCGACTTCGTCGAGGGCATGCAGTTCGACAAGGGCTTTCTGTCGCCGTACTTCGTCACCGACCCCGAGCGCCAGGAGGCCGTGCTGGAGGATCCCTACATCCTCTTCCACCAGGCCAAGATCACGTCGGTGCAGGATCTGCTGCCCGTCCTCGAGAAGATCATGCAGACCGGCAAGCCGCTGCTGCTCGTCGCCGAGGACACCGAGGGCGAGGCCCTGGCCACCCTGGTGGTCAACAAGATCCGCGGCACCTTCACCTCGGTGGCCGTGAAGGCCCCCGGCTTCGGCGAGCGCCGCAAGGCGATGCTGGCCGACATGGCCATCCTCACCGGCGGCCAGGTCGTGTCCCCCGAGGTCGGCATCAAGCTCGAGGGCGTCACCCTCGATCTGCTGGGCCGGGCCCGCAAGGTGGTCGTCAACAAGGACGACACCACCATCGTGGAGGGCAACGGCAACCGCGCCGACGTGGAGGCCCGGATCCGCCAGATCCGCACCGAGATCGACAACACCGACTCCGACTGGGACCGCGAGAAGCTCCAGGAGCGCCTCGCGAAGCTGGCCGGCGGTGTGGCGGTCGTGAAGGTCGGCGCCGCCACCGAGGTGGAGCTGAAGGAGAAGAAGCACCGCATCGAGGACGCCCTCTCCGCCACCCGTGCGGCCATCGAGGAGGGCGTCGTGGCCGGCGGCGGCACGGCCCTGCTGCGCTGCCGTGAGGCGGTCGCCGCGGTGGCCGAGGAGCTGTCCGGCGACGAGGCCACCGGTGCCCGCCTGGTGCACAAGGCCCTGGAGATGCCGACGAGGCTGATCGCCCAGAACGCCGGCTTCGAGGGTTCGGTGATCGTGCGCCGCGTCCTCGGCACCGACGGCACCACCGGCTTCAACGCCGTGACCGGCGAGTTGGAGGACCTGCCGGGCGCCGGCGTCATCGACCCGGCGATGGTCACCCGTGCGGCGCTCCAGAACGCCGCCTCCATCGCCGCCCTGCTGCTGACCACCGAGTGCCTGGTGGCCGACAAGCCCGAGCCCGCCCCCCCGATGCCCCCCGGCGGCGGCATGGAGGGCATGGGCGGAATGATGTAGCC
>VXXM01000070.1 GCA_009835395.1 Acidimicrobiia bacterium
GGTCGGATCCGCGGGGGCGGGCGGCGCGGCGGTGGCGGCAACCTCGGACGTGGTCGGTGCGGCACCGTCCTCGCCGGCCGGCTCGCCGTCGTCCCCCGCACACTGGGCGAGCAGCAGGACACCGGCCGCGAACGTGGCGCCGGCGGTCCACGCGACCCGCCATGCCCGCACCCGGCATGCCGCCCCGGCCGATGCGTGGAAGCGTCGAACGGAACCGTCCCGACCTGCGGCTACACGGTCACCGGCCCGGCATGCCGCTCTCGAAGCATCGAGCACATGCTGAACCTATCCGGCGCCACACGCCGGCTGTGTGATGCCACGACTCCACCACCTGACGCCGCCTCGGCAGTTGGCCCGACCGCCCGGCCCCGCCGGCTCGGCAGCATCGGCGTCGCTCGACCAGGGCCGCTTCGCATAGCCGGCCTCGGGTCGGCCGGATTTTGGTCTAGTAGTAGTAACCCTTACAATCTCAGGGTCCAGCACCCCAGTTGCAGAACCAACACTTGAACCGGCCGGTTGGGGTCCCAATCGGTTGAGTGCCCCGAAGTCGGGAGGAGGGCGTGCGTGACTCGCTGTAGAAACCTCGCCCGGCTGCTGGTGGTGATCGCACTCCTGGCGACCGGCCTGGCGTTGGCCGTCGCCGCGCCGACAGGGGCGCAGAGCACCTTGCGGGTCTTCGACTTCCGGAGCGCCGAGACCGACGACGAGTGGCAGGTCCAGATCACGGCCCAGGCGCTCGGCGGCTGCCGAGCCGGCAACGCGCGGTCGGGAATCGTGACGGCCTGGATGGCGCCCGGCGACGTGGAGAGCGAGGTGTTCAACCCGGCGACGTGCACCTACCGGATCACCGCGGCGGCCCGCCGGGCGAGTGTCCCCAACGAGTTGTGCAGGACCGAGCTGAGATGGGGCACCGAGGGTGACTTCCAGACCGAGCCCCTCCTGACGTCGAAGCGGGCGGACGCCCCGACGACCGTCGAGGTCAAGCACGTCGAGGACGGCGGCGAACCCGATTGTTCCCCGCAGCCGAGGCTCTCGGTCACGATCGATCCCGCCGCGGTGGTCGAGACGCTGCCGGAGTCCTCCACCGACCCCGTCCTGGCGGACCTCGCGGCGCGCGCCGTGGCGATCACCGAGTTCCGGGTCAGGGTGACTCCCACGGCCACATCGATCGGGCGGACCGATTGCGACCGGACGCTGGAATTCGCCGTCAAGGGTGGCGACGCAGCGGCGGAGAAGGCGCTGGGCTCCATCGGTTCGGCGATCTGCGAGTTCCGCATCACCATCACAGAGGCGCCCCCACCGCTGGCGATCCTCAACATTCGCGGGAAGACGTTCAGCACGGGCGTCATGGAGGAGCGCACCGGCCTGATCGCAGTCGACATCAGCGATCTCGTCGTGCTGCCCGTCAACCGGATCACGATCATCCAGAACGTCGTGAACAACCCGACCAACGCGGGGATCGCCGCCTACCGGGTTGACAGCGACTGCGGCGGCGTGGGATCGCTTCCGCCCATCGCCCGCCCCACCGGGTCCCACATCTACACCCAGCCGGGCGGCGAGACCGTCGTGTCGCTCAACAACGGCCGGTTCACGGTGCACAAGCCCGGGTTCGCCAACTTCGGCCCCGATGCGTCGTACCCGGCGGTCGCCACCAGCACCGTCTCCAATGCGATCCGCGGCTGCTCGGTAACCGCCACGATCGATCTCGCCGCCCCCGGCTGCACACTCGCCGGGCCCAGCACCCGCACCCTCACCTGGACGAGCGCCAATGCGCTGACGAGCTTCGACTTCGAGTTCAAGATCGACTGCCACGACGTCCCGTCACCCGAACCCGAGGCGCCCCCGCCTCCGCAGCCCACCGACGACCCTGAGGACACGTCCACCGGCGACTCCGACACGGACGCCCTGGTCGGTTCACCCGACGTGCGCATCGTCGCTCGACTGCTCAACGACGGGGACGTGGAGTTCGGCCTGCAGCAACAGCAGGAGAACGGCTCCTGGGGCGACCGGATCCTCCCGAGGGCGCGGCTCTTCCCCGTTGCCACCCCGGCGGGCCGCTGGCTGGTGAGCAGCCCGGTCACGCTGAGCGTGGCGGAGCTCGCGGGAGACCTGGCCGCGGACGCCACGGTGCGGATCGCGGCCCGCAAGCGGGACGACGGGAAGGTGGAGTTCGGCCTGCAGCAGCAGGAGAACGGCTCCTGGAGCGACCCGATGCTGCCGTCGCGCAGGCTCTTCCCGCCGACCACCGCGATCGACCTCTGGTTGGTCAGTTCCACGCTGACGCTCGACGTCTAGGTCGATGATGGATCGACGCCGCGCCGGAGATGGGCGCGGGCGACCGTGGCGACCGGTCGTCCGCCTGCTTGCCGTGGCCGTCGTCGTGGCGGCGACCGTGCCCGTCACCGGCGGCGCGGCACAGGCGCAGACCCTGCCGTCGTTGAGCGTGGCCGACATGTCGGTCGCTGAGGGCACCGCCAGTGTGACCATGACGGTGACGTTGAGCGCCACGAGCACATCGCAGGTGACGGTGGACTATGCGACGTCGGACGACACCGCTACCGCGGGCAGCGACTACACGGCGGTGTCGGGGACGCTGACGTTCGCGGCGGGGGACACGACCAAGACGGTGTCGGTGACGATCAGCGACGACAGCACCGACGAGGACGACGAGACGTTCAAGTTCAC
>VXXM01000059.1:0-68765 GCA_009835395.1 Acidimicrobiia bacterium
ACCCTCGGCCCCTGAACCCCCGACGCCCACAAGGTTCCGACCGGAGCCGGGCCAGCCCGCGACCGGTGGCCAGGATGTTGCCGATGTCGTCCCCGAATCCAGCGTTTTCCGGCCGCAAGATCCCGGATCGGGGCATTCGGTATCGGCCACATGGCCTGCAATTCTTCGAATGATATGACTGCAGCACTACAGATGAAGTTACTGCAATTCTTCAAGTACACTGGCAGCAACACCCGCACCGGAGTCGGATCGGAGGACTCGGCGCGGCGCCGATGAGGGGTTGTCATGAGCGTCCTGCCAGAGCACTTCGAGTACCGCAACCGAGTGGTCGACGCCGAGGCGGAGCGGCTCCTGCGGCTGCTGCCCACCTTGGTGATCGAGGGTCCCCGTGGCTGCGGCAAGACCACGACGGCGCGCAGGCTGGCTGAACGGGAACTTCTCCTCGAGACCGACCCGAGCGCGCGCGGCCACGCCGAGCACGGCACGCTTCCACTGGGTGACGGCCCCTACCCGTTGTTGATCGACGAGTGGCAACTGGCGCCCGCTGCATGGAATGCGGTGCGTCATGCGAGTGACCTGCTTCAGGGGCCGGGCCGTTTCATCCTGACCGGCTCGGCCAGCCCTAGCGACGAGGTGACCCGCCACTCCGGAGCGGGCAGAGTCGCGCGCGTCCGGATGCGCCCGATGTCCCTGTTCGAGTCGAGTGACTCGACCGGTGACGTGAGCCTCGGCGCCCTCCTCGACGGCGGATCGTGTTCGGCCCTGAACACCCGTGGACATGACCCCAGAAGCCCCGACACCCAGTTACGCCGCGTCATCGATGCCTTGTGCCGGGGAGGGTGGCCGGCTTGCGGCGACCTGTCACCTGCCGAGGCTCAGGAGTTCCTGCACCTCTACCTCGAGGAGTTGTGCCGCGTGGACGTTCGAAGGGTCGCGGGCACGCGGCACGATCCACTGCTGGTGCGCCGGGCGATCACCTCGCTGGCGCGCAATACAGCCACCTCTCCCAGCGGCGCCACGCTGGCAGCAGACATCGGTGTGCAACGCCCGATCGCTCCCGACACCCTCGCCGGCTACCTCGACGCCCTGACCCGCAACTTCATTCTCGAGGACCAACCCGCGTGGACTCCCCGGCTGCGCTCGCGCGCCCGCCTGCGGAGAGCCCCCAAACGTCACCTGGTAGACCCGGCTCTGGCCGTTTGCGCACTCGGTGCCGGCCCGAGCCAACTGTTCAACGACCGGGAGACTCTCGGATTCCTGTTCGAGTCGCTGGCAGTCCGCGACCTGAGGGTCTACGCGGGGAGCGCCGGGGCGACCGTCTCCCACTATCACGACAGCAACCACCTCGAAGTGGACATCATCGTCCAGCGACGTGACGGGGCGTGGCTGGCCGCGGAAGTGAAGCTCGGCCGCCCAGCGGCCGTCGACCAAGCCGCCGACGCACTGGCGCGGCTGCGCCGTCAGATCGACGTCGACCGCATGCCCGAGCCGGCAAAGCTGCTGGTCATCACGGCCACCGGGCACGCCTACGAACGCCCCGACGGCATCGCCGTGGCGCCGCTGACCATGTTGGGCCCGTGAGGGGGCGCCCGGCGGCGAGTCCGGCTCTCGCGCCCGTCGTCGATCTCGAGGACGACGGCCGGATCACGCGCCGGCTCGACTCCGTGTACGGCACTCAGGACTCCCGCCCGGATGCCGGCCTGCTCGCTGCACAGGCCGAAGCGGTTCGCGAACAGTGGTTTGGCCGGGGACGCCGGGGGACGGGCGGCGCCGGTAGCTTTCTCGCGATGGATCAGCGGGCTGCGTCTCGTGTGCCGGAGCGGCCGACTCTGGATGGGTTGGAGGCTCGGTGGGGTGCCTGGTGGGAGGCCGAGGGGGTTTACCGGTTCGACCGGAGCCGTGAGCGGCCGGACGTGTTCTCGATCGACACGCCGCCGCCGACGGTCAGCGGTTCGCTGCATGTGGGGCACGTGTTCAGCTACACGCACACCGACCTCGTCGCCCGCTACCAGCGGATGCGGGGGCGGGAGGTGTTCTACCCGATGGGCTGGGACGACAACGGCCTGCCCACCGAGCGCCGGGTGCAGAACTACTTCGGCGTGCGCTGCGACCCGTCTGTGCCCCACGACGAGAACTTCCGGCCGCCCGCGGACGCCTCCGGCGAGCCGGTCCCGGTGGGGCGGCGGAACTTCATCGACCTGTGCCTGCAGCTCACCGAGACCGACGAGCAGGCCTTCGAGGACCTCTACCGGCGCCTCGGCGTGTCGGTGGACTGGGGCCTGACCTACACCACCATCGGCGAGCGCTGCCGGCGGGTGTCGCAGCGTGCCTTCCTGCGCAACCTGGCCCGCGGCGAGGCCTACCAGGCCGAGGCGCCGTGCCTGTGGGACGTCACCTTCCGCACCGCCGTGGCGCAGGCCGAACTGGAGGACCGCCCCCGCCGGGGCGCCTTCTGTCGCCTGGCATTCCGGCGCGGTGACGGCGGCGGGGACGTGCTCATCGAGACAACCCGGCCGGAGATGCTGGCCGCCTGCGTGGCGCTCGTGGCGCATCCCGACGACGAGCGCCACCGGCCGCTGTTCGGCTCGACGGTGCGCACGCCGCTCTTCGGCGCCGAGGTGCCCGTGGTGGCGCACGCCCTCGCCGAGCCCGACAAGGGCACCGGCATCGCCATGATCTGCACATTCGGCGACACCACCGACGTCACCTGGTGGCGCGAGCTGGAACTGCCGGTGCGCCCCATCATGGGACCCGACGGGCGGCTCCTGCCCGAGGCGCCCGCCGGACTCGATAGCGCCACGGCCCGGGCGGCCTACGCCGAGATCGCCGGGCTCACCGCCAACGGCGCACGCCGGCGCATCACCGAACTCCTCGAGCAGTCGGGGGAACTCATCGGGGAGCCCCGGCCCACCGAGCACGCCGTGAAGTTCTTCGAGAAGGGCGACCGGCCCCTGGAGATCATCACCACCCGCCAGTGGTACCTGCGCAACGGCGGGCGCGACATGCCGCTGCGCAAGGAACTGCTGGACCGCGGCGTCGAGTTGGCCTGGGTGCCGGACTTCATGCGCACCCGCTACACCAACTGGGTGGAGGGCCTCAACGGCGACTGGCTGGTGAGCCGCCAGCGCTGGTTCGGGGTGCCGATCCCGGTGTGGTACGCCCTCGACGGAGACGGCCGGCCGCAGTACGACCGGATGCTGGTGCCCCCCGAGGCGTCACTGCCGATCGACCCCGCCTCCGACGCCCCGCCAGGCTACGAGGAGTCGCAGCGGGGCCTGCCGGGCGGCTTCGTCGGCGACCCCGACGTAATGGACACCTGGGCCACCTCGTCGCTCAGCCCGCAGATCGCCTGCGGCTGGGAGGAGGACCCCGACCTGTTCGCCCGCACCTTCCCGATGGACGTGCGCCCGCAGGCGCACGAGATCATCCGCACCTGGCTGTTCTCCACGGTGGTGCGTGCCCACCTGGAGCACGACTCGCTGCCCTGGCGCCAGGCCGCCATCTCGGGCTGGGTGCTGGACCCCGACCGCAAGAAGATGTCCAAGTCGAAGGGCAACGTCGTCACGCCGATCGGGCTGCTGGAGACCTACGGTGCCGACGCGGTGCGCTACTGGGCGGCCTGCGGGCGCCCCGGCACCGACACGGCCTTCGACGAGTCGCAGATCAAGGTGGGGCGGCGACTGGCCATCAAAGTCCTCAACGCCGCCCGCTTCGTGCTGGGCCTGGCGGGCGCCGGCGACGACGGGGAGGCACCTCCCGACGGCGCCGCTGCGGTGACCGAGCCGATCGACCTGGCGCTGCTCGCCGGCCTCGGCGAACTCATCGACAGCGCCACGGAGGCCTTCGAGGCCTTCGACTACGCCCGGGCCCTGGAGCGCACCGAGCGGTTCTTCTGGGACTTCACCGACAACTACGTGGAGCTGGTGAAGAACCGGGCCTACCGGGACGGCGCCGGCGGCGCCAGCGCCCGTGCGGCCCTGCGGATCGCCCTGGGCGCCATCCTGCGGCTGTTCGCCCCGTTCCTTCCCTTCGCCTGTGAAGAGGCGTGGTCGTGGTGGCGGCAGGGTTCGATCCACCGCGCGCCGTGGCCGCAGCGGGCCGAGCTGCCCGGCGAAGGTGATCCGGCACCGCTGGCTGCCGCCGCCGAGGTGCTGGGTCAGGTGCGCCGAGCCAAGAGCGAGGCCCGTCGCAAGCTGCGCACCCCCGTGGAACAGGCGCACGTCACGGCCCCGGCGGATTTCCTGGAGGCGCTGGCCGCGGCCACCGGAGACCTGTGCGATGCCGGCAACATCGTCGAGTTGGCGCTGAGCACCGCCGGCGACGGCGAGGCGCCGAGCGTCGAGGCCCGCCTGGCCGCCGAATAGGCAGCACCGGCGACCCGACCGGACCGAGTCTCAGTCGCCGTCGGCGTCGGAGACGACCTCGCGGTGCCGGGGTGGCTCCACGATCTCGATGGTGGATGGGTCGGGAGCCTCGGACAGCTGGTGCCGGCCCTGGTCGCGCAGCCACAGGGTGCGCTGCGGGAACGGGATCTCGATGCCGGCCTCGTCGAAGGCCTCCTTGATCCGCAGGCGCAGCTCCCGCTCCACCTTCCACTGCACCGAGGGCTCGGTCTTCACCACGAGGCGGATAGCGATTCCGCTGGCGCCGAGGCTCTGGATGCCCCACACCTCGGGGGCCTCCATCAGCTCGTCGCCGCCCCACTCGGGGTCGTCCCACATCTCGTTGGCGACCCGCTGGATGACCCCCTCGGCGAAGCGCAGGTCGGTCTCGTAGGCCACCTCGATGTCCAGCAGCGCCCGCGACCAGAGCTGGGAGTAGTTGCCGATCCGGGCCACCTCCCCGTTGGGAACGTGCCAGACGGTGCCCGACACGTCGCGGATCGTGGTGGTGCGCAGCGAGACCGCCTCCACTGTCCCGGTCACGGGGCCGACATCGATCACGTCGCCCACCCCGAACTGGTCCTCGATCAGCATGAACAGCCCCGACATGAAGTCCTTCACGACGGTCTGGCAGCCGAAGCCGATAGCGATGCCCGCGATGCCGGCGCCGGCCAGCAGCGGGCCGATGTTGATGTCGAAGACGCCCAGCATCATGAGGGCGGCCACGCTCCAGACGAGCGCCGTGATCACGCTGGACAGCACCGAGCTGATCGTGTCGGCGCGGGCCTGGGCGCGCTTGTTCTCCTCGGCGTCGGCCAGGATCTTCATCGGGCCCTGGGCGCGGATGCCGGCGAGGCGGGCGCTGGTGGTCGTGGCCACGATGCGCTTGGCCGCCAGACGCACGCCCCGCCGCGCCAGGCGGCTGATGATGTAGGCCCCGAGGGCGATCAACACCACCTTCATGGGCCGCTCGACCACCCACTCGGTGGCGGCGGCGAGGAAGCCGTTGCCGGTCTGGTCGTAGACCCAGTTGCAGATGCGCGACGGATCCTGGCCGCAGGCATCCAACAGCCCCTCGGCCTCGTCGATCTCGGTGGCCTGGGCCAGTTGTGCAGCAGTGCTCATGGCGGCACTCCTCGAGGTGGATGGGAGAGGCCCCGCCCGGGGGCGCTCCGGTCGAATGGGTCGGTCCGACACCCTAGGAGCCGCCGGGGTTGTTCCGTGGTGCGCCGACCGGAATAGGTACTTATCAGCTTTTCATTCTAAAATCCTGCTGTGGACGAGGTATTTGACGATCTAAGTTCTGCAGATCCCGAATGCGCGGGCTCCAACGCCGGGGCGGCGGGCGGCGAACGCGACGCTGCCGGGACGGCGGCGTCGCAGCCGGCGCCCCTCTACCGGATCGGACACGCCGCCGAACTGCTTGGGGTCTCGGTGGACACCGTGCGGCGCTGGGCCGACGAGGGGCAGCTGGCGGTGGTGCGCAGCGCCGGCGGCCAGCGGCTGGTGCGCGGCGCCGACCTGGCCCGCATCGCCACCGAGCGATCCGAGCATCCCGGCGACGGCCGGGCCACCACCTCGGCGCGCAACCGCTTCGGCGGCCTGGTCACCAGGGTCGTGACCGGCGAGTTGATGGCGCAGGTGGAGATCCAGGCGGGGCCCTACCGGGTGGTGTCGCTCATGACCCGCGAGGCGGCCGAGGACCTGGGCCTGACCCCGGGGGTGGAGGCCGTGGCGGTCGTCAAGTCCACCACCGTCGTCGTCGAGCGCCCCCGGTCGTGAGTCGCCCGTGGCCGGGGCCACCGGTTCGCGCGGGCTGCGGGCGTGCCGGCGCGGCGCCACGGCGCTGGCGGCCTGCGGCCTGCTGCTGGCGGCGGCCGGCTGCGGCGGCGGCTCCGATGCCGGCGAGCGCCGGGGCGTGACGGTGTTCGCGGCCTCCTCGCTGACCGACGTGTTCGGCGACATCGCCACCGCCTTCGAGGCAGCCCATCCGGGTGTCGAGGTGACTCTGCAGTTCGCCGGCAGCAGCCGCCTGGCCACCCAGATCAACGCCGGCGCGGCCGCCGACGTGTTCGCCGCGGCCGACGAGCGGACCGCGGCGCAGGTGGGTGCCCGGGAGGTGACGGTCTTCGCCCGCAACCGGCTGGCGATCGCCGTGCCGCCGGACAATCCCGCCGGCGTGACGGATCTGGACTCGCTCACCGACCGCGACCTGGTACTGGCCCTGTGCGCCCCCGACGTGCCGTGCGGCGCGCTGGCGGAGCAGGTGGGTGGGCCGCGCCTGGTGGCGGCGGCTGACACCCGCGAGCCCAACGTGCGGGGTGTCCTCACGAAGTTGCTGCTGGGCGAGGTGGACGCCGGCGTGGTGTACGTCACCGACCTGGCCGCCGCCGGCGACGCCGTGCGGGGATTCGTCATCGATCACCCCGCCGAGGTGGCCTACCCGCTGGCGCTGCTGAGCGACAGCGCCGAGGCCGCCGCCTTCGTGGACTTCGTGCTGTCCCCGCAGGCGCAGGAGCTGCTGGCCGGCGCCGGATTCGGGGCGCCGTGAGCGCGGCGGGCCCGGAGATCGCCGCCGGCACAACGGCCGGCGCGCCCGCCGTTGCGCAACGGCGCCGGGAGCTGCGCCAACGTCGGGTCGGCGGGCTGTGGCTGCCGGCCGGTGTGGCGCTGGCGCTGCTCGTGGTGCCGATCATCGGCCTGCTGCAGCGAGCCCCCTGGGGCGACCTCCCGGCGCTGTTGGGCTCGGCGAGGCTGCGCGACGCCCTCGTGATCTCGGCGGTCACCAGCGCCATCGCCGCGGGGGCGTCGATGCTGCTGGGGCTGCCCCTGGCGCTGGCGCTGTCACGCTGCGAGCCGACACTGCGGCGGCTCGTGCGGGTGGCCGTGCTGCTGCCGATGGTGCTGCCGCCGGTCGTGGGCGGCACGGCGCTGCTGTTCGCCCTCGGCCGGCGCGGGCTCGTGGGCCAATGGCTCGACAGCTGGCTCGGCTGGTCGCTGCCCTTCAGCACCGCCGGCGTGGTGGTTGCCGCAACCTTCGTGGCCATGCCGTTCTTCGTCATCACCGCCGAGGCGGGCCTGCGCAGCGCCGATGCGGGGCTCGTCGAAGCCGCCCGCACGCTGGGCGCCCGCCGGTCGGTGGCCTTCCGGCGGGTCACGCTGCCGCAGGTTGCGCCGTCGCTGGCTGCGGGAGCGGCGCTGGCATGGGCCCGGGCGCTCGGCGAGTTCGGGGCCACCATCACCTTCGCCGGCAACCTGCGGGGCCGGACGCAGACGCTGCCGCTGGCCACCTTCGAGGCCCTGGAGGCCGGGCGCCCGGCGGAGGCCATCGCTCTCAGCGTGGTCCTGCTGGCCGTCTCGGTCGTGGTGCTCGTGTCACTCCGCGACCGCTGGCTGACCCGATGACGGCGACGAGCCCTCGGCCAGGGGACAACGGTGGGATTTCCGCCGACGTTCTCGTCTCACTCGGCGACTTCACCCTCGATGTCCGCCTGGAGGTCCCGGCGGGGGGGATCGTGGCCGTCATGGGCCCAAATGGATCGGGCAAGACCACGTTGCTGCGCTGCCTGGCGGGGCTCGAGGTCACCGAGGCGGGCCGCATCAGCCTGGCGGGGCGGGTCGTGGACGACCCCGCCGAGGAGATCTGGGTGCCGCCCGAGCAGCGAGGCGTCGGCTACGCCTACCAGGACGTGCGGTTGTTCGGGCACCTCAGCGCCGTCGAGAACGTGGCCTTCGGTCCGCGCTGCCGGGGAGCCGGCCGGGCCGAAGCCCGCCGCGGCGCCTCGACGGCCCTGGACGCCGTCGGCATGACCGCACTGGCCCGAGCCAAGCCGGCCCGGCTGTCGGGGGGGCAGTCACAGCGCGTGGGTCTGGCGCGGGCGCTCGCCGTCGAGCCGGAGGTGCTGCTGCTGGACGAGCCGTTCTCGGCCACCGACACAGACGTGCGGCCCCTGCTGCGTGAGCAGGTCCGGACCGCCGGAGCCTCGGTGGTCCTCGTCACCCACGACCCCACAGACGCCGAGGACCTGGCCGACCAACTGCTCGTCCTGGAGGCAGGCCGCATCGCGCCCTGAGGCGCCGCTCGGGCAGTTGCCGACAACCGGGGGCGACGCCCGCTTGGTAACGGTCCGCGAAGCCGTCATCGCCCGGATCGCCGTCGGGGCGAATCCCTGAGCAGCACATTCACCTCCCCGCTTGATTCGGGGCGCGGGCGCAAATTACAATCCTGCAACTACACGTAGGTAGTTCCGGAGGCGTGCCAGAGCCACTCTCCGGGCTCTGGGAGGCATCGAGGGAGTGGGAGGCATCGGGTGACTGTCGTCGAGCATTCAGGCAAGCAAAGCGCCGAGTCGGCGACGGATCCGGCAGCCAACGGCCGCACCGCCCGGGTGGCGACCGATCCGGGCCCGCCCACAGCCCGGCCGATCAACTCCCCGATGCGGGTACGCAAGCGCGACGGCAGTCTCGAGCCCGTCGACGTCACCAAGATCGTGCGGCGCGTGGAGCGCTGCAGCAGCGGCCTCGACAGCGTCGACTGCATGCGCGTCGCCACCCGCACCATCAGCGGGCTCTGCGACGGTGCCAGCACCACCGAACTCGACGAGTTGGCGATCCGCACCGCCGCCTCGCTGATCTGCGAGGAGCCCAGCTACTCGCGGCTCGCCGCCCGCCTGCTCGCCACCTACACCGAGGAGGAGGTCCGCAACCAGCGCATCGGCAGCTTCTCGCAGTCGATCGCCGCGGGTCGCCTGCTCGGGCTCATCAGCGACGAGGCCGCCGACTTCGTCGAGGCCAACGCCGCCGTGCTCAACGACGCCATCGACAACGACCGCACCGACCTCTTCGAGTTCTCGGGCCTGCGCACCGTCTACGACCGCTACCTGCTGCGCCATCCCGAGACCCGCAAGGCCATCGAGACGCCCCAGTACTTCCTGCTGCGGGTCGCCTGCGGGCTGTCCACCGAGCCCGGGGAGGCCATCGACTTCTACCGGCTCATCTCGTCGCTGGAGTACCTGCCGTCGAGCCCCACGCTGTTCAACTCCGGCACGGCGCACCCCCAGATGTCCTCGTGCTACCTGCTGGACTCGCCGGCCGACGACCTCGAGGCCATCTACAACCGCTACACCGATGTCGCCAAGCTCTCCAAGCACGCCGGCGGCATCGGGCTGTCCTACAGCCGGATCCGCAGCCGGGGCTCGCTGATCCGGGGCACCAACGGCCTGTCCAACGGCATCGTGCCGTGGCTGAAGACGCTCGACAGCTCGGTGGCGGCGGTCAACCAGGGGGGGCGCCGCAAGGGGGCCTGCTGCGTCTATCTGGAGACCTGGCACGCCGACATCGACGAGTTCCTGGAGCTGCGGGAGAACACCGGCGACGAGGCCCGTCGCACCTACAACCTCAACATCGCCAACTGGGTGCCCGACCTGTTCATGAAGCGGGTCGAGAACGACTGGCAGTGGAGTCTCTTCGACCCCAAGAAGGTGCCCCACCTGGTGGACCTCTACGGCGAGGACTTCGAGCGCGCCTACGTCGAGGCCGAGGAGGCGCGCCTCTACGAGCGGCAGGTCCCCGCCCGGCACCTCTACAGCAAGATGATGCGCACCCTCGCCCAGACCGGCAACGGCTGGATGACCTTCAAGGACGCCTCCAACCTGAAGTGCAACCAGACCGGCGGCGAGGGCAAGGTGGTGCACCTCTCCAACCTGTGCACCGAGATCCTGGAGGTCACCAGCGCGGACGAGACGGCGGTCTGCAACCTGGGCTCGGTGAACGTCGGGCGCCTGGTGCGCGACGGCCGCTTCGACTTCGACCGGCTCGGCGAGGTGGTGCAGACCGCGGTGACGTTCCTCGACCGGGTGATCGACATCAACTTCTACCCCACGGAGGCCGCCCGGGCCTCCAACGAGGTGTGGCGCCCGGTGGGGCTGGGCCTCATGGGCCTGCAGGACGTCTTCTTCAAGCTGCGGCTGCCGTTCGACAGCGACGAGGCCCGCGAGCTGTCGCGGCGCATCTCCGAGGAGATCTACTACTGGGCGCTGTCCACCTCGGCCGACCTGGCGAAGGAGTCCGGCCCGCACCCCAACTACGCCGAGACCCGTGCCGCCGACGGGCAACTGCAGATGGACCTCTGGGGCGCCGGCGTGACCGACGAGGCCCGCTGGGACGCCCTGCGGGAGCGCATCGCCGCGCACGGGCTGCGCAACTCGCTGCTCATCGCCATCGCCCCCACCGCCACCATCGCCTCCATCGCCGGCTGCTACGAGTGCATCGAGCCGCAGGTCTCCAACCTGTTCAAGCGCGAGACCCTCTCAGGCGAGTTCCTGCAGATCAACCACTACCTGGTGCGCGACCTGCAGGCCCGGGGGCTGTGGACCGGCGGGATGCTGGAGGCGTTGAAGCGTTCCCAGGGCTCGATCGCCGAGATCGGTGGCCTCCCCGAGGACGTGAAGCTGCTCTACCGCACCGCCTGGGAGCTGCCGCAGAGGGCACTCATCGACCTGGCCGCCGACCGGGGAGCCTTCATCGACCAGAGCCAGTCGCTGAACCTCTTCCTGGAGACGCCCACCATCGGGAAGCTCTCCTCGATGTACGCCTACGCCTGGCGCAAGGGCCTGAAGACCACCTACTACCTGCGCTCCCGGCCGGCCACCCGCATCAACCAGGCCACCCTCGCCAACGGCAACGGCGCCGCCGCGGTGGCCTGCTCGCTGGAGAACCCCGAAAGCTGCGACGCCTGCGAATAGCGGCCCGGCACGAAAGGAACCAGACGTGACCATTCTCGAGTTCCCGATCCAGGAGATCGCCCCCCAGCCGGCGCAGGTGCCGGACCAGCAGGCCGCGCCCGGGAAGGCGAACCTGCTGGACCCGGGCTTCGAGCTGACGCTGCGGCCCATGCGCTACCCGGTCTTCTACGAGATGTACCGCGACGCCATCAAGAACACCTGGACGGTGGACGAGGTGGACTTCTCCGACGACATCGTCGACTTGGACCGCAAGCTGCTGCCCGCCGAGAAGCACCTGGTGCAGCGGCTGGTGGCGTTCTTCGCCACCGGCGACTCGATCGTGGCCAACAACCTGGTGCTGAACCTGTACAAGCACATCAACGCGCCCGAGGCCCGCATGTACCTGTCGCGGCAGCTCTACGAGGAGGCGCTGCACGTGCAGTTCTACCTCACGCTGCTGGACAACTACATGCCCGACCACGCCGAGCGCCACGCCGCGTTCGCAGCCGTCGAGAACATCCCCTCGATCCGGCGCAAGGCCGAGTTCTGCTTCCGCTGGATGGGCGCCATCGACAGCCTGGACCGGCTGGACAGCGAGGCCGAGCGGCGCAGGTTCCTGCTGAACCTCATCTGCTTCGCCACCTGCATCGAGGGGCTGTTCTTCTTCGCCGCCTTCGCCTACGTGTACTTCCTGCGCTCGAAGGGGCTGCTGAACGGGCTGGCGGCGGGCACCAACTGGGTGTTCCGCGACGAGAGCTGCCACATGAACTTCGCCCTGGAGGTGGTGCGCACAGTGCGGGAGGAGCAGCCGGAGCTCTTCGACGACGACTTGGCCGCCGAGATCGGCGAGATGATGGCCGAGGCCGTGGACTGCGAGCACCAGTTCGCCGAGGACCTGCTCGGCGAGGGTGTGCCGGGCATGTCGGTGGCCGACACCCGCCAGTACCTCGAGTACATCGCCGACCAGCGGCTGATGCAGCTGGGCCTGCCGGCCCGCTACGGCGCCCGCAACCCGTTCTCCTTCATGGAACTGCAGGACGCCCAGGAACTGACCAACTTCTTCGAGCGCACCGTCTCGGCGTACCAGGTGGGCATCACCGGGGCCATCAGCTTCGACGAGGACTTCTAGAAGACGGCTCGACCCGGCGGTCGAGACCCGACAGATCGCCTCTCTCCCCCAAGAGGCACACCGGCCAGGCTCGGTTCTCACCCCCAACCGAGCCTGGCCCTCTTTCCGGACCAGGCCTCAGCAGCCGGCGAACTCAGGAGCCGGCGGCGCCGACGAGTCGGGTCAGTTGGGCTGCGGCTCGGGCGGGTTGGAGCCGGCCGTGGCGGACCTGTTCGGTGAGGTCGGGGAGTAAGGCCTTCGCCTGCGGGTGATCGCGCAGGGCGGTCAGGAGTTGTCGGTTGGCGAGGTGCCACATCCAGCGGACCCGCTGGTCGCCGCGGCGCGTCGACCACTCGCCGGCGGCGCGCAGCGTCTCGGCGTGCGCCCGGACCTGTGCCCAGAGTTCGCTCAGGCCCGTGCCCTCGAGCGCGCTGGCGGCCAGCACCGGCGGCTCCCAGGCGGGCGCCCCGGACTCGCCGGATCCCCGCGGGTGCAACAGCCGCAGAGCGGCGGCGTAGTCGGCGACGGTGCGCTGGGCCGCGGCCTTCAGGTCACCGTCGGCCTTGTTGACCACCAGCACGTCGGTCACCTCGAACAGGCCCCGCTTGATGCCCTGCAGTTCGTCGCCGCCGGCGGGGCTGGTCACCGTCAGCACCGTGTCGCAGATGTCTGCGACGCCGGCCTCCGACTGGCCCACGCCGACGGTCTCGATGAACACCACGTCGTAGCCGGCGGCCTCCACCACCTCGACGGCCTCCAGGGTGGCGCCGGTGACCCCGCCGAGAGCCCCGCCCGACGGTGAGGGCCGCACGAACGCCTCCGGAGCCGAGGCCAGGAGCGCCATGCGGGTCTTGTCGCCCAGGATCGAGCCGCCGCTGACCGCGCTGGAGGGGTCCACGGCGAGCACCGCCACGCGATGGCCCTGCTCGCAGAGGTACATGCCCAGAGCGTCGATGAGGGTGCTCTTGCCGGCTCCCGGCGGGCCGGTGACCCCCACCCGATGGGCGTCGGCCGCGTGGGGGGCCAGCCGCTCGAGCACCTCGGTGGCGGTGCTGCGATCGGCGGGCAGCGTGCTCTCGACCAGGGTGACGGCGCGGGCCAGCCAGGTGCGATCACCGGCCAACACCCCGGAGACATAGTCGGATGCCGCCGGTTCCTGCGCCCCGGAGGGCTCAGCGCGGTCCGGGTCGCTCACGCCCGCTGGGCCAGGGCGTCGAGCAGCTCACCGGCGGCGTCGGTGAGCGACGTGCCGGGACCGAACACGGCCGCGGCGCCGGCCTCGAACAGCACCGGCCGGTCGCGCTCGGGGATGACACCGCCGACGACGACCATGATGTCGGACCGGCCGAGCGCGGCCAGTTCGGCGACCAGCTCCGGCACGTGCGTGAGGTGACCGGCGGTCAGCGACGACACCCCCACGACGTGCACGTCGTTCTCGACGGCCTGGCGGGCCACCTCGGCGGGGGTCTGGAACAGCGGCCCGACGTCCACGTCGAAGCCCAGATCGGCGTAACCGCTGGCAACCACCTTCTGGCCCCGGTCGTGGCCGTCCTGGCCGATCTTGGCAACCAGGATGCGGGGCCGGCGACCACCTCGGGCGGCCAGCTGCTCGATCCGGCGGCGCACCGCCGCCACGGACTCGTCCGCCCCGGCGGCCTGGCTGTACACACCCGAGATCGTACGGACTTCGGCGACGTGGCGGCCCCATGCCCGCTCGAGGGCGTCGCTGATCTCGCCCACGGTGGCCCACGCCCGGGCCGCCCGGACAGACAGCTCCAGCAGGTTGCCCTCGCCGCTCGCCGCGCACCGCGCCAAGGCCTCCAGGGCGGACGCGCAGGCGTCCTGGTCGCGCTCGGCCCGCACTTCGGCCAGCCGGGCGGTCTGAGCGGCCAGCACCTCGGCGTTGTCGACGGCGAGCAACTCCACCGACTCGGGCACCTCCGGGCGGAAGCGGTTCACGCCGATCAGGGCCTGCGTGCCGGCGTCGATGCGGGCCTGCGTGCGGGTGGCGGCCTGCTCGATGCGGGCCTTGGGGACCCCGGCCTCGATGGCGGCGGCCATGCCGCCCATGCCGTCGATCTCGTCGATGTGCTCCGCGGCCCGCCGGGCCAGCCGGTCGGTGAGCCACTCGAGGTAGTAGCTGCCGCCCCACGGGTCGACCGGCGCGCAGGTGCCGCTCTCGTGCTGCAGCACGAGCTGGGTGTTGCGGGCGATGCGGGCCGAGAAGTCGCTCGGCAGCGCCAGCGCCTCGTCGAAGGAGTTGGTGTGCAGCGACTGGGTGTGCCCCTGGGTGGCGGCCATGGCCTCGACGCAGGTGCGGGCCACGTTGTTGTAGACGTCGTCGGCGGTGAGGCTCCAGCCCGAGGTCTGGCAGTGGGCCCGCAGCACCAGCGAGCGGGGGTCGGTCGGCTCGAACCGCCGCATCAGGCCGGCCCACAGCAGCCGGGCGGCCCGTAGCTTCGCCACCTCCATGAAGAAGTTCATGCCGATGCCCCAGAAGAAGCTGAGCCGGGGGGCGAAGCCGTCGACGTCCAGGCCGGCGTCGAGGCCGCAGCGCACGTACTCCAGGCCGTCGGCGATGGTGTAGGCCAGCTCCAGGTCGGCCGTGGCGCCGGCCTCCTGCATGTGATAGCCGGAGATGGAGATGGAATTGAAGCGGGGCATCTCCGCGGCGGTGTAGGCGAAGATGTCCGAGACGATCCGCATGGAGGGCCGCGGCGGGTAGATGTAGGTGTTGCGGACCATGAACTCCTTGAGGATGTCGTTCTGGATGGTCCCGGTGAGCGCCGAGTGCGCCACGCCCTGCAGTTCGGCGGCCACGATGTACATGGCCATGACCGGCAGCACGGCCCCGTTCATGGTCATCGACACGCTCATCCGATCCAGCGGGATGCCGTCGAAGAGGATCTGCATTTCGGCGACCGAGTCGATGGCCACCCCGGCCATTCCCACGTCGCCGGTCACCCGGGGGTTGTCGGAGTCGTAGCCCCGGTGGGTGGGCAGGTCGAAGGCCACCGACAGGCCCCGCTGGCCGGCGGCCAGGTTGCGCCGGTAGAAGGCGTTGGACTCGGTGGCGGTGGAGAACCCGGCGTACTGGCGGATCGTCCACGGGCGGGTGAGGTACATCGTGGGGTGCGGGCCCCGCAGGTACGGGGCGAGACCGGGATAGCCGTGCGGCGCCTGCAGCCCGACCACGTCGGCGGCGGTGTAGAACGGCTGGAGGTCGATCCCCTCGGGCGTGCGGTGCGGTTGGCGGCCACCGTCGGACGAGACGTGCGGCCCGCGACCGCCGACGCCCGTCGCCGGGAGTTCGGTCGGCGCTGCCGGCTGGGCCGGCCAGGGAACCTCAGCGAAGTCCGGGATCGCACTCACAGCGAGCCCTCCCCGCCGGCGGCCCCCCGACCCGTCATTCCGGCGACGGCCGGAATCCAGTGCCGGAGCCGGCCGGAAAGCCCCATCACGGCTGCTTCGAACCGGGACGGCGCAGCGGCAAGGGGGACACGGTCACCGCGGCGTCCGGCGGGACGGCCGCGCCCACCGGCGCGCGACCCACCGGCTCAGAGCCACCGCCGTCCGGCGGCGGGTGGCACGTGACGCCGACGACGTGCTCGGCGCCGCCGGCCAGGCGCTCACTGCGGCTCTCAGCCGCTCGGGCGACCCGGTCGGCCAGCGATCCGTCCAGCAAGGCCTCGGCGATGCCGCCGGCGGCCTCGATCTCCCGGAACCGGTCCCAGGCGGCCTCGGCGAGGCGAGCCGTGCGGTCCTCCACGTACCACGAACCACCGGCCGGGTCGATGACGGCGCCGAGGTGAGTCTCGTCGGCCAGCAGGTGGCTGATGTTCCGGGCCAGGCGCCGCCCACGCTCACCGGGCGACCCGAGGGCGACGTCGTGCGGCAGGACCGTGAGGCATTCCGCCCCGCCGGCCGCCGCGGCGAACGCCGCCGTCGTGGCGCGCACCAGGTTCACGAACGGATCCTGCGCCACGAACATGGCCTCGGAGGTGACCGCCCAGCAACGCAGCCCCCGCCGCCCGGGATCCGCCACGCCGCAGGCCGCCAGGAGACGATCCCAGAGTGCCCGGGCGGCGCGGAACTTGCAGATCGTGGCGAACTGGTCGGCCGTGGCCGCCAGGCGTGCCTCGACGTGGGGGGCCGCCAGCGACGGTGTCACGCCGCCGGCCTCCAGGGCACGCAGGTAGGCCACGCCGGTCGCCAGCAGGCACGCCAACTCCAGCGCAGGCGGCGCGCCGGAGTCGCCGTAGACGGTGACATCGACGGTGACGGCCCTGCCCCCTGCGCGCCCCGCGGACCGGCCGTCGCAATCCCCTGCCTGGATCATCCGGACCGGCGCGGCCAGACCGGCGAGTGCCTCATCGAGGTCGCTCAGCAGGAACCCGTCACGCGCCAACGCGCCGAGCGGGTCGGCACCGGCGACCAGCATGCCGGCCGGTGCCGCGGCAGCCAGAGCGGCGGCGGCCTCGCCGGCGGCAGCGAACCAGGGGCCGCCGTCGACGACAACGGAGACCTCGCCGAGGTTCACCCTGGCGAGGGCGGCCAGCAACTCCCCGGGGACCGGCGGGCGCCGCAGCCGCAACCACACACCCGAGACGCCTCCGGCAACGTCCTCCCTGATGGCATCGCTCGTCTCGGCGGGATCGGCCAGATCGTGGCGCTGGCGCAACTCCCAACGCCCCGGCACTGCGCCCGCACCGCGTGTGAACGGCGCCAGCCCCGGCAGGCCCGCGGCGTCATCGCCGGAGGGCGCGGCGGTGTAGAGCGGCTGGATGTCGAGGCCGTCGGGGGCGCGGCCGACAAGGGTGTCGGGCGAGTCGCCGCGCAACGAGCGCCGCACCAGGTCTTCCCAGTCACGGCGCGGGGGAGCATCGAACGCCAGCAGCGACGCCACACCGTCGGAAGTCACCCACCCAAGGGTACGACCGTCGCCGCCGGGCGCGCGAGAATTCGCCGGTGCCTCCCACCGCGCTGCGCCGATCCCGCCGAACAACGCACCGGCGCGCCGTGCCGGCCGCCTTCCTGGCTGTGGCGCTCGCTGCGGCGGCGTGCGCGGCCCCTCCGATGAGCCCGTCGGGCTCGCGGTCGCAATCACCGTCGGGGGGCGGGAGCAGGCCCCAACCGGCTGCTCCGGCCGGATCCGAACGCGACGGCGGGCAGAACGCCGCGGGCGGTCAAGCGGGCGACCAATCGGGCGGCGACGGGCAGGTCGAGCCCCCGCCGGCCGGCCAGGATGGCGTGGGCGAGGATCCGGGCGGCAAGGTCACCGGCGGGGCGCCGGACGGCGGCAGCGGGGGGAACGTCGAGGAGGGCGCCAGGAGTGACGGCGGCGGCACTCCCCCGACGGGCTCCGGCGCCGCGGCGGGCACCGCCGACGCCGCCGACGCCGCCGGGGGCGCCGGAGACCCCGGTCCGGCGCCGCCGATCACGCCGCCCGGGCCGCGCTTCCCCGAGCCGCAGGGCGTTTCCCTCACGCGGCTGGCCGAGCTCCCGGTGCCGCTGGCGGTGGCCTTCCGGACCCAGGAGCCGGGGGCGCTCTACGTGGCGCTGCGCCACGGCGAGGTGGTCCGCCTCCGCGGCGACAGTGGTCGCGTCGACTCCTCGGCCACGTTGAGCCGCGACGCTGAAGCAGTCCTGGACATGAGCGCCCGGGTGGACACCCGGGGCGAGATGGGGCTGCTGGGCCTCACCTTCTCGCCGGCCGGCGACCGGCTCTACACATCCTCGGTGAACCGCCGGCAGGTCAGCGAACTGTGGGAGTGGCCGGTGGCGGCCGACGGCCGCGTCGACGCCGGCGGGGGCCGCCTGGTGCTGTCGCTGGAGCAGCCCTTCTCCAACCACAACGGCGGCGACGTGACCTTCGGTCCCGATGGATACCTGTACCTCGGCTTCGGTGACGGCGGCGGCGGTGGCGACCCGCTGCGGGCCGGCCAGGACCCCCACGACTGGTTGGGCACGATCCTGCGCATCGACCCGCGGCCCGGCCCGGGCGGCGAGCCTTACGCCGTCCCGGCCGGCAACCCCTTCGCCGACGGTGCCGCCGGGGCGCCGGAGGTGTGGGTGTGGGGGGCGCGCAACCCATGGCGCTTCTCCTTCGACCGGATCACCGGCGACCTATGGGTGTCCGACGTGGGCCAGGACCTGCTGGAGGAGATCAACCGCCTGCCCGCCGGCGAGGGCGGGGCCGGGCGGGGCGCCAACCTGGGCTGGAGCGACTACGAGGGCAGCGTCCCGTTCTGGTCGAACACCGAGCCGCCGGGTCACGTGCGCCCCATCGTGGAGTACCGCCACGGCGCCGACTCCCGCTGCTCGGTCACCGGCGGCTACGTCTACCGCGGGGGCCACCTACCGGGACTCACCGGCGTCTATCTCTTCAGCGACTACTGCGACGGCACCCTCTGGGGCTACAACGAGGTGGCGGGCGCCCATCCGATCCTCTTGGCGACGGGCGCGCCGCCCGGCTCGGTGCTCTCCTTCGGCGAGGGCCCCGACGGCGAGATCTACGTTCTCACCCCCAACGGCCTCTGGCGCCTCGAGCCAAGCCGGTGAAGCGCGGCGACGGAGGCTTGCCGGACCCGGAGATCCGGCCGCACCCGCGGCGCTGGCTGATCCTGTACATCCTGTGCCTGTCGCTGACGATGGTGGTCATCAGCATGAGCTCGCTGAACGTGGCCCTGCCGTCGATCCAGCGGGAACTCGGCGCCAGCGGATCGGACCTGCAGTGGATCGTGGACGCCTACGTGCTGGTGTTCGCCGGCCTGCTGCTGCCATTCGGGGCGGTCGGCGACCGTTGGGGCCGCAAGCGGGTGCTGCTCATCGGCATGGCGCTCTTCGGGACGCTCTCCGCTCTCGCCGCCTTCTCGACGAGCCCGGGGCAGGTCATCCTGTACCGGGGTGGCATGGGGGTGGCGGCGGCCCTGGTGATGCCCGCCACGCTCTCGATCGCCACGGTGATCTTCCCGCGAACCGAGCGCCCCAAGGCGATCGCCGTCTGGGCGGCCTTCGCCGGGGCGGGCGGCGCCATCGGGCCACCGGTCAGCGGGATACTGCTCAACTTCTTCTGGTGGGGATCGGTGTTCCTCGTCGCCGTACCGGTCGCCGCCGTGGTCCTGGTGGGCGCGCTTTGGATCGTGCCGGAGTCCCGCGACGACGAGCAGCGGCCGCTGGACATCGCCGGCGCGCTCATCTCCATCGCCGCCCTGGGGAGCCTGCTGTTCGCGGTGATCGAAGGGCCCGAACTCGGCTGGGCCAGCCCCCCGGTGCTGGGCATGTTCGCCGCCGCGGCCGCGCTCGTCTGGGGATTCGTGCGCTGGGAACGCCGCGTGCGCCACCCCATGCTCGACCCGGCGTACTTCGCCAATCGGCTGTTCACCCTGGGCTCGGCCACCATGACCCTGGCGTTCTTCGGGATGGTCGGCATGTTCTTCCTGCTCACGCAGTACTTCCAGTTCGCCCAGGGGCACACTCCGCTGGACGCCGGCTTCCGCAACGTGCCGCTGGCCATCACCATGATGATCCTTGCGCCGCGCTGCCCCGCCATCGCCCAGCGGTTCGGGGCTCGCGCCACGATCAGCGGCGGGCTGCTCCTCACCGGCGTCGGGCTGGGCACCATGGCCGCTCTCACGCCGGCCTCGGACTACTGGCTCATGGTCATCGCCCTGGTCACGACCGCCACCGGTCTGTCCCTGTTCATGCCACCGTCGACGCACATCATCGTGACGTCGCTGCCGAAGCACAAGGCCGGCGTCGGGTCGGCGGTCAACGACACCACACGGGAAGTCGGGGCGTCGATCGGCATCGCCGTACTGGGCACGCTGCTGACCGTCGGCTACCGGAGCGGGATGCGTCCGCACGTCGGCGACCTTCCCGGCGCGGCGGCGGAGGTCGCCTCGGACTCCATCGGCGCGGCCCTGCGGGTGGCTCGCGACCTGCCGGCCGAGCGTGCCGCCCGGCTGACCGAGAGCGCCGTCGACGCCTTCAACCGGGGCATGACCCTGGCCATGGGCGTCTCCGCGGTGCTGCTCGCCCTGACCGCGGCGGCCACCTACCTGCTCTACCCCCGCGGGCGCGCGGGCGACGGCGAGAGTGACGTGCCAACCGAGGCTGCAGCCGACTGACCGCCGCGACGCCGCCGGGCCGCTGCTCCGAAGGCCCAGGCGCTCATCCCTCGGAGGGGGCTCTCAGGCGAAGACCACCTCGAAGCTCACGGCGTGCTCGACGCCGAGTCGCTCCCCGTCGGCTTCGGCGTTCGGGCGCAGGAACGCCTCCGGATCGGCCATCGGGCCGGCGAGCGTCGCCAGATACGCCGCGTGCGCCGCCAGCGAGGCGCAGCCGGCCTCGAGGTGGCCGGTGACGTCGACGGCGTGGGTGGCCTCCGGTGAGCCGCCGAAGGCGATGAACCGCACGCCGCCCCAGGCCTCGAGGCCCTCGCCCGCCAGTTCGGGGAACATCCACGGGTTGGCGGCGTCGCGGACGGCGTCGATGAGGGCGCGGCCCACGTTCCGGTGGTCGACGTGGTTCCACGAGCCGCCGCCGAAGCTGTCCCGGTAGTTGATGGACAGCACCGCCTCCGGCCGGTTGCGGCGTATGCAGGAGGCCAGCGTCCGGCGCAGGTCCAGGTCGGCCATCACGTAGCCGTCGGGGAAGCCGAGGAACTCCACGTGCGGCACGCCCACGATGGCCGCCGAGGCCCGCTGCTCCGCCTCCCGCAGCGGCCCGGTCTCCACCGGCGGCATGGTGGCGATCCCCGCCTCACCGCTGGTCACCAGCGCGTAGCGCACGTCCTTGCCCGCCGCGGTCCAGCGGGCCACCGCCGAGGCCACCCCGTACTCCAGGTCGTCGGGGTGGGCGACCACGGCCAGCGCCCGCTCCCAGTCCTCGGGCAGGTGCGTCAGATCCCCGGCCATCCGACGACGATAGGCCGGATCCGGCGCGCGCGGCGCCCGCCGGGGCGGCAGGTACCGTGGCGCCGATGGCCGGCGCAGGCGACGTGTTCGCCGAGTTCTGGGACACGAAGGGCTACGTCGTGGCCGACGGGGCCATGGGGACGCGGCTCTTCGCCCAGGGGCTGGTCTCCGGCGACTCGCCGGAGCGCTTCAACCTGGTGGCGCCGGGGAGGATCCGCGACGTGCACCGCAGCCACCTGCGGGCCGGCGCCGACCTGGTGCTGACCAACAGCTTCGGCGCCAACGGCCTCCGGCTGCGGCTGCACGACCTCGGTGAGCGCACCCTGGAGTTGAACGAGGCCGCCGCCACCATCGCACGGGAGGCCGCCGAGGCCGAGTGTCGCCGCGGCGGCGAACGGACCGTGCTGGTGGCCGGCTCGATGGGGCCGACCGGCGAGCTGCTGGAGCCGCTGGGCACCATGACCGCCGCCGACTGCGAGCAGACCTTCGCCGAACAGGCCGAGGGTCTGGCGCAGGGCGGCGTCGACCTGCTGTGGATCGAGACGATGAGCGACCTCGGCGAGGTGGAGGCCGCGGTGCGGGGCGCCCGCAGCGCCTGCGACCTGCCCGTGGCGGTGACGATGAGCTTCGACACCGCCGGGCACACGATGATGGGAGTCAGCGCCACCGTCGCGGCCGAGCGGCTCGGCGGCCTGGACCTGGCGGCGCTCGGAGCGAACTGCGGCAACAACTTCGAGGACACCGAGGCCGCCGCGCTCGCGGTGCACGCCGCCCGACCCGACCTCCCGGTGATCTCCAAACCCAACGCCGGCATCCCCTACTGGAGTGGCAACACCTTCCACTACACGGGCACCCCGGAGATGCTGGCGGCCCACGCCCAGCGGGCGCACCAGGGCGGCGTGCGAATCATCGGCGCCTGCTGTGGCAGCACCCCCGCGCACATCGCCGCCATCGCGGCCGCCCTCGCCGCCGAGGGCAGGGCCTGAGCGGGCCGGCCCTCGGGCTTGGGGCGGCCCGACGCCGGAGGCAAGCCCCGTACAATGCGCCCGGCATGCGCGAGAACCCCGCGGGCCCCTCCGTCGAACCTCACCCGCGGCGCTGGTTGATCCTCGCCGTGCTGTGTTCGTCGATGGTGATGGTCTTCAGCAACCTCGGCTCGATGAACATCGCCCTGCCGACCATGCAGACGGCGCTGGGTGCCAGCGGCTCGGATCTGCAATGGATCACCGACGCCCACATCCTGACCTTCGCCTGCCTGCTGCTGCCGCTCGGCGCCCTCGGCGACCGCAGAGGCCGGAAGGGGGTGCTGCTCGCCGGGATCGTGATCTTCGGGGCGGCCAGCGGGCTGGCGGCCTTCTCGACGACCGCCGGGCAGGTGATCATCTACCGGACCGTGATGGGGGTCGGCGCCGCCCTCGTCATGCCGGCGACGCTGTCGATCGGCGCGGTGATCTTCCCGGCCTCGGAGCGGGCCAAGGCGGTCGCCGCCTGGTCGGCTGCCGCCGGCCTGAGCGGGATGCTCGGTCCCGTCATCGGCGGCGTCCTGCTCCGGTACTTCTGGTGGGGCTCGGCGTTCCTGTTCACCGTCCCCGTTGCCGGGGCGGTCCTGGCGCTGGCGGCCTGGATCGTGCCGACGTCCCGGGACGAGGCGCAACGGCCGCTGGACGCCGTCGGCTCGGCTCTGTCGATCGTGGCGCTCGGCTGCCTGCTCTACGGGATCATCGAGGGCCCCGAACTGGGGTGGCGAGACCCACAGGTGATCGCGGGCTTCGGCGTGGCGGTGGTGGGATTCTGGGCCTACCTCCGCTGGGAGCGCCGGGTGCGGTTCCCCATGCTCGACCCGGCGTACTTCGGCAACCGGGTCTTCACCCTCGGGGCCGTCTCCGCCGTTGCGACCTTCACCGCCCTGTACGGCATCGTCTTCATCCTCACCCAGTACTTCCAGTTCGCCCAAGGCCTCACGCCGCTCGGAGCGGGTGTCCGGATGCTGCCGGTCTCGGTGGTCGTGTTCCTGATCGCACCCCGCATCCCCGCCGTGATCGCCCGATCCGGCACGCGGGCCACGATCAGTGCCGGGCTCGTGATCACCGCCGCCGGCATGGCGACCATGGGGATGCTCAGCGCGGCGTCGCCGTACTGGCTCGCCGCAGTGGGCCTCCTGGTGCTGGGCACCGGGCTCGCCGTGACCATGCCGACCGCGACGCACGCCATCGTCAGTTCGCTCCCCACGCACAAGTCCGGCGTCGGCTCGGCCCTCAACGACATGACCCGCGAGACGGGCGGGGCGATCGGCATCGCGCTGTTGGGCTCGCTCCTGTCGGTCGGCTACCGGCAGGGGATCTCCGGGAGGCTGGGCGACCTGCCGGCGGCAACGGCGGAGACCGCATCCGACTCGATCGGCGCCGCCCTCGGCGCCGGCGTCGGGCTGCCCGCCGAGGTTGCCGAACGGCTACATGGTGTTGCCGCCGAGGCATTCGACCGGGGGATGAGCCTGGCCGCCTGGGTCGCGGCCGCCATGCTGGCGCTCGTCGCGGTCATCGTCCACCGGACGTACCCGAAGCGCCGCGCCGTCGGTGGCCAGGCCGCGCCGGCCGAGGCGGGCGCGGGGAGCGGCTGAGGCCGGCCGATGCCCAGCGCCGACGGGACCATCGATCCTCGTCGATTCATTGCCGACCTCGCCGCAGCGGTCGGCACCCGGCACATCCAGACCGACGAGGACGTGCTGGCGCCGCTCCTCGTCGACGAGCGGCGGCGCTACCACGGCGACGCCCTGGCGGCGGTCTCTCCCGCCGACACCGCTGAGGTGGCGACGGTCGTGCGCCTCTGCGCCGCCTCCGGCATCGCCGTCGTGCCCCAGGGCGGCAACACGGGACTCTGCGGCGGGGCGACGCCGCGGCGCGAAGCGCCCTCGGTGGTGCTCAGCCTCCGGCGCATGCGCGAGGTGCGCCGCATCGACCGGCTGGGCCGCACGATCACCGTCGGAGCCGGCGCCACCGTCGCCGAGGTCGCCGACGCGGCCGCTGCCGCCAGCCTGCTGTTCCCGCTCAGCTTCGGGGCCGAGGGCACCGCCCAGATCGGCGGCGCCCTGTCCACCAACGCCGGCGGGACCAACGTGCTGCGCTACGGCAGCGCCCGGGCCCTGACCCTGGGCCTGGAGGTGGTGCTCGCCGACGGCAGCGTGACGCGCCTGGGCCGCGGGCTGCGCAAGGACAACACCGGCTACGACCTGAAACACCTCTTCGTGGGCGGCGAGGGCACGCTCGGGGTGATCTGCGAGGCCACCCTGGCGCTGCACCCGCCGTCACGCCAGCGGGCGACGGCGATGGCCACCGTGGCCGGTGCGGCCGAGGGGCTCGAACTGCTGGCACGCCTCCAGGAAGCCGCCGACGGCAGGGTCAGCGCCTGCGAATGGCTGAGCCCCACCACCCGGCGGCTGGCGTGCGAACCGCCCGCCGGCGCCCGCGACCCCTTCGGCGGCGGGCCCGAGTCGCTGGTGCTGGCGGAGCTGACCTCCAGCCGTGCCGGCGACGACCTGCGCCGGCTGCTGGAGGAGGTCCTGGCGGAGTCGCTGGAGGCGGGAGTCATCGGCGACGCCACGGTGGCCGACGGCACGGCCGCAGCCGAGCGGCTCTGGCAGGTACGCGAGGCCCCGCCGGAGGCCGAGAAGCGCGCCGGCGGTTCCATCAAGCACGACATCGCCGTCGTGGTCGACCGGATGCCGGCGTTCCTGGAGCAGGCAACCGAGGCGGTCGAGGCGATCCTGGCCGGCGTGCGGGTCAACGCCTTCGGCCACCTCGGTGACGGCAACATCCACTTCAACCTGCTGGCACCGGCGGATGGGGATCCCCACGTGCTCCTCGACAACGAGGAACGGCTGACCGGAGCGGTCTTCGACGTCACCGAGTCCCTCGGAGGCAGCTTCAGCGCCGAGCACGGCATCGGCCAGCGCTGGCGCCACGAACTCGCCCGCCGCACGCCGGCGGCGGCCGTGGACCTGATGCGCCGCATCAAGGCCACCCTCGACCCCGACGGGATCCTCAACCCCGGCAAGGTGCTCTGAGCAACCCCGCCCGCCGCCACGGCGGCGCGTTCAGGCCAGGGTCAAGGTGCCGTTGTCTATGACAGCGCGGTCGCCCACGAGGGTGCGGTACCAGGCTCGGTCGCCGTCGATCCAGACGTGCACGTCGAGACGGTCGCCCGGGAAGACGGGTGCCGAGAAGCGGCCGTACATGCCGCCGAAGCGCTCCGGGTCGCCGTCGCAGACGGCGTGCAGCAGCGCCCGGCCGGTGAAGCCGTAGGTGCACAGGCCGTGCAGGATGGGCCGGTCGAAGCCGGCCAGCGCGGCAAAGGCCGGGTCGCTGTGCAGCGGGTTCCGGTCGCCGTTGAGGCGGTAGAGCAGCGCCTGGTCGGTGCGGGTGGTGTAGCTCACGACCTTGTCGGGGTCGCGGTCGGGCCGGTCGGTGCCGGGCGCCGACGGCCCGCGGTCGCCGCCCCAGCCGCCCTCGCCCCGAAGCACCAGCGTGGCCACGTTGGTGTACATCGGCTGCCCGTCGGCGGTGTCGGTGGCGCTGGAGGTGATCTCCACCACCGCCGCCTTGCCCTTGTCGTACACGCCGGTGATCTTGGCGACCGTGCTGATCGTGGCCTCGGTCGGCAGCGGGCGGTGCAGCGTGATGGTCTGCTCGCCGTGCAGGAGGAGCGCGGGATTGAACGGACCGAGGTGCCGCATGGGGTTGTCGGGGTTGCCGCCCATGCCGTCGCCGAGCACCACACACATCGTGGGCAGCGCCAGCTGGGTGACCTCGTGGCTGTTCTCGGTCGTGAACTCCAGTTCCGAGCCGACCGGATCATCCATGCCGGCGCCCACGCCGAGCGCATACAGCAGGCAGTCCTTGGAGTCCCAGCTGCTCTCGACGGGTGAGCCCTCGGCTCCGAGGGCGTCGGGGTTGATGGGCATGGCACGCCTCCCGGGCTGATCGGCGACGGTGCTGCAACACTACCGAGCGACCCCCGGCAGCCGTCAGCCACCTGGCCGCGCTCGTAGGATGAGCCACCCATGAAGGCCGTTCGCTGCATCGACGGGCGCATGCAGCTCTGCGACGTGCCCGCTCCGGTGCCCGGCGACGGGCAGGTGCTGGTGTCGGTGGCGTCGGCGGGCATCTGCTCCTCGGACCTGCACATGGCCCGGCTCGGCCTGCTCGATCCGCAGGTCACCGTCGGCCACGAGATCGCCGGCCGCCTCCTCGACGGCACCCCGGTGGTCGTCGAGCCGGTCACGCCGTGCGGGCAGGAGTGCGCCTTCTGCGACGGCGGCGACTACAACCTCTGCCCGACGTCGGTGCGGCAGGTTCTGGGGATCGGCGCAGACGGGGGCATGGCCGAGTACGTGGCGGCCGACGTCGCGGGGATCGTGCCGCTGGGTGGCATCGGCGACGGCGTGCGCGACGCATCCCTGGTGGAGCCGCTGGCAGTGGGGGTGCACGGCCTGCGCCTGGCGAACCCCGGCGCCGGCGGCGGGCGGGTCCTCGTGATCGGCGGTGGCGCCCTGGGGTTGTGTGCCGCCGCCGCGGCCCGCCACGACGGCGCCGAGGTGGCGGTGCTGGCCCGCCACGACGCCCAGCGCGCCGCAGCCGACCGCATCGGTGCCGGCGAAGTTGGCGACGGCCGCTACGACCTCGTCGTGGACGCGGCCGGCACCCCCGAGGCGCTGGCCGAAGCCGCCCGCAGGGCCCGGCGGGGAGGCACCCTGCTGCTGCTCGCCAACTACTGGGGAACCGACATCGTGCTGCCGGGTGGGAGCGTCATGTTCAAGGAACTGCGCATCCTCACCGGGATCATGTACGGGCGCGGGCCCTCCGGGCGCGACATCGAGGCGGCCGCCGCCGTGCTGGAGGCCAACCCGGACGTGGCCCGGGCGCTCGTGACGCACCGCTTCCCCCTCGACGCCGTCGACGAGGCCTTCGCCGCCGCCGCCCGGCGCGCCGAGGGCGCCATCAAGGTCGTCCTCGACCCGACCGCGAGCTGAGCCGGCCCCATGGCGAGACGGTGCGCGCCCGCCGGCGCGGCGGTGGCAGGCCGCCGGGCCGTCGTGCTCGCTGTGGCGGTGCTGATGGCGGCCTCCTGCAGCGGCGACGAGACGGCCCCGACCGAGCCCACTGCCGGCACGACGCCGCCGACCGCCGAGGCCGACCCGTCCGAACCCCGGCCCACCACCGCAACCGGCACTGAACAGGATCCCCGCCCGGACGCGGGCGGCGACGACGCAGCAGGTCGGGCCGGGGAGTCGACCGGCGGCGGTCCCGCAGACGGGGACGACCCCGACGCACCGCCACCACAGGCGGGCCTGAGCCCCGAAATGGCGGATCGCCTGACCGTGCTTCTCGACGAACTCGCGCGGCTTGCCGGCGAGTGGGATCCGGCGGCCCGAGCCTCTCTGGCCGTCGTCACCCCCGACGGCACTCTGTACGGCTTCAACGAGAACCGCCAGCACATCTCCGCCAGCGCCGTCAAGCCGATCTGGACGGCGGCCGCCATCGACCTGGCCGGTCTGGCGGCCGTGGCACCGCTCGCACCGGCCGCGCTCGTGCAGTCCGACAACTTCGCGGCCGGCGAGATCATCGACCTGGTCGGCATCGACACCGTCAACAGCTGGAGCGCCGGGGCGGCCGGCACCACCGGCACCCATCTGGCCGCCTGGTACTTCGGGACCGACAGGGTCGCGCAGTCGGTCATCGACGGCGGCAGCAGGGCGAACCTCACGACGGTCGGCGATCTGGCGCTCTTCTACGCCGGACTGAGGCGCGGGGACCTGCTGGACCCCGACGGCTTCACCTCCCTCGAGGAGTGGCTGCGCGCCACCGACCGCGGGTCGACACCTGCCGGCACGGTCAGGGGGGCCCTCCTGGCCCGCCTCCCCGGCGACGTGGCGGCTGCGGCCATCCACAAGGCCGGCTGGCTGCCGCCGTACTGCTGTCAGGCCGAGGTTCGCCTCATGCTCGACGCGGGCGTGATCCCGCTGCCGGGCGGCTCCTGGTTCGCCATCGCCGCGGTCAGCGACCGGGGCGACTTCTACAACCTGTCGGTGCGCTGGGTCAGCCTGGCCTCCTGCCGGGTCTACGCGCTGCTCGCCGACGATGCGTCGCACAACTGCGACCGCACCGGCGACGGTGTGCCCCGACCCGATCTGTGGCTGGCGCCGCCCGAGCCGGAGCCCGAGGCCGAGGAACCGCCGAGCGAGGCCGACGACATCGAAGCGCTGCCGCTCGACACCGACGAGGACGAGGAGCTACCGCCCGAACCCGACGACGACGAGGACCTGCCGCCCGAACCCGACGACGACGAGGACCTGCCGCCCGAACCCGACGACGACGAGGACCTGCCGCCCGAGATCAACGAGGCCGGGGCGGTGCCGAGCGAGGCCGATCTCCCGCCCGGCGCCGAGGCCTCCGAAGGGACCGGGAGTGAGACTCCGGCACCCGAGCCCGCCGGGTCGGAGCCTGGCAGTTAGCCGTCGAGCGTCTCGAACAGGTCGGAATCGCTGCGGCGCAGGCGGCGCCAGTTGGCCTCCCACATGGCGCCGATGAAGTTCTGCAGGTAGAGCCCCTTGCTGCGGACCGCCTCGGCGATCGGCATCTCCTTGCCGCCAACCAGCTGCGCCTCGACGTGGCAGCGGGCCGAGGACTCCAGCGTGATGGCCTTCACGGTGGCCAGCGCCAGCGTCTCGGCCACGATCACCACACCGTGGTTGCCCAGCCACAGAACACTGCGCTCCCCCAGCGCAGCAGACATGCGAGGCCCGTCCACGATCGGCCGCACGCCGTCGTCGAAGTAGTGGGCCTGCTCGTCGTGGAACAGGCAGGCGTCGGCGGAGTACATGCCCATGTCGACGCCGGTGGTACTCAGCACCTCCACGAAGGGCGAGTGGGTGTGGATCACCGCGTTGGCGGCGGGCCGGTCGCGCAGCATCTCGGCGTGGAAACCCACGGCCGGCGACACCCCGCCGGCGCCGGACAGCACCTCGAGCTCCATGTTCACATGCACGACGTGGTCGGGCAGCGTCTCGTCGAAATAGCCCCACGGCGAGATCCAGAACGTGTCGGGACGGTCGGGATCCCGCAGCGCCACCTGGCCGGCGACGCGGCTCTCGCAGCCGCCCCGGGCCAGCATGCGGCGGGCCGCGGCCACCTGGAACGCCGGGTGACCGATGTGCATGCCCATGCGCCGGAGTATAAGAGTTGCCACCCATGGCCCCCGGAGCCGGGCGGCCCGGTCCCGGCCGCGCCGCGATCGGCGACCGGCCACCGGTGGCGGGTACGATCACCGGCGGGCACGGGCGAGAGGAGGGAGGATGAGCCAGAGCTTCGTCAGCGACTGGACACCCCCTGACTGGCTCATCCCGTGGATCTCACGCACCCACGTCGTGCTGTACAAGCTGACCACGGGCAAGATCGGCAGCCACGTCGACGGCATGCCCTGCATCCTGCTGCGCACCATCGGGCGCCGCTCGGGCAAGCCGCACACGGTCTGCCTCAGCTACCTGCCCGACGGCGACTCGATGGTCGTGGTGGGCTCCTTCGGCGGCGGCGAGTACAACCCGGCCTGGTACCACAACCTGCAGGCAAACCCCGAGGTCATCGTGCGCGACCGGGAGCGGGTGTTCTGGGCGACCGCCGAGACGCTCACCGGCGAGGAGCGGGAATCCCTGTGGGAGACCCGCATCGCCAGCGCCCCCCGCTACGCCCGCTACCAGGAGCGCACCGACCGGGAGATCCCCCTGGTGCGGCTCAGCTACTCCCGGCCCTACACGGGCTAGGCCGGCGGCACGCCGGACTCAGAGGGTCCAGCCGCCGTCCACGTCGAGCTTCTGGCCGGTGATGTAGCCGGCGCGGTCCGAGGCCAGGAAGCACACCGCCTCGGCGATGTCGCCGGCCCGGCCGAAGTGGCCCAGCGCGATCTCGCCCAGCGCCACCGCCTGGGCGCGCTCGTCGACCTCGCCGGTCGCCATGAGAGTCTCCGCCATGCCGTCGGCCATCAGTCCCGGCCCGACACAGTTGGCCCGGACGCCGAATCGGCCCTCCTCCTTGGCCACCGCCCGCACCAGCGCCTCGACCGCTCCCTTGGGCACCGAGGAGAGCGAATCGCGCTTGGGGAACCGTACGGTGGCACAGGTCGTGACGGCCACCAGCGATCCCCGGGCGGTGCGCAGATGGGGCAGCGTGGCGTGCAGCAGGTTGTAGAAGGCCAGGATGTCGTCGGTGCACTGGCGCCAGAACCGCTCGGGGTCGATGCGTGCCACGTACTCCATCGAGACGTACGGGCCGGAGGCGTACACGACGGTGTGCAGGCCGCCGGCGGCCACCTGCGCGACGGCCCCCGCCACCGCGCCCGTATCGGAGAGGTCGAGTTGTACGGCGCGCGCCTGCCCACCCTCGGCGACGATCTCGGCCACCAGAGTGGCGGCCTTCGCGGCGTTGCTGTTGTAGGTGAGCACCACCTCGGCGCCGCGGGCGGCCAGCAGCCGGCAGACGGCCGCGCCGATGCCGCCGCTGCCGCCGCTCACGAACGCCACGCCCGGCCGACCGGAGAAGTCCCCGGTGGGGCCGGCCACCTCGACTGTCACCGCGCACCTCCTGGCCGGTGCCGCGCCATCGGCGGCGGGCACCCCCGCTTAGGGTACTGACATGACCGGATCGGCGATGTGGCACCGGGTGGCGGGTCTCGACGAGCTGCCCGAGGGGCGGGTCAAGACGGTGGTGGTCGCAGGACGTGCCCTGGCGCTCAGCCACCACGACGGGCGCTACGGGGCGCTCGACAACCGCTGCCCGCACCAGGGCGGCCCGCTGGGCGAGGGCTCCATCGAGAAGGGTTGGCTGCGCTGCCCGTGGCACGGCTACGACTACGACCCGCTGACCGGCGCCCCGCCGCCGCCGTTCGACGACAGCCCGCCCTGCTTCGCCACCGAGGTTCGCGGCGACGGCGTCTATGTGGAGCTGCCACCGCTGCCGCCGGCGGTACGCACCGTCGGGGACGTGCTGACCGAGACCATGTGCAACTGGGGCGTCGACGCCGTCTTCGGGATGGTGGGCCACTCCAACCTGGGCTTCGCCGAGGCCATGCGCCGCGCCGAGGAGCGGGGCGACCTGCGCTTCTTCGGCATCCGCCACGAGGGTGCGGCGTCGTTCGCCGCCGGCGCCTACGGCAAGCTCACCGGGCGTCCGGCGGCCTGCTTCGCCATCGCCGGCCCGGGTTCGACGAACCTGCTGACGGGCCTGTACGACGCCAAGGTGGACCGGGCGCCGGTTCTGGCCGTCACCGGGCAGGTGCCGTCGTCGGTGGCGGGGCGGGGGGCATTCCAGGACCTCGACCTCGAGGCCGCGTTCGCCGACGTCGCCGCCTACAGCCAGACGGTGCACGCCGGCAGCAACCACGCCGAACTCATGAACCTGGCCTGCAAGCACGCCGCCGTGGAGCGGGCCGTGGGCCACCTGGTGCTGCCCGACGAGGTGCAGGTGCTGCCCGTCGCCGAGGGGGCCGGCGCCGGGGGTCCAGCCGGCCGGGTGGCGGACCGGGCCATCGCCCCGCCGGCCGATGCGCTGGCCGCAGCCGTCGAGCGGATCGCCGCCGCCCGGCGACCGCTGATCATCGTCGGTGCCGGCGCCCGCTTCGACATGGACGCCGTGGTGGCCCTCGCCGAGCGGATCGCCGCCCCCGTGGCGACGACCTTCAAGGCCAAGGGCCAGATCTCCGACCACCACCCACTGGGCTGCGGCGTGCTGGGGCGCAGCGGCACACCCATCGCCAGCTGGTTCATGAACGAGAGCGACCTGATCGTGGCGTTCGGGGCGTCGTTCTCGAACCACACCGGCATCGCCCCGTACAAGCCGATCGTGCAGGTGGACTTCGACCCGATGGCTCTGGGGCGATTCCACCCGGTGGAGGTGGCGGTGCTGGGCCACGTGGGCGTGACCGCCGAGGCGCTGCACGCCGCACTCGACCCCGCGGACGGCGCCGGGCAGCAGGCCGTTGCGGCCGAGGTGGCCGAGCGCTGGGCGCTCTGGCGGGCCGAGAAGGCCTCACGGGTAGGCGACGACCGGGGGCAGGGCGTCAACTCGGCGGCGATCTTCGAGTCGCTGGGACGGCTGGCGCCCACCGACGCCGTCATCTGCGTCGACGTGGGCAACAACACCTACTCCTTCGGCCGCTACTTCGAGGTGCAGCGCCAGTCAGTGCTGATGTCGGGCTATTTGGGGTCGATCGGCTTCGGCTTCCCGGCCGCCATGGGCGCCTGGGCGGCGGTGGGCGACGAGCGGTCCGTGCTGGCGGTGACCGGCGACGGCGGATTCGGCCAGTACGCCATGGAGCTGACCACGGCCGTGAAGTACGGCATGGACATCACCCACGTGGTGCTGAACAACAACGAGTTGGGCAAGATCACCAAGGAGCAGCTGGCCGGGCAGTTCGGCGTGTGGCACACCTCGCTGGTGAACCCGTCCTTCGCCGCCTTCGCCGAGCTGTGCGGGGCGCACGGCAGCCAGGTCGGCGACCGCGCTGAACTGGACGGCGCCATCGGTGAGGCGCTGGCGCACCCCGGCCCCGCCCTGGTCGAGATCCTCTGCGACCCCGCCCTGGTCTGAGCCCGCCGGCGACCGGCTCGCCCGCTAGCCGGCCTCCCAGAACGAGTCGTGGATCTCGGCGTGTCGCCTGCGCAGCGGCTCGATGAAGATGTCGTCGGTCCAGACGTAGAAGCGGCCCTCCAGCAGCCCGTCGTGCAGGATGTCGGCCGCCTCGGCGGCCGGTTTCGCCCGGCCGAATCGGGATTCCAGAGCCTCCTGGCGCTCCTTGGTCATCTGCGCGTCCCAGGCATCCTTCTCGGGCAGGACCTCGCCAGGATTGCGCAGCCGCTCGGGGCGGTTGCGGGCCGAGCTGGTGATGCGCGTCCGCACCACCCCCGGGCAGAACGCGGTGACGCCCACCGCGCTGTCCCGCTGGCGCAGCTCGGCGCGCACGGTCTCGGAGATGGCGACGACGGCGTGCTTGGAGGCGTTGTAGGCGGCGAGGTTGGGAACCACCACGTGACCCGCCGAGGACGCCGTGTTGACGATGCGCCCGGCGTCGCGGGCCAGCATGTGCGGCAGGAACACCCGCAGGCCGTGAATGACGCCCCACAGGTTCACGCCCAGCACCCACTCCCAGTCCCGCGTGGTCATCTCGGCGGTGGGTTTCTGGATCCCGACGCCGGCATTGTTGAAGAGCAGGTCCACGTGGCCATGGCGTTCCAGCACCAAGTCACCGAGGGTGTCCATGGAAGCGGCGTCGGCCACGTCGGTCGGCACGGCGGTGACCTCGGTGCCGGCGGCGGTCAGTTCGGCCGTCGCCTGCGCCAGCGCGGCCTCCTCCACGTCGGCCAGGACGAGGCGGCAGCCGGCGGCACCGAACCGGTCGGCGATGCCCCGGCCCAGGCCGCTGGCCGCCCCGGTGATGACGGCCACCTGCCCCTCGAACGCGCCGCCGGTCTCCATCTCAGCACCCCTTGTAGTTCATGACCGCCGTGAGCACGCGGTCGATGCGCACCAGATCGGCCTGGTCGGCCATCACGGTGGCAATGTCCTTGTAGGCCATCGGCGACTCGTCCACGAGCCGCTCGGCCCGGTCGTTCTGCCAGGTCCGCCCGGCCATGGCCTCACGGAAGTCGTCGATGGAGAGGTCTCGCTTGGCCCTCTTGCGGCTCATGCGCCGCCCGGCGCCGTGGGCCGCAGAGTCATAGGAGTCGGGGTTGCCCAGGCCCGTGACCACGTAGCTGTCGGTGCCCATCGACCCGGGGATCACGCCACGGTCGCCGGCCCGGGCCCGGATCGCCCCCTTGCGGGTGATCCACATCTCGCGCCCGTCGTGGGTCTCGCGGGCGGCGTAGTTGTGGTGGCAGTTGATGCGCTCGGCCTCGGCGGGGCGCCGGCCGACGGCGCGGCCCACGGCCGCCAGCAGGGCGTCCATCATGAGCTCGCGGTTGGCGAAGGCGTAGCGCTGCGCCCACAGCATGTGGTCCACGTAGCGCCCGAACTGCTCGTCGGCCTGCAGGAAGTACGCCAGGTCGCGGTCCTCCAGCGCCCGCTGCAAGTCGGCGCAGAGGCGCCGGGCGCCGTCGATGTGGCGGGTGGCCAGCCGGTTGCCGATGCCGCGGCTGCCAGAGTGCAGCACGCACCAGACCCGCTCGTCGTCATCGAGGCTGACCTCCACGAAGTGGTTGCCGCCGCCGAGGGTGCCGAGCTGCGGGCCGATCTTGGCGAGTTCCTTGCGGGTGAGCCCCCCGGAGTGCGGCAGCGCGTTGGCGGCGAGCCAGCGCTCGGCGGCCTTCGTGGTACGGGGGTGCGCGGCGAAGCCCGCCGGGATCGCCCGCTCCACGTCGGCGAGCAGCGGCTCGAGGCTGTCCGGGAGACCGGCCGCAGCCAGGTCGGTGCGCACCGCGATCATCCCGCAACCCAGGTCCACACCGACCGCGGCGGGGATGATGGCCCCCTCAGTGGGGATGACCGACCCGACAGTCGCCCCGATGCCCACGTGCGCGTCGGCCATGAGCGCCACCGGTCCGGACACGGCGTTACTGCGCGCCGAGGTCAGCGCCTGGCGCAGCGTGCCGTGCTCGATCTCGCTGCCCCACGAGCGCAGAAGCTCGCGTTCGCCGGCCCGCCCGATCCGCTCCATCATTGCGACAACGTCACGCCCGACCCATCACTCGGGTGACCGCCACCTCGATCACGCGCCGGTCGGCTCCCCGATCGCTGGGGGGCCGGTAGCGACGGGCGTAGCGGCTGACGCCCTCGGCACAGCGGTCGGGATCCGCGGTCACCACCGCGGTGCCCTCCAGCGCCAGCCAGCGCCCGCCGTCCACCTGGCACAGGGTGACCGGCGTCGGACCGGCCGCCTCCAGCAGCTCCACCTTGCGCGCCCCGGCGAAGCTGATGATCCTCGCCAAGTTGGTTTCGCCGTCCCACGTGAACCCCACCGGCGTCACGTGCGGCGCGCCGTCGGGGCGGGGGACGCTGAGCGTCGCCAGATGGCGCTCGGTCATGAACAGCTCCGCCGCCGAGGGCAGGGCATCGGGTCTCCACGCCATGGGCGAGTCCTCCTCCGGACGCAGACGCAATCTCAGCGTAGGGGCGCACCGGACCGGTGCCCGACCGTTACGGTATGGGCCGACCTCCCGAACCGTCACGGAGCCGCAAGACGACCATGGGCCTGTTCCGCACCACCAACACGCTGGATCGTCCGTTCAGCCGCAACGAGGTCGTGATGGCGACCGAGGATCTCCCCGGCGTCCCGGCGCGGACGACCGGCAAGGTGAAGATGGTGAACGGCTTCACCTGGCGGCGCTACTGGGTCTTCTTCGAGAACGGCGTCCAGCTCGGCTCCCTCGACAGCCACGAGCTGGTGCGCCCCGAGGACTGGGACCACTTCCTGGCCGCCCGAGCCGAGCGCGAGGCCGCGGCCGCAGCAGCGGCAGCCGCAGCCGCAGCAGGCGCCACCGCAGAGGACGACACCGCAGCCGCAGCCGGAGCCGACGACGACAGCCCCAACGCCCGCCTCCGCGCCATGGTCCCCGACTACCTCCTGGAGAGAAGCGCCTCCGCCCGAGCCCGCCTCAGCGCCTGAAGCGGCCGAGGCCGGCCAACTGCAGCAAGCACAAGTGCGCGGCGCGACAGGCTTCTAGCTGGGAGCTTGACCCACTCAGCGGCTACGTGCGCTGAGGCGGGATTCCAACGTCTACAGGCCTTTCCCCTATCCTCCGGCCATCCGCGTCACCAATCGGTCGAAGGAGCGACACCGATGTCAGACTCGAACAGTTCCGACATCCCGCCGGTGTTGCCTTGGAACCAACGGTTCAAGGGTGTGCTACCCCTGCCGGGCGGATACGACGGATACCTGACTTGGCTCGAAGACGTCTGCCAACACATCCGGGACGATCGCCCACGCCGCAACGAACTGCACGGCTGGCTTGAGAAGCGCTTCTCGCTCACTTCGAGTTCGGCATACCACCGGGTCGCCTTCCTGCTCAAGGTTGGATTGTTGGACATAGACGGAGGCGTGTGCGGCGTCGCCGAACCGACTCAATCTTGGCTCGACAACGGCGACGGCACAGTCCTCATCGCCCAGATTCACAGCCGCACCCAGTTCATCGGTGAGATGCTGCACGAGGTGAAGGTCGCGCAGGACGCCCAGAACACTCTGCATACGTGGGACCTACTCGCCGTAGCGAACAGGCGCTACGGATTTGGCTGGATTAACGCCACCCAAATCGACAACCGCCGCGGTTGGTTGCAGTCTACGAAGTTGATCATCGTGAACTCCGAGAAGCGATTCGAGATCACGTCGACAGGCCGTGCTTTCCTGGGGCGGCTCGAACTACAACTGCCACCTCCGGGCGCATCGTCGGAGTCCCGACCGACAACCAAGACAGAGGCACCGGGTCCTCCAGCCGCTCCGGCAGATCCGGAGTCTGATCCTTCGACGCCGGACGCGGAATCCGACTCCACGACGGGCACAACCATCGAAACGGCCGAGACGGCGGCAGGCCGGGCACTCGCGGACGAGCTACGAGTTGCGGCAGTCGACTCCAGCGATCACACGAGGTTGGAGTCCGTCGTGCGTGCCGCCTTCGAGTTCCTCGGGTTCAGAGCGGAACGATTGGGTGGGTCAGGCAAGACCGACGTCCTGCTCGATGCCCCGCGAGGCAAGAATCACTCCTACCGCGTGACGGTGGACGCCAAGACCGTGGGGGCTAGCGGAGCCTCCAAGGGACAACTCAAAGACCCGCAGGTGGACTGGCCAACCCTCCAGGAACACCGAACGAAGCACGGCGCCGACTACTCCCTCCTCGTCGGGCCTGATCCGACAGGCGAGCGAATTTTCAGTCGGGCACAGGAATTCGATGTGACCGTCATCTCCTCCGACGAGCTGGCACAACTGTGCCTGCAGCACGAGGATCTTCCGCTCGGTCTCGGCGACTACGAGTGCCTGTTCACGACGAGCGGCCGGGCCGACACTGCTCAGATCGATCAGAGGTTCGAGGAGACAGCCCGGCTACGCGACTTGGCGGAAGCTGCATGTCGCAGCCTGATCGACGAGTGCGGAAACGCCGGTCCGATGTCAGCCCGGGATCTCTGGTGGGCACTCAAGACGGATCACCCCGAGAACGCTTGGGAGATAGACGAAATCCAGAACGTCCTCAGGATCCTGTCGAGTGACCTCGTTGGCGCGATTGAGACTGTGCCAGACACGGACGATGGTCCTGAGACATACGTCCCAGCGACAAGCATCGAAGTGGCGCAACTCCGATTGCGGAAACTCGCCAATGCGCTCGGGAACAGGGAACCCTAGGCGAGCGTCGTCGACTACGCCGAAGAACGGCCCCACGGGCTCAGGCTGGCGTGACCTCGATTACCAGGTTGTGGCCGACGGCTTGAGCGTCCCCTGCCATCTCCGTCGCCTCGAGGCGATCGGCTCCGCCCGTGATCGCTTCTGGCACATCGGGGAACGGGGCCACAAGCTCCGGGCCTTCGCCCGAGGCCAGTTCACAGGCGTACGCGTAGGTCATCTGAGCGATATCCCCAATAGTCAGTGTCGGAACGGCCAGCCGGCTCAGGCCAGCATCAGCCGCTCACCCTTGGGTTCGGGTATCGGGTCACCGAACTCTCGAGCGGTCTCCACCCAAAGTTCGATCGCCTGGTTCACGTTCTTGAGCGCGGCCTCTTGCGTGGACCCGTGCGCCATGCACCCTGCAAGCTCGGGCACCTCAGCCACGAAAACGTCATCGGCGTTGCTCCAGTAGAGAATGACCTCGTACTTGTGCATCAGTCGTCCACTTCCAGCTTGTGCCTCAGGATCATCTGGCGGACTTGCCGTACCTGGTAGGGCTTGGCGTGGCTGCCATCACGCTGCAGATTCACCCGCTCGACTACTCCGGCCTTCCTGAAGATGTGATGACTACCGCGTACCCGCTCGTCGAATCCTAGATTCCGGAGAAGCGAACGCAACTCATCGAAACGGATGCTCGCATCTGAGCCCCCGGCGAGAATCCTCTGTCGGAGCCGCTCTTGTCGATTCACGACATCATCATGACGACTCGGACTCTCGATCACTCGCGCACGGCGACCGTCGACCGCCCGTGACGTCGAGTGAACGCGAGTCAGGTGACGTCGGCGTCGATGACCTCCACGGTGGCCGGGCGGTGGGTCACGGAATCGGCATCGTGCACCTGCACCGGCACATCGCCAAACTGCACTGCCGCTGACGACGACGACAGCCCCAACGCCCGCCTCCGCGCCATGGTCCCCGACTACCTCCTGGAAAGAAGCGCCTCCGCCCGAGCCCGCCTCACCCGCCGGCATCGGTGTCGGGGTCGGGACTGTCGGGGTCGGAACTGTCGGATTCGTAAACGGATGCGCAGTGCACCGTCGGAAGTTCGACAGCCTCCTGTTCCTCCTTCAGAATGCGCTCAACGTCACGTACATCGTCGCACGATGGAACGATCGCTATCGACAGATCCGTGCAATCCTCTGCATTGGACTCGTGCCGGTTCTGTCTTTTCGCGAAGTCGTACAACCAGTCGGAGGAATCGCCGGCCGCACGCCAGTAGTAGTACGGAATCTGCGGCCGCGGATGGAAGATGTACGCCATCGTGTCGGCGAAGAACTCCGCTTCGAGCAGCCGGCAGTATCTCTCTCGAAGTCCGACGCGGATGATCGGATCGATGTAGACGCTGTTGTTCCTGTGAAATATGTGAGCCATTTCATGGAGGTAGATGTCCAGGAACGTGTCGTTGCAATGCTTCTTCAGAATGCGTACCCGCGCGTGCAGGTGTGTTGCCGATCCGGCAACCCCCGGCTCGTCGAAGGAATCCACGAGAATGACATTTGCACGTTCGTCAGCCTCCTCCAGCCAGTAATACGTGTCCCTCAGCCGTTCGATCTCGGGGTGGTCCGTCTGCAGACACTGCTCGGGTTCGGTCTCGGCGCTGGCCGTCGCTGCCGCGAACGGCAACGAGCCCACAACCCCGAGGACGAGCAGTGCTCCGATGATCGCCTTCCTCATGACGGGTCTCTGCTCCTGTTCGGCTCTGTGCTCAGTCGCCGCCCGGCCCGGACGGCGGGCAGGACAGGTGTGGCTGCGACGCCGCCGACACGAGTGGCCAATCAGTCGATATCGGCGACGGTGACGGTGCGGCCGGTTTTGGCGGATTCGGCTACTGCTAGGGCTCCGGCCAGGGCGGAGAGGCCGTCGGTTCCGTCGACGGTGGGGCGGCCGGTGCCGTCGATGGCTGAGCGGAAGCCTTCGAGGACGATCTCGTAGAGGTCGCGGCGGTCGGGGACCTCGATCTCGGTCATCTCGCTGCCGACGACGCGCCAGAGTGTGCCGGCGGGTTCCTGAGCCAGGACGCCGGCGGCAATCACGCAGGCCTCGGTTCCGATGACCTCAACGGTGGTCGGGCAGTGCTCGACGGTGTAGGCGTCGTGGGTCTGCACCGGGATGTCGCCGAAGCGCAGCGCCGCCATGACCGAATCCGGCGGGCCGCCGTCGCCCGGCGTGGCCCACGGCCCCTGGCGGACCGCGATGGCCGTGGCTTCGGTGGCGGTGGTGCCCAGGATGGCCTGCGTCACCGACATGCTGTGGGTGGTGAGGTCCAGGATGGCACCGCCGCCGACCGGGTCGTGCAGCCGCCAGGCAGGAGGCCGCTCGGAGATCATGATGGTGAAACTGAGACGCAACGCCAGCGGTGTGCCGAGGGAACCGGACGAAACGAGCCCCCGGATCGTGCGGAGCGTGTCGGCGCCGGGGAGATGATGGTTGATTGCCAGCACGACGCCGTGACGCTCGGCGGCGTCGATCATCTCGCGGGCGTCGGCGACCGTCAGCGCCATCGGCTTCTCGCACAGCACGTGCTTGCCGGCGGCCGCCATGGCGATCGTCTGGGGGGCGTGGCGCTCGTTGACGCCGGAGATGAAGACGGCATTGACGTCCGGCCACTCGCACGCCCGACCGAAGTCGTCGGTCGAGTGAGCGATCCCGTTCGCGGCGGCGTACTCGGAGGCCCAGGCTCCGGTGGAGCTGTAGACGAACTCGACGGAGTCGCCACCGCCGCGGATCTGCGGGAGAACCCACCGGGCGGCGATGTTGCTGGCACCGATGAGGCCCCAGCGGAGCGGGCGCGCAGAATTCACGGGACGGTCTCGGTGGCGGCCTCAAGGGTGTGATGTCGCCGCACCCGCCGGCAGCGGCCCGGCCGCCTCACAGAAATGCCGCGGGGTCGGCTTCGAATGCCTTCTTGCAGCCCGGGGCACAGAACCAGTAGTCAGCGCCGTCGTGGCGAGAGTGGTACTTGGCGTCTGCGATCAGCACCGTCATGCTGCAGACCGGGTCGATCGCCGTCTCCGGCGCCTCGGGCACCGCCCCCCAGCGGGAGAGCTCGCCGGAGGCCCGCCGGGTCACCAGGTCGGCCATGATCGCCACGGCCAGCTCACGGTTGCCGAGCCGACCCAGGTCGAGCCCGGCCGGGGCCTGGACGCGCGCCAGGTCCTCCTCGGACACCCCCCGTCCACGCAGGTTCTCGACGACGGCGTCGGCGCGCTTGTGGCCGGCGATCAGCCCCACGTAGGCGGCGTCGGTGGCAAGAGCCGCTTCCAGTGCCAGGTCGTCGTAGTGCCCCTGCGTCGCCACCACGACCGCGGACCCCACACCCACGCCCAGGCCGGCGAGGTCGAGCGAAGTGCGCACCAACTCGGGCAGCGGATGCTCATCGGCAGAACCACTGTCGTCGATCACCGCCACGTCCCACTCCAGCGCCCGGCCCATCAGCGCCAGGGCGGCGACGGCCGGCGAGCGGCCGATGACCACGAGCTGCGGGCGGGGCGGGACGGGCTCCAAGTAGACCTCCAGGGCACCGTCATTCTCACACGCCATCGGCACCGAGTACGTGCCACTGGGCCCCGCACCGACGCCCACCGGAGCACCCGAGGGATCCTCCACATCCCCCAGAAGCAGCAACCGTGGCTCACCGTCCAGCAGCGCCTCCCGCGCCTGCACAACCACCGTCGGCTCCGCGCAAGCGCCACCCAGCCAGCCCCGCACGGTCCCATCGGCCAGGATCACAGCCTTCGAACCCTGCTGCCCGGAAGAAGGCCCCCGCCGCCAAACAACGGTCGCCAGCACGAAAGGCACCCGAGCCTCGGCCAGCGCCACCGCCTCCTGAAGTACGGACAGGCTCACCGCCCGCGCTCCCTCAGCGCAGCCATGCCACCCCGACCGCCAAACCCCTGAGGGCGACGATGCCGGGGGCCAGCGCAGGCGGGCCTCTTAGACCGCCGGAGCGCCACCGGCAGCGTCGCCCGGACAACTGCGGATCCCGGCCGGGGCAGCCGCTTATTAGGACGCCGATTCGAGGGCGTCCCAGACCCGGTCGGGCAGCACCGGCATGTCGATGTTGCGCACGCCGAGGTGGGCCAGGGCGTCGATGACCGCGTTCACGTAGGCGGCCGGCGAGCCGACGGTTGCCGACTCCCCCACCCCCTTGGCCCCGATGGGGTGGTGCGGCGAAGGCACGCACGTCTCCAGCAGCTCGAAGCGCGGGGTCTCCCAGGCGGTCGGCACCAGGTAGTCCATGAAGTTGGACCCGATGCAGTTGCCGTCCTCGTCGAAGGTGATCCACTGCATGGAGCTCTTGGCGAAGCCCTCGGTGAGCCCGCCGTGGATCTGGCCCTCCACGATCATGGGGTTGATGCGCACGCCGCAGTCGTCCAGCGCAACCATCCGGTCGACCTTCCACACGCCGGTCTCGGCGTCCACCTCGACCACCACGATGTAGCTGCCGTAGGGGAAGGTGAGGTTCGGCGGGTCGTAGTAGCTGACGCCCTCGAAGCCGTGCTCGAGGCCCTCGGGCATGTTGGTGTAGGCCGCGAACGCCACCTCCTGGATGGTCACCGACCGCTCCGGGGTGCCCCGCACCGAGAAGGTGCCGGCGGCCAGGTCGATGTCGGCCTCGGCGGCCTCCAGCAGGTGCGCGGCGATCTTGCGCCCCTTGTCCGCCAGCTTGCGCGACACCATCGACGTGGCGCCGCCCGCAGTGGGCGTGGAGCGCGAGGCGTACGTGCCCAGGCCGTAGGGCGTGTTGTCGGTGTCGCCGTGCACCACCTTGATGTCGGTCACGGGGATACCCAACTCGCTGGCCACGATCTGGGCGAACGTGGTCTCGTGCCCCTGGCCCTGGGTCTTCACACCCAGCTTCAGGATGGCCTTGCCGGTGGGGTGCACCCGCAGCTCGGCCGAGTCGAACATCTTCAACCCGGCGATGTCGTAGGTGCGCGACGGCCCGGCGCCGACGGCCTCGGTGAAGTGGGCGATGCCGATGCCGAGCAGCCGCCCCTCTGCCCGTGCCGCGGCCTGCTCCGCCCGCAACTCGGCGTAACCCACCTCGTCCATGGCCTTGCGCAGGGCGGTGTGGTAGTCGCCGGAGTCGTAGACGAAGCCGGTCGGCGTGGTGTAGGGGAACTGGTCCTCCCTGATGAAGTTCAGCAGCCGGAAGTCGGCCGGGTCCATGCCGATCTCGTAGGCCGCGGTCTGCACGAGGCGCTCGATGAGGTACGAGGCCTCGGTGATGCGGAACGAGCACCGGTAGGCCACGCCGCCGGGCGCCTTGTTGGTGAACGCCCCCCGGCAGGTGACGTGCGCGGCGGGGAAGTCGTAGGACCCGGTCACGACGTGGAACAGGCCCGCCCGGAACTGCGTCGGCTGGGCGTCGGAGTAGAAGGCGCCCTGGTCACTGAGCACATCGGCCCGCAGCGCCAGGATCCGCCCGTCGCCGTCGAGGGCCAGCTCGCCGCGCATGTGGTAGTCGCGCCCGAACCCCGTGGAGATGAGGTTGTCGCTGCGCGACTCGATCCACTTCACCGGCGTGCCCAGCAGCAGCGAGGCCGCGGTGGCCACCACGTACCCGGGGTAGATGGGCACCTTGTTGCCGAAGCCCCCACCGATGTCCGGCGAGATGATCCGGATGTTCTGCTCGGGCAGCCCCGCCACGAGGGCGAACAGCGTCCGGTGCGCGTGGGGCGCCTGCGAGGTGAGGTACACCGTGGCCTGGCCGGTCACCGAATTGACGTCGGCCACGATGCCGCAGGTCTCCAGCGGCGCCGGGTGCGAGCGCGGGTAGAACGTGTCCAGCGAGACCACCCTGGCGGCGCTCTCGAAGGCCGCGTCCGTGGCCTCGGCGTCACCGCTCTCCCAGGTGTAGACCAGGTTGTCGGTCTGGCCCTCCTTCTCGTCGCGGATCACCGGCGCGTCGGCCGAGAGCGACTGCTGCGGCCCGGTGACCGCGGGCAGCATCTCGTAGTCCACCTCGATGAGCGCGGCCGCGTCGGCGGCGACGTACGGGTCGGTGGCGATCACCGCCGCCACCTCCTGACCCTGGTAGCGCACCTTGTCGGTGGCGAGCACCGCCTGGGTGTCACCCGACAGCGTCGGCATCCAGGCCAGGTTGTGGGCGGCCATCAACTCGCCGGTCACGACGGCCACGACCCCGTCGACGGCCGAGGCCGCCGAGCTGTCGATGCCGCGGATGCGGGCGTGCGCCACCGGCGAGCGGTGGATGGCCATGTGCAGCATGCCCGGCAGGACCACGTCGTCGAGGAAGTCGCCCTGGCCCTCGATGAGCCGGTCGTCCTCACGCCGGAGGACGCTGTGTCCGATACCGCCGATCTCCGGCGGGGTGGAGAGGTCCGGGGTGGCGGTCATTGCGCTCTCCCTTCGGCCGCTGCGGCCTGAATGGATTTGACGATGTTGATGTATCCCGTGCACCGGCAGAGGTTGCCGGAGATGGCCCAGCGGATCTCGTCCTCGGACGGGTCGTCGTTGGACTCCAGCAGGGCGGCCCCCACGAGCATCATGGCCGGCGTGCAGAACCCGCACTGCAGGCCATGGTTCTCCTTGAAGGCCTTCTGGATGGCGTGCAGCTGGCCGTCGGCCTTGAGTCCCTCCACGGTGGTGACCTCGTGGCCGTCGGCCTGGGCCGCCAGCACGGTGCAGGCCTTCACCGGGACCCCGTCGAGCAGCACGGTGCACACGCCGCAACTGGTGGTGTCGCAGCCGATGTGCGTGCCGGTGAGGCCGACCGTCGAGCGGACGTAGTCCACGAGCAGCTGCCGGGCCTCCACGTCGTGGGACTGGGCGGTGCCGTTGATGGTGACGCTGATCTCCATGTCTGATCTCCTCCTCAGCCGGCCTGCGCCTGCGCCAGGGCCGCCTCGAGGCCCCGCCGGGTGTAGACCCGCACCACGTTGCGCTTCCATTCCGCCGAGCCCCGCACGTCGCTGCGCGGCTCGGAGGCCGCGGCGGCCGCCTCGGCGGCGGCGGCGAAGAGCTCGTCGCCCGGCGCCTCGCCCACCAGCAGCGCCTCGGCGTCGCTGGCCTTGCGGTTCACCGGCGCCACCGACGTCATGGCGATGCCTGCGGCGCTGATGGTCCCATCGCCGCCCAGTTCGAGGTGGGTCGCCACCCCGACGGTGGCGTAGTCGCCGACCTTGCGCTCGAGCTTCATGTAGGCGCCGCCGGAGGCTCCCGCCGGCACCGGCACGTGGACCTCGGTCACCATCTCGCCGGGGGCGAGGCTGTTGGTGAAGAAGTCGACCACGAAGTCGCCGATGTCGATGGACCGCTCGCCGCCGGGGCCGGTCGCCACGACCGTGGCGCCTGTGGCCAGGAGCACTGAGTTCCAGTCGCCCTCGGGGTCGCAGTGTGCCACCGAGCCGCAGACCGTGCCGCGGTTGCGCACCAGCGGGTCGGAGATCCACGGCGCGGCGGAGGCGACCGCTCCACCGGGCAGGTCCGAGGCCACGATGTCGGCGTGGCGGGCGGTGGCGCCGATGCGCAGGTGCCCGTTGGTCCGCTCCAGGAGATCGAGGCCCGCGATCTCGTTGATGTCCACGAGCAGCGACGGGGCGGCGAACCGGAGCTTCAGCATCGGGATCAGGCTCTGGCCCCCGGCCAGGATGCGGGCGTCCTCACCCCCTTCGGCCAGTGCGTCGACGGCTTCGGCCACGGAGCGGGCCACCGTCAAGTCGAACGACGGCGGGTACATGGCAACCCCCTTCGGGCCCGATGTCACGGGCCTCTGTATCCGGCATTACCGCTGGCGGTCGGACGGTTATGACGGCCTCCAGTGCCCGCCGACTGTAGTCGTTGCATCTCAGGGCGTCATAAGCAGGTCTAACGCGCAGGTGGCGCCCGGTTGACGTCTGCGGCTCCACCGGTGACGCTCAGAGTCCCGGCGTCGGCGAGTGCGGCATGGCGCCACGGGTGGGGAGTACCGTCTTGGGACCGCGAGAGTGCGCGAGCGTGCCGTACTCCCACGGTCGAGTCGATCCCGCAGCGACGCAGGCAGGAGGGGAACAGTGGCCGAGTATGTGACCGGCGCCGGGGCACTCCTCGGCGAGTCTCCCGTCTGGGACACCGAGGCGGGCGTGCTCTGGTGGCTGGACATCGAAGGGTGCAGCATCCGGCGGTACGACCCGGCGGGCGACGCCGACCAGTCATGGCCGATGCCTGACAAGCCCGGCTCGATGGCGCTCTGCGGTGACGGCCGGCTGCTCGTGGCGATGCGCAACAGCGTCGGCTGGCTGGACCCCGGCGACGGGTCGTTCACCCCGTGGCTCGATCTCGAGCCGGGTCAGGCGTCCAACCGAATGAACGACGGGAAATGCGACCGGGTGGGCCGCTTCTGGGTCGGCAGCATGGACGAGTACGCAACCGAAGGGGTCTTCACCGGTCGGCTGCATCGCATCGATCCCGACGGCGCCCACACGATGCTGCGCGACGGCGTGGGCGTCTGCAACGGGCTGGCCTTCTCGCCCGAGGGCGACCGCATGTATTTCGCCGACTCGATGAAGTCGACCGTCTGGCGCTACCGCTACGACCCCGACACGGGCCACGCCACCGAGCCGGAGGTGTTCTCGGACTGGACGGGGCTGCCGGGGCTGCCCGACGGCGCGGCGGTGGACGAGACCGGCTGCTACTGGTCGGCCTGCGCTTTCGGCTGGTCGCTGGCCCGCCTGACGCCCCACGGCGAGGTCGACCGCATCGTGGAGTTGCCCGTGGAGATCCCCACGATGCCGGCGTTCGGCGGAGCCGACCTCGACACGATCTTCGTCACGTCAATCGGCCCGGGCGGCGGCTTCCCGACAGAGCCCGGCCAGCCGCAGGCCGGCGGTGTGTTCGCCGTCGACGCCGGCGTGAGCGGCCTGCCGGAGCCCCGCTTCGCCACCGGAGTCTGAACGCCGACCGCCCCGCTAGGTTCACGACCCAGCGCGGCTGCGCACCGCCGCGGCACGCCGCCGACCGACGAGCAGGAGAAGACATGGCCCGCTGGCTCAAGACAGGAATCGCCGAGGACGAAAAGCGCGCCCGCGATGACCAGGTTCGGGACACGGTGACGAAGATCCTCGACGACATCGAGCGTCGCGGCGACGAGGCCGTGCGCGAGCTGTCGATCCGCTTCGACAACTGGGATCCCACCGACTTCCGCCTCAGCGAAGACGAGATCGCCGCCGCCCTCGCCGAGATCCCCGACGAGACGCTCGACGACATCCGCTTCGCCCAGGCGCAGATCCGCAACTTCGCCCAGATCCAGCGCGACTCGCTGCTGGACGTGGAGGCCGAGACCCTGCCGGGGGTGGTCCTGGGGCACAAGAACATCCCGGTGGGGTCGGTGGGCTGCTACGTGCCCGGTGGCAAGTACCCGCTGGTGGCCTCGGCGCACATGTCGGTGGTGACCGCCAAGGTGGCCGGCGTGGAGCGCATCGTGACGTGCGCCCCGCCGTTCGGCGGCCGTCCCGCCTCGGCCATCATCGCCGCCCAGCACCTCGGCGGTGCCGATGAGATCTACTGCCTGGGCGGCGTGCAGGCGGTCGGCGCCATGGCTCTGGGCACCTCCACGATGGCACCGGTGGACATGCTCGTGGGCCCCGGCAACCCGTTCGTGGCCGAGGCAAAGCGTCAGCTGTTCGGGCGCGTCGGCATCGACCTGCTGGCCGGACCCACCGAGACGCTCGTGATCGCGGACGACACCAGCGACGGGGAGATCTGCGCCACGGACCTGCTGGGCCAGGCCGAGCACGGGCCGACGTCGCCGGCGATCCTGCTGACCACCTCGGAGGAACTGGCGGTCGCCACCATGGCCGAGGTGGAGCGGCAACTGGAGATCCTGCCCACCGGGGAGATCGCCGGGACGGCCTGGCGGGACTACGGCCAGGTGATCGTGGCCGACGACGATGACGAGATGGTGCGCATCGGCGACGACATCGCCTCCGAGCACGTGCAGGTCATGACGGCGGATCCGGACTGGTTCGCCGAGCGGCTCACGAACTACGGCTCGCTGTTCCTGGGCGACCGCACCAACGTGTCCTACGGCGACAAGGTCATCGGCACCAACCACACGCTGCCCACCCGCCGGGCGGCCCGCTACACGGGCGGGCTGTGGGTCGGCAAGTTCCTGAAGACCTGCACCTACCAGAAGGTGCTGACCGACGAGGCCTCGGTGCTGCTGGGCGAGTACTGCTCGCGGCTCTGCGCCCTGGAGGGCTTCGCGGGCCACAAGGAGCAGGCCGACATCCGGGTGCGGCGGCTGGCGTGAGCGGCGACGGCGGCGGGGCCAACTCGGGGAGCCTCCCCGGTCGCGGCCTGCGCCTGGACGGGCAGCGCGCGCTGGTGACCGGCGCCGGCCGGGGCATCGGACTGGCGTGCGCCGAGGGGCTGGCGGCGGCGGGCGCCGCGGTGACCCTGCTGAGCCGCACCCGCAGTGAACTGGAGGAGGCCGCGGCGAGTATCGAGACCGCGGGCGGCCGGGCCGACGTGCTGGTCTGCGACTGCACGGACGCCGATGCGGTCTCCGAGGTGATCGGTGGGGCATCGGACCACTGGGACGTGCTGGTCAACAACGCCGGCACCAACCGCCCGCAGTCCTTCCTGGAGGTCACCCGCGAGGCGTTCGACGAGGTCATGCGCATCAACGTCACGGGGGCCTTCTTCGTGGCCCAGACGGTTGCGGCCAAGATGGCCGCAACCGGTGAGGGCGGCAGCATCATCAACATGTCCTCCCAGATGGCGCACGTCGGCGGGGCCCGCCGCTCGGTCTACTGCGCCTCCAAGCACGCCCTCGAGGGCATGACCAAGGCCATGGCCATCGACCTGGCCCCGCACCGCATCAGGGTCAACACGGTGTGCCCCACGTTCGTGCTGACCCCCATGACCGCGGCCTACTTCGAGGACGAGGCCTTCCTCGCCGACACCCTGGGCCGCATCCCACTGGGGCGCCTGGCCGAGATGAACGACGTGACCGGTGCCGTCGTGTTCCTGGCGTCGGACGCCTCGGCCATGATCACCGGATCAGCCCTCAAGGTCGACGGAGGCTGGACCGCCATCTGATCGCCCCCGCGGTCAGTGGATGGTGCGGCCCCCGTCGACGGGCAGCGCCTGGCCGGTGATGAACGAGGCGTCGTCGCTGGCCAGGTAGGCGATGGTGGCGGCGATCTCGGCGGGTCGCCCCAGGCGCTCGATGAGGTAGCCCTCCACCGTCCGCTTCAGCCGCTCCTCCGGGTCGTCCGCGGCGGCCACCACTGCCGCGATCATCGGGGTGTCCACCGAGCCAGGGCACACGGCGTTGACCCTGATGCCCTCGGCGGCATGGTCCTTGGCCAGGGACTGCGTCAGGGTGATGACGCCGCCCTTGGAGGTGGCATAGGACACCATGCCGACCAGGCCGCGCAGGCCGGCGAAGGAGCTGAGGTTGACGATGGCCCCGCCACCGCTGCGGCGCATGTGCCCGACGGCGGCCCGGCAGCCAAGGAAGACACCGGTGAGATTCACGTCCAGGACGCGGTGCCACTGGTCGAGGCTCGTGTCCTCGGCAGTTCCGCTGCCGAGGATCCCGGCGCTGTTGACGAGCACGTCGAGGCGTCCGGAGGTCTCGACGACCTTCTCGAAGGCGGCGATCCAGTGCTCCTCCACGGTGACGTCCACCTCGACGGCCGGGTGGCCGGCGGGCCCTTCCAGTCCGGGCAGCACCGCGGACCAGACGGTCGCGCCCTCCGCGGCCAGCCGCGCCACCGTGGCACCGCCGATGCCGCCCTCGGCGCCGCTCACCACGGCCACCTTGCCCTCGAACCTGCGCATCGACGTCATCCCGCAGACGCTAGCGATGCGGATCGGAGGTGCGGCTCAGAGGCGCTGCTCAGTGCAGGGCGATGCCGCCGGTGATGTCGAACTCGGCGCCGGTTGCGTAGCTGCTGGCGTCGCTGAGCAGCCAGACGATGATCTCCGCCACCTCCTGCGGCTCGCCGAGGCGCCCCAGCGGGATCATCTCGCGCTCGGCCTTGGCGAGCAGCGCCGGATCGGTCTGCTCGGTGAGCATGCGGGTGCGCATGGCGCCGGGGCAGACCGTGTTGACGAGGATGCCGTCGGCCGCACCGAAGTTGGCGAACATCTTGGTCATCACTGCCACCGCACCCTTGGTGGTCTCGTACAGCAGCGACGTGGTGGTGAATCCGCCCTCGTAGACGCCGGTGGAGGTGACGTTCACCACGCGGCCCCAACCGCGGGTGGCCATGTCGGCCATGGCGGCGCGGCACAGCAGCAGCGGCGCCCGGGCGTTGATGTGGTACACGAAGTCGAACCGCTCGGCGGTGATGTCCTCCAGTTCCGTGCGGAACAGCACCGCGGCGGCGTTCACCAGGGCGTCCACCCGGCCGAAGTGCGCCACCGCCTGCGGCACCACCGTCTCCACCTGCTCGGCGTCGCCGAGGTCCACGACGATGCCGTGCGCCTCGGCCCCTAGCGCCCGCACGTCATCCAGAGTCCCCTCCAGCGCGTCGGTGCGGTTGTCCACCAGGGCGAGCCGGTAGCCACCCCGCTCGGCGATGATCCGCGCCGCTGCGCCGGACAGACCGCCGCCTGCCCCGGTCAGGAGCGCCACCCGCTCGGGTGCGTCGGAGTTGCTCATCGGTGTCTCCTTCCTTGCCGCCGTCTCAGCGGCTCGACTCAGTCGCCGCCTTCGCCGCCAGCCCTAGTTCGAGTCGCCTCCGGGGTCGAGCCCCGGGATGACGTCGGGCTTCTGGCGGCCCACGTCGGTGTAGTAGCGCTCGGGCACCTTGGCCGGGTCCTTGTAGACGTGCCAGGTGCACTTGGCGGTACCGTCGTTGGGGTAGGTGGGTGGCTCGGTGACCCGCACGGGATAGCCGAAGTGGTCGATGGGCATCAACTGCATGACCATGCAGCAGTTCACGCAGTAGTAGCAGACGCCCTTGGTGTTCCAGGCGAAGTCGAACTCCTCCTCGAAGACGCCGAACTCGAAGGGCGACTCCATGCGGGGCGGTGAGCCCTCGACGGCGTCGACGAGCATCGAACGGCCGCCGCTGCCGCACGGGTTGAAGCGCCACGTGTAGCGGTCCTCGTCCTCGCTGAACTCCATATTGCCGTCCCGCTCAGGGCCCACCAAGTGGCCGCGCATCGCCTCCATGGCCAGGTAGACGTTGGTCCACAACGACTCCGACCAGGGGTTCTTCTGGATGTCGAACTTCTCGTAGCGCGTCTCGAACAGCGGCCCGATGATGGCGCTCCAGAAATCGCCGACCGCCTCCTCGCCCCAGTAGACCACCGCCTCGTTCAGCAGCCCGTAGAGGTGGTCCACGTCGCGGTCCTGAACCTGCCGCCAGACCTCCTTCAGCTCGGCGAGGGACTCCAGCGCCTCGGCGCGGTCGTGCGCCCCGACGGCCACCAGGCAGCGCCGCATCTCGGCCTCGAACTCCGCCCAGCGCACGCTTGAGACGAACGGCCGCCCGTCCGGCAGGCGGATCAGGTCGATGAGCCGCCGGTTCAGTTCCAGGAGTTGCGCCCGGCCGATGCCCCGCTCGGCCAGGAAGGCGACGGCGTCAGGGATCAGCCCTTCGAAGAAGCCGTGGATGACCGCGGCCTCGTCGTAGAAGAAGTCCACGTACTCGGCGGCCTCCGCCCACTGTCCCGCCTCGATCGCCTCGATCGCCCTCGTGTAGGTGGCAACCGCGTGGGACTCCCACGTGACATCCGAGCGAACTCGCCGGCCCAGCGTCTCGGAGTACTGCAGCACCCCGGTCGGCGAGATCTCCGGTGCGGGCATCTCCGATGCCTCGGCCAACATCTCGCTGATCCATCCCGATGCGTCCTTGACCATTGGTCTCCCCCTTCGTGCGGTGGTGTTCTTCTTAGTCGATCGCCGGCACCGTCGGACCGGCCGAACGCTCGTAGGTTGCCTGCCGGTTCACCGCGGCGACGGCCGGTTGCCGAGGGCCGCTCACCGAGCGCCGGTTATGTAGGCCACGACCTCCTCGGCCGTGGTTTCAGCCTTGTCCAGGTCGGCAACCAGGTAGCCCCGCCTCAGCACCAGGATCCGGGTGCAGACCGACCAGACGTGCTGCAGGTTGTGGGCGATAACGATCATCGCCCGGTCCTCGCCGGCCAACTCGTTGATCATGTCCAGCACGCCGGCGGACTCCTGCACGCCAAGTGCGGCCGTGGGCTCGTCGAGCAAGAGCAGCCGCCCGCCCCAGAATGCCGCCTTGGCCAGGGCGACGATCTGGCGCTGGCCGCCCGACATGGTCTCGACGGCGGCGTCGAAGTTCGGGAACTTGGCGGGGATCTCGCTGACCTTCTCGCGCGCCCGGCGGCGCATGTCGCGGCGGTTCAGGACGCCGAGGCGCTGCCGGATCCCCTTCTGCAGGATCTCCCGGCCCAGGAAGAAGTTGGTGGCCATGTCGAACATCTCGATGAGGGCCAACTCCTGGTAGACGGTCTCGATGCCGGCATCGCGCGCCTCGGCGGGCGTTGCCACGTCCAGCGGCTTGCCGTCGAGGAAGACGTGGCCGCTCGTGGGGTGCTGAACGCCGGCGACGATCGTCACCAGGGTGGACTTGCCGGCACCGTTGTCGCCGACGAGGCCGACGACCTCGCCGGCGTTCACCGAGAAGCTCACATCCTGCAGCGCCTTCACGGCGCCGAACTCCTTAGAGAGGTGGTCCACCACCAAGAGGGGCGCCTCGGTACCGGCCACCGTGACCGGATCCTGGGGAACGGCCGACGCGCTCACAACTCGAACCTCACTTCCGGCTTGCCGCGCCGCAGCCGCAACTGGTCGAAGGCCACGGCCGTCACCAGCAGACCACCCCGCACGACCTCCTGCCAGAACGACGTGACCCGCATCAGCGTGAGCCCGTTGTCCAGCACGGCCAGGATGAGGATCGCCACGAGCGTGCCCCCGATGGTGCCGCGCCCGCCCGAGAGGCTGGCACCGCCGAGGATCACCCCGGTGATCGCCAGGAGTTCGAGCCCCATGCCCGTCGTGGGTGCCGTGGCGCCGATCGACGACACCAGGATGAAGCTGCCCAGCGCGACCGAGAGTCCCGAGAGCATGAAGGCGATCACCACGTTGCGCTCCAGCGACACGCCCGCCAGCCGCGCCGCCTTCGGGTTGGCCCCCATGGCGTACATGTGCAGCCCGTAGCGGGTGTAGCGCATCAGCAGGCTGAAGAGCAGCGCCACGGCCAGCAGGATCAGCACGGCGACCGGGAGCCGCACATCGGTGCCCGGGATCGCGAAGCGGCTTCGCCCCAGGAAGCCGAACCCGTCCAGGCGGATCGAGCGGCCGTCGCCGATGAGCTTCGCGGCGCCCCGGAAGGCGGCGAGGGTACCCAGGGTGGCGATCAGCGAATTGACGCGCAGCTTGGTGATCGCGACCGCGTTGATGGCGGCGATGCCCATGGCGGCCCCGATGGCGGCGAGCACGGCGACGCCCAGCCCGAAGCGGCTCTCTGCGACGACGGTCAGCGTCGTGGCGGCGAAACCGACGGCGGAGCCGATGGAGATGTCCACCTGCCGGGCGACCAGTAGCAGCGTCGCCGGCGCCGCCACGATGCCCACCACCGCGGCGTTCATCAGCACGTTGATGAGGTTGTTGGTGGTCAGGAAGAACGGGCTGGCGAAGGTGAAGATCACTCCGAGGGCGATCAGGACCAGCAGGCGGGCGTTGTCGGGGCGGAACAGCCAGCGGAGCGGACGCATCGGCAGCGCGGTCCCCGCACTCATGCCTAGTGCCGCCGCGCCGCTCGACTCGGCCTCGGGTGAGGCGGCGAGCCGGTCGGACCCGGTCTCGCCGCCCCTATCGATTCCCACGCGGCGTCGCCTGGCCGGTTGCCTACCTGATCGACGGGCCGCTACTCGGGGTAGTACTCGTCGATGTTGGTCTTGTCGATGAAGACGTGGTCGATGAGGATCTCCTCGTCGACGGGCTCGCCCTTGGCGAGCGCGATCGCCGCGGGCACCGCGATCGAGCCGTAGCTCTCGGGGAAGTACGCCACGTCGCCCACCCAGTACGGGTTGTTGCGGATCTCATCGAGGATCGAACCGTCGGCGCCGTGACCGACGACCCACACTTGGCCCTCACGGCCTGCGACCTCCGCGGCCGCCAAAGCCGCGCCCGGCATCGAATCCCCCGACGGGCTGATCACCAGGATCACCTCCGCCGTCGGCAACGTCGTCAACAGGTCCGTGAACTGCCGGCGCGTGTTCTCGGGCTGGTCGCCGCCGCCGCTGAGCGTGTCGATCGAGAAGTACTTGTCATCGGGCACCGGCCCGCAGACCTCCTCGAAACCGTCCTTGCTGCCCCCGGCGCGAGGACCGTTCACCGCCGGAATGCTCGGAATGTCCAACGACACATACGCGTCGTAGTTGCAGCCGAACTCGGACTGGGCGAAGTTGCCCAGACCGCGACCGGACACCACACCCGCGAAGTGGTTGTTGGCGCCGATCCACACCCGCTGGCACGGCTTCTCGTCAGTGTCCAACGCGACGGTCGGCAAGTTCCCGTACGCCTCGCAGATCTCCGGCGCCGAATCCGGGAAGAACTGCCAGTTGATCATCGAGTCCAGGTCCTGCACCGCCAGCGTGCGCGCACACTCCAACGCCTCCTCAGCGGAGAAGTTGCTGTCACACTCCGCCAACTCCACACCGGCCTTGGCGGCCTCCTCACGGATCGACTCGGTCACAATCAACACAAACGGATCCGCATCACCACCAGAGATATACCCCAAACGGATATCCTCGACGGGCTCGGCGCCCTCGAGCGGGTAGTAGTCGTCGATGTTGGTCTTGTCGATGAAGACGTGGTCGATGAGGATCTCCTCGTCGACGGGCTCGCCCTTGGCGAGCGCGATCGCCGCGGGCACCGCGATCGAGCCGTAGCTCTCGGGGAAGTACGCCACGTCGCCCACCCAGTACGGGTTGTTGCGGATCTCATCGAGGATCGAACCGTCGGCGCCGTGACCGACGACCCACACTTGGCCCTCACGGCCTGCGACCTCCGCGGCCGCCAAAGCCGCGCCCGGCATCGAATCCCCCGACGGGCTGATCACCAGGATCACCTCCGCCGTCGGCAACGTCGTCAACAGGTCCGTGAACTGCCGGCGCGTGTTCTCGGGCTGGTCGCCGCCGCCGCTGAGCGTGTCGATCGAGAAGTACTTGTCATCGGGCACCGGCCCGCAGACCTCCTCGAAACCGTCCTTGCTGCCCCCGGCGCGAGGACCGTTCACCGCCGGAATGCTCGGAATGTCCAACGACACATACGCGTCGTAGTTGCAGCCGAACTCGGACTGGGCGAAGTTGCCCAGACCGCGACCGGACACCACACCCGCGAAGTGGTTGTTGGCGCCGATCCACACCCGCTGGCACGGCTTCTCGTCAGTGTCCAACGCGACGGTCGGCAAGTTCCCGTACGCCTCGCAGATCTCCGGCGCCGAATCCGGGAAGAACTGCCAGTTGATCATCGAGTCCAGGTCCTGCACCGCCAGCGTGCGCGCACACTCCAACGCCTCCTCAGCGGAGAAGTTGCTGTCACACTCCGCCAACTCCACACCGGCCTTGGCGGCCTCCTCACGGATCGACTCGGTCACAATCAACACAAACGGATCCGCATCACCACCAGAGATATACCCCAAACGGATCACGTCGTCGCCCGCAGGTGCTGCGGGTTCGGCGTCGTCCATCGGCTCGGCGGGCTCCGCCGGCTCGGGAGGCGGCGCCGCGTCGGGTGCAGCCGGCTCGGCCGCGGGCGCTGGTGCCGTCGAGACGGCCTCCTCGTCGTCGGCGCACGCGCCGGCGACGAGTGCCATCACTCCCAGAATGATGACGAACAGAGATAGTGCGCGAGATCGGCTCGAGTGCCGCATGGGGACCCCCCTCCCCTCGAAGCGCCGGCCCGGCACAGCTCATCCCATGCCCCCGGAGCCGGTGCAGACCCCGCCAACGGTAGTTCGCCGCAGTCGCGGGTGCCACGGGCGGCGGGTGGCGCCGGGCCGTGGGCACCGACGCCGCACGCCGGCGCAATGGGGCTGGGATCCGGGTCAGCCCCAGGGGGCGGGGATCGGCAGATCGGTGACCGACAGCAGGCCCGGGGGGGCAGCCACGACGTGGGGGATCAGGTTGACCAGCACGGCCATCGTGGTGATCTGGGGGTTGAAGCCGGGGCGCACGACGGCGTGCAGGTTCGGGTCGCCGATCACGTTGTAGGAGTCCTCGGGGGCCAGGTCGATGGAGGCCAGGTCCACGTGGCCGAGGAACGTCGCCTGGAACCACGGCTCGTCGCCGTCGCCGGTGTAGCCGGAGGTGACCTGCTTGAAGCCCGCCGACTGGCCCGGCGCGATGGGCACCGCCACGGTGTCGATGGTCTCGGGTGCGGGGAAGGGATCGATGGTCTCGGTGAACCGCTCCACCGTGCGACCGAAGCGTCGGGCGAAGGTCCGCATGGTGTGCGGGTAGCCGATGTGGCCGTAGATACGGCCCGCCGCCACGCCGGCGGCGTGCTCGTCGGGCTCGAAGCCGAGGCCGAGACGGCGCTGCACCGTCTGGCTGAAGCCCGACAGGTCCACCACGCGTTGCACCACGATGCGGTCCACACGGCAGGCGGCGCCGGTGAGCGCCAAGCCCAGCACCTCGTAGATGTAGCCGGGGTTGGCGCCCGCGCCGATCACGGTGACGCCGGCCTTCCGGGCGGCGGCGCCGATGTCGGCCGAGAAGTCGGGATCGATGGCCCAGGCGTAGCCCATCTCCTCGGCGGTGCACATGACGTTCAGGCCGGCGTCCACCCCGGCGGCGATGTCGTCGGCGACCTCGGCGATGAACGACGTCGTGGCGATCAGCAGCACGTCGGCCGGCGTGGCCAGGGCGGTGTCCCGGTCGGTCACCGTCACGCCGTTCGGCTCCCCGGTCGCCAACTCGCCGACATCGGCACCGACGAGGGCAGGGTTGCGGCTGTATGCCGCCACCACGTCGCCGCCACGCCGGCCGAGGACCAGGCGGGCGACGTTCCGCCCCACACCGCCGACGCCGCACAGCACCAGTCGAATCTCACTCATGTCTCACCTCCGCGGGCCCTGGGTATCCACCGCCGACCGCGCCGTTGTCCCCTCGGATTCCCCAAGACTGTCACACCGCTCGTGTAGGTTGCACACAGGTGTTGACCGGGAGGTTTTCCGCAGCGCGCCACGGTTGACCAGCACCTCGGGACCCTTTCGGAGGCGGCGTGAGCAGACCAGAGCGGCGGCGTACGAGCACCGCGACGTCCAACTTCGGAGTGGGACGGCGCGAGGGCCACGACTCCTCCGCCTTCTACAGCCGCTTCCCGGTTCCGGAGATCAGCGAGGACTCTGAAGTCATCCATCCCGCTTGCGTGGACCGGCTCTGGGTCGGCGACGCCCGGGACATGGACCGTCACGGCGACATCGCCGACTCCTCGGTGGCGCTTGTCGTCACCTCACCGCCCTACTACGCCGGCAAGGAGTACGAGGAGGCCATCGGCGAGGGCCACATCCCCGCCAGCTACATCGACTACCTGGAGATGCTGCACGACGTCTTCGCCGAGTGTGTGCGAAAGCTGGAACCCGGCGGGCGCATCGCCGTGAACGTCGCCAACCTGGGACGCCGGCCGTACCGGTCGCTGTCCGCCGACGTCATCGACATCCTGCAGAACCGCCTGAAGCTGCTGCTGCGCGGCGAGATCATCTGGCAAAAGGCTCGGGGCGCCTCGGGCAGTTGCGCCTGGGGCTCGTTCCAGCGACCAGGCTCTCCGGTCCTGCGAGACCTCACCGAGCGCGTGATCATCGCCTCGAAGGGCCGCTTCGATCGGGCACGACGGGCCCCTGCGCGAGCAGCGGCGAATCTGCCTGCGGTGGGGTCCGCTACAGCCGATGAGTTCATGGAGGCCACAACCGACGTCTGGGAGATTCGCGCCGAATCGGCCCGGCGTGTGGGACACCCTGCGCCGTTCCCGGTCGAACTGCCACAGCGGCTCATCGACCTCTACACGTACCGCGGCGACCTCGTTCTGGACCCGTTCGTGGGCGCGGGCACGACAGCGGTAGCGGCGGTGCGGACCGGCCGTCACTATGTCGGCTTCGACACCGACGCCGGCTACCTCGCCCTAGCCCGACAGCGCGTCGAGGCCGAGCGCGCGTGCCACGGAAACCACGGCGGGTTCCGGCGATGGGAGGTCTCGGTCCCAGCGACATCCAACGGGGCACACGCCGGCGACGGCGATCCGCACAGCCGAGCCTTGAGCGAGGGGTGGAGCGCCGGTCAGGTAGCGCGCCTGTTGATTCGCGAAGCGGGATTCGACGGCATCCAGAAAGGCGTGACGTTCTGTCACGACGTGAGAGTTGCTTTCGCTGCGACAGATCTGGCCGGCGACCTGTGGCGCTTCGACGTGTCCGGGGGCTTCACACAGGTATCCGAACCCGGATTGGGCCTCAACGAGTCGCTTTGGAAGGCGATCGGGAAGGCGACCACACTCCACGTGACCGATCCCGCTCCCCTGGTCCTGCTGACGACCGGCGGTCCGGAACCCCTCAGTGCCGGGCACCGAGCGCTCGAAGCGGTAACCGGCCGCGACAAACCCATCAGGGAGGTCATCGACCTCAACGATCCGGGAGCGGCCCTGCGGCTCGCCACACTGGCCGGCTGTCCGGCCTGATTCGATGAGCGACCTGATCGACTGGGAGCGGAGGCGCCCGCGAGCGGTCTACGCGGTGATCCATGGCCGAGGTGACCCGGTTCAGGTGCTCCTCGCCGAGGACGAGGAGAGCATCGGCCAAGCGATCGCCCTACGCGTGATCGCCCAGACTGACCCGCTGGATGTCGGCTCGAGCCTGAGCGAGATCCGCAGCGCGCTCCTCGATCACAGGTGGGCCGACGCGGTTGCGGCATGGATCGGCGCCACCGGCCACACCGTCGACTGCTACCCCGATGAGCCCATCTGGGGATCGGCGTCCGAGCACGACCTACTCGGGTTCGAGATCCAGTTCACCCCGATCTTCGACGACTCTGGTGGCTGACGACCGGACGACCATCACGGAGTTGGCCACCGCGCTGGGGGTCGCCGGCGCCGGCTCTCTGCAGGAGGCGACTGCCGAACACCCCGGCAACCTGGCCATCGGCAACGAATCCTGGGAGCGGCTCGAGCGGATCCTGGCAGCCGGAAAGTATTCGGCGCTCGGCCTGGCGGCGTTCGCCAACGGGGCGTTCTTCGCCCGCCACCCGGCGGGGCTGGACGGGCGGGCGCCGCGGCTGATCGAGTGGAGCGGGGACCGGCGGATCCCCGGCGACCAGGCCGTCCCCGCCGACCTGCTCGTCGACCGGGTCTACATGATCAGTTGCAAGTACCTGTCGCAGATACTCCACAACACAGCGCCGGCGCGGGTGTTCGAGGAGATCCTCGCCCCGTCACCGCAGGCCAGGCATCCCGACTGGTTCGCCGAAGTGGCGTCGCGTCAGCACTTGGCGCTCTATCGCGGCGCGCTGAAGCTGCTCGATCTGGAGGGCATGCCGGACACGCCCGGTTGGCTGGACTCGGCGCAGCGCGCGCGACTCCGGGCCGCCTTCCGGGAGCACGGCAGCCGCGGGATGCCCGGCGAACTACGGGCGCCATATGACGCCCTCATCGCTGCCGTGAGCAAGAAGTCGGCGGAGACCTGGCAGGAGGCGCTCGGGGAGCCCGCGCAGCAGGAGCGCCTGCTGTGGCGGCTGCTGCGCATCTACTCGGCCACCTACTACATCCTGGGCATCGACCGCCACCGGACGATGCGGCTCCGAGTGATGACACCCTGGGAGTGGCGGCAGGCCTTCGAGTTCCGGTCGTTCAAGGTCTCGGCCGACGGCCGCGGGCAGCCGCGGGTGAACTGGACGGCCCGCTACCGCGAGCGCGCAGACGGACGCCGGGGCGAGGTGCACGGCCACGTGGAGATCCGATGGAGCCACCGGCCGTTCTGCGGCCCGCCGGAGGCCAAGATCTACCTCGACACCCGCCACGACGAGGTGCCCGGATACGTCCCGCTCGACGGGCGCAGCCGCGGCCCCGACCACGAGCAACTGCGTTTCCCGCTCGGCGGCGGTTGAACGCCCGCCTCACGGGCAGGCGGTGCGCCGGGGCAGTTCGGCCACCTGCGAGAGCAGGCCCCGGACCTCGACGGCCCGCACGGCGTAGCCCACTTCCTCCCGGAAGCGCGACGTGGCGAAGACCATGCCCACGACGGTGCCGTCGCCGTTCAGCACGGCGGCTCCGGAGTCCCCGTAACCGCCGTCGAAGCTCAACTCCAAACCACGGCGGGAGACCCGTGCGGTGCGGTAGACGTCCTCGATGTTCGTCCGGACGCGACGAATCACCTCGACCGGCTTGCGCGTGAGCACGCCGGCGTCGCTCATCGCCGCTACGACGCCGCGGCCGCCCGCCGGCGCCAGCGCGGCGTCGTCGCCGGCGGCCAGGCTGACCGGGTCGGCCCCCAGCCCCGGCACACGCACCGCAGCCACGTCGAGCGCCGGATCCAGCGCCACCACGAAACCGTTCCGGCTGCGTCCGGCGGTGTCGGTGACCGCAACCCGGCGGCGCCCGGCGACCGGGTGCGCAGCCGTCACCACGAGGTCGTCCGCCACGGCGAACCCGCTGGCGTGCGCCCGACCGCTGCAACCGACCGCCGTCACCGTCACGAACGACCCGACCGGGGTCGCCTCCCGCAGCGCCCCCCACAGCATCAGCCCCAGCGCCAGCCCGGCCGCGGCAAGCAGGGCCCAACGCAGCGGTCGTCGGGAGCTCGGGCTGCCACCGGTGGCCGGCTGGTCCGGCCTCCCCACCAGCATCGACACGGCTCGACCCTACTTTCGAGCCCGGCGGACAGCTCCGCCAATCCGACTCCCGTCGCCTCCCGAACGCTGGCATTGGAGCGTCATACAAAATAAGATATCTGTATGACGATGCTCAGCTTCCGGACCGACGAGGAACAGGTCGCCGGGGCCACCCGCTGGGCGGCAACCCTCGGCATCGACCGGTCGGAGCTCCTGCGCGAGGCACTCCGCCGGCACCTCCAGCAACTGGAGGCGGACCGGGACGTTCTGATCTACGAGGAGACGCCCTTGACGGAGGACGAGTTGGCCCTCGAAGAGATCGCCCACTGGGGCCCGAACGAAGACTGGAGCGACTGGGCCGATGCAACGGGGTGAGATTTGGTTCGCCCGCACGCCCGGGGGAGATCGGCCCGTTCTGGTGCTCACCCGTGACCCAGTGGCCGACCGGATCGAAGCGGTGGTGTCGGCCGCTCTGACGCGCACGCACCGGGGAACCGCCGCCGAGTTGACGCTGACGACACGCCGCGACGGCGTGCCGCGGGACTGTGTCGTCAACTTCGACACCATCTACACGATCCGACGAGATCACTTTCGCCGCCGTGTCACGACACTCTCACCGGGACGCATGGCCGATGCTTGCCGGGCACTCATGGCGGCCACCGGCTGCTGAGCCCGGCTGAAGCGCCCGGGGTTGCAATCAGAAATATGTAAACTATATTGAAACATCACTAATAATGTGATCAGTCATTGAAGTGACGGTCGTCGACTCATTAAGGAGGCGGAGTGCTGTGGCGCATCCGGCGATGATTGCGACGTTTGCGGCGTTCGGACTTGCGACCTTCGGCCTGGGGCTGCTCGTCCCGGTCATGAGGAACGGCTGGTACCGCCGGAGTTTGGAGCGCGGGCGGGCAGGCCGCGGTGTGGCCGGGGCCGTAACCAGGGATGACATCCGCGGGGAGTTGTGCCGCGATCCGATGGCGATGAGCATGTTCATGGACGACGACACTCCAGAGGACGTTCAGCGGTACATGTTCTTGGAAGCCGAGCGCAGGGCGATCATGCGAAAGCGCAGGCAACTCGCCGACAACGAGAACGACTTCTTCGCCCCACCCCGCCGCCCGGGCCCCGATTCGGGCTTCAGCGGCCGCCGGGGCTAGCTGACCTGGGAATTCGCTACCGGGCCGGCGAAGCTGCCCTTCATTCGCCCGCAAATCCCCTCCCCCGAACCGCATTCGCCAATGAACCGCGCGATTGCTGTCCTCGGCTGGAGCCACCGGCCTGTCTACGATGAACTATGAGGCGAGCAGGAGGTTGGGCCGTGAGCGACCCTCGGTTCGACAGGCGCCTATACACAGTGACCGGAGCTGCCCGCTACGTCGGCATGCCCCCTTCGACATTGGAGACGTGGGCACGCGGCTACGAGAGGCGACCTCAGGGACGGCCGACCGTCAGGCAAGGCCCAGTGATCACCTCGCTGGGGACGGCCGACGGTGACCGGCGGGCAATCCCCTTCATCGGGCTCGTGGAAGCCGCCGTCGTGCAAGCATTCCGACAGACCGGCCTTCCCCTGCAGCGGATCCGCCGGGCTCTTGAGGTCTTGGTCAACCAAGGTGAACTCGAACATGTGCTGGCTTCGACGAAGCTCTTCAGCGACGGCGCAAACGTTCTGTACGACTACGCCGCCAGCGAGAATGACCTCCAGTTGCGCCTGTTGACTGTGGTGAGTTCGGGCCAGCGGGTCTTTCACGAGGTCATCCAGCAGTACTTGACGCGCATCACCTTCGGCGACGACTGGGCCACTGAACTGATCCTGCCTGTCACGGAGCGCCCATTGCTTCGGGTGGTTGCCGACGTGGCAGGAGGTGACCCGGTGTTCATGCACGGGGGTGCCCCACTCTCAGCCGTGCACTCACGGATCGCGGGAGGCGAGCCCATGGAATCGGTCGCCGCCGACTACGAGGTTCCGATCGACGACATCGCCGAATCCCTCCATGCGATCTGGCCCGCAGCAAGAGCAGCCTGATCCGGAGAGGCCGGTCTTCTTCCTCGACCGCGGGTTGGGGCGCCACATGATCGCTGGCGCGATACGCGCGAAGGGCTACGAGGCATTGGCCATGGCCGATGTGTACCCCGATGGTCTAGATCTGCGCCTCCCGGACTCCGACTGGATACGGCGCGCAGGCCGAGAGGGCTGGGTCGCAATCAGCAAGGACAACCAAATCCCGCGCGATCATGCCGACATGTTGAGTGCTGCCACGCTCCGGCTGTTCCTGATTCCGAACTCAAACATGTCTGGCGCGGACATGGTCACGCGGCTGATGGACAATTGGGACGCCATCCTTCGCCGCACAGAGATTGGTGGTCCGTACGTCTACGCGATCTTGCCAAGCAAGTTGGAGAAGCGCTGGCCGTAGCGACTTGGCCGCCGCCTTGTAGTTGGAGACCGGTTCAGGCAGCGGGCGGCCGCTAGCTTGTGCGGGATCCGTCGCCCATCCGGGGGAGAACCATGCGATCCGGCCCCATCGACATTCACGCGCACGTGCTGCCCGAGAACTGCCTCGCCATCCCGACCGCTACCGGCGAGCTGCAGCTGCGCGAGGTGAACGGCGAGCTCCACCTGGGGAACCTGTCGCTGTCGATCCGGACGGTGACGATGTACGACATGGACATGATCCTGAGGGACATGGACACCTACGGCCTGGCGGTGCGGGCCATGTCGCCACCGCCATTCACGTTCGCCCTCGACGCCTCCGCCGACCGGGCCGCCGCCTTCGTCTCGTCGGTCAACGACGGGCTGGTGGCGATGTGCGAGCAGGCGCCGGACCGGCTGCGGGGACTGGGATCGCTGCCGCTGGCCGACCTGGACGCGGCCATGGCCGAGCTGCGCCGCCTGGCGGATATCGACTGGGTCCGCGGCGTCACGGTGCCGCCGCTGGTGGGTGGCGTGTCCTTCGAGGCCGACCCGCTGGGGCCGATCCTCCGGGAGGCCCACCGGCTGGGGATGTGCATGATCGTGCACCCCATGCAGCTCCCGGGTCCCGGCCTGGGGCATCACTACCTCATCAACCTGCTCGGTAACCCCACCGAGTCGGCTGCGGCGATCGGAGGGGTGATCCTCTCGGGGCTGGCCGACGAGTTGGACGGTCTGCGGCTGGCCTTCCTGCACGGCGCCGGCTGCGCCCCCGGCGTGCTGGGTCGCTGGGACCACGGCTGGGGGGCCCGCCCAGATGTCTCCGCCGATTGCGCCCGGCGCCCAAGCGAGGTCTTCCGGGACCGCATCTGGGCCGACAACCTCACCCACAGCGCCGAACACCTGCGCTTCCTGGCCTCGGTGACCGGTGCCGAGCGGCTGGTGCTGGGCTCGGACTACCCATTCGACATGGCCGCCAAGGACCCGGTCGGCGCGGCGGAAGCCGCCGGGCTGGACGTGGAGCAACTCACGCGCAACGCCCTCACGTTCCTGGGCTATTGACGGCACGGGACGGCGCGGCGGGGATCCCGCCGCAGGGCATCGGGCATCCCCCGGACCCGCGGCGGTGGCTCCTGCTGGCGGGGGTCTGGGCGATGTACGTCGCCTTCGGCCTGGTCGTCGCGTCGCTGGCGCCGGTGCTCACCCCGCTCGGCGAGGACCTGGGGCTCAGCAAGTCACGCCTCGGCGCCATCCTGGGGACCTGGCCGGCGGTGTTCATCTTCGCCGCGGTGCCGTGCGGGCGCCTGCTCGACCGCATCGGGCTCCGCTGGGCACTGCTCGCCGGCGGCGTGCTGATGGGTCTCTCGGGCATGCTGCGCGGGCTGGCGACCGGGAGCGTCACGCTGTTCGTTGCCGTGGGGATCTTCGGCCTGGGCGCCCCGATGATCTCCAACGGCGCCCCCAAACTCGTCGTTAGCTGGTTCGGGGAGAGCGAGCGCGCCAAGGCCACCGGGATCTATGTGACCGGTCCGGTGGTGGGTCAGGCCGTCGCGCTGGCTGCGGCCAACAGCGTCATCGTTCCCGTGGCCGGGGGCAGCTGGCGCAGCGTGCCGCTGGTGTTCGCGGCGGTCACGGGTGCCGTGTGTGTCCTGTGGCTGATCCTGACGGCCCGGATCGACTCCTCGACGCCGCAGCACGGCCCGGGCCCGACCGGCGGGAGCACCGAACGAACGGGCGCGGTCGCGCTCGCACGCAATCCGGTCATGCGGCTGGTGCTGGCGATGGCCGTGGCCGTCTTCTTCGTGAACCACGGCCTGAACAACTGGCTGCCGAAGATCATCGAGGACGGCGGGCTGTCGGCCGAGAACGCCGGTTACCTGACGGCGGCGGCGTACGCGGCCGGGTTGCTGGGGCCACTGACGCTGCCGCGCCTGGGCAACCGGTACCCGCTGGCCGCGCCCGTGGGCGTCTCGCTGAGCCTGGGAGCCGTCATCGCCATGCTGACGCTGGTCTCGGGCCTCGCCTCGACGCCGTTCCTGGTGCTCATCGGCGTCCTGCGCTTCGGGCTCATCGGGCTGTGCCTGCTGACGCTCATGCGTGTGCCGGGCGTGGACGGCCGCAACATGGGCATCGCCAGCGGCCTGTTCTTCATGGCGGGCGAGATCGGCGGGTTCGGCGGGCCGTTCGCCGTTGGCGCCATCGGCGACGCCACCGGCGGATTCGACGCCAGCCTGCTCACACTGACCGCCTCCGCGGTTCTCGTCGCCGCGCTGTTCGGCGTGATCCACCGGCGCGCCACCCGGGGCGAGGCCACCAGGGCGCTCGGCGGCGGCGCGACACCGCCCGAACCGCCCATCGCTGTCGTGTGATGGGTCCGAGTCGTGCCGCGGCGGCAGCTGTGGTGCCCCGCTAACTTCGCTCCCTGATCGGCGAGCCGCACGACGGCGCCTCGTCCTGCCAGCCATGACCTCTCCAGACATCACGCTCACCACCGGTGCCGAGACAGCGGCGCGCCTGGACGCCGCTGACCCGTTGTCCGGTTTCCGCAACGAGTTTCGCCTTCCCGTGGGACGCGACGGCTCGCCGCAGACCTACCTCGCCGGCCACTCGCTGGGGGCCGTTCCCCGGGCCGCGGCGGGCCACGTGAACGCCGAGTTGGAGCGGTGGGCCGGCCTGGGCGTGGCCGGGCACTTCGACGGCGAGGCGGCGTGGGTGGGCTATCACGAGCTGCTGGCGGCGTCGCTGGAGCGACTGGTCGGGGGACGCCCCGGCGAGGTCGTCGCCATGAACTCCCTCACCGTCAACCTGCACCTGCTGATGGTGAGCTTCTACGAGCCCACCAAGCGCCGGTACAAGGTCCTCATCGAGGCAGGGGCCTTCCCCAGTGACCATTTCGCCGTCGAGAGCCAGATCCGCCAGCGCGGCCACGACCCGGCCGAGTCGCTGATTCTCGCCCGCCCGCGAGGGGGCGAGGAGACGCTGCGGAGCGACGACCTGCTGGCGCTGATCGCCGAGCACGGCGCGGAGTTGGCCCTCGTGGTGCTGCCCGGCGTGCAGTACTACACCGGCCAGGTGCTCCCGATGGCGGAGATCACGGCCGCGGCCCACGCCACCGGCGCCCGGGTGGGCTTCGACCTGGCGCACGCCGTGGGCAACATCCCGCTGGCGTTGCACGACTGGAACGTCGACTTCGCCGCCTGGTGCAGCTACAAGTACCTCAACGGCGGTCCCGGCGGGATCGGAGGTGCCTTCGTGCACGGCCGGCACGTCGCTGACGGCTCGCTGCCCAAGCTGCTGGGCTGGTGGGGCCAGCGCCCCGACATCCGCTTCGAGATGGGCACCTTCTTCGATCCGATCCCCACCGCGGAGTCCTGGCAGCTCTCGAACCCGCCCATCCTCGCCATGGCGCCGCTCCGGGCGTCACTGGAGATCTTCGACCGGGCGGGCGGCTTGGAACCGCTCCGGGCGAAGTCGCAACGACAACTCGCCTACCTCGACTTCCTGCTCACCGAGGTGATCGGCGACCGGGCCGAGAGCCTCACACCGACCGCGCTCGCCGAACGCGGCTGCCAGGCCTCCCTGCGGATCCGGACACCGGGGGTCGACGGCCGCGCCGTACACCAGGGACTGCAGGCCGCCGACGTGGCCTGCGACTGGCGCTATCCCGACGTGATCCGCGTGGCGCCGGTGCCTCTCTACAACACCTTCGGCGACATCCACCGCTTCGTCAACATCCTGGACCGCGTGCTCGACGAGGTCGGCTGATGCTCCGGAGACCCCTCGAGAAGCTGGGGCGAGACCCGTCGCAGGGGACGGCACAGCCGGACGGCGGACCCGATTCACACCCAGTTCTTCCGCGCCTCTCACCCGCCTCTTACCAACGCCCACTTCAATGCAGTGTGAGGCGCCGCAGTCCAGTCGCGCCACACCGGGAAGGGGCCACCACGTGTCGAGACTCCGGGCAAGCCTGCTGCCGACGATCGCTGTGCTGGCACTCGTGCTGGCCGCCTGCGGCGGCAAGGAGGACTCCAGCGGCCTCGCAACTCTCGTGGAGAGGGCTCCTGAGGCCGAGACGGTGCCCGAGTCCGAAGACGTCGAAGCCGCCGGCAACGAGGAGCGGCTGCTGCGCTTCGCCGACTGCATGCGCGAGCACGGCGTGGACTTCCCCGACCCCGTCGTGGAGGCTGACGGCAGCGTGCGTTTCGGATTCCGACCGGGCGCCGGCGGTGCCGGCGAGGCACAGGAACTCGGGCGAGATCCCGATCTGCTGGCAGCACGCGAGGCCTGCGAGGACCTGCTGGAGGGTCTGTCGTTCGGGCCCGGCTCGGGCGACTTCGACATCACCGAGTCGCAGGACACGCTGCTGGAGTTCGCCCGGTGCATGCGCGCCAACGGCGTGGACATGGGCGACCCCGATCTCAGCAGCTTCGGCCCCGGTGGCGACAATGACGGTCCGGGCGGCGGCCCCTTCGGCGACGCCATCGACCTCCAGGATGCGGACGTGGTCGCAGCCCTGGAGGTGTGCCAGGAGGAGATCAACATCGGCCGCTTCGCGCGCGGTGGGCGCGGCGCCAACTCATGAACTTGCCGCAACGCAGGCGAGGCCGCCTGCTTCTCGCTGCGGCGACTGTCGTGATCGCCGGCGGAGCCGCCGCAGCCGTCATAGCGGTCCGGTCCGGCGACGGTGACGGGGATCGGGCGCAGCAGGTCGAACTCGCGACGGCACCGGTGGAGCGGCGCGATCTGGCGGAGTATCTCGAGATCTCCGGCACGCTCGACTACGCCACCGCCGTGACCCTCACCGCCCGCAGCAGCGGCGTGTTGGGCCAGCTCGCCGCCGAGGGGGCAATCCTCGAGCGGGGTGAGCCGCTGTACATCGTGCTGTACAGCCCGACGCCAGAGCAGGTTGCGGCCGCGCAGCAGCGCCTGGAGGTGGCACAGAACGGGTTGCTGGACGCCGAGGAACGACTGAGCGAAGCGCTGGCCGGCGTCTCCGAGGCCGACGTGGCCTCGGCGCGGGCGACGCTGGCCGAAGCCGTCGAGCGGCGGGACGAAATCCTCGAACCCCTGAGCACCGCCGACCTGGCCGCCTCGGAGGCGGCCGTGCTGAGCGCAGCCGAGATTCTCGACGACCTCGAGCACCCCACCAACGCCGCAATCGCCTCAGCCCGCGCACAACTCGCCGGCGCCGAGCAGAACCTCGCCGACCTCCGCGCCGGGCCCTCCCAGGCCGACATCGCAACGGCCGAAGCCGCCCTCGAGACCGCCGCGCAGGCCTTCGCCGATCTCGTCGGCGGGGCGACCCCGACCGACATCGACACCGCCGACGCCGCCGTCCTCGCCGCCCGCCAAGCCCTCGAAGACCTCCAGAACCCCACCGACGCCGCAATCGCCGACGCCACCAGCCGCGTGGCCCAGGCCGAACAGACCCTCGCAGACCTCATCGCCGGACCCTCACAGGTCGACATCGACACCGCCGAGGCCGCCGTGTTCAGCGCGGCCGAGCGACTCGAAAAGTTCGTCGAGATCGCCGAGGAACTGCGGCCGGAGGCGGAGGCGGAACTCTCCCGGGCAACCGCAGAACTGACCGACGTTCGCGAGCAGCTCCGCGAACAGGAGGCCGCCCGAGCCGAGCTCGCCGCCGCCGAAACCGCCGTGCTCGAGGCGACCATCGCGGAGGACACGACCCAACTGGCGGCGGCCCGCCAACGGCTTCTGGACGCGCGGCAGGCGCTGGCCGCCCTGCAAGGCGACGATCCGCCGCCGAACGCGCAAGCGGCGGAGCGGTTGGTGCTAGCGGCCGCGCAGTTCCTGGCCAGCACTCCCGAGCCCGACAGCGCCGACTACGCCGATGCCCGCGCCCAACTGGCGCGAGCCGCCGATTCGCTGAGCGAGCTATTGGCCGGACCGTCGCAGACCGACATCGACGCCGCCGAGGCCACCGTCCTCGCCGCCACCGAAACCCTCCACAACCTCCAGAACCCCACAGACGCCGCAATCGCC
>VXXM01000059.1:68775-79946 GCA_009835395.1 Acidimicrobiia bacterium
CGCCGCCACCGAAACCCTCCACAACCTCCAGAACCCCACAGACGCCGCAATCGCCGACGCCCGGGGCCGCCTCGCCGTCGTCGAGCAGGACCTAGCCGATCTGCTCGCCGGCGCGGCACCCAGCGAGGTTCAGGCAGCCGAAGCCGCCGTCCTCGCTGCTGGAGAGGCTCTGGGGGACCTGATCGCCCCGCTCACACCCGACGAACTCACGGCGCTCGAGCAGGCGGTGACCAGCACCCAGGCCGCGCTGGACAGTGCCCGCCGCGACGTGGCCGACCTCGCCGACGGCTACCGCTCGCTCGTCGTCATGTACGGCAGCGTCCCCGCCTTCCGCACCATGTCCCCCGGCGATGCAGGTCCCGACGTACGCCAACTCGAGGAGAACCTCGCCGCTCTGGGCTTCGGCGGCGCCGACGGGTTCAGCGTGGACGGCGCTTTCGACGAGGCCACCGAGAACGCCGTTCGGGCCTGGCAGGGTTCGCTCGGCAGCCACGTCGACGGCGAGGTCGGCACGGCCGACGTGCTCTTCGTGCCCGGCCCGGTTCAGGTCGGCTCCTGGCAGCCGGGCATCGAGGTGGGCCAGGACATCGCCGCCGGCGTCCCGCTCGCCGCGCTCACGGCAATCGAGGCCCCCATCGACGGTGTGATGGCCACCACGCAGCACGTCATCGCCCAGCTCCCGCTGGCCGAGCGGGACCTCCTCAGCGAGGGAGACAGCGTCAACGTGGAGTTGCCCGACAACCGCGACGTCGCCGGCACTGTCGCCCTGATCAACCCGGCCCCTCTCGCCGACGCGCAGGGTGAGGCCTTCGTGGAGGTCACGATCACGCTCGTCGAGGCGGCGCCGGTGGTCTGGATCGGCGCATCGGTCGACGTGGAGATCACCGAGACGCTGGCGCGTGACGCCCTGGTGGTGCCCGCCACCGCCCTGCTGGCCCTCGTCGAGGGCGGCTACGCCCTCGAGGTGCAGCAACCCGACGGCAGCACCGTCCTCATCGGGGTGGAGACGGGGCTCTTCGCCGACGGCGACGTGGAGGTACGAGCGACCGGTCTCCAGGAGGGCATGCCGGTCGTGGTTCCGCGGTGAGGAAAACCGGCGGCGCCTCACACCCACCCGGGGGCGACCGGTCGGTGCCGGCGCTCGAGTTGCGCAACGTCTCCAAGCAGTACGCCGGCACGCCACCGGTGACGGCCCTGGACGGCGTGTCGGTGCAGGTCGCCCGAGGCGAGATGGTGGCTGTGGTTGGACCCTCGGGCAGCGGCAAGTCCACGATGCTGCACATCATGGGCACCCTGGACGCACCCACGAGCGGGTCGGTGCTCATCGAGGGGCTGGACACGTCGAGCCTCGACGACGACGCCCTGGCGGCCATCAGGGGCAGGCGCGTGGGCTTCGTGTTCCAGCGCTTCTTCCTGCTGGCGGGCACTTCGGCTCTGGACAACGTGGCCAACGGCCTGCTCTACACCGGCACTCCCCGGCCGCAGCGCCGGGAGGCGGCGGTCACGGCCCTGGATCGCGTCGGGCTCGGAGCCCGGATTCACCACCGGCCCAACGAACTCTCCGGCGGTGAGATGCAGCGGGTGGCGCTGGCCCGTGCCCTGGTTCACCGGCCCGCCTTCATCCTCGCCGACGAACCGACCGGCAACCTCGACTCCGCAGGCTCCGAGGCAATCATCGAGCTCCTGCTCTCCCTGCACGACGAGGGCCGCACGATCATCGTGATCACCCACAACGAGGAGATCTCCTCCGCCATTCCCCGCCGGCTGCGGATGCTCGACGGGCGCCTGACCGACGACATCGACGAGAGAGTCAGCGTCCCGTGACGGCGACTGCCCACGGAGTCACGGCACTTCCGGCCAGCCGCCTGCGCTTGGCCGAGGTCGCACGCGTCGGGATTCATGCGCTCGCCACCCGGCGGTTGCGCGCCGCCCTCTCGGCGCTGGGTATCGCCATCGGCATCGCCTCGCTCGTGAGCGTGCTGGGCCTGTCGGAATCCTCCCGCTCCGACCTCATCGACCAGATCGACGCCCTCGGCACGAACCTGCTGACCGTCACCCCCGGCACGGGCTTCGGCGCCGGCGACTCGGCACTGCCCGGCACTGCCACCGGGACGATCGGCCGGTTGCCCACGGTGGAGGAAGCCTCGGCGGTCTATGCCGTGAACGCCGGGGTGTACCGCAACGACCTCGTCCCGGCGAACCTCACCGGCGGCATCTCGGTGTACGCCACCGACACCAGACTCCTCGAGACCCTCAACGGCTCGATGGCCCACGGATCCTTCCTGAACGAAGCACAGCGCGACTATCCGGTCGCGGTGCTCGGTGCCGTCTCAGCCGAGCGCCTGGGAATCCGGGATCTCGAGGCTCCGGTGCGGGTCTGGCTCGGGGGCCGCTGGGTCGACGTGGCCGGGGTGCTGGAAACGTTCGCACTGGCCGCCGACCTGGACAGGGCGGTGCTCATCGGTGACCGGGCGGCCGAGCAGTACTACGACATGGACCTAGAGCCCTCGGCGATCTACATCCGCGTCGACCGGCGCTTCCTGGACGACACCCGCGACCTGCTACCGGCCACGATTGACCCCGAGAACCCCGAGGAGGTGGAGGTCAGCAGGCCCTCGGACCTGCTGGAGGCGCAGGCCGCCGCCGAAGGCTCGTTCACGGAGCTTTTCCTGGGCCTCGGCGCAGTGGCGCTGCTGGTCGGCGCCATCGGCATCGCCAACGTCATGGTCATCGGCGTCGTGGAGCGCCGAGGCGAGATCGGCCTGCGCCGGGCGATCGGTGCCACCCGGGTCCACATCCGGCGGCAGTTCCTCACCGAGGCGCTCACCCTGGCGGCCGCAGGAGGCATCGCCGGCACGCTGCTGGGGGTGGCGGCGACCTACTCCTATTCGGTGTTCCAGGGATGGCGTGCCATCATCCCGCCGGAGGCCATCGGCGGCGGGATCGCCGCCGCCGTGGTGATCGGGGCGGTGGCGGGCATCTACCCCGCGATCCGCGCCGCCCGGATGTCCCCCACCGAGGCACTGCGGTCGGACTGAGACTGAAACCAGCGCGACATCATGGGACGCGGCCGGTTTGCGTGAACAGTGGATATGCTGGCATATATGCAGCGGACAACCGTCATGATTCCCGATGACCTGGATCTGCGTCTGCGCCATGAGGCGGCGCGGCGCAACATGACCATCTCCGAACTCACCCGCGAGGCCATCGAGCGCCACGTCGGCGGGCCGCGCCGGTTGCGGGCCGCCGGCGCCGGTCGCAGCGGGCGCGACGACGTCTCCGAGCGCATCGAGGAGATACTGGCCGCCGAGGTGACTCCATAGCCATCCTCGTCGACGCCGGCCCTCTGTACGCCTACGTCGACGCCGACGACCGCAACCACCGCGCCGCTCTGGAACTGCTGCGAAACCATCCCGAGCCACTGCTCGTGCCGACGCTGGTGATCACCGAGGTGGCGTACCTGGTGGGCACACGGCTCGGGGCAGGCACCGAAGTGCGGTTCCTGGGCGACCTGGCGTCGGGTGACTTCATCGTCGAACCCGTGGCCGACGGCGACTGGCTGCGGATCGCCGAACTGGTCGCCCGCTACGGCGACCTCCCGCTCGGCACCGTCGACGGCTCGATCGTCGCCGCCGCCGAGCGCCTCGGGGTCACGCAGGTGGCGACCTTCGACCACCGCCACTTCTCGGCCGTCCGCCCCGCACACGTCGACGCCCTAGAGATCCTTCCCTGAGCACCACCCGCGCCGGCGCGAGCGGTACGGGGTGACGTTCATCGGAACGCTTGCGCGCTTGCCGGATGCCTCGGACCGGGGCGCTCCGGTCCGCCTGACCCCCAGGAAGTGAACCCGGTGGCACGCAGCAACTAGATTGACCCGGCGCGACGGCATCGGGATCCGAGCCGTCGCCCCGACCGACTGCTGGAGGGAACCACCATGAGGGAAGCGTTCGGCGTTCTCAACACCGACTGGCGCGAGGGGATCAACTGGCAGGAGGTCCGGGAGTGGCGGCTGCGGCGCGCCCGGGAGGCCATGGCCCGCCACGAGCTCGGCGCCATGCTGCTGATGTACGACGAGAACATCCGCTACGTCACTTCCACCCTGACCCCGGGCTGGAACCAGCTGAAGCCGGGCCTGCGCTACGCCGTTCTCGTGGAGGGCCGTGAGCCGATCATCTACGAGCAGGGCGACATCGGCTACCACCTGCGCGAGCACTCGCCGTGGATCCCGAAGGAGAACGTGCGCTACTCCTACGCCTGGATCAAGGGTGCCGCCGGGCCCGCAGCCAGCTCGCAGGTGGCGAAGTTCACCAACGCCCTCATGGGCGACCTGGAGGAGGCCGGTGTCGCCGACAAGCCGCTCGGCGTGGACTTCATGGACCTCAACATGATCCGCGTCTTCGAGGAGCGGGGCATCAACTGGACCGACGGCATGACGCCGATGATGGAGGCCCGCGCCATCAAGAGCCCCAACGAGCAGAAGGCCATGCGGATGGTCGGCTCCATCTGCGACGTGGTGCACTACCAGTTCAGCCAGTTCCTCCGCCCCGGGCTGACCGAGAACGAGGTCACCGCCTACGGCATGGAGCAGCTCTACAACATCCCGGGCATGGAGAACGTGGAGGACGTGATCGTGTCGTCGGGGCCGAACGCCTGGCCCAACTGGCGCAACCACGGTGACCGCATCATCCGCCCCGGCGAGCTGGTCATCATCGACCTGGCGGCGCTCACCTGGAACGGCTTCAAGTCCTGCGTGTACCGCACCTACTGCGTCGGCGGCAAGCCCACCGACGAGCACAAGCAGTACTACGACCTGGCGCTGAAGTGGCTGAACGACTCCATCGAGGCCACCCGGCCCGGCGTCACCACCGCCGACATCGCCGGCGTGTGGCCCTCGGCCAAGGAGATCTGGGGCTACGAGGAAGAGGACGAGGCGGCCGCCAACCTGTGGGGCCACGGCCTCGGCCTGGCGCAGTACGACATCCCGGTGATCTCCCGCATCTGGTCGCTGGACCATCCCGTGGAGATCCAGCCGGGCATGGTCTTCGCCCTCGAGACCCAGCACGGCAAGCTGCACGAGTTCGGAGTGCGCCTCGAGGAGATGCTGATCGTCAACGACACCGGCATCGAGATGATCTCCACGCCGGCGCCGGAGATCATCGCCGTCGGCTGAGCGGGCGGCGCGGCACCGGTCGGATTCCGGCCCGGCCCGGCCCCCGATGAGCACGCGGGTCGTCCGGCTGGACGATCCCGAGGCGCTCGACGTCTCGGCGGTCGGGGCCAAGGCGGCGAACCTGGCCCGGGCGCGGCGGGCCGGACTGCCGGCGCTCGACGGTTTCGTCGTCACGCTGGCGGCCTCCGCCGAGCCGCTGCGGCAGGCCGCCGAGGAACTGGCCCGGCGAGGCTCCGGAGCGGCCCGGATGGTGCTGCTACGCAGCGAACTCGACGAGGCGCTTGCGGCCGAGATCGACGGGGCGGCCGCCGCGCTGGCCGAACCGCTCATCGCCCGCTCCTCCAGCGCGCTGGAAGGTGAGGGCACCTGGGCGGGGGCGTTCGCCTCGCTGCCCGAGCTGCGCCGCGACGAGGTGCCCAAGGCGCTGCGCAGCGTGTGGTCGGGGATGTTCACGTTGGAGGCGCTGGAGCGCTTCGAGGCCGCCGGGATCGAAGCAGGCAGCGCCGGCATGGGAGTCCTGGTGCAGACCGAGCTGGCACCCGACTGCGGCGGCGCCGCCACCGTCGACGAGATCGGCGCCGTGACGGTGTCAGCGGTGAAGGGGTCGCCCCGGGACCTGCTGGCAGGCTGGGTGCCGGGCGTGCGGGCCACGGTGGGGCCCGACGGCAGCATCTCGGGCACGGAGGCGCTGGAACTGATCGGCGCCGCCACGTTGCGTGGGGTGGCTCAGTTGGCCCGGGAAGCCGCCTCCAAGCTGGACTGCAACCTGGTGGAGTGGGCCGTCACCGGCGGGACCGCCTTGCTGCTGCAGGTGCAGCGGACCGTCACGGCACCTGGGACCGAGAGCATGGTGTTGCCGGCCGCCCTGGGGCACCCGGAGGCGCGGCGCCTGGCCCGACTCGTCATGCGCCACCCGGGGGCGCTGGGCGAAGAGTTGGTGTTGGGCTGGGCCGCGGCGCCCGGTTTCTCAGAACGTGACACCGGCCGGCCTGTTAGTGGGGAGAGCGGGGAGCTTCTTGCTCAGGCTCGGTCGTTCGCTGCTGAGTTGACTGCTGCGGCTTGGGGGCGGCCCGCGGAGGAGAGCGTTGCCCTAGCGCGGTCGGCGCTTCGGCGGTTGCGGGGGGATCGGCCCAATGAGTCGATTGAGGCCTTGGGAGGGTTGGCGCCGCCGGACCCTGTCGCGGCCGGTGAGGTGCTCCGGATCATCGAGCGGTTGGGGGAGGCTTTGGGCGATCCGCACGGGGTCTGGTATCACACGGTGGATGAGTTGGCTGAGTTCCTCGCCGGCACCGCCTCGCCGGAGCGGGGGCGTGTCGGGCGGGACCGCTGGGAACCCTTCCTGGCAGGGGTGGCGGCGCTCGGCGGCGAGGCGCGCAGCGGGATCGGGGCCTCGGGGGGTGTCGGCGCGGGACGGCTCGTCTGGGTGTCCAGTCCGACGTCTGTGGACCATGTGCGCCCTCGGGACGTGATCGTGGTGCAGTACCCGCTTCCCAACTTCGCCCCCCTGCTATGGGACGCCGCCGGTCTCGTCGCCCTGGGTGGCGCGCCGTCGGCACACCTCATGGAGGTGGCCCGCTCACTGACGGTGCCCGCCGTCGTGAGTTGCCCCGTCGACGACCTGTTCCCCACCGGAACGTCGGGTCGCAGGGGACCGCACACCTCGCTCCACCTCGGCACCGTCGACGGGGACGAGGGCCGGGTGGCGGTCCTGGAGTTGTGATGGGCTCGGACGGCACCGGCCGGGGCCGGGTCGGGGTGATCGGAGTGGGGGTGATGGGCGGCGCCATGTCGGGGCATCTGGTCGCCGCGGGGTTCGAGGTGTGCGGCTACGACGTCGAGTTGGCGAAGGTCGCCGCCTCCGCCGCGACCCCGGTCGGCTCGGTGGCCGACGTGGCCGCCCGCAGCGACGTCGTGCTGCTCTCGCTGCCGTCGGTGAGCGCTCTGGACACCGTGGCGGCGGAACTGGCCGACGCCGAGCCGGCCGGCCTCGTGGCCGTCGAGATGGGGACCCTGCCGCTGGAGGCGAAGCAGCAGGCCCACGACCGCCTCGCCGCGGCGGGCTGCGATCTGCTGGACGCCCCGGTGAGCGGCACCGGGCTGCAGGCCGCCGACGCCACGCTCGTCGTCTACTCAAGCGGCAGTCGCGCCGGCTTCGAGCGGGCACTGCCGATCTTCGAGGTCATCGGGCGCCGCTCCTACGACCTGGGCGCCTTCGGGAACGGCAGCCGGATGAAGTTCGTGGCCAATCTGCTGGTGGCCGTGCACACGCTCGCCGCCGCCGAGGCGCACGCCCTCGGACGAGCCGCCGGGCTGGACCCCGAGGTCACTCAGGACGTGATCTCCGCAGGTGTGGGCACCTCGTCGATGTTCGACATCCGGGGTCCGATGATGGTGTCCGACAGCTTCGACCCCCCGTCGGCGCGGTTGGCGATCATCCGCAAGGACGCCGGCATCATCGCCGACTTCGCCCAGTCGATCGGCACCGAGACGCCGCTCCTGGACGCCGCCCTGCCGCTCTACGAGCGCGGCCTCGAGGCGGGCCTCGGTGATCTCGACGCCGCCGCCCTGCACCGCCTGTTCGCCGCGGGCGCCGGTGAGCCGCCCGCGGAGTCCCCATCGTCCCGATCGCAAGAATCCCGCTAGGAGGAGATCCCGTATGACCATCGCTCGCAAGGTGCTCGGCACCGACCTGCTCGAGGAGTACTGCTCCCGCTACAACAACTGGGGCCGCTGGGGGGACGACGACGAGGTCGGCACCCTCAACCACATCACTCCGGAGAAGATCATCGAGTCGGCCTCGCTGGTGCGCGCCGGCAAGGTGTTCTCCCTGGAGCTGCCGCTGGACGGCAACGGACCCCAGACCGGCGCCTTCGGGCGGGTCAACCCGGTGCACCAGATGGTCGCCACGGGCACCGACCACGCCGCCGGGCGCCAGGACTGGCCGCTGGAGTGGGGCGTGGCCGACGACTCGCTGTTCCTGTTCCTGCAGGGCGGCACCCAGTGGGACGCCCTGGCGCACATCTTCCACAAGGGGAAGATGTACAACGGCTTCGACGCCAACCTGGTGCACGCCAAGGGCGCCGACCGCAACGGCATCGAAAACCAGAAGACCGTGGTGTCCCGCGGCGTGCTGCTGGACGTGCCCCGGGCGCTGGGGCGTGAGTACCTGGAACCGGGCGAGCCGATCGACAGCGACCTGCTGGAGCAGACCTGCGCGCACCACGGCGTAGAGGTGGGCACCGGCGACATGGTGCTGATCCGCACCGGCGACATGCAGCGCCGGCGCCACCTGCCGGGCTGGGACGGCTACTCCGCCGGCGACTCCCCCGGGCTGTCGCTGCTGTCGGCGCCGTGGCTGGCGGACAACGAGGTTGCCGCCATCGCCACCGACACCTGGGGAGCCGAGGTGCGCCCCAACGAGATCCCCGACAGCTTCCAGCCGCTGCACCTGGTGATGGTCGTGAACATGGGCCTGTTCGTGGGCGAGATCTGGTACCTGGACGAGCTGGCGGAGGACTGCGCCGCCGACGGGGTCTACGAGTTCCAGCTCGTGGCGCCCCCGCTGGTGATCCCCCGCGCCGTCGGCTCGCCGCTGAACCCCCAGGCCATCAAGTAGCGAGACCCGGACCCGCCGGCGAGGGGCGGAAGGAGGCTGACGTGGGCATCGAGGGACGTGAGCCGGCCGACGTGCCGATCGGCTGGATCGGCACCGGCGTCATGGGGGCCTCCATGTGCGGGCACCTGATGGACGCCGGCCATCCGGCCACCGTGCACACCCGCACCCGGGCCAAGGCCGAGGGGTTGCTGAGCCGGGGCGCCGCCTGGGCCGACTCGCCGCGGCAGGTGGCCGAGGCCTCCGACGTCATCTTCACCATCGTCGGCTACCCGGCCGACGTGCGTGAGGTGATCCTGGGGTCCGACGGGGCGCTGGCGGGCTGCGGCGGCGGCGAGATCATCGTGGACATGACCACCAGCGAGCCGTCGCTCGCCGTCGAGATCGCCGAGGCCGCCGCGGCGCGGGGCGTGGCGGCCGTGGACGCTCCCGTGTCGGGTGGCGACGTCGGCGCCCGAGGGGGAACCCTGTCGATCATGATCGGCGGCGACGCCGAGGTGGTGACCTCGCTGGAGCCCTGCTGGGAGGCCATGGGGCGCACCTGGGTGCATCAGGGCGGCCCGGGTGCCGGCCAGCACACCAAGATGGTCAACCAGACACTCATCGCCGCCGGCATGATCAGCGTCTGTGAGGGCCTGCTCTACGCCTGGCAGGCCGGGCTCGACCTCGAGACGGTCATGGAGTCGGTGGCAAGCGGGGCAGCCGGTAGCTGGTCGCTCTCCAACCTGGGCACCCGCATGATCGCCGGCAACTTCGACCCCGGCTTCTTCGTCGAGCACTTCGTGAAGGACATGGGCATCGCCCTCGCCGAGGCCGACCGCATGGGCCTCGACCTGCCGGGCCTGCGCCTGGCCCGCGGGTTCTACGAGAGCCTCATGGCCGCCGACCGCGGCCGCCTCGGAACCCAATCCCTCATCCTCGCCCTCGCCGAACTCTCCGAGCTGGACTGGACCAGTCGCTGATCGGCCTCATCGGCCCGATACCGTCGGCGCCGTGATGTCGACTGACTCGGCAGTGCCGCCGGCGGGGCGGCATGGGGGTGATGGGCCGGCGGTGGCCCGGGCGCTGGGGCTCGATCCGGGCTCGCTCCTGGATCTGTCGCAGAACCTGAATCCCTTCGCTCCAGACGTGGGGGCGCTGGCGGCGCGCCATCTGGGCGAGTTGCGGCGCTATCCAGATCCTGCAGCAGGGACACGGCTGCTGGCGGAGGCGCTGGCAGTCAATCCTGACCGGCTCGTCCTCACGAACGGGGCCGCCGAGGCGATCTCGCTCGTGGCGGCAGAGATCGGCGGGCAGGCTTGGGCAGAGCCGGAGTTCGGGCTGCACCCCCGTGGCGACGCGGGACCGGTCTGGCGCAGCGACCCGCACAACCCCTCCGGGCGCCTGGCAGGATCCGACGAGGTGGCGGACGTGTGGGACGAAGCGTTCTACGCGCTGGCCACCGGGCGCTGGACGGCCGGGCGCGGCGGCATCGTCATCGGCTCGCTCACCAAGACGTTCGCCTGCCCGGGCCTGCGGCTGGGCTACCTCGTCGCCGATGACGTCGAGCGGTTCGCGTGCCGGCAACCGCAATGGTCGGTGGGCTCCCTACCGCTTGCGCTGCTCGCAGATCTGCTCGAGCACGCCGATCCGGCGGGCTGGGCGACCGCAATCGCGGCGGCGCGGCGAGACCTCGTGGCGCTCCTGGAGGCGCGTGGCTTCGCGGTGGAGGCGGCCGACGCCCCCTGGGTGCTGGTGGAGACTCCCGGCCTGCGCGAAGCGCTCGCCCCACACGGCGTGCTGGTGCGGGACTGCGCGAGCTTCGGGCTGGACGGGATCGCCCGCGTGGCGGTACCGGACGCCGGCGGGCTGGAGCGGCTGGCGGCGGCGCTGGACCAGGCGGCTCTGCCGGACACCGACGCGCCCACCAGCTGCAACGGCACGGCGTCTATGGAGGGCGGCCCAATGTGGCAGGCATCGTCTTCGAAGGAGAACCAGTCCAGCGCTTCCTCGGCTGACCCGGCGACTGAGGCTTCCCGGGTCTAGACTCGCCCCCGGTCCGGGGACGAAGTCCGGTTGGAATCCGGCACTGTCCCGCAACGGTGAAACGGCGCTCGGCTCCCGGGAATTCCTGGAGGGTCGGGCCGTCGTCAAGTCCGGTCGAATCCCGTTCCGACACAAACCACGTGACCCTCGAGGATCAGGGTTGGTTTGGCCGGCAGCCTCTGTCGATCGAGCTTCCGTCCTCGACCGACAGGAGGTACCGGATGTCCAAACACCGTTCCATACTCTTTCTCGTCTCGCTCCTGGCGCTGGGAGGGCTACTTGCCTCAGCGTGTGGCGACGGCGACGAGTCACCCACCACGGCACCAGCCGCACCGGCCGCCGAGCCCGCCCCGGCTCCCGAAC
>VXXM01000061.1 GCA_009835395.1 Acidimicrobiia bacterium
GCGTGGGCTCGTCCGGCGCCGCGGGTTCGACCGCTTCGCCGCTCACGTCGGCAGTCCCGGCCGGCGGGGCCAGGGGCTCCGGCGCCTCGAGGGGGGTCTCCGCAGCAGGCTCGCGACCCGCGGATCCGTCGTCTCCGGCGCCGCCACCACACGCCACCGCCACGAGCAACACCGCAACGAGCGCGGCGACCACCCGCAGCGAACCACCACCGAGCACGAACACACCCTACCGACAAGCCCCGCGCCAGTCCGGGCGGGACCGGGGTGCCGCTCCGCTCCTTCATGGCAGGCCCGAGGCCCCCAGCCCGACCCCCCGACCCCCCACCCTCGCCCACTGCAGATCCACGAGGGCGGGGCCGCCTGTGATCGGCTCGGCGCGGGGGCCGCTAGCCTGTGGGGCGCTCCTGCCCCGTTCGTCTAGAGGCCTAGGACGCCAGATTCTCAATCTGGTAGCACGGGTTCGAATCCCGTACGGGGTGCTCAGCCGCCGATCGCCTCGAGGCGCCGCATGACGACCTACATCGTGGACGGGCCTTGCCCCAACCCCGAGTGTCTGACGCTGATCCCCTACGGCATCGACCACGTCGACGGCGTCCGCGTGCTGGCGGGGACCTGCAAGGTGTGCGGCGCCTACCGGGCCTATGACGGCGCCAAGAACATCACCGTCATTCCCGAGGGATAGCCGGGGTTCAACCGGCGTAGCCCCGAGGTGAGGATCGGGGCCACGGAGAGGCGTCGGGCTGGCCGGATTTGAACCGGCGACCCCCTGCTCCCAAAGCAGGTGCGCTGACCAAGCTGCGCCACAGCCCGTCGGGGATCGGCCACGAGCCTACCCAGCGGCGATCGCCGTCAGCGAGGATGTGCCCGGCGCCCCCGGCAGGGCAGGGGCGGCCATCGCGGCTACTCGAGGGCCTTGTCCACCTTCTCGACGGCGGCCTCCTCGGAGATGTCGAGGGCGAAGCTCAACTCCGAGATCAGCACGCTGCGAGCCTTGGAGCACAGCGTCTTCTCGCCCGCCGACAGGCCCTTGGCCCGGTCCCGCAGGGCCAGGTTCCGGACGATCTCGGCCACCTGGTACACGTCGCCGGACTTCAGCTTCTCCTGGTGGTTCTTGAAGCGGCGACTCCAGTTGGCCGGCTCGTGCACGTCACGCTTGCGCAGTACCTCGAAGAGGTCCTCCACCTCGTCGGCGCTGATCGGCCAGCGCACGCCCACGTCGTCGAGCTTGTCCGACGGCACCGCCACGGTCATGTCGCCGTGGGCCATGCGGAGAACCAGGTACTCGGTCTCCTCACCGAAGGCCTCGCGCATCTCGCGGCGCTCGATCACCGCGGCACCGTGATGCGGGTACACCACCCGGTCGCCGACGTCGTAGCTCATGACTCTCCCTGCGCTCGCCCTCCGTCCAAGTGTGGCACCTCGGCGAGCAGGTTCCTCAATCCGCGGCGTCCACCGGCACCGCCGAGGCCGAGACGCGGAACACCAGCGTGGCCGTCGCCGCCAGGTCCACCTCGCCCCCGGCGCCCACGCTGCGCACCTCGGCCCGGCAGAACACCACCGAGCGGCCGCGGTGCTCCACCCACGCCTCGGCCACGAGGTCGCGGTCGACCACGGGCCGCAGGTACTGCACGGCCAGGTTGATCGTCCCCATGCGGGGGTCGCCCTCGTAGTGCGCGGCGATGGCCGGCACGACGGTGGTGTCCACGAGCGCGGCGATGACGCCTCCGTGCATAACACCCGTGCGCTGGCGGAACGTCGGCCGCCACGGCAACCGCAGCCGGCTGTAGTCGCGCCGGAGCTCCTCGACCACCATGCCCATGCGCTCGGGGAAGTACCCGCCGTGGGTGCAGAACTTGGACCAGCGCTCGAGGACGTGCTCCGGGAGCGGGCCGAAGCGAGCGGCGTGGGGGGCGGTGAGGTCGGCGGGTGCGGGCTCGGCGTGCGGGTCGGCAGGCGCGGCGGGGTCGGCGGCAGGGTCGGGCTCGGCGATGGGCTCGGGCTCGGCGGAGGGCTCGAACTCGGAGGGCGGCGGCTGGGGTGCGCTCACAGGGCGTCGAGCTTTGCGACCCGGCCGACGTGGCGACCACCCTCGAAGGAGGCGTCCAAGAAGGCGTCGAGAGCGCCCAGCGCGATGCCGTCATCGATGAGGCGCTGGCCGAAGCACACCACGTTGGCGTCGTTGTGCTGGCGGGCGAGCGCGGCCGAGACGCTGTCGTGCACGACTGCGGCCCGCACCCCCGAGACCTTGTTGGCGGCCATGGCGATGCCGATGCCGCTGCCGCAGACACAGACGCCGAGATCGGCCTCGCCGGCCGCCACCGCCCGGCCGACCGCGGCGCCGAAGTCGGGATAGTCCACCCGGTCCTCGCTGTGGGTGCCCAGGTCCACGACCTCATGGCCCCGCTCGGCAAGCCGCTCGGCGAGGAGCCCCTTCAGGCGAAACCCCGCATGGTCGGACCCCGTGGCGACACGCACGGACCGAGATTGTACGGGCGGCGTCTGCCGCTACAGGTTCAGGGGGCCAGGGCGGAGGACTATCAGCTCGCCTTCCTGCCAGGTGACGACTGTGGAGGCCTCGCCGGTGCAGGGGCCTCCGTCTATTGCGACGGCGATGGCGGCGCCTGAGTCGGGGTCGGGAGGG
>VXXM01000066.1 GCA_009835395.1 Acidimicrobiia bacterium
CGAAGAGGCTTCCGCCGGCAGCCCCGTCGTTGCCGCCGCCGGAAGCCTCTTCGTCATTCTGGCGGAGAGCCTGCCCCGGACTCGATCCGGGGCCGGAATCCAGTCTCCGGAGGTCCCGGAGCTCAGTAGCCGAGGGCGACGTGCACAGGCCCCAGCAACGGCTCGCCGGCCCCGAAGCGGCGCACGTTCTCGGTCACCCTGCGGTTCAGCAGCGCCATCCCCATCTCGGGCGTGTTGCCCACGTGCGGGGTGATGATGCAGTTCGGCAGATCCCACAGCGGGTGGCCGTCGGGCAGCGGTTCGGGATCGGTGACGTCCAGCGCCGCGCCGGCGATGGTCCCCGCACCCAGGGCCTCGAGGAGATCATCGGTCACGACGTGCTCGCCGCGCGCCACGTTGACCAGCCAGCAGTGCTCCGGCATGGTCGCCAGCGCTTCGGCGTCGACGATGCCCCTGGTCTCGGCGGTGAGGGCCAGCGCCACGACCACCGCGTCGGAACCGGCGAGCGCCTCGCCGAGCGCCGCGGGCCCGACGACCCGGACACCGGTGATGCCCGGGAGCGGTTCGGGATGGCGGCGCAGCACCGTCACGTCGCACTCGAACGGCGCCAGCAGCTTCAACAGCTCGACGGTGATGCCGCCACCGCCCAGGACCGTGATGGCGGCGCCGCGCAGGTTGCGGCCCTCGGGCCCCAGCCAGCTCCGGGCCGGCAGGTAGCTGGTGAGACCGCGCATTCCCGCCAGCAGCATGCCCAGGGCCATCTCCGCCACCGGCTCGGCGTACACGCCCTTGCCGCACGTCCAGAGTCGCTCGCCGTCCAGGAACTCCAGGTAGGGCTCGATGCCGGCGTACGGCAACTGGACCCAGCGCAACTGCGGCGCGGCGCGCAGCACCGGACCCAGCAGGCCGGGGCTCTGCGGGTCGGCCCAGATCAGCCCCTCCGCCTCGGCGGCGGGCACCACGATCCCCCCGCCGGCGTGGACCGCCCCCACCAGATCGTCCCGCCGCCAGCATTCGGGCTCCACGGCCACCAGGGGTTGGCGTGTCATGGTTGCTCCTTTGGTCCGCGCCCTCGCTCTCGTGCCGCGGGGCACCGGGACCGTCCGGGTGCCAAGGCTAGATTGCAGGTCCGGTCGCGAGTCGGGCAGTCACGACTCGGGCGAGCGGGAGGGCGCATGAGAGTACCGCTGACCGTGGGGGACTTCGTCGATCGAGCGGCACACGTCTATCCCGACCGGCCGGCGCTGATCGACGAACCCGACCAGCCGGCGCCGAGCTGGGGGACGCTCAGCTACCGCGAGGTGGCACGACGGACCCGGGCACTGGCCGCCTCCCTCGACCGCCTCGGGCTGGGTTCGGGAGAACGGGTGGCGATCGTGTCGCACAACGCCGCCCGGCTGGTCACGACCATGCTGGGGGTCAGCGCGGCGGGGCGGATCTCGGTGCCGGTGAACTTCCGTCTCAATGCGGCCGAGGTCGACTACATCGTCTCGCACTGCGGTGCCCGATTGCTGCTGATCGACCCCGAACTGACCGGCGACCTGGCCGGCGTGGACTGCGAGCACCGCTTCATCATCGGCCCTGAGGCCGACGAGGCGCTCTTCGCCGACAGCGACGTCGAGCCGCGCCCCTGGCAGCCCGACGAGGACGCCACCGCCGCCATCAACTACACCAGCGGCACCACGGCGCGCCCCAAGGGTGTCCAGGTCACCCACCGCACCATCTGGCTCAACGCTGTGACGTTCGGCTGGAGTGCCGGGGTGAGCGACCGCGACGTCTACCTGCACACGCTGCCCATGTTCCACTGCAACGGCTGGGGCATGCCGTACGCGCTCACCGGGGTCGGCGCCACCCAGGTGGTGATCCGCAAGATCGACGGCGCCGAGATCCTGCGCCGCATCCAGCGCCACGGGGTCACCTACCTGTGCGGGGCGCCGGCGGTGGTGGCGGCGGTCCTGGCGGCGGCCGAGGACTGGCGGGGACCCATCCCCGGATCGGGCACCGTGCGGATGACGGTGGCGGGAGCGCCCCCGCCGCGGCGCACCATCGAACGGATGGAGACCGAGCTGGGCTGGGAGTGCATGCAGCTCTACGGGCTGACCGAGACGGCGCCCTACCTGACAATGAACCGGGTGCGTCCCGAATGGGACGACCTGACGCCCGCCGAGCGGGCCGAGCGGCTGGTGCGCCAGGGCGTGCCGGCGCTGGGCATCCAGGTGCGCGTCTCCGCCGACGGCGAGGTGGAGGCCCGGGGCAATCACGTCATGGAGGGCTACTGGGAGCAACCCGGGACCAGCGACGAGGCGCTGGCCGGCGGCTGGTTCCACACCGGCGACGGGGGCTACCTGGACGGCGACGGCTACCTGGTGCTGACCGACCGGCGCAAGGACGTGATCATCAGCGGCGGCGAGAACGTCTCCTCGATCGAGGTGGAGGACTGCCTGTTCGCCCACCCCGCCGTCGCTGAGGTGGCGGTGATCGGCGTGCCCCACGAGCGCTGGGGCGAGACCCCCAAGGCGCTGGTGGTTCCGGCTCCCGGGGCAAGGGTCACCGACGCCGAACTCATCGCCCACTGCCGCGGGCGCCTGGCCCACTACAAGTGCCCCACCTCGGTGGAGTTCCGGGAGGCGCTGTCGCGCACCGCCACCGGCAAACTCCAGAAGTACAAGCTCCGCGCCCCCTACTGGGCCGATCAGGAGCGCGCCATCAACTGAGTCATCTGTCGTCGCCGCGGTCTGCGAGTCATCGGGCGACCCCGGTCGCGCTCAAACCACGCGGTTCTCTGTATCGTGCCACCGGCGGGGGTGCCGGCCATCGGTCGCCCGGCGACCCCCGGGATCAGCGGCGATCTCTTCTGCTTCCCCATCCGCCATTGCCGACTGGATGAGTCGGTGCACGCAAGGAGCAAACCATGGCCTACAGGGCTGAGTACATATGGGTGGACGGATCGGTGCCCACCGCCGAGGTGCGATCCAAGACGAGGGTCCTCGCCGACGGTGAGGAACCCGGTATCTGGGGCTTCGACGGCTCCAGCACCAACCAGGCAGAGGGCAGCGACTCCGACGTCGTGCTGAAGCCGGTCTTCAGCTGTCCCGACCCGCTGCGCGGCGGCGACAACATCATGGTGATGAGCGAGACGTTCCTGCCCGAGACCATGGAGCCGCACCCCACCAACATGCGCGCGAAGACCCGCGCGATCCTCGACAAGTACGGTGACCAGGAGTTCTGGTTCGGGCTCGAGCAGGAATACACCATGCTCGACCCGGTCACCAAGTGGCCGTCGGGCTTCCCCCCCAACGGCTTCCCCGGCCCGCAGGGCCCGTACTACTGCGGCGTGGGTGCGCTGCGCATCCACGGGCGCGAGGTGGTGGAGCAGCACACCGACTGGTGCCTCGGCGCAGGTCTGGCGATCTCGGGAACCAACGCCGAGGTGATGCCCGGCCAGTGGGAGTTCCAGATCGGCCCGTTGGACCCACTCGCCGTGGGCGACCACATCTGGGTGGCGCGCTACCTGCTGTACCGCGCCGGTGAGGACCACGAGATCGAGATCAGCCTGGCGGCCAAGCCGATGCAGGGCGACTGGAACGGTGCGGGCATGCACACCAACGTGTCCACCGCGAGCATGCGCCGGAACTACGAGGCAGTTGTGGCCGCCGCCGAGGCGCTGGGCGCCGCCGGCAAGCCCGAGGAGCACATCGCGGGCTACGGCCACGGCATCGAGCTCCGGCTCACCGGCGCGCACGAGACCGAGCGCTACGACACCTACAGCTACGGGGTGTCGGATCGGGGCGCCTCGGTGCGCATCCCCTGGCAGGTGCACCAGGATGGCCACGGCTACATCGAGGATCGCCGGCCGAACGCCAACGCCGACCCCTACGTGGTCACCAGGCTGCTGGTCCAGACGATCGGCGAGGCGCTGGCCTGAGCAACCCGGCCCCAGCACGCCCGGCGTGCGGTTCACCGTCGAACCGCACGTGCGGGCCGCCGGTCAGCGGCGGATTCTGAGGGGTCGGGAGACCTCGGCGAAGAAGTCGTTGCCCTTGTCGTCGATGACGATGAAGGCCGGGAAGTCCTCCACGGTGATGCGCCAGACGGCCTCCATGCCCAGGTCGGCGTGGTCGAGCACCTCCACCGCACGGATGGAGTCAGCGGCCAGGCGGGCGCCGGGGCCGCCGATGGAGCCCAGGTAGAAGCCCCCGTGGCGGGCGCAGGCGTCCACGACCGCCCGTGAGCGGTTGCCCTTGGCCAGCATGACCAGGCTGCCGCCGGCGGCCTGGAACTGCTCGACGTAGCTGTCCATGCGCCCCGCCGTGGTGGGGCCGAAGGAGCCCGAGGCGTAGCCCTCGGGCGTCTTGGCCGGCCCGGCGTAGTACACGGGGTAGCGGCGCAGGTAGTCCGGCATGTCCTCGCCGGCGTCCAACGCAGCCTTGATGCGGGCGTGGGCGGCGTCGCGGGCCACCACCAGCGTGCCCGTCAATGACACCCTCGTGCGTATCGGGTGTGCCGAGAGCGCGGCCCGGATCTCGTCCATCGGGCGGTCCAGGTTTATCGCCACCGTCTCGGCGGACAGGCTCTCGCCGGTCGTCGCCGGCAGGAACCTGGCCGGGTCGGTCTCCAGCGCCTCGAGGAACACGCCGTCGGCGTTGATCTTCCCCAGCACCTGGCGGTCCGCCGAGCAGGACACGGCGATGGCCACGGGGCAGGAGGCGGCGTGGCGCGCCAGGCGGACCACCCGCACGTCGTGGCAGAAGTACTTGCCGCCGAACTGCGCGCCGATGCCGAACCGGCGGGTGAGTTCCAGGATGCGCTCCTCCCAGCCGGTGTCGCGGAAGGCCCGCCCGCCACCGGAGCCGTCCTTGGGGAGGTGGTCCAGGTAGCGCGCCGAGGCCAGCTTGGCCACACCCAGGGTGTACTCCGCCGAGGTGCCGCCGATCACCACCGCCAGGTGGTACGGCGGGCAGGCGGCGGTGCCGATCTTGCGCAACTCGGCGTCCAGGAAGTCCAGCAGGCTGTCGGGGTTCAGCACCGCCCGCGTCTGCTGGTAGAGGAAGCTCTTGTTGGCCGACCCGCCGCCCTTGGCGATGAACAGGAACTTGTACTCCTCGCCCTCGACGGCCTCGATGGTGATCTCGGCGGGCAGGTTGTTGCCCGTGTTCTGCTCGGCGAACATGTCGAGGGGGGCGAGTTGCGAGTAGCGCAGGTTGGACGTCTGATAGGTGTCGAAGACGCCCCGCGAGATGGCGACCCGGTCGTCGCCGGCGGTGAGCACCTGCTGGCCCTTGGCGGCCTTGACGATGGCGGTGCCGGTGTCCTGGCAGCCCGGCAGCACCCCGCCGGCGGCGATGTTGGCGTTGCGCAGCAGCTCGGTCGCCACGAAGCGGTCGTTGGCCGAGGCCTCGGGGTCGTCGAGGATGTTCCGCAGTTGCTGCAGGTGGCCGGGGCGCAGCAGGTGCGCCATGTCGCGCATGGCCTCGGCGGTCAGCAGGCGGATGGCCTCGTCGTCCACCTCCAGGAAGCGCCGCCCGCCGGCCTCGACGACCCGCACGCCGTCGGTGCTCAGCAGCCGGTACGGGACGTCACCCGGTCCGGCGGGAAGTGTGTCCTCGTAGACGAATTCCATGGGCGCCTCTCCGACAACGGTACCGGGCGCGCCGGGGATTCTCAGCCCGCTGCGGGGGTTCCGGCGTAGGGGGCGGGGTCGTCCCGGGTCGGGATCCTCGGCTTACTCCAACTCATGGCCTTGGCCAGCCCGCCCGCCACGGTTCGCCAGGCCCGCGGGTTCCAGCCCTCGGCCGCGCCGACCACCTCCAGGGAGTGGTTCAGGTGCACGATGGCGGGCAGCCGCTCGAGCCCCAGGCCCTGCACCATCGCCCGGTCGGGGTCGGCGAAGGTCAGGAAGCGGTCGGCCCAGGGCCCCAGGAACCGGCGCGCCTGATCCTCGGTGCCGCACACCAGCCAGCCCACGCGGCAGTCGGCGCCGGAGAAGTTCCCCATCACCCGGCCGGCGGTGGGAAGGATCCAGCCGCTCTCGTGGGTGAACGGATCCAGCGCCACGACTACGAGGTGAAACGTCGTGACCCACTCCTCGACCGCGCGCGGCTTGCCTGTCAGCGGCTCCAGGATGAGATCCGGGGGTGGTGAAGTCGCCACGGGCTCCGAAGCTAGCGCCCCGGGGCGGCTTCCCGGCGATCTCCGGTGCCGGCACGGGGCCTGTCGATGCAGGCGAGCGCGGCTTCCGCGACACTGCGGGGGTGCCCACGGTGACCACAGTGGAACCTGAGCAGGCCGCGGCCGCGCGGGATCCATTCGTGGATGCGACGGGCCCGCTGCAGGAGGCGCTGCTGGCGTGGGCAGGGCCCCGGCTCAGGGATCTGCCCTGGCGGCGGACCCGCGATCCGTGGCGCGTGCTGGTGGCCGAGGTGATGCTGCAACAGACCGGCGTGCCGCGCGTGCTGGAGCGCTACCGCGGCTTCTGCGAGCGGTTCCCGACGCCTGCGGCCTGCGCAGCTGCGCCGGCGGGCGCCGTCATCGAGGCATGGCGCGGGCTGGGCTACAACCGCCGGGCGCTGCACCTGCACGCCGCCGCCCGCCGCATCACCGCAGCCGGTGGGTGCTTCCCCGACGATCTCGATGGGCTGCTGGCGCTGCCCGGCGTCGGGCCGTACACCGCCCGCGCCGTGCTCGCCCTCGCCTTCGAGCGCGACGTCGGTGTCGTGGACACCAACGTGGGACGCCTGCTGGCACGGCTCGGCGGGCGCCGGCTGACCCGAGCCGAGGCACAGCGGGCGGCCGACCACCTCGTGCCCGCCGGGCAGGCCTGGCTCTGGAATCAGGCGCTCTTCGACCTCGGGGCCACCGTCTGCACCCGCCGCGCCCCGGCCTGCGCGCCGTGCCCGGTCCAGCAGCACTGCGCCTGGCGAGGGGAGGGCGCCGACCCCGCGGACGGCTCGGCCGGCGTCAGCGCCTTCCAGGCGCCCTTCGAGGGCTCCGACCGCCAGGGCCGGGGACGCCTCGTGGAGGCACTCCGATCCGGCCCGCAACCGGCCTCGGCCGCGCCGCGCCTCATGGCCCTCGAAGACGACCCGCCGCGAGCGCGGCGCATCCTGGGGTCGCTCCTGCGTGACGGCCTCGTCGTCGAACACGACGGCGCTCTTCGACTTCCCGGCTGATTGCAGGCGGCTGCTGCCGCTGGCTCGCGATGGTCAACCAGTTGCCGCTGGCGGTCTCAGACGGGAACGATGTCGATGCGTCGATCGGTGGAGGCGGCGAGGACGGCGAGGTCGCCGGGATCCGAGGTGATGATCCGGTCGCCGTGATCGGTGAGGGCAACCAGTGCCGCGTCGATCGCGTCGGTGAGGCCGGCGCGGGCAAGCAGGACTCCGGCGCGTCGCCCGACAGCGGCGTCGAGGGCCGTCACCTCGATGGCCTGCAGCGCCGTTGCGAGCCGCGCCTGGCGGCCGGTTCCGCCGCGCCACACCTGGGCGATCACACCCCCGTGCGTCCTCGGTGGGCTCTCGCTCTGGAGGGCGCCCTTGAGACGGCGCCACATCCTGCGGTCGTCGCCTTCGAGCGCGATGAGCGCGCCCGAGTCCAGGATCAACGTCATCCGGCGCGGCGAGCGGCGCCTCGAAGCGATCCGGCTGCGTCGCGGTCCTCCTGGGCCTGCTCCGCGATCTCGTCGCCGGTGATGAAGCCGTGCTCGGCTTCGTATTCCTCCACGAGCCGGCCGAGCACGGCGAGTCTCGTGTCCCGGTCGCGCCGCTGGGCCATGGCCTCGCCGACCCACTCGCTGACCGATCGGGCGCGTCCCTCGTTCACCGCAGCGCTGGCCGCGTCAAGAAGGACCTCGTCCACGGTGACCGTGACCCGCTGCTTCTGCATACCTTTATCATATCCTCACATGCGTTTGTGCATACGAACCGCGATCGGTGCTTCCCGCAGGGAGCGGTCGATCTCGGTGGCATCTCTAGGCTCCCGGTCATGAGTTCCCACACCCTGACCATCGACCCTGAGCGCGCTCTGCCGAGCGCCGTCTACCGGGACCCGGCCGTCCTCGCTGCAGAGATGCGCGGCATCTGGCGAGGTGACTGGGTGCTCGCCACCACTGTCGACGCCCTGGCCTCGCCCGGCGACCAGCTACCCGTCGTCATCGGCGACCAGCCGGTGCTCCTGCTGCGCAACCAGCAGGGCGAGCTGGCGGCTCTGTCGAACCTTTGCGCCCACCGTGGCACCCTGCTCGTGGATGCGCCGGCCAACGCCAAACGAATCCAGTGCCCCTACCACGCCTGGACCTACAACGACGCCGGTCGGCTCCTCTCAGTCCCGTACGCGCCGAAGGATGCCGTCGACAAGGCGGCGCATTGCCTGCCCTCCTACCGGATCGAGTCGTGGCACGGACTGGTCTTCGTGTCCCTGAACCCCGACGTCGAGCCGCTCGCCGAACGATTCTCAGCCGTCGAGCCCCACGTGACCTCACGGGGGATCGACGGATTGCACCACTGGTCCGACTATCAGGAGACGGAGGTGTGGGACTGCAACTGGAAGCTCGCCATCGTGAACGCCATGGAGAGCTACCACCTGTTCCAGGTCCACTCCAAGACGCTCGAGCCTCACACGCCGACCAAGGGCGCCTACTACATCGCCGGCTCAGCCAGGGCCACGGCCACGGGTGGGACGACCAAGGGCACCGACGACTACCTGCTTATCAGCCTGCCGCCCGGGTTCGTCGGCGTGCTCACTCCGGGGAGTCTCGTTTGGCAGTCGGTCCACCCCATGGGCACCGACTGCTGTGCGGTGCGCACAGGCGGCGCCTTCGCGTCTGCCCCTCCCGCTCGACTTCGCGGCCCGATTGCCAGGCGGATCATCAAGTCCGTCACCGACGCCGCATATCCCCTGCCGGACTTCCTGCACGAGGACAAGGCCATCTGCGAGCGGGGCCAGCGCGGTTCTATCGGTGACTTCACACCGGGGCGGCTCGTTCCCATCGAGCGCGTGGTCGCCGACTTCGGCCACTACCTGAACTGGCGGCTCAACGATGTCGAGCCACCGGCTGTGCACACGGAGGTGCACCCGTGATTCCGGCTCAGGCGATGGCGCCTCGGAAGGGTTGCATGCCCTCGACGCCGAGCCGCACGCGCAGCAGGCGGCCCACCATGGGCGCCTCGGCGGTGACCTCGGTGATCTCGCCGAAGTCGGTGACCCACATGTCGGTGCCGTCGAAGCAGCAGTTCAGCGGCACGTAGGGGCACTCCAGATAGTCCAGGTAGGTGCCGTCGGGGGCAATGACGTCGATGACGCCGGACATGAACCCCGTGATCCAGTAATTGCCCTCGGCGTCGAGTTTGAAGCCGTCGGGGATGTGGCCGTCCGGGAGCGTGCAGATGTGCTCGATGGTGCCGTCGGGGCGCCGGCGGCGGACCTCGAGTGTGTACGACTCCACCCAGACGACGCTGCCGTCGGGATCCACCGCGCAGCCGTTGGTGTAGACGGGCTCCAACTCCTGCAGCACCCGCCCCGTGCCGTCGGGGAACACCTCGAAGATGCGGCTCGGGTCGGGCTTGTTGACCTGGTCCCACTCGCCGGAGTCCGTGAAGTAGAGCGAGCCGTTCGGCCCGAAGGCCAGGTCGTTGGGGGCGTTGAGCGGCACGCCGTCGATCTCGGTCGCCACGTAGCTGACGGTGCCGTCGGGGCGGATCCTCTGGATCGACGGGGTGACCTGGTCGCGCGCCTTCCACGCCCCGACGGTGCCCCCGTTCTGGGTGACGTAGACGTCCCCGTCGCTGCCGACGATGCAGGCGTTGGTGCCGCCCCCGCAGTAGCCGTAGACGGAGATCCCCTTGCCCTCCTCCCAGACCTTGACGTCGCTGGTATAGGTCTCCACGAACACCACGCGCCCGTCCGGCAGCATGTCGGGACCTTCCGGGTGTCCCAGCCCCTCACCCATCACCTCGATCGGTCGCTGCATGACGCCCCCTTCGGTTCCTTGCTCCAGCGCTCGTTCCGCCCGGAAACACTAAGGCCCGTCAACGATCGGCGGCAATCCTCCCGGCTCAGGCTCCCATGGCGTGGTAGCCGCCGTCCACGTGCAGGATCTCCCCGGTGGTGGCGCCCAGCCAGTCCGACAGCAGCAGCACGCAGGCCCGGGCCACCGGGTCGGCGTCGTTCACGTCCCAGCCCAACGGGGCGCGCTGCGTCCAGGCCTCCTCGAACTGTGCGAAGCCGGGGATGGAGCGGGCCGCCATGGTGCGGACCGGACCTGCCGCCACCAGGTTCACCCTGATCCCCCGAGGTCCCAGGTCGCGGGCCAGGTAGCGGGCCACCGACTCCAGCGCCGCCTTGGAGACGCCCATCCAGTCGTAGACGGGCCAGGCCACCGTGGCGTCGAAATCCAGCGCCACCAGCGAGCCGCCGGAATCCATCAGGGGAGTCACGGCGTCGGCGAGCGCCTTCAGGGAGTACGCCGAGACCTCGAGCGCGACCGACACGTCCTCCCAGCCGGCCGCCATGAAATCGCCGCCCAGGCAGACCTGCGGGGCGAAACCGATGGCGTGCAGGGCGCCGTCCACACCACCCCAGCGCTCGGCCAGCGCCTCCCGCACGGCGGTGACGTGTTCGGGCTGCGTGACGTCGAGTTCCAGCACCTCGGGGGTGGGATCCAGCTTGCGGGCGGTGCGCTCGGTGAGGCGCAGGCCACGCCCGGCGCCGGTCAGGATCAGCTCCGCCCCCTCGGCTGTGGCCAGTCGGGCCACGGAGAAGGCCAGCGAGGCATCGGTCAGCACGCCGGTCACGAGCAATCGCTTCTGAGACAAGAGGCCCATCGCCCTCAAGGTACCCTAGGCACCATGCGCATCGGTGTTCTGGGCGGAACGGGCCCGGCCGGCAAGGGCCTTGCCGTCCGGCTGGCGAGTGTCGGGTTCGAGGTGGTCCTGGGATCGCGCTCGAAGTACCGCGCCATGGAGGCCCGTGACAAGCTCGTGGCCGTTTGGCCCGACAGGGAGCTGCCGATCGGCTCGGGCGACAACGAGACGGCCGCCGACTGCGACTTCATCGTGCTGGCGACGCCCTGGGACGCCGCCGCGGCCACCGTGCAGTCCGTGGAGGACCACCTCGACGGCAAGGTCGTGGTCTCGATGTGCAACGCCCTGGCGAGGGTGGCGCACGAGTTCCAGCCGCTTGTGCCGCCGCGGGGGTCGGTTGCGGCCAGCATCCAGGCGGCGATTCCGAGAGCCAAGGTGGCGGCCGCGCTGCACCACGTGCCCGCCAAGGAGCTCAGCGAGATCGACCACTACGTGGATTCCGACGTGCTGATCTGCTCGGACCATCCCGACGCCACCGACGCCACCGCCGCCGTCGTCTCCCAGATCCCGGACCTCCGCCCGCTGGATGCGGGCGAGCTGTCCAACGCGGCGCCGATCGAGGCGTTCGCCGCCGTACTGTTGCAGCTGAACGGTCGCTACAAGACCCGGGTGGCGCTGCGCTTCACGGGTCTGAACGACGAGTGACGGCCTCGCCGCCGGCCCCGGAGCGGCCGGCGGACCCTGCGGCGGCGCCCATGCAGATCTACGACACCGTCGCCGGCGAGGTGGTGCCCTTCGAGGTGGGCCCGGTCGTCACCATGTACACGTGCGGGATCACCCCCTATGACGCCACCCATCTGGGCCACGCCGCCACCTACCTCACCTACGACGTGCTGCAGCGGCGCCTGCGCGACCGGGGCCACGAGACGCGCTGCGTGCGCAACGTCACCGACGTCGACGACGACATCCTGCGCAAGGCCCGCTCGGTGGGTGTGCACTACCTGGACCTGGCGGCGGCGGAGGTGGCCCGCTTCGATTCCGACATGGCCGCGCTCGGCATGCTGGCCTGCTGGAGCGAGCCGCGCGCCACCTCGGCCATCGCCGACATCCGCGGCTTCATCGGCATGGTGCTGGACCGGGGCCACGCCTACGTTGCCGGCGGGGCCGTCTACTTCGAGGTGGCCACCTTCCCGGGCTTCGGCGAGCTCTCCAAGCTGGACCGCACCGAGATGCTGGTGCTGGCGGCCGAGCGGGGCGGGAACCCCGACGATCCCGCCAAGCGGGACCCCCTGGACTTCGTGCTCTGGCAACCGTCGGCGGCCGATGAGCCGGAGTGGGGGTCGCTGTGGGGGCCGGGACGGCCGGGCTGGCACATCGAGTGCTCGACGCTGGCGATGCGCGAACTCGCCACCACCATCGATCTCCACGGGGGTGGCTCCGACCTCATCTTCCCGCATCACGAGTGCGAGCGGGCACAGTCGACGGCGGCGACCGGGGAGCCGTTCGCCCGCCACTGGATGCACCAGGCCATGGTCCGCATGGACGGCGAGAAGATGTCCAAGTCGCTCGGCAACCTCGTGTTCGTGAGCGACCTGCTGAAGGAGTACGACCCGCGCGCGGTGCGGCTGGCCGTGCTGGCGCACCACTACCGGGACTCCTGGGAGTGGCGTCCGGCCATGATGGTCGAGGCCGCGGAGCGCCTGGAGCGCTGGCAGGGGGCCGCCACCGGTGAGGGTCCGCTCGCCGAGGTGCGCGCCGCCCTCGATGACGACCTCGACACGCCGGCTGCGCTGGCGCGAGTCGACGACGCCGTCGGCCGGGGCCAGGGCGTAGCCGCCGCCGCAATGCTCCTGGGGGTGGACCTTCGCGCCGGTGAGGCACCCCGCCCGGAGCGGCCCGGCGATGGCGCCGCGTGCGATCCGGGCGGCGCCCGCCGGTAGCGTTCCCGACATGGTTCGTGTGCTGCTGCCGGACGGCTCGGCGCGCGACCTTCCCGAGGGTGCCACCGCTGCCGATCTGGCCGCCTCGATCGGCCGGCGGCTCGCCCGAGACGCCGTGATCGCCAGCGTCGACGGCGCCGAGGTGGATCTGTCGGCGCCGCTGGTCGACGGCGCAACCACCGAGATCGTGACCGCCGGCAGCGAGCGGGGCCTGCACACGCTGCGGCACTCCACGGCGCACGTCCTGGCGCAGGCGGTGCTGGGGCTCTACCCGGGGGCGACCTTCGCCATCGGGCCACCGGTGGCCGACGGCTTCTACTACGACTTCGAACTGCCGGGCGGGGCCACCTTCAATGACGAGGACCTGGAGCGGATCGAGGGGCGGATGCGGGAGATCATCGCCTCCGATCAGCCGTTCGTGCGCCGCGACATCGACGCCACCGAGGCCCTGGAGGTCTTCGCCGACCACCCCTACAAGCGCGAGATCATCGAGCGCGTCAGCGCCGGCGCCGGCGACGAGGCCGACGCCGATCTGGCCGGCGAGGCCGGCGGGGACGGCAGCGTGAGCTGCTACGCCAACGGCGAGGACTTCGTGGATCTCTGCCTGGGTCCGCACGTGCCCTCCACCGGTCGCCTCGGCCACTTCGCCCTGCAGCGGGTGGCAGGCGCCTACTGGCGCGGCGACAGCGACCGTCCCATGCTGCAGCGCATCTACGGCACCGCCTGGGCCAGCGCCGCAGACCTGAAGGCCCACCTGCATCGTCTCGCCGAGGCCGCCCGGCGCGACCACCGGCGCCTGGCCCGCGAGCTGGACCTGCTGTCCTGGCCCGAGGAGCTCGGCCCGGGCCTGGCCGTGTGGCATCCCAAGGGAGCGCTGGTGCGGCACCTCATGGAGGACTACAGCCGCCGCCGGCACGTCGAGGGCGGCTACCAGTTCGTGTACACCCCGCACCTCGCCAAGTCCAACCTCTGGGAGACCAGCGGCCACCTGGACTTCTACGCCGAGAGCATGTACCCCCCGATGGAGCTGGACGGGGCCGCCTACTACCCCAAGCCCATGAACTGCCCGTTCCACGTGATGATCTACCGGTCCGGCCAGCGCTCCTACCGGGATCTGCCCCTGCGCCTGTTCGAGTTGGGCGCCGTCTACCGCTACGAGCTGTCGGGGGCGGTGCACGGCCTGCTGCGGTCCCGGGGCTTCACGCAGGACGACAGCCACATCTTCGCCACCGCCGAGCAGGTGCCGTCGGAACTGGCCTCGCTGCTCGACTTCGTGCTGTCGGTGCTGCGGGCCTTCGGCTTCGACGACTTCCAGGCCAAGCTCTCGACGCGCCCGGCGACCAAGGCGGTCGGCCCCGTCGAGATGTGGGACCTGGCCACCGAGGGACTGCGCGCCGCCCTCGAATCGGCGGGACTCGACTACGTCACCGACCCCGGCGGTGGCGCCTTCTACGGGCCGAAGATCGACGTCGACGTGACCGACGCCATCGGCCGGGCCTGGCAGCTCTCCACCCTGCAGGTGGACTTCAACCTGCCGGAGCGGTTCGACCTGCACTACACGGGACCCGACGGGCAGCGCCACCGCCCGCTGATGATCCATCGCGCCCTGTTCGGCTCGCTGGAACGCTTCTTCGGGGTCCTGCTCGAGCACTACGCGGGCGCGTTCCCCACCTGGCTGGCCCCGGTGCAGGCGAGTGTGCTGCCGGTGGCGGCCGACCACGCCGGCTACGCCGCCGAGGTGGCCGATGAGTTGCGCGCCGCGGGGCTGCGCGTCGAGGTGATGGCCAGCGACGAGCCGCTGGGGCGGCGGGTGCGTGCCGCCAAGCTCCAGAAGGTTCCCTACGTGCTGGTCGTGGGCGCCAGCGACGTGGCGGCGGGCACCGTCGGCGTGAACCCGCGGGCCGCCGAGACCGAGCGGGACGTCCCGCTGGCCACCGTGGCCGCCCGGATGCTGGCCGAGGCGGCGCCGCGCTGATGGACCGCTCCGTGCCGACGGACCGCTCCGCACGGGTTGGCGGCGATGAGTGAGTTGGGCCGGCTCTGGGCCGGGTGGCGGGCCGACTACGTGGCCGCGGTGAGCGCGGAGGCGGACGAGGAGGGCTCGGGGTTCTCCTCGCCCTTCGAGGCGATCGGGCGGGGCGACCTCCCCGACAGCGAGACCTTCGTGCTGTGGCGCGGCGAGCACACCTATGCCGTGCTGAACGCCTATCCCTACACGACCGGGCACCTGCTGGTGGTGCCCTACAACGCCGCCGCCTCACCCGACGACCTCGACGACGCCACCTGGGACGAACTCTGGTCCGCGGTGCGGGCCGCGGTGCGGGCGCTGCAGGCCGCCTTCGATCCCGACGGGGTGAACGTGGGGCTCAACCTGGGCCGGGCGGCCGGCGCCGGCGTGCCCGGCCACCTGCACGTCCACTGCCTGCCCCGCTGGGCGGGCGACACCAACTTCATGACGACCGTGGGCGGGGTGCGGGTGCTGCCCGAGACGCTGGAGGACACCTGGCGAAAGCTGCGGGGCGCCTGGCCCGGCGGTGCCGGGTAGCGTCGGAACATGCCCCCCGAGATCGAGACCGGGACCGAGGCCGAGCAGCCGCCGGCAGCCGCCGTCCCCACCGGCGAGGACACCGGCGACGAGTTGCCCCCCGAACTTGACGTGAGCGGCTACGTCGGGCCGTACGTCTTCCCCAACAACAGCCGCCGGCGCGTGCCGGGCGCCCTCTACGCGTTCCTGGGCGTCGTGGCGATCGCCACCTGGGCGCTGACGCTCGGCAGCGATCCGAACATCGTCAACGGCGGGTTCCTGGCCGCGGGCATCGCGCTGTGCGTGCTGGGGGCCTACCACTTCCGGGCCGGCTGGGAGCTGCGCGTCGAGGAGACCGATGCCCTGCTGGAGGCGGTGCGGGCGGTGGGCTTCCCGGTGGGCCACGCCTCGGCACAGATGGGTTGGCGCGGCTGGTTCTCGCGCCCCACCTGGCGGATCCTGGTCTTCTCGAACGAGATCCGGCCCCTGCGGCGCGGACTGGTCCTCGTGGACGGTGTGGAGCCGAAGGTGCTGGACGTCATCGTCGAGGACAACCCCGAGGACTGGTCGAGCCTCACCGACAGCGACATCCATGGGCCGCCGGACTAGCGGCGCGGGGAGGTTGGCCTCATGTCGAGTCGAGGTTGGGGGCGGGGGGCAGGAGTCTCCGCGCGCAGTTTCTCTGTTTGAGCAGGGAGGCTCCTGCGCCCCGCCCCCACGAACCGGGGACAACCTCCCCAGTTGTCACGGCTAGGGATCTGAGCGGGACCGTGTTCGACGGACGCTGGCGGGTGGGGGTCGACCGTGTGGTCGTCCCGATCGGCAGGGTGCTCTGGCGGCTCGGCGTGCGCGCCGACCATGTCACGCTGTTCGGGGTGGCGGCCTCGGCGGCCACCGCCGCCATGGTGGTGATCGACCGGTTCGGGCTGGCGTTCACCTTCATCGTCCTCGCCGGACTGGGCGACCTGCTGGACGGCCCGGTCGCCAAGGCCGCCGGCACCGTCAGCACGCGCGGCGCGTTCCTGGACTCGGTCTCCGACCGGGTCTCGGACACGCTGATCCTCGGCGCGCTCACCTATCACCTGCTCGACGACGGGGTCTTGGCCCTGCTGCCGGTGGCGGTGCTGGCGTCGGGGCAGTTCGTCTCGTACCTGCGCGCCAAGGCCGAGTCGCTGGGGCTGGACGCCCGCGGCGGGCTGGCCGAGCGGGCCGAGCGGTTCGTGGTGCTGTGCTTCGGGCTGCTCGTGGTGGCCTGGCTGCCGTACGTGCTGTGGGCGCTGCTGGGGCTCACGCTGGTCACCGTCGTGCAGCGCTTCGTCAAGATCTGGCGGCAGTTCTGAGCGGGCGCGTGCGGCGCGGTTCGGACCTGCGGGCGCGGCTTCGCCGGCGCCTGGTGCTGGAGCAGTACCGGCTCGGCGCCCGGTTCCTGCCGCACCTGCCGGACCGGCTGGTCGACGGCGGGACACGGCTGCTGGCCGGCACCCTGGCGCTGCGGCGCGGCGAGCAGCGGCTGATCGTCCAACGCAACCTGCGGCGGATCGGGACGGTCGGCGAGGAGTCCTCGAAGGGCGAGCTACAGCGTGCCGTGCGCGAGACGTTCGTCGCCTACGGGCGCTACTACGTCGACTGCGCCCGCCTCGCCGCCGCCGGCCCGGCCGAGGTGGAGGCCGGCTTCACTTTCGAGAACTACCAGCACATCTCCGACGCCAGGCGCGCCGGACCGGGGACCATCCTGGTGCTGCCGCACGTCGGGAGTTGGGAATGGGCGGGCGTCTGGTTGGCCCAGCGACCGGGGATGAAGGTGACCGCGGTCGTCGAGCCGATCGACCATCCCGAGTTGTTCGAGTGGATGGGCAGGTTCCGGCGCCGGATCGGCATGGAGATCGTGCCCGCCGGACCGGAGGCTCTCGGCGCGCTCACGAGGGCCCTGCACGACGGACACGTGGTCTGCCTGCTCGCCGATCGGGACATCGGCGGCGGCGGGGTGGAGGT